>NZ_JANADR010000001.1:0-681785 GCF_024199925.1 Bradyrhizobium sp. CCGUVB1N3
CTTAGTCGATTGTTACTCGTTAGCTCGACGGGGTAGGTCGGTTGTTTGTTGCTCATGCCTTTCGTTCGGAAGCCCATAGGGGCTTGAAGTTGCGGTTTCTACGGCCGGACGCCGGCGCGAAGACCGTCAATCGCTTTTTCCCAAAACGCAGAGGCCGTTGCGCGAGGGCGCAGACGGCCTTGCGTTTCGGATCCACCAAAAAGCGATTGACGCGCGCCTGGGCGACGGCCGTGACGAACCGCATCAAGCCCCGCAGTGGGGCTTCCAAACAGATAGGAAAGATCATGAGCAACAAACAACCTACCTACCTCGCGTTCAGCGTCAAAGAACGGGAAGGCAAACCAACAATCTGGACCAAGATCGGCGCGGCGTTTCCGCACGAGAAGGGCGACGGCCTGAACATTCAGCTCGACGCTCTCCCGGTTGGCGACCGGATCGTTCTGCGCGAGCCAAAGGAAAAGGCCTCCGAGGAAGGTGCTGAAAAAGGGGGCGCTCAATGAGCGCCCCCTCACTCGGCGTGAGCCGCATGAAGAGCATGCTATCGCGGCTATTCCAACCCATGATGATGGACGAGGTGGATATGCCTACGACCTATTTGTGGGTCGGCGATGAAAGCTACTCCGCCTGCATCAACCCCAACACGGGGAGGCTCTTTGCGACGCTCTGGCACGATGGTTACGGAAAGTTCGATCCGGTTCATTACGTGACCATCAGGCAAGCAAGGAGAGTCCTGTCGTATGATAGGCCCTTCAGGATCAGGCTCGGTAGCTTTCCAAGGCTGACATTCGAGTTCTTTCGCATCAAGTGTCATTCAATGAAAGAAGCCCAGGCCGAAGTCGAGCTCCTGCTCGATGCGTGGCAGATAACGTGATGCCGCCATAGAAGATACAAAGGTCAACGAAGAGCTCGCCTGACAAGCGGGCTCTTTTTTCATGAGAAGTAGGACGAGCGGAAATTGCAATCCAGTTTAGGAATGTTTGCGAATTACAAATGCTTCCGATGGAGGTGAAAAGGTTCAAAGAATAAATTGGCGGAAAAGGTAGCGAGATGTCCGTTTGCCTAGGGCAAACGGTGCTCGTTGGGGACCGGTGAGGTGGTCCCCAAACCCCAGGACGCATGCGCTCTGCCAAGGAAGGATGACATGGGCCGGCCAAGAAAAACTGAACCGCGTGATCGGCAGCTTAATTTGAGCCTCACTGCGACGGAATACGAAACCATCGTAAGGCGCGCGGCGGCTCTCGGGATGCGACCGGTGCATTTCGGGCGCGCCATTCTCTTGAGCAAGGAGCGAATTGCAGTTCCGAAGAGCGTGCCGACGGACAATGGCTGGCGGCTCTTGTTGGTGCAGTTGTCGAGGCTGGGAAACAACCTGAACCAGCTCTTGAAGGTTCTCCACACAACTGGCGACCCCGTTCCGCCCGATCTCGAGCCCCTGCTCAAGGATATCCGCAGCCTGATCGCGAGGGTGCGCGGATGATTGTCAAGAATTCCGGCGACGGAAAATCGTTTGCAGCGCGCGCCGACTATTTGACGCACGACAAGGATGCAAGGACCGACGAGCGCGTCGAATGGACGAAAACACTTAACCTTGCCAACGACGACGTGCCGGCGGCTATTAAAGAAATGGAGCTAACCGCTGAAAATGCTGAATTGCTCAAGCAGGAAGCCGGAATCCGGGGGGGCGGCAGGCCAACGGAAAAGATCTCGAAGCACTACAGCCTGAATTGGGCGATATCCGACGACCCCACACAGGAGCACATGACCGAGGAGTCGCAGCGTTTTCTGCGCCACATGGGGTGGCATGAGCATCAGGCCGTTTTGATCGCCCACAACGACAAGGCCTACAAGCATGTGCATATTTTGGTGAATGCTGTGCACCCCGAGACGGGGCTTCGTCTCAACGATGATTTTGAAAACGTGCGTGCGCAGGCTTGGGCGCTTCAATATGAGCGCGAGCAGAATCGTATTCATTGCGAGCAGCGGGAAAAGAACGCGAACGAGCGGGAAAAGAATATGCCGCGCAATGTCGCGATGGAATTCAAGGTCCAGGAACAGCAATTTTTTCGGGCCGAAGAAAAATTGGCGGAAAATACGCCGGAAATTCCAGATGATCCCAAAAATAGGGACTGGAAAATTCTCAAGGAAATCCAGCGCATCGAGCGAATGGAATTTATTGAGAGCGGGAGATCGGAATTCAGGCAGCTAAAGACCGAAGTTTATCGCGAGGTGCGCGAAGAATTCCGGGACCGTTGGGCGAATTTCTACTCCTTTAAGAGGTCTTGCTTGGATGCGAAGACCCTTGCTGGGATGAAGGAGAGAATCCTGGCGGACCAAAAGACGACACTGGAGACCAGGCGTGACAAGGCCTGGAACGAGCTGCGGGCCGAGCGCGACGGCTGGTATCGCGACATATTGGACGACCAGAAAGAGGCCCGGGCCGAATTACGATATCTGCAGGGCGCAAGTCTTGATACCGAAGCATTCTTGACGGAGCAGCGTGGCCATGGCCAAGCCCTTAGGCTTGAGCGCAGCTTCCATGAGGCGGCACACGAGGTAGCCGGTGCGACGTTGGCCACACCGGCTATGGAGCCTACTGCGCGACAAGAGGCTTCGTCAGGATGGATGGCCCGGGAGTCTGCCCATGATCCTGATCCCGCGTCGTATTCAGGTGACCGGATAGACAGGGGAATCGCTGCATCCGCCGACGTACTGCTCTCTTTTTTCGCGAATCTCGGCTCGGCTCGACCTGAGCCGATCTCACCGGAGGAGAGGGCGGACCTGTTTCGTGAAGCTGCCGAGAATGTGACCAAACAGCAGCAGCACGCTGCCCGCGAAGAGGAGGATGCCATCTGGCGCGAGCGACAGAAGGATCTCTTTGGAGAATGATCCAGGGGCCGGCCCCGCCACGGCCGAGCCCCCATCCGCCACGGCAAACGAACTGACGGAGGACGCTGGCGGCAATCGGCTGGTAGAAGAAAGTGAAGCCGACGAACTCGCGCTGAAGTGCGAGTTCCGGCGAAAGCAGGCAAGCTTGCGTTGGCTTCCGCGGCGGGCCCGAGCAGGAGCGCGGCGTGAACTTTACGAATGGCTGAGGGCCGCACTTAAGGCTCTACAGGAGCGGAAGGCCGCGCAGCGACACGCCGAATTGGAGCTTCGCCGAAAAAGGGTTGGACTCCGTATTGCCAAGCTGCGGTTCGGACCGTCCATGTGATGGTGGCAAGGCCTGGCGCGGCCGCCTGAGATGAGCGATCAACAATCCATCCGTGCAGAACGATCAAGTTTCGCGCATTTTCCATTCGCGGGACGGGATGTTCTGTTAATGTTCCATGATGAACGACGAATCGCCACCGCCGCCAGATTCAGTCCAGTCGGGCAAGCTCTCGCCCTCCGACTTCATGAGAAAGCTTCGGCCGGAGTATTACTCTGATTCCGAAGATCGGGCGGCCTACGTCCTCGACCAACCAACGCTTGAGTATCATCTCGACACAATAACCCGGCGTAACCAGACGCATGACTTCGAGATCTTCTGCCGCAAGTTGTGCGAGCGCACCATCTGTCCGAACTTGCGGCCCCAGACCGGGCCCGAGGGCGGGGGTGACAGCAAGGCGGACACTGAGACCTATCCCGTCACAGGGGACGTCGCTGCACTTACTTATGTGGGGCAGCCTCGGAGCGGAAGCGAAAGATGGGCTTTCGCTTTCAGCGCCAAGGAGAAGTGGGCTCCAAAAGTCCGCAGTGATGTCGAGGGTCTCGTTAAAACCGGTCGCGGTTATGATCGGATCATCTGCGTCACCAGCAGGTTTGCAAAAGCCAAAGATCGGGCACGCCTAGAAGATCAACTCTCCAGGCAATACGGTATCCCGATCACAATCCATGACCGATCCTGGATCGTCACCGAGATCATCGAGAAGGACCGCAAGGATCTTGCATTCAACTATTTGGGGATTGGCCAGCAAAAGGACGATCCGCTTCGTCTCGGCCCAACGGACTATTCGCGAGCAAGGCAGTTGGCCGAGACCGAGAAGGCCCTCGATGATCCCGAAGCCTTTCGCGGCATGGAGCGGCAACGTGTCACCGAAGCCCTGATCGCCGCCAAACTCTCACGTAATCTGGAACGTCCACGCACCGAGACAGACGGTCGCTTCTTGCGCGCTATTCGGCTGGCAGTAGCCGATGGCTCGTATCGCCAGAAGCTTGAGGCAAGATACGAGCACATCTGGACAGCCTTCTGGTGGTTCGACGACGTTCCATTGGTCAATGATGCCTATACGGAATTCGAGAAGCTAGTGTTGGGCGCGACGCACTCCAAGAACCTGGAGTTTCTGTGCAATCTCAACCAGCTTCTCGTTAACGCCATTGTACACAATCATCTGTCGCGCGAAGAATGCTTGTTCGACGAGCGTACAAAGCGCCTGAGGCAAGCTCTCGAATCTATCGCCGCTAACAGGGAACAACCCAATAACCGTTTGGAGGCTGTTACCTCCCTGCTCATTCTCCGGATGAACGATGCCTGTTTACAGAAGAAACCGGAACTGTTCGCCGACATCTGGCAGGACTTCGGTTCTGTTCTCGACGAAGCGCGAGGATTGGGTGAGTTCGACGCCGACCGCCTCGTAAGAATGATCGAGCTCGGTGGCGACATCGCGGGCAATGACCCGACTTACACCAGTCTCATTGAAAAGCTTGCAGACTTCGTTTCGGAACGAACGGGAGAGGCAGAAGGCGCTCTTATACTACTCAAGCGAGCTCAAAAGCTTGAATTCTCCGAAAACCTCGAAATGATCCGGTTGCTTGGAAAAGCCGCAATTGGTCTGACGAAGAAGGAATATGCGGAGAGCCTCATAGAGGCGATGCAACGTCTGACACTTGCGTACAGGAGCGCCGGACTACTATGGGCCGCGCGCTCTAGTTGCATCTTCGCTGCGGCAACCCTTTCCATTGAAGGCGAGGAGAACAGCCATCCTCCGGTTGGCATAATCCCCACTTTGAAGATTTGGGCGTGGATTGCGCTTGCGATGCGCCACGTACCCGACTTGCTGCATACCATTCAAATCCTGAGTGGCGCGCTTGAAGTTCTGCCTCTTGCGGACGAATCGAAGGCGAAGGTCAAGGAGGACCTGTTCGAGCTTGAAGTGGCACTAGGCAGCGTTCTTTTGAATTTGGAGGAGAACGATCTGCGTAAGCTGACTGGCTTGCCAGATGTTCTGGAAGCGTTAGGGCTCTTCACAGCGCGAACGGCGCTACTCTATGCTCTCGGTTATGACGACGTATTGCGGGCTGACGGCAGCCTTCCCGAATCTGAAACTGATGAGGACGTAAGTCAGTTCCTCTCGATAGTTGCAAGCCAGCCGGTAGCCGATCAAACGCGCGGTCCGTTGATTCTGAACATAGTGGGGCAACAGCAGAAACTTGCCACTCGAATCCTCGGTATGACGATTGAGATCGAGTTCGACGGAACCGATCAACTGATCAATGTTGCCGCAATGGTGCTTGGATCGGTGGAAGCCTTCTTCTCGACGTCGCTTGAACAGCGCATCATGCCTCACACCGAGCGCTTTCACATCAAGCTGAGGGAAAGCAGCGGACTATCGGACCCTGAATTTGAGATCGACAACATCGCCATGTCCGCCGAGCTCGTCTGGCCGACGGGACTGTCTCCCGCGAGCTTTGATCGTCATGCCGATATTCAGCAATTCCTTGCTGTTGTTTCCGGACAGGTTCTCGTCACGACATGCATGTTCGACGATCCCAAAAGATTGCTTGATAAGCTCTTCGAAAACGAGGCTGTTCAGCAGCGCATGGCGCTTATTGCCGCGAGCACCAACAGCTACCGCCGGCTCATGTCACAGGACGTGGCGAGGCTCTCGGATTGGAAAGAGGTTGTTCGGCGGAGCTATGAACCGCGAACGAAGCGACCTGCATTGGAGCGTTTCCAATTCGAGACGAAGCCGTCAACGGATGGCCAAGAAGAGGACAGCCCGAAAGAACCGAAGAGTCACACCAATCGCACAATTCGTTCCGTTATCGACCTACACGCCTGGAACAGCGCTCGATGGAAGGGCGTGGCCTATGCGGATTTAGGGGCTGTACGGGCCCCCGCGATGGCCTTCATGTTCGAAAATAGAGAGGCCGCCACCAAGATCTTCGAGCGTTGGCGTGCCCGCTTTGGCGAAAGGGATGTCGAAGAAGAAATCTACTTAACGATAGTGCGGCAATTGCCGGGCCAGAACCCAAACCATTATCTTGTTTTCATTGCATCCAAACAGCCCGATCTGAGCACTCATCAGTCCGGCCAAGGGCTGGCGATTGCATCGAGATCCATGACGATGGAGCCGAATGACAGCATCAATATCGATCGCTTTCTGACTGGGTACCATCGCTGCGGTACTTACGTTCTGATGCCCGCCATTTTGCAGGCTGGTCAACCACCCGAATTGCTATCCAATCTAGGGGTCATAAAGAGGGCGATCAATGTGAAGCTTGCCGCCCATGTCAGTCCTGAAGATATCGAGAGTTTGGCTCTTCGACAGCGAGGGATGATGGAGCCTTTGAAGCAAAGTCCGGACTTCGATGAATGATTCTAGATGATGACCAGATTCGGGCACTTGTCGCCCGCCCCGGCGAGGCCCTGAGCGTAGAGATCAAGCGGTGGATCGATCCGTCGCAGCCGGCCGGCATCGCCAAGATCGTGAAAGCAGCATTTGCCCTACGCAACCGAAACGGCGGGTTCTTGGTCATTGGTTTTGATGACAAGACGCTACAACCGGACGCCGCCAACGCGCCTCCCGATATTCGGGCAACGTTTCACCAGGATGTCATTCAGGGGTTGGTGTCGCGCTATGCGAACGAGCCTTTCGAGGTACATGTCGCTTTTGTTGAGCATGAAGGTGGTTCCTTTCCAGTCATCGCAATTCCTCCAGGGGTGCGGATACCTGTCGTCGTTAAGAACTCTCTGTCCGAGGGCACGGGCGACAAGTTATTGGCCGTCGGGGATGTCTATTTTCGTACGTTGCATGCAAACGGAACGCCGAGCACGGCCGCGGCGCGACCGCATGATTGGCGAGACATCCTCGATATCTGCTTCGACAATCGCGAGGCGGATATCGGCAGGTTTCTCCGTCGGCAGTTGGCGGGACAGGATGCATCGCGGCTGGTTGCCGCATTTCAAGGTGAGGCTGCGCCAGTCGACGTTTTGCGAGAACGCTGTAACGCCCTTCTTCAGCAGGGTCAGGAGCGGTTCATTGGAGCACAGAAAGACCGCGGCCTTAGCATTGTCGAGCAGGTCCTTCTCGACCAATTGAGCTGGGAGATCGCGCTCGCGATCGATCCGCCGCGCCCAGACGCGCTACCAGACAAGGAGTTTTTAGCAACGATTGCCGCGAGCAATCCGAAATACACCGGTTGGCCTATCTGGCTCGATGCTCGAACTATGTCGGATGAACGCTCGCGGCCAGTTGTTCGGGGAGGTGCTTGGGAGGCCCTCATTGTCGGCCTCAGCGACGACACCTCCAATCGCCTCGAATTCTCTCGGCTCGATCCCAAGGGTGAGTTCTATCTGAGGCGCTTGCTGCAAGACGATGCTGTGCCCCGGCGGATCGAGCCCGGTACTCGCCTCGATCCGGTGCTTATGATCTATCGAGTGACTGAGGCGATCGCAGTCGGTATCGCTGCCGCCAAAGGATTGGGTTGGTCTGAAACGGCTACTCTCGGCTTTATGTTCCGCTGGCGGAAGCTCGAGGGGCGCCGGCTCGATAGTTGGGCCAACCCCGTCATCTATGTTCCAGGCGGAGGCCCTTCGCGCGAAGACGTGATCACGACATTTGTCGAGGTGCCCCTGACTACAGCTCCGTCTGCTCTACCTGGCTTGGTCGAGGCGGCTACACGTGAGTTGTTCGTTGCTTTCGATGGCACCCGACTGTCTGCGGAGACGTACGAGGAGCAAGCGCGACGCTTGATTGAGCGCAGACTCACCTTTTGAAAGCCATGCTCTGGCCCAGGCTTAAGGCGGCGAAGGGGCGATCTCTCTAAATGACAACCACGACCGAGGGACTTTTCGAAGAAAGTGAAGAGGAGCTGCTTCTCGAATTGGCACTTGCAATCGATGAGGAGGCCATCATCGTCTGCGGACGACACTACAAGAGTTATGCTCAGGAGCCCCCGGTAACCTCGAGGATCATTCAAGCAATCGAGACACGGCTTCGTCATCATCCTATCGTTGTTGGAGGATTGCGCGTGGAGGTCGCCTCGGTCGACATGCCCGATCGCCGAAATGACATGGAGCGGCTCACTGGTGCAGATCTCTATATTGCGCTCGTTCGGCGCGACAAAGAGCTTCCCGTAAGCAAGGGAATGCTTATTCAAGCGAAATGGGACAAGTCCGGCGGAAAGAATCGGATGCGGCAGCAAGCGCTCAACATGGGGCTGCTATCCAACGATGCCTACGTTTGGTTTTATGGAGCAACCGGCGTCACTTGTGTTCCCGCATTGGCGGTACTCAAGCCGTATGCTCGCCTCGATCACCTAAGCTCTAGGATGACATTAGGTGAACTGCTTTCTGATGGCTTGCGATGCAACAGGGGCGATCCGAAGATCGGTATCGATCTTACGATACCAATGCCTGAAGCGATGAATATGGTACTTGATAGCCTGCGTGCAAAAGCTTTGCTCGGTTTGCAGATCGTGCGTGACGACTAATCCGAACTGGCCCCCGAGCGGGGATCGCGCGCTAAGTTGCGCGTTATTTGGCTAACCGCCGCGTGGCAAAAGACGTCCAACATCGCGTCCAACAATCCGTCCAACGAACCGTCCAACAATTTTTCTCATCGGCTCGTAAATATTTGATTTATATATGGTAATGAACCGTGTCGATGCACGTCGCCCGCTCCAACTACCCTCTTCACCCGCTCCAATGTTTTCAATGGTTTAGCTCGCCGAGCCCGTCTCGTTCTGACAGGTCACGTTTTTTCATTCTGACAAACGTTCACTTTCCCTTCGCTTGTCTGGCTCGGCGCTTGATGCGTTTCATTTGCGCATCCTGTTTGGCTTCATCGTCGTCGTGCAGATAGTTCGCCATTGCCGCAGTCGATGACCACTGGCCCTTCTTCATAAGTTGGGTCTCCGTGAGCCCCGACGCGCTCGCTTCTGTTGTGCCGCCATGCCGGCCGAAAGACGTAAACGTCAGTTCAGGCCGCAAGCCCGCAGCCAAGATAATCTTCTTCGTGATGCGCTGGACTTGCGTCAGCATTTCGCCCTTGCTGAACCAAGGTTTACCGCTGCCGTCACGCAGGCCGACGCCGATGGTTACACGGTCTTTGTCACGACGAACTCGACACAATCGGCAAACGTCAATCTGTTTAGTGCAATGCCTTACGATCCGAAGGCGGATTTTGCGCCGGTGGCTGGCATCATGACCATTCCGATGATGCTGAGTGTCAGGCCCGACTTTCCCGCCAAGGACGTCAAGGAGTTCATCGCCATCGCCAAGCAGCGGCCAAAGCCGGTATCATTCGGGAGCGGCAACACCTCGAGCCGCGGTGCCGCGGAACTGTTTCGTTCCCGGGCCGGAATCGAGATGCAACACGTGCCCTATCGCGGCATGCCGCAGGCACTGACTGACGTGCTCGGCGGCGAAATCGATTGCGTCTTCGCCGATCCCGCCAGTGCGCAGGGCTTGATTCAGGATGGTCGGCTGCGGGTTCTTGCAGTGACGAGCAACGAACGGCTCAAAGGACTGCCTGATGTTCCGACACTCGCCGAGGCTGGGTTGCCGAAATCCGAGCTGACCGCTTGGGTCGGCGTTTTCGTGCGTGCGGGGACGCCGCCCGATATCGTCGCGAAGCTCAGACATCTCGTGCTGGCCTTCGTCAGCAGCGCGGAGACAGATGCCTATCTGCAATCCGTCGGCGCCAAGCCGTTCCCGGCGGGGCCGGATGAACTTGGGTCGTTCGAGGATGACGATACGCGTCGTTGGGCCGAAATTGCCGAGATCGCGAAGATCGAGAAGAAATAGATCACTGGCGCAGAGTGATCGCACCGCGGTCGAGCACGACGACATCCCGCTCGAGCGCCCGCGCGCGGAAGCGAATTTGGTGGCCCATTGCGAAGAACTCGGTTCGAATGGTCTCGCCGGGGAAAACCGGTTTGCTGAAACGGGCAGAAAGCGATCCCAATCGCTCGGGCATGCCGTCCGCAAAGGTCGCGAGCGCCGCTCGTGTCGCAATTCCGAGCGTGCACAGGCCGTGCAGGATCGGCCGTTCGAAACCAGCCTTGGCCGCGGCTGCGGGATCTGCGTGGATCGGATTGTAGTCGCCGCTCAACCGGTAGATCAGTGCGCTCTGCGGCAACGTCGTGATCTGGCTGGTCTGCGATGGAAAGCCTTCCGACAATGGGGCGACCTCCGCCGGGACGGCGCCGAAACTGCCACAGCCGCCGTCGCCACGCAGAAAAAGCACGCTGCGGACCGTCGCCAGCTTGGCGTTCGCGTCGCTCAGCGTTTTGACGAGATGCAGAATGGCGCCTTTCCCGGCCCCTTTATCCACCACCGCAGAAATCTCGTACCGCGCCGTGACAGTGCCCTCAGCCGGAATCGGACTGTGGATTTCGAAACTTTGTTCGCCGTGCAGCAATCGGACCCAGTCTATGCCGAGTTCCGGTCGTTTCGCCCAGAAACCCGGATGGGCAAGCACGCAGCAGATGGAGGGGACTGCGCGAAGGTCGGCCTCATAGACAAAGTTGAGCTGCGATGGGTCAAGCGGATCTGATCCGTAGCCGAGCCCAAGTGCGTAGAGCATCGTGTCGCGGCGCGTGTATGTGTGCGAGACCGGCTCAAAACGAAAGTCTTGTATAGCTTCGAGGTTCAAGATGTTCTCCGTGCGCTAAGACCCCTCGGTGTCCATGCCGACCGGTGGGCATTCTCGATCGCGCCGAGGCTGTTGCAATCGTGCTCTATCATATAGTACACAAGCGTACTAAATATAGACCGTCGGGCGCAAGGGCCGGACGGCAGGGAGCTGCGCCGTGATTTCGAGCATCGGATGGTCAAACCATTGGATTCATGCCTGGGGATCGTCCAGGCGGACTATGCTCCGACAGGCCGGCTTCGGCATCGCAAGAGTGTTCGCAGGGTTGCTGGTCAGTTTGCTTGCTGGTCAGGCGATCGCCGGCGAAAAAAAATATGGCCCCGGCGTCAGCGACACTGAAATCAGGATCGGCAACACCTCGCCCTATAGCGGCCCGGCGTCTGCCTTCAGCATGGTTGCCAAGACCGAGGAGGCATATTTCCGCAAGGTCAATGCGGAGGGAGGCATCAACGGTCGACGCATCGTGTTCCTCTCCTACGATGACGCTTACTCGCCGCCCAAGGCCGTCGAGCAGACAAGACGGCTGGTTGAAAGCGAGGAAGTCCTGGTCGTCTTCAACGCTCTTGGCACCGCGTCGAATTCAGCCGTTCAGAAATACCTGAACGCCAAGAAGGTGCCTCAGCTGTTCGTGTCGAGTGGCGCTGCCAAATGGAACGATCCGAAGAACTTTCCATGGACGATGGGATTCACCCCGAGCTATGAGACCGAAGGCTACATCTACGCGAAATATCTTCTGCGCGAGCGCCCCGTTTCGAAGGTTGCGATATTCTTTCAGAATGATGACTTCGGCAAGGATTACCTGAAAGGAATCAAAGCTGGGCTCGGCGATAGGGCCACGTCCATGATCGTTGCGGAGGAGGCGTTCGATGTGTCCGAGCCGACCATCGATTCCCATCTTGTGAAGCTCAAGGCGACCGGCGCTGACGTGCTGTTCGACGTCGCGACGCCAAAATTCGCGGCTCAGGCGATCAAAAAGGTGAGCGAGCTTGGCTGGAAGCCGCTGCATATTCTCAGCTACGTGTCGGCTTCGACCGGTAGTGTGATCAAACCGGCCGGGTTCGAGAATGCGCAAGGGTTGATCTCGGCAGCATATTTCAAGGACCCCAACGATCCGACCTGGAAAGACGATTTGGGGCTGAAGGAGCTCAACGGATTTCTTGACGGTTATTTTCCCGGCGCTGATCGGAGCGATACGCTGATCGTGAATGGCTACAACACAGCGCAGGCGCTCGTTTACCTCCTGAAGCAGTGTGGTGATGATCTGACGCGCGAGAATATCATGCGTCATGCTTCCAATCTCAAGCAGGTCGAGCTCGGAATGCTGCTGCCGGGTATCCGGCTGAACACCTCGCCTGGGGATTTCGCGCCGATCAAGCAATGGCAGTTGATGCGGTTCGAGGGGACGAATTGGCATCTGTTTGGCGACGTCATGAGTGGCGACTCGAATAACTGAGGGAAAGGAAGGTTCATGGGACAACTTTGTGTCGGGCGGGTTGCTATCGTGACCGGAGGTGGTCGTGGGCTGGGACGCGAGTATGCCTTGATGCTGGCTGAGCAGGGGGCCAAGGTCGTGGTCAACGATCTCGGCGCCACCGCAGCGGGCGAGGGAGCCGATCTTTCACCCGCCCGCGAGGTCGTCGACGAGATCAAGCGCGCCGGCGGTGAGGCGATCGTCAACGGCAACGACGTCAGCGATTGGGCGGGCGCCAAGGCGCTGATCGATGACGCCGTCAATACGTTCGGGCGGCTCGATGTTCTCATCAACAATGCCGGCATCCTGCGGGACCGCATGATGGTCAATATGACCGAGGCGGAATGGGACGCTGTCATCAAGGTGCATCTGAAGGGCACCTTCGCGCCCTCTCATCATGCCGCGCAATATTGGCGCCAAGAGACCAAGAAGCGCGGTACACCGGTTGCCGCGCGCCTGATCAACACATCTTCGGCTTCAGGGCTGTTCGGCAATGTCGGTCAGAGCAACTATGGAGCCGCCAAGGCAGGCATCGCCGCCTTCACCGTTATCAGTGCCATGGAGCTTCGGCAGTACGGAATCACGGTGAACGCGATCGCGCCTAGGGCGCAAACCCGGATGACTGAAGGTCTGAGGGAGCGTAGTGAGGAGGATATCAAGCGCCGGAATCCACGCTGGGTTGCTCCAATTGTGGTCTGGCTTGCAAGCGAGCAGTCAGCCGACGTGACGGGCCGCGTGTTCGAAGCTGGCGATGGAATTCTCAAGGTCGCCGAAGGATGGCACGCCGGACCGGGAATCGACCCGGTCGAAGATCCCAACGCACTTGGCCCTCAGATCGCCGAGCTGATGCAGAAAGCGCGACCCAATGCTGACATCTGGGGGCGCGACATCGTCGCGTGAGCCTGCGGAACTCCTCCCGGAGCACCTCAGGCGGGTGGTTGGTTTCAGGCCGCCGCCCGCCGCTTCTTCCGGGTTTTGGGCCGCGGCACGTCCTCCTCGTCCTCTTCGCCCTCGGCCTCAGTACCGTCGGACATGGCGAGGAGATTATGCTTCATGGCAAGGAGCGCTTCTGCTGCGCCTTCGAGCTCCTTTCGATCGATCCCGTTGACGATTCTTTCGTTGAACTTGTCGGTCTCTTTCCGCAGTTTCTCGAGGAAACCGCGTGCCTGCTTAGTGACATAGACGCGCTTGATGCGCCGGTCGACCGGATCGACCTGGCGTATCACGAACCCGGATGTTTCGAGGCGGTCAATCAGCGCGCCGACCGCAACCTTGCCGACGTCGAGCTCGTTGGCGAGCTGCACTTGAGGAAGCCCGTCCTTGCGCGAAATGAACGCAAGGACCCACCACTGCGACCGGGTGATCCCAAGCGGTGCCAGCGCCCGATCGAACATCATCCTCCTGAGCCGTGACACGTCGTGAATGAGATATCCAAGCCGGAGATCCCAATCGGGCTGATCAGCCATTGATGTTTCCCTAGAAAGTCGAGTCGGATTCGAGAGTTCAACTAATACCATACACCAGCGTATTTTAAAGGAAAGGGAGCAGAACTTGGCTAAAACCTCCGCTTTCTGGCTTGGACAGCGGATTTACAAAATAAGTACGCTAGTGTATTAATTGTGAGTTGGCTGGATCTGGTCCGCTGCAGAAGCCGCCGACCGCCGACCCATTCGGCCATAGGAAGGAAGCCGCTCATGTTCGACACGGCCGTGCTCAAGGGAAAGCGCATTCTGGTTACCGGTGGCGGAACCGGACTCGGCAAGGAAATGTCGGTGGGGTTCGCGGCGCACGGTGCTCATGTCTACATCTGCGGACGCAGGAAAGAGGTCCTGGACGCGGCAGTCCAGGAAATTCGTACGCGGTCTGGAGGACAGGTATCTGCGCTGCTCGCCAATGTCCGCGATCCCGACAGCATCGAAGCGCTGATGAACACCATTTGGGCGGACGGACCGCTGACTGGGCTCGTCAACAACGCCGGTGCCAACTTCCTGGCGCCGACCGAAAGCCTGTCGCCACGCGGATATGAGGCGGTCCGGTCCACGGTGATGGATGGCTCGTTCTACATGTCGCTTGCCTGCGGCAAGCGCTGGATCGCGGCGGGTGTGCCCGGCGTGATCATCAGCAATCTCGTCACCTGGGTGTGGACCGGATCGGCCTACGTGGTGCCGGCGGCGATGGCGAAGGCAGCCGTACACGCCATGACGATGTCGCTCGCTGTCGAGTGGGGACCCAGGAACATTCGCGTTAACGCGATCGCACCCGGGCCGTTTCCGACTGAGGGAGCCTGGGACAAGCTCAATCCGTTGGCTGAGACGGGTGTCGGCGCGACCCAGGCAGAAGAGGTCCCGCTCCGCCGCTTCGGCAAGATGGATGAGCTGCGCAATCTCCTGATCTTCCTGATGTCGGATGGTTGCAGCTACATCACTGGCGATACCATCAGCATCGATGGCGGACACCATCTTGCCGCGCCCAGCACTTTTGCGGGGCTTTCGAAGCTGTCCGCGGCGGATTGGCAGCGTGCGCGCGAAGCCATTCAAGGCTCGGTGCAGAAAGAGAAGCAGGCACGTTCGATCTGATCCTTGAGCAAACTCTAACGAAGAGGCTTTGATGGGACTGGCAGTACCGACAAAGAGCTTCGAGTGCACCATTGAGAATGGGCTTGCACACATCGATCTGGCCCAGCCCACGCGAGGTAATCCGATCGACGGGACATTCTGTCGCGAGTTCGGCCTTGCAATTTCGGAGTTGAGTGAGCGCGCGGACGTACGGGCGGTACTGCTTTCGGCGCGCGGACGCCTGTTCAGCGTCGGTGGCGATCTGATGTCGCTGGTGAGCCAGGGAGAGGCGCTGCCGGCGACGATCAAGGCTTGGACAGCGGACCTGCACGCGGCGATCGCAAGAATGGTCCGGATGCGGGCACCCGTCGTTGCGTCCGTTCACGGCAATGTCGCGGGTGGAAGCGTATCGCTCATGGCAGCAGCAGATCTGGTGGTGATGGCAGAAACGGCGCGAATCTCCGCTGCGTTTTCCAAGATCGGGTTCAGCCCGGACAGCGGTTCGACGACGACCGTGACGCGCCGCATCGGCGTTGCCCGCGCGAGACGGTTCTTCCTGCTTGGCGAGGCCCTCGATGCCGGAACGGCGCTGTCGCTGGGCCTTGTCGATTTCGTCGTGCCTGATGACGCGGTGCAGTCCGAGGCCCTCCGGATCGCAAGGGAACTCGCCGCAGGGCCGACCGAAGCGTTTGGCGCGATCAAGCGACTGTTCTCCCAAACCAGCGATCGATCGTTCGAAAGCCAGCTCGAGGAGGAGGCCCAGACGCTCGCCGCGATTTCGCGGACCGCCGATGCCCGCGAAGGCGTCAGGGCCTTTACCGAGAAGCGCAAGCCAGTGTTCGAAGGAAAATGAGCGCCGGCTTCGCGGTCGGAAGCGACAATCTGGACCATTGGCACGAGATCGTACTCCGCCATAACGTACACACATTAACGATATAATCCGGCCGCGAAGCCGGAAGGACACAGCGCTGCAAGAGGGAGAAATCACCGTGGCCTCGGCCCTTCAAGCTTCTCACGCCGGCTTTCGTGAATCAGGCTATTGGCTCGACAAGACCGTCGATCAGTTATTGAGCGAAGCCGCCGCAAAAGCGCCGGACAAGATCGCCATCGTCGCAGACCGGGCAGATCGCGAGCAGGCTCGTCGCTTCACATATAGTGAATTGGTGAGGCTCGCGGATCGTGCGGCGAGTTCGCTCCTGCGGCTTGGTGTCGGCGCTGGCGACGTCGTGACCGTGCAGTTGCCCAACTGGTGGGAGTTCGTCGTCACCGCGTTTGCATGCAGCAAGATCGGCGCCGTGATGAATCCCGTGATGCCGATCCTGAGGGAGCGTGAGCTCGGCTACATCCTCAATTTCTGTCAGACCAAGGTCTTCATCGTTCCGAAGAGTTATCGCGGGTTCGACTACGCCGCGATGGCGCAAGGCATGCGCGCGGACCTGCCGCATCTCAAGCACGTGATCGTGGCGGATGGCGAGGGCGAAACGAGCTTTGACCGGATGCTGCTGTCGACCGAGGCCGACAAGCTTCCTTCGGGTTTGCGCCCGGACGACATGGCCGTCCTGATGTTCACATCAGGCACGACCGGCGAGCCCAAGGGGGTCATGCACACGTCGAACTCACTGGTCGCCTGCTGCAAGGCGCTGACGGGGCGGTTCGGCCTCGACTCTACCGATGTGCTGCTGGTGGCTTCGCCGGTCGGTCATATGACAGGCTATGCCGCGATCGTGCTGCTGTCGGTCCATCTCGGAGGAACGATGATCCTCCAGGACGTCTGGGAAGCCAGGCGTGGCGTCAATCTGATGGCCGGCGAAGGCGTGACCTATACCGCAGCCTCGACGCCATTCCTCGGCGATATCTGCGACGCCGTGAAGGCCGGGGCGCCACATCCGAAGAGTTTGCGCGCCTTCCTGTGCGGCGGCGCGCCGATTCCCTCGATCCTGATCGACCGCGCGGCCGCAGAACTCGGCCTCAAAGTTTGCTCACTCTGGGGCATGACCGAAGTCCTGTCTGGCACGCTCACCGAGCCGGCGCGAGCGGCCGAGAAATCGGCGCATACAGACGGCCGGGCGCAGGACGGGATGGAAGTCAGGATCGTCGACACCGATGGACGATTGGCCCCGACGGGAGAGTCGGGACGGCTGTTGGTTCGCGGCGCCCAGATGTTCAAGGGCTACTACAAGCGGCCGGAGCTGCCGACGTTTGACGGCGATGGTTGGTTCGACTCCGGCGATCTCGCCTACATGGACAAGGATGGATACATCCGCATTTCGGGCCGGGTGAAGGACATACTGATCCGAGGTGGCGAGAACGTGCCGGTCGTCGAGATCGAGGACCTGCTTTACAAACACCCGGCCGTCTCCGCCGTAGCGGTGGTGGGTTTTCCCGATGCGCGGCTCGGCGAGCGCGGCTGTGCCTTCATCGTGCCTCGCACTGGAAGCACGATCGATCTCGCTGCCGTACAGTCCTATCTAGGCGAAGCCAAGATGGCGAAACAGTTCTGGCCGGAACGTGTCGAACTCGTGGCTGAACTCCCGCGCACCGCCAGTGGAAAGATCCAGAAGTTCAAGCTGCGCGAGCTTGCAACCGCGTTGCAGACCGAAGCGTAGGTCACTGGTCAGAATAGGTGGGATCCCGCCGCTCGCGAAATGCGGCGACGGCTTCCGCGTGATCGTGCGTCTCCAGCAAGATAACCTGCTGCCGGTCCTCTATCATGAGAGCGGAATCGAGGCTGGGTGCGTCGATCAGCGTGTTGAGCGCCTGCTTGGTCATGCGCAAGCCCATGGGGGAGACCCGCAGCATCTCGTCGGCGAACGCTAACCCCTTTGCGAGCAGCTCGTCGAGCGGTGCGATGTCGCTGACGAGACCTATCGCTTTCGCGCGCTCAGCCTTGAGAAACCGTCCCGTCAGCAGCAGTTCGGAGGTTACGGAGAGGCCAACCAAGCGCGGCAGCAGGTAGCCCGAGCCCATGTCACAGCCGCCGACGCCGATGCGGATATAGGCCGCGTTCATCCGCGCGTCGGGTGCTGCAAACCGGACATCGCAGGCGAGCAGGAAGGAGAAGCCCGCACCGCAAGCCGCGCCGTGGACGAGCCCGATGATCGGCTGCGGGCACGACCGCATCAACCGGATCACGCCCGAGTAATTCTGCTGCATTCTGAGCTGGCGCTGCGGTCGGCCCTTGCCGGGGGCGGCAAACGCGTCCGATCCAAGTTCTGCACCGGCCGAGAATTGAGGTCCATCGCCGCGCAGGATTACGACGCGCGTCGTCGGCCGATCGTGAAGCCCGGCGAAGTATTCGGTCAATTCGGCGATCATGTCAGGCGACACGGCGTTGAGCTGGGCTGGTCGGTTCAACGTCAGGATCTCGATCGCGCCGCGGGTTTCGACGGCGATAGTGTTCGGGTGGGTCACAGGTGCGCTCCCATCGGTTCGTTTGTCCTTGATCGTAGATAGTAATAAAGTGTACGATATCTCCGTGCAATGCTCGTTGCGGCCCTGCGGACAAGTCGGGCGGCAGCGTCAGCAACAGGGAGCCAGGAGATGCCATACCAGTCCGTGTTCAGGCCGGATCTGTTCAAGGGCCAGACGATCATCGTGACCGGCGGTGGCAGCGGGATCGGGCGTTGCACCGCTCACGAACTCGCCGCCCTTGGCGCGAATGTGGCCATTCTCGGCAGGACCATGGAGAAGCTGACCGAAGTTCAGCATGAGATCGAAGAGGACGGCGGGCAGGCGATGAGCCATGCCTGTGATATCCGCGATGATGCGATGGTGATCGGCGCGATCGATGCAGTGTTGGCGCGATTTGGTCGTATTGATGGATTGGTCAACAATGCCGGCGGGCAATTTCGCGCTCCATTAAAGGCGATCTCGACCAAAGGGTTCGACGCCGTCGTGCGCAACAACTTGACGGGCGGCTTCATTTTCATGCGGGAAGTCTACAATCGCTGGATGGAGGCCAATGGAGGGGCGATCGTCAACATCATCGCCGACATCTGGCATGGCTGGCCCGAGTTCGGCCATTCCGCGGCGGCATGCTGACCCTGACCGAGACCGCCGCCTGCGAATGGTCGGCGTCGGCCGTCCGCGTAAACGCGGTTGCTCCGGGCGGCATCGTGTCGAGCGGTTTCGATACCTACTCGCCGGAAATGCAGAAGAAGCTCTATGACTTCACCGAGCGGGTTCCGTTGCAGCGCTTTGGAACGGAAGCGGAGATCTCGGCCGCAATCACCTACCTGCTTTCGCCGGCGGCTGCTTACATCACTGGCTCATGTATCCGTGTCGACGGTGGAACGCCGAATGCACGCACAACCTGGAAGCTGGAGCCGCACAGCCGCAGCATGCCATTCGAAGGTTTTCACCGGGTCAAGCTGCCCGAAGTGATGAAGCGCAAGGCCCGCGCCTAGCGGGTCTACCTAATCGACCGCGATGATCAGCTTGCCGTGGTTATCGCCTCGGTAAAGCCGGGCAATTGCGCCGGGGGCGTGCTCGAGGCTTGGCAGGATCTCCTCGTCATGGACGATCTTGCCGGCAAGTGCGAGTTCGGCCAGGCGCGCTGCGGCGCTCTCGAATTCGGCGAGATGATCGAAGATGATGAACCCGGACCATCGCAGGCGCCGGGTGAGAATTTCACGTTCGGGTCGCGGTCCGGTTGGGACAGGGGTCCATGACGCATTCGCCGCTGTGCCGCACTGAATGATGCGTCCGCGCAAACGCATGGTCCTGATGGCTGCATCGGCGATCGAGCCGCCGGTGTTGTCGAAGAAGATATCGTTGCCGTCGGGACACGCTGCACGGATGGCCTCGCCGAGGTCGGCGGCCCCCCGATAATTGATCATGTCCTGATAGCCGTAGCGCGCCTTCGCCAGCGCAGCCTTGTCGGCGGAGCTGGTCAGCCCGACCGCTCGGCACCCGGCAATTTGCGCGAGCTGGCCGACAAAGCTTCCCACGCTTCCCGCCGCCGTCGATACCAGGACATGTTCTCCTTGCTTTGGATCGCCGAGGCCGTGAAAGGCGAGATAGGCCGTGATGCCGTTCATTCCGAGTACGCTGAGATTTGCGCTCAGGGGCAGGGGCGATGGGGTGACGCGGCGAAGGATCGATTCCGGTGTGGTAATGCAATAGCGCTGCCAGCCAAACCATCCGTAGACATGGTCGCCGGGTCGATACTCCTGAACGTTGCTCTCGAGAATCTCGCCGACCGCAAGCGCTCGCATCGGCGAATCGAGAGGAACGGGCGCGCTATAGTTCCCCTCGTCATTGGCCCAGCCGCGCTGGGCGGGGTCGACGGAGAGAAAGTGGTTTTGGATCAGAATCTCGCCCCTGCCGGGGGCGGATATCGGCTCCGCCACCAGCGAGAAATGTTCCGGCTGCGGTATCCCGCGCGGTCGCGCCGTGAGCCGTACCTGTCGATTTTCGCGAAGGGACATGAGCGATCCTCACAATTAGTACGCTTGTGTACGATATGAGTATACGGTAGAAATCAAGCGGGAGACAAGGACATCGCGGCGGCTGTGGTCGCCGCTCCACCCTGCAAGAATGGCAAGAGGCAAACGATGGCGGGGCTCTATTTCGAGCAGTTTTCGGTCGGGCAGACATTCATCCATGAGATCCGGCGCACGGTCACGGACATGGACAACATCCTGTTCTCGTCGCTGACCTACAATCCGGCGGCGGTTCACATCGACCACGAATATGCCAAGGGCACCGAGTTCGGAAAGCCTTTGATGAATTCGATCTTCACGCTTGGTCTGATCATCGGCTTATCGGTTCAAGACACGACGCTGGGAACCACGGTCGGCAATCTCGGCATGGAGGACACCAAGTTTCCGCGCCCGGTGTTTGCCGGAGATACGCTGCGCGCCGAGACCAAGGTGATCGCCGTGAGAGAAAGCAAGTCGCGTCCGACGCAGGGTATCGTGACGTTCGAACATCGCGGTTTCAATCAGCGAGACGAGGAAGTGGTTTACTGCCGCCGAAGTGGGCTGATGATGCGGAGACCAGCATGAAGCTGCGCTCGCTTCTGTTTGTGCCGGCCGACAGCGAACGCAAGTTTGCCAAGGCCTCCAGTGTCGGCGCCGATGCACTGATCCTCGACCTCGAGGATTCGGTCGCCCCAGGGCGCAAGGCCTTTGCCCGGGACGCCGTCGAAGCGTTGTTGGGTGGCGCGACGCGCGACTGGTCGTTCCTGGTCCGGATCAATCCATTCGGCACGGGGCTCACGCTGGAGGATCTGGCGGCGGTGGTCCGTCCGGGCCTCGATGGCATTCTGATCCCGAAGGTCAACGGCATCGAGGACGTCGACCTCGTTTCGCACTATGTGGACGTGCTCGAGGTCGCGACCGGAGTTTCGCCTGGACATGTCAAGCTGCTGGTTGTTGCGACCGAGACACCCGCTGCCATGATTGGCTTCAACGGCTACGCGCGCAAAAACGAGCGACTGGTCGCGATGACCTGGGGCGCGGAAGATCTGAGCGCTGCCCTCGGTGCGCTCACCAACAAGGAGGCGGATGGGGCGTGGACCTTCCCATACCAGGTGGCGCGCGCCCAATGCCTGTTTGCGGCAGGCGCAGCCGGCGTTGCTGCGCTGGATACGCTCTATGCCGACTTCAAGGATCAGGATGGTCTTGCGGAAAGCTGCCGCCTTGCGCGGCGTGACGGTTTCGTGGGGCGCGTAGCAATCCACCCGGATCAGGTTGCAACCATCAACACATGCTTCACGCCATCGGAGACTGATCTGGCGCATGCGCGCCGTGTCGTCGCGGCGTTCGCTGCGGCGCCGGATGTCGGTACCGTCGGGATCGATGGGAAGATGTACGACATTCCGCACCTGGTTGCAGCGCGACGGACCTTGGCGTCGGTCGGGGAGGGACATTCGAATGGACAATAGATCGTTCTCCGACCAACTCGACGTGCCTGAAGATCATGCTGCGATCCGCGAGGGCGTGCGCGCGGTCGTTACGCGTTTCGACGACGAATATTGGTTGGCGCGCGATGACGACGGCGAGTTTCCGCGCGAATTCCACCGTGCGATGGCGGACGCTGGCTGGCTCGGCATTACCATGCCCGAAGAGTATGGCGGCTCCGGACTTGGTGTCACCGAGGCCGCGATCATGATGCATGAGGTTGCCAGCCATGGCGGCGGCATGACGTCGGCATCCGCCGTTCACATTAACCTGTTCGGACCGCATCCAATCGTGGTGAAAGGATCGGACGACCAGAAGCGGCGTTGGGTGCCGCGGCTCGTCTCGGGCGAAGACCAATGTTGTTTCGGCTTCACCGAGCCGGACGCTGGCTTGAACACCACGCGCATCAAGACATTTGCCGAGAAGGTCCCGGGCGGCTATCGCGTCCACGGCCAAAAGGTGTGGACGTCGACCGCTCAGGTCGCGAACAAGATCATGCTGCTGACCCGGACCACGAAGTTCGAGGATTGCAAGCGGTCGACCGACGGCATCACCATCTTCTACACCGACCTCGATCGCTCTAAGATCGAGGTGCGCAGAATCCCAAAGATGGGCCGAAAGGCGGTTGATTCGAATGCCATCTTCATCGACGGTCTCTTCATCCCCGAGTCAGACCGGATCGGCGAAGAAGGCAAGGGCTTCTCCTACATCCTTCATAGTCTTAACCCGGAAAGGATCCTGATTGCCGTCGAGGCGATCGGAATTGGACAGGACGCGCTGCGCAGGGCAACACGATATGCCAAGGAGCGCGTCGTGTTCGATCGCCCAATCGGCCAAAATCAGGCGATCCAGCATCCGCTGGCAGAGAATTGGATGTATCTGGAGGCGGCATGGCTGATGGCGATGCGCGCAGCCTGGCTCTACGACTCCAACAAGCCATGCGGTGCAGAAGCCAACAGCGCCAAACTGCTCGGCGCACGAGCCGGTCACGACGCTGCCTGGCAGGCGATCATGACACATGGCGGTTTCGGCTATGCCAAGGAGTACCACGTCGAGCGGTTGTTCCGGGAGGTCTCGATCACGCGCCTCGCACCGATCACCGAGCAGCTCATCCTGAGCTTCATCGCCGAGAAGGTGCTCGACCTGCCGAAGAGCTACTGATCCGCTCTTTTGTCTCTCAAAGACTGCGCGAGATCAGCTCGCGCATGATCTCTGAGGTGCCGCCATAGATGCGTAGCACCCGTGCATCCGCGAACAGCCGGCAGATCTCGTACTCGCGCATAAAGCCGTAGCCGCCGAAGAACTGCAGGCACTGATCGACGAGCCTACCGTGCATCTCGGTAACCCAGAGCTTGGCCGTCGAGGCGCCATAGGTGGTCAGCTCACCACGAACATGCTGGCTCAGGCACTGATCGACATAGGCCCACCCGACCTGGAGATCCGATTTCAGATCGGCCAGCTTGAAGCGCGTGTTCTGATAGGTTCCGATCGCTTGTCCGAAGGCCTTGCGCTCCTGGACGTAGGTCTTGGTGATGTCGAATGCCTTCTGTGCCGATGCAATCGAGTGGAGGGCGATCGTCAGCCGCTCCTGTGGCAGCTCACTCATCAGCGCGCCCATAGCGCCGCCTTCCGAGCCCAAAAGGTTGCTGACGGGGACGCGGACCTGGTCGAAGAACAGCTCCGACGTATCGGAGGAGAGATGGCCGAGCTTGTCGAGATTGCGGCCGTGTCTGAAGCCCGCGCGGCTGGTCTCGACGATAATCAGGCTCATGCCGCGTGATCCGCCCTCGGGATTGGTACGGGTGACGGCAATGACCAGATCGCACATCTGGCCGTTGGAGATGAAAGTCTTCTGGCCGGAGATAACGTACTCATCTCCTTCGCGAACGGCGCGGGTGCGGATGCCCTGCAGGTCGCTGCCGGTCCCAGGCTCGGTCATGGCTATCGCGCACACGGTCTTGCCGGAGACCATCCCTGGCAGCCATTTCCGTTTCTGCTCTTCCGTGCCGTAGCTCAGCAGATAGCCACAGCAGACGTCGTTATGAACCGAGAAATCGGTTGCCGGACCTGCGAAGCCCGAATAGGCGAGCTCTTCGATCACGACGGCGTTGTGGCGAAAGTCGCCGCCGATGCCGCCATATTGTTCCGGCACTTGCGGGCAGAGCAGGCCGGCATCGCCGGCTGCGGGCCACAGCGCGCGGTCGATGATCCCGGCCTTTTCCCATTCCTGGAAGTGTGGCGCTATCTTCGCAGCGGCAAAGCGCCGGACGCTTTCTCGCAGGAGGGTGTGCTCTTCGTCGTAGACCGGGCGATTTGGCAGCATGTCTGTCAACCGTAAGCTGAGCGCTAGAAGGCGACCTTGTCGCCGCCCTTGAGCTGGAGGATTTCACGTGCTTCGTCGGGGCTTGCGATCTCGAGCCCGAGGCCCTCGATGATCTTGCGTACCTGCGTCACCTGCGCCGCATTGGTTTCGGCAAGGCGGCCCGAGCCGATCCACAGGCTGTCCTCTAGTCCAACCCTGACATGGCCGCCCATTGCCGCCGCCATTGCGGCCACCTGCATCTGCGCGCGGCCGGCGCCGAGCACCGACCAGCGATATTTGTCGCCGAACAGGCGATCCGCCGTTCGCTTCATATGCATGACGTCATCGGGATGCGAGCCGATGCCGCCGAGCAGTCCAAAGCAGGTCTGGATGAAGAGGGGCGCCTTGACCAGTCCTTCGGTCAAGAAATAGTGCAAGTTGTAGAGATGGCTGGTGTCGTAACACTCGAACTCGTACCGAGCGCCAGAGCTGTTCAGCGTCTCCAGCGCGTAGCGAATATCCTTGAACGAGTTGCGGAAGACGAGATCGTGGGAACCTTCGAGCATCTGAGGCTCCCAGTCATGCTTGAAGGTCTTGTAACGCTTCAGCATCGGGAACAGGCCGAAATTCATCGATCCCATATTGAGGCTCGCGACCTCCGGCTTCCAGCTCGCTGCCGGACGGACGCGCTCCTCCACGGTCATGTAGGGCGACCCGCCTGTCGTCAGGTTCACGACGACGTTGGAGCTCTGCTTGATCACCCGGAGGAAAGGTTCAAAGGCCTCCGGGGATTGATCCGGCCTTCCGTCGACCGGATTTCGCGCGTGCAGATGCACGATGGCGGCGCCAGCTGCCGCAGCGCCGAGTGCGGACTCGGCGATCTCCGCCGATGTCACCGGCAAATGCGGCGACATCGAGGGGGTGTGGATCGATCCCGTGACCGCGCAGGAGATGATCACCTTTTGCGACGCCATGGCTTGGTCTTCCTGCTGGCTTGGTCTTCCTGGGCCCGCGCCGCTCAGCGCGTGAACTTGTGAAAGTCCGGATCGCGCTTCTCGTTGAAGGCCGCGACGCCTTCCTTCGATTCCGCAGTGTCGTAGAACAATTTCACGGCGTGAAGCGCAAAATTGCTGATGCCGCGGATATTGTCGGAATCGGCGTTGAAGGATCGCTTTGCGAGTGCAATGGCGGTCGGCGAGCGCTGCGCGAGCTTGTCGGTCCAGTCCTTCACGGCCGCGTCGAGTTGCGCCATCGGCACCACCTTATTGACCAGACCCATCTCGCGGGCCTGCTCAGCGGTGTAGCGTTCATTGAGGTACCATATTTCGCGGGCCTTCTTGTCGCCGACGTGGCGGGCCAGGAATGCGGTGCCCCAGCCGGCGTCGACGGAGCCGACCTTGGGACCGACCTGACCGAACTGAGCCGTATCGGCAGCGATTGTGAGGTCGCAAAGCGTAGCGAGGACGTTGCCGCCGCCAATCGCAAATCCGTTGACCCGGGCGATGACCGGCTTCGGGACATCGCGGATCAGGCCCTGGATCTCGTCGATCGGCAACCCGACCACGCCGCGGCCGTCATACTGACCCTCATGGGCGGATTGATCGCCGCCGGTGCAGAAGGCTTTCTCGCCTGCACCCGTGAGTACGATGCTGGCGACATTGCGATCGTTGCCGGCAATCTGAAAGGCCTGGATCAGCTCGTCTAGCGTGCGTGCACGGAAGGCGTTGTATACCTTTGGCCGGTTGATGATGATCCACGCGGCGCGGTCGCGCACTTCATAGATGACGTCGGTGAATTGCTTGGGATCGGTCATGGCAGGTCCTCGCGCGTTAGATCATGTTCATTCCGCCGGAGACGGAGATGGTTTGCCCGGTGATGAATTTGCCGTCGTCGGAAGCGAGCATCGCAACAATCCCGCCGTAATCGTCGGGTTCACCCATCCGCTTGAGCGGGATGCCCCGAACCATCGCGTCTTTCCATTTCACGGCGTGCTCACCCTCGCCAAGCACGGATGCCATCATCGGCGTGTTGGTTGGACCTGGGCAGACGGCATTGAGCAGGACGTTCTTGCGTGCCAGCTCGCGCGCCAGCGATTTCGTGAACGAGATAAGGCCACCCTTGCAGGCCGAGTAGACGGCCTCGTCGCTGGTGCCAACGCGGGCGGCGTCGGAAGCGATGTTGACGATGCGGCCGCCGCCGCGCTCGGCCATCAGCGGCGCAATCGCCTTGTGGGTATTGAGCGGTCCGTAGAGATTGATGCGGATGATCTTGTCCCAGAGCTCCCGATCGGTCTTCAGGAATGGCATCGGACGGTCCCAGCCGGCATTGTTGACCAGAAGCCAGATCGGGCCGAGCTCGGCCTCGACCTTGCCGACCGCGGCATCGACGGAGGCGGCATCGCCGACGTCGACCGCATAGGTCTTGATGACGGCCTGCGGCGCGAGTTTTGCGGTGTCTTCGCCGCCTTGCGGATTGATGTCGAAGATCGCGATCTTGCAGCCTTCTTCAGCCAAACGCAGCGTCAATCCTCTTCCGATGCCTTGTCCGCCGCCGGTCACGACGGCCACTTTTCCCGATAGGCCCTTCAACGTCGATCTCCCTTGTGGTTTGTCGTTTCTTTGGCAGCCTTCGATGGAGCGAAGGCGAGGGGGCTATGAGGCCGCCCCGTTCCTTTGAATGTCATATCCGCGCTGCGAGTACATTTGGCGCGCAATGATCGTCTTCATGATCTCGATCGAGCCGCCTGCGATCTTCACCACCCGAGCGTCGGCATAGGCCCGGGCGATCGGGTACTCCCACATGTAACCCCAGCCACCGAAGAGCTGGAGGCATTCATCGACGGTCTCGCAGTGCAGCTCCGAGGTGAACATCTTTGCCATGGCGGCGTCGACCGGATCGAGCTTTCCTTCCATGAATAGGGCGATGCACTTGTCGGTGAAGACGCGTGCGACGGTGGCCTTGGTTCGGAGCTCGGCCAACTTGAATTGCGTGTTTTGGAAGTCGGCGAGCTTCTGGCCGAAGGCGCTTCGTTCGGATGTGTATTGCAGCGTCCAGTCGATCACTGTCTCGATGACGGTCGCAGACCGAATGGCCTGTGCGAGTCGCTCCTGCGACAGTTTGGTCATCATTTGGGCGAAGCCGCGCCCCTCCGTACCGAGCATGTTGCTCGCGGGAATACGAACATTGTCGAAAAAGAGCTCGGACGTATCTTGTGCCCTCATGCCGAGCTTCTCTAGATTCCGGCCGCGCTTGAAGCCGGGCCGATTGCTCTCGACGATGAAAAGAGTCACGCCCTTGGCGCCTGCCTTGCTGTCGGTCTTGGTCGCGAGCACAATGAAGTCGCAAAGCTGCCCGTTTGAGATGAACACTTTCTGGCCGTTGATGACGAAGTCGTCACCGTCGCGCGCGGCCCGCGTGCGGATCGCCTTGAGGTCGCTCCCGGCGTGAGGTTCCGTCATACCCAGGGAGCCGATCGCTTCGCCGGACACCATCTTGGGTAACCATTTGCGTTTCTGAGCCTCGCTCCCGAAGGACAGAAGATAGGTGGCGACCAGGTCGGTGTGGATCAAAAAGCCAGGACCGCTGGCTCCCGCCCGCCAGAGCTCTTCGAACACAACAACGTCGAAGAGATAGTCGAGGCCCATGCCGCCATATTCTTCTGGCACGGTGCAGCAGAGGAGGCCAGCCGCGCCGGCCTTCAGCCACAGGTCTCGCGGAACGATGCCCTCTTCTTCCCACTGGGCATGAAAGGGTACGATTTCGCTCTCGACGAAGCGACGGACCGTCTGCCGGAAAATCTCGTGTTCCTCGCGAAAGATCGTGCGTTCGATCATTGTCAAATGTCGCCTCGTCTGATTTAGTTCGCTAGTGTACAGTATTTGATTGGGGTATACAACCCGAAACGATACGCAGGCAATATCGATCGTACACCAATGAACGGTAGCGGGGAGAGCAAGCGATGACAGTCGGGCCGGTGCTCAAGCAGTTTCGCCTCGAACTGACCGAGCAACACGTCGTGCACCTCATCTTCGACATGCCGGGACGAACGATGAACGTGTTCTCGAATGCTGCGATCGAGGAGCTTGGGTTGTTTGCGGACTGGCTCAAGCAAAGCGACGTGGCCGGGGTCGTCATTCGTTCCGGTAAGTCGATTGCCTTCTGCGCTGGCGCCGATTTGGCTGAGTTGGAGACTGCCTACGACATGATCATGGCCGCGGCGCCCGCCGACCGCGACCGCCTGGCTTTCAATCATTTCTTTCGATTGAGTCATGGGTTGCGAAAGCTGGAGACGGCCGGCAAGCCGGTCGCAGTGGCAATCGCTGGTCTTGCTTTGGGGGGCGGCTGCGAGTTTGCCCTTGCAGCGCATCATAGAGTGCTTGCCGATCATCCCCAAGCGACATTTGGTTTGCCGGAATCGCTTGTCGGACTATTGCCGGGCGGCGGCGGAACTCAGCGCCTGCCGCGTCTGATTGGCATAGAGGCGGCGCTGCCCGTCTTGCTTGATGGCGCCCGACTCAAAGGACAAGAGGCTGTTTCAGCCGGACTTGCGCATGAACTGACGGCGCCCGGCGAAGAAGTTGCGGCGGCTGAGCGCTGGGTGCTGTCGCGTCCACTCGCGGCACAGCCTTGGGATCGGCTAGCTTGGCACGCGTCGGATGCGCCGCGCGTGAGTGTAGAAATTGCAGAGAAACGGAGCAAAATGCTGGCCGAAACGCTCGGCCACTATCCGGCCCCAACAGCCATTCTCGACTGCGTCGAACAGGGCCTCCCGCAGGACTTCGATACGGCGATCCGAACGGAGATGCAGATCTTCGCAAAGCTGATCCAGAGGCGAGAGCCCCGCAACATGATCAGGACCTTGTTTCTCGGCCGGCTGGATCACGAGCGGCAGAAGAAGGTCGGTATGAATCCCAAGATCGCCGCGGCGGTCGCCGAAGTTTCGAAAGCGGTGGGCGTTCAATCCGAGTGTGGCAAAGAGCTTGTCGAGGCGTTCGCGCGGGCGGGCTTTCGTGTCGAGCGGCCGTGCAAGGTCGAGTTCGATGGGCGAATTGCGGGCGCGGTCTATTGGCATGACGATGAGCCGCGAACTTGGGGCAAGGAGCTATTGCGGGCGCGGTTGGCGGATGCCGAAATCGCGGCCGCAAGCTGGCGAACGCAACTCGATGATTCCGAGCGTCGAGCTGCCGACTATGTGCTGGTCACGCAGGCGGGCTTTCCCGCCTACCTAGGTGGCCTGTTTGCTGCCGGGCTCAGCTAGTCGAGCCCGAGGAAGGAGATAAGTCGTGTCCAGGCCTCTCGAAGGTATTAGGGTTCTCGATCTCTCGAAGGTGCTCGCAGGTCCGCTTTGCGCCCAATATCTCGGCGATCTCGGTGCCGAGGTGATCAAGGTTGAAGCGGTGGGGCAGGGTGATGAGACGCGGGGATGGCCGCCGTTCCCTGCGCCCGGCCTTGGCACAGTGTTTCTGAGCGCCAACCGGAACAAGCGAAGCATTGCCATCAATATGAAATCCGACAAGGGGCGGAAGCTTGTGCATGAGCTCGCAAAATCAGCCGACGTCGCGATCGAGAGTTTCGGCACCGGCGTTGCGGAGCGGCTGGGCATCGACGCGGCAAGCCTCTGCGCGCTCAACGATCGTCTGGTTCATTGCAGCATCTCCGGCTTCGGCCGGACGGGGCCGCTTAAGAACTCCCCAGGCTACGACGTGATCCTGCAAGCCTTCAGCGGCATCATGTCGATGACGGGCGACGAGGGCGGCGGCTACATCCGTAGCCCGATCTCGCCGATCGACCAGATGACCGGTGTCCATGCCTTCAGCGGCATCCTGGCTTGTCTCTTTGCACGCGAGAAGTCGGGCAAGGGCGCCGCGATCCAGGTATCGCTGTTCGACACGGCACTTGGACTCCTCGGCTACAATCTACAGACGTTCTGGGAGCGGGGGACGCAGCCGGCCAAGTGCGGATCGAGCCACGAATCGTTATGTCCGTACCAAGCATTCGAGGGCACGGACGGGCCGATCATGATCGGAGTGGCCAACGACAACCTCTGGCGCAAGTTCTGCGGCGTCGCCGGCCTGAATGCAATCGTGGATGATCCGAAATTCCGGACCAACGCGGAACGGGTGAAGCATCGTGCCGAGACGTTGCGCCACGTTCAGTCAGTGATTGCTACCAAGTCTGTCGAGCATTGGAATGCGGCCCTGAACGAGGTTGGCATTCCCTGTTCACCGATCAACACGCTCGCCCAGCTTCTTGAGCATCCCCACACGAAGGCAGATAAGCTCATCATGCAGTACGACCATCCCGCGGTTGGCCCTTTGAACTGCGTGGGTCATCCCGTCACGTTCGTTGGGCAAGAGCGTGATCCCGGCCTTCCTCCGCCAACGATCGGGCAGCACACCGACGACGTCCTGACCGAGCTCGGACTATCTGCTGCCAGCATCGCGGAGCTGCGCCGCGATGAGGTCGTGAGTTGACTGGTGTCCATGCCGCACGCGATGCGATGGCATCAGATGGGCGTGAAGAACGGTAGCGGGGCGCCGTCGGTCGGCTTGAACACCACCTTCACCTTCTGGCCGATCTTGAGCTTCTCGAGATCGCAGTCGACGAAGTTGGTCTGGACCGACGGGCCTTCCTTCAGCGTGACGTAGCCGATGGAATAAGGACCGGTCGGCGACTTCCGCATCAGGCTGTACGTGTAGATCGTGCCCTCGCCCGAAGCCTCCTCCCACACCGTTTTGTCGGAATAGCAGAACGGGCAGATCGAGCGCGGGAAGTAGTGCGCTTCGCCGCAAGCGGTACAGCGCTTGATCATGAACTTGCCGCGGCTGGCCGCGTCCCAGAATGCTGCGGTCTCCGGATTGGTCACCGGAGCCGGATACTTTTTTGCATCTACCATCACACGCGCTCCAGAATGGCCGTCGAGGCGGCATGGCGAACGCCCAAAAGGCCGCCGGTGCCGTGAGCGATGGCGAGATCGCAATTTTTCACCTGCACCTTCGGATGCGCCTCGCCGCGCAGTTGCCTGACAGCCTCGATGATCTTGGTCATGCCGCCGCGGTTGACGGGATGGTTGCTGCAGAGGCCGCCGCCATCGGTGTTGAACGGCAGCTTGCCGACGCCCGAGATCAGATTGCCGTCGGCGACGAACTTGCCGCCCTCGCCCTTCTTGCAGAAGCCGAGGTCTTCGAGCTGCATCAGCACCGTGATGGTGAAGCTGTCATAGATCGAGGCGTATTTGATGTCCTTCGGCGTGATGCCCGCTTCCTCGAACGCGCGCGGGCCAGACCAGACGCCGGCAGAGTAGGTGAGGTCGAGATCCTTGCCGCCGCGTGGACCCTTCATCGCTTCTCCATGACCGATGAGACGCACCAGCGGCTTCTTCAGGCTCCTGGCGATCTCCGGAGAGGTCACGATCAGCGCACCGCCGCCGTCAGTGACGACGCAGCAGTCAAGCCTGCGCAGGGGGTCGGAGATCATCGGCGAGTTCAGGACATCCTCGACGGTCACGACATCCTTGAGCATCGCATGCGGGTTGTATTGCGCATGATGCGAGGCCGCGACCTTGATCCAGGCAAGCTGCTCGCTCGTAGTGCCGTAATCGTGCATGTGGCGCATGGCACACATGCCATACGCATTATGGGTCGTCGCGCCATAGGCGGTTTCGAAGTCGGCCTCGGCGCCCGGTGTGCGCACCTGCGGCGGCCCGGTGCGCGGCTTGCCCGCCAGCGTAATCAGCGCGATCGAGCATTTGCCGGCGGCGATCGCTTCGGCGGCATGGCCGAGCTGAATGATGTAGGAACAGCCGCCCGTGTCGGTGCTGTCGACGTGGCGTACCTTCAGGCCGAGATAATCGACCATAGGCCAGGCGCCTCCGGGCGCATCGCCGGACAGAAAGTAGCCGTCGATGTCATCCTTGGAGAGCCCCGCATCTTCGATCGCGCCCTTGGCGACCTCGGCGTGGAGCTGCGCGGTGGATTTGTCCGGCGCATGCCGGGTCGGGTGTTCGTAGATTCCGGCAATGTAGGCCTTGGCCTTGATGGTCAACGAAGGTCTCCGTTCGTGTGTTTCTGGCTTGAGGCCCACCGAGGCGACGTTCGGTGGGCCTCAAGGGACTATTCGTCGAGTAGCTTCCAGGACGCTTTGTCGAAGATGGCCATGCGCAAGGAGCGGTAGGGGGCGTAATTTTCCTTGGAGTTGGACAGTTCGATCCCGGGAAGAAGCATGCCCACCCGTTCCTTGTTGAAGCTGGTTGCCTGCGCCAGAAGGTTTTCACGCGTCAAATTGTCACCGCAGCGCTGCAACCCTTTCGCAATGGCTTGCGCATTGATGTAGCCGGACAGTGCAATGAAGTCGTTCGGACTGTCGTTCGGTGCCCATTTCTTCATAAAGGCGACGTAATCCTTTACCTCGCCGTCTTCCGCCCAGGCAGGATCGCCGGCCTGCTTGGCGAATTGAGTCGTATAGGCGCCCTGAGCGTTGTCGAGCCCGGCAGGAGTCAGCACGCCTTGGATCGAGTTGACCGGACTTGCGAGGAACTGGACCGGTTTCCAGTTCAGCTCGTTGGCCTTCTTGATCGCCTGCGCCGCAAACTTGGGCGTCGTAAAATAGACCAGCGTATCGGCGCCCGAAGCCTTCAGCTTGAGGACTTCAGAGTCGACGGTCGGATAGCTCAATTCGTAGCTTGCTTCAGCTACGATTTTCGCGGTGCCGTCAGACCCCAGGCCTGCCTTGAGGCCCGTAAGGTAGTCCTTGCCGTAATCGTCATTCTGATAGAGCACCGCGATTTTTGCGTTTGGAAACTTCTTGATAATGAACTTACCGAACGTGCCCTCCATTTCGAACGGAGGATAGAATGGGACGGTCCACGGGAAGGCTTGCGGGTCGTTGAAGCGGCGTCCGCCGGCCGAAATGAAGACCTGGGGAACCTTGTTCTGATTGAGATACTTTTGAACGGCGATGTTCGGCACCGTGCCTACGGTCCCGACCTCGGCCAGGACACCATCGTCATCGACCAACTTGCGGGTTTGTTCAATGGCCTTGGGCGGGCTGAAGGCGTTGTCGACGGAGATCAGGTTGATCTTCCTGCCGTTAATTCCACCTGCTTCGTTCAGCATCTGGAAATAGCCGGTCATGACCCGACCGTAGCTCGAGAAGCCGGACGCTGGCCCGCTATAGGGGACGGTCTGGCCGATCTTGATCTCGGTGTCGGTTACGCCTGGGCCATATTGCTTGTCGGCCGCGCCGGCCTCGAGGAGGGCGCCCAGCGTGAAAAGAGCCGAAGCGCTGACCAAAATCGGAATTCTCATGCTTTCTCCCATATTTGTTTTTGCAGACGCTGGCGCGGCTGATGCATTAAAGAAGTACACTACTATACCAAATTTTCGGAAATGGAAATATGGCGCATGCGAGCTCATAGGCTTTCAATCTTACTTGCTGCGTTGCGGGTGAAGCCTTGCGCCTATGCCTGTCTCTATGCCGACTTTCCTTGACGCCGCCGGGATTGTGGGTCAAATAGTACTAAAGTGTACTAACGGTTCGCCGGGCGGCGCGTGACGATTGCCACTGGCGCAGGGAGGGATCATGGCAGCCTCAGGCGCAACGGCACTGGCCGCACTCAAGATTGGCGGGCGCGTTGCCTTCGAACGACTGGTTCGGCCCAAGGCGCGACGGCCTGAAGATGTTCCGTGCTCACCCGACGCCATTACGCCCGAGTGGCTAACGGCTGTACTCTGTAAAAATGTCCCTGAGGCGATCGTAACGGCCGTCGTCGTCAAGCCCGCAAGCGCGGGGACCCACGAACGCCACCAGTTGATTGTCAGTTACAACGAAGCCGGAGAGCGCGCGGGCCTGCCGAAGTCGATGTTTACGAAATCGTTGCCCAGTGTCGTTACGCGCATGATCGGCGGCTTCAACGGTACCGCGCGGGTCGAGGGGCGGTTCTATATGCAACTGCGGCCGCAGCTCGAGATCGAGGCGCCGATCGGCTATCACGCCGCGTTCGATCGCAAGACCTACGCTTCGATTCTGCTCCTGGAGGACATGGTCGCAACGAAGTCTGCTACGTTTTGCAACTCCAAGACTTACGTCGATCGTACGATGGCGGAAGACATGGTCGATGTCCTGGCTGCCCTGCACGCGCGCTTCTACGGCAGTGGCGAACTCGCTGCGCGCTATCCCTGGATCGCCAGCTATCCGCGATGGTTCACCATCGGCGCTGAAAAGATGAGCCTCGAGCACTACACCCGAAAGGCGTTCGATGCCGCAGCGCACGTCATCCCGAAGAGCGTGCTCGCGCGGCGCGAAGCGGTCTGGCCGGCCGCCGTGCAAGCGCTTGCGGTCCACGACAACGAGCCGCAGGGACTGATCCATTCCGACGTGCATATCGGCAATTGGTATCGCACGGGGGTGGGGAAGATGGGCTTGTGCGACTGGCAGTGCCTCGCGCGCGGTCACTGGTCGCGGGACTTTTCGTATGCCGTCACGGCCGGGCTGACGCCCGACGATCGCCGCAATTGGGAAAAGGATCTGCTCCGTCGCTACATCGACCGGTTCGCCGAATTGACGGGGACCAGGCCGGACTTCGACCGGAGCTTCCTGCATTATCGCCAACAGATGGTGCACGCGCTCCTGATGTGGACGATTACCTTGTGCCATTCGCCCTTGTTGCCGGCCATGCAGTCAGAGGAAACGACGTTGGCGATGATCGGACGCATTGCAACGGCAATGGCCGATCTGGACTCGCTCGGCTGATCGATCTCGCCAACGGAAATCGCGAAGTATAGTCGTATCGAGGCACTGGACGTGCGGCGAGCGTCTTCACGCAGACGAGATCGCCATCGTGCTCCCGGACGCTAGTTTATCGGCTTGCCCGACAGTTTCGCGCGCGATCGCGACGAAGCGTTCGACGACGCAATTGGCTGGATCGTTCCGCCATACCAACGAAAAGGGGATGGTCAAAGGCGGGTTGGCAAATGGTCGAACTCCCACGCCATCCGGTACCAGGCCGACAAGGGACAGCGGAATGAACCCAATTCCAGCCTCGGCAGCGACGAGCGTCAGGATCGCAGATGCACGGGACATTCGGGCGGCGATCTTTGGCCGGACGTCCGCGCGCGCAAATGCGGCCATTATTCGATCACCGAAGCGGCTCCCTTCCTCGGGTAGAATGATGGACTCCTCTCGGAACTGTTCAGGGCATACCGAAGGGCTATCGAGCAGGCGGCAGGAGTCGGGCATGCATGCAAGTACCGTGTCATTGCCAATGCCCAAGCTCGAAATCCTTGGGTGCGCCTGCAAGTCTGGCACGAACAGACAATCAAAGGTGCCGTGCAACAATGCGCGTTCAGAGCCATTGGACGACTGCTCAAGCAGAATGGTATCCGTGTCGGGGTAGCGATGCCGAAAGTTCTGGATGATCCGCGGCATGGGCGAACTGAGAGCCATCTCGGAGTAGCCGATCCGCAATCGCTCCCTGGAAATGCCACCCGCCGCACGCGTCTTCTCGGCCAATGCTTCGATCCGCTCGAGCAAATCCTGGCCTTCTCGCCTTAAAACGCTTCCAGCGGGTGTCAGGCAAACGTTGCGCCTGTTCCGATCGACAAGGCGTACGCCCAAGACATCCTCGAGCCGCTGCAATTGGTCGGTCATCGACGATTGCGAAATATTCGCCTTCCGAGCTGCTCGACTGAAGCTCAGCTCGTCCGCCAGATACATGAAATAGCGGAGTTGACGTGACTCGATGGGTGGCATCCTCACCTTGCAAACGTCTTATCGGATTGGCCGATAAGTCTATCACCGCAGATTCGAACGCGTCAACTTTGAGCGGCGTGCTACCTCTGACGACAAGAAGACAATTTGCAGGACGGAATACAGCACCGTCGCCTGCGGGAGGAACGATGAGCGCTGCTTTTCCTGTTTCGTTAGGGGAAGTCGATCCTGCGTGGTTGACGAACGTCTTGCGAGCGAACCGGCTGATAGCGCCAAGCGAAAGGGTCGATGGCTTCGAGGCTACCCCGATCGGACTTGGTTTCGGGCAAACGGGCGAATCTGCGCGCTTGACGTTGCGCTATGCACAATCGGGAACACCGACGAAGGGACCGGCCAGCCTGTTTGTGAAATTCGCAACGACTGATCCGGTGAGGCGGAAGGCGTCGAAGGCGATCGGCCTCTATCAGAGAGAAATTGATTGTTACAATGTCCTGTTGAAGGCCGCGAGCGTTCGTGCGCCGGGATGTTACTTCGCCGAGACGACGTGCGACGGCGAATTCTTTGCGCTTCTTCTCGAGGATCTTCCCAACCACCGCCCTGGCGACGAAACGGTCGGCCTCAAGGTCGAAGAGGCCCGCCTTGCTATCGATCTCATGGCTCAATTGCACGGTCCATATTGGGGCAAGATGGCGAAGGTGGATCTCGCACCGCTCGTGATGCCGTCGCGCGACCGGTATGTCACCGCCTGGACTGAGATGGAGGCGCGGTTCGGAGAGCATGTGCCAGATCGCTTCCGTTCCGCGCGCGAAGCCTATCTCGACGCCATCGTCCCGCTTCAGAAATGGCTTACCTCCCAGCCGTCAACGTTGGGGCACGGCGATCTTCGTCTCGACAATCTGTTGTTTGGGCAAAACGGCAAAGACCCGATCGTCGCGGTCGATTGGCAAGCCGTGCGTCCGTCAAAGGGGATGCGGGATTTCGCCTATCTGGTCAGTCACAGCATGAACGTGGACGACAGGCGTGCCAACGAGCACGAGCTGCTGCGGCGTTACGTCGAACGTATCGGATCGTTCGGGATACGATATTCGTTAGAAGATGCGCGCGAAGACTACCGCAAGGCGATGCTGTTCGACTTTTGCACGGTTTTGTACATCGTTGGCATCAACATCAACACCCACGAACGAGCATTGAGGCGCAAGCACGCGCTAATGAACCGTGCCGTCACGGCCATGCTGGATTGGAACGTGCTCGATCTGCTCCCGGAATTCCGATGAATGCGAAGCCTCAAAGCTAAGGCCGCAGGTTCGAAGCGCCTGCATTCCAGCTGCTGCGGGAACCGGCCAGGAAACTAGCAAGGCGAATTGTCGACCAACAAAGCTTCGTGGGGGAAACAGATGACGACGACAACTGACGTAAGTCCAATCGTAGCCGTAGACCGCCTCTACACCAAGATCGCTTGGCGGATCGTCCCGATCCTTATTCTGATCTTCCTCTTTGCCAATCTCGACCGGGCCAACGTCGGATTTGCGGCCCTGCAAATGCGTCAGGAGCTGGGTTTCAGCAATGCTGCGTACGGCCTCGGCGCCGGCATCTTTTTTATTGGTTATTTCCTGTTCGAGATTCCAAGCAACGTTGCGCTGCAAAAAGTGGGCGCCAAGATCTGGTTTGCCCGCATTGTTCTGACTTGGGGCATGGCCACAATCGGATTGGCTTTCGTGACGGATACGACCTGGTTCTACGTTCTACGCTTCGTCATCGGCGCCGCGGAGGCCGGGACCGCACCGGGTGTCATGCTGTACCTGTCGCAATGGGTCCCAGACAGCCAACGCGGCCGCTTCAACTCTCTTTATTGGGTCTCCGTGCCGATTGCATTCGTTGCGGCGGGGCCGCTTTCGGGTCTGATCATGACGCAGTTCCACGGCGCGGCCGGATACTCCGGCTGGCAATGGCTGTTTGCGATCGAGGGCGGTCTGACAGTGCTTGTCGCGCCACTTATTCTGTTCGGCCTGGCGAACGACATCAAGGATGCCAATTGGTTGACCAACGATGAAAAGCGGGTGGCACAGGATGCCGTCACGACGCTTGCAAGGACAGCCGATGCGCACACCTATAGGGATGCGCTACGGAAGCCGGAGACGCTGCTGGCCTGCCTGGCCTATTTCTTCCTCCTGATTGGCTATTATGGCATCGCGTTCTGGCTGCCACAGTTGATCAAGCAGGCCGGGATTTCGGACACGATGACGATCGGCTGGCTGTCCGCGCTGCCGTGGTTGGCGGCTGGTCTCTCAGTCGTTTTTGTCGGCCCGTTTTCGGATGGCCCCGGACGAAGAGGTGCGGTGCGGACGATTGCCATTCTGGGGACTGCGATCGGGTTCGGGATGAGCGCCTATTTCAGCACCAGCATTCCGTTATCGCTGTTCGGCCTGACGATGGCGGCAGTCGGTATCCTGTCCGCCTCGACGGTGTTTTGGGCCAACCTCGCGCGAATCTACATCGGTGGGGCGGCCGCGGTTGGCTTCGCAACCATCAACTCGATCGGAAATCTTGGCGGCTTTGTCAGCCCTTACATGCTTGGCCTGATCACTGACGCAACCGGTTCGACCGTCCTTGGCATGTACGCCATCGCGGCCAGTGTCGCGATCTCAGGCGTGCTCATGTCGATCTGTTTCAAAAAATCCGATGCGTGAATCCGGGGCCGTGCGACCGAACGGGCCGAAAGCGAAGGGCGAATCTAATGATCACTGCGCAAGATCTCGAATATCACTTCACAGACAAGGACGATTACACCTGGGGAGAGACCTACTACCTGCCCGTATCTATTCCCGAGGAGCGCATCTTCGGTCACATTTATGTCTGCGTTCGCCCTGTCCTTGGATGCATGCAGAACGACGTCCGTTTCATCGGAGCCGTCAGTGAGACCGAATTCGAAGCGTTGTATGTCGACACTCGCTTCCATCTTCCGGCGCCGGAACGGTTTTCACACATTCACGGTCCGAACGGACTGAGCATAAAGGCCGTCAAGCCGCCCCACGACTATCGCATCGACTATGTCGGTCGTGAGGGCACCGAACTGCATATGGACATTATAGGAATCATGGATCCGTTCGACATCCACGATCCGAACCAGAATCAGCTAGCCGGCAAAACCGAGCAGGAGCGGCTGGCGCGCACGTCGATGGGCAGCGGTTACAAAGGTCACTACGACATGCATGGCCGCTTCAGGGGTACCCTGAGACTGCGAGGCAAGGAGTACGCGATCGATATCGTCGACAGAATGAACCATAGCTGGGGTCCTCGGCCGGAACTGGAGATCCCGCCGATGAACTCTCTTTGGGCTCAATTTGGCGAAGCCTTGGGATTTCGTTTCCATATGCATCTCGATCCCGAGAAGCCGGCTGGTGAAGATCAGCGCTTTGCCCATGGCTATCTGCTCGACAATGGCGAGGTGATGGCGATCATGAACGTCGAGATGACGATGACGCGGCTCGGCATTACGCCGATTGTCATTGATGCCCTCGTCACGGATCAGCGGGGCCGGAAACATCAGTTGCGCGGCGTTCCTCTCGCCGGCGCCCCGTGGCGCGCTTACGGCAATGCGATCTGCTGGATCGGTCTGATCAGGTGGGAGCTCGGCGGTAGGATTGGTCATGGCTCCGCGCAGGAAAACCATTCGCTTGCGGTAGAAGCGAGATTGCGTGGGCGACGTTGGACCGACCGTATTCCTGCGATCACGAGTTGATGAGGAGGCGGACGTTCCGTGTGCCGCGGGGCCCATGGACCGTCTGAGTGCCCGAGGTGTGGACTAAGCTCGTGAAGGATCGAGGAGCCGGCATTCGCCTCGATCGAGCAACATCACTTGTCTTTCGAGCGCCCACGCCTGAAACCGAATTGCCTCGTCTGTTTCGAACAGGTCGAACCGGATCGTATCGCCGGGATAGGCTGGCGCGATAAATCTCGCTGCCAGCGTGTCGATCAACTCTGGGCGGCCCGGCGCGTGCCTCTTTAGGATCGCGCGGCAGGCGAGGCCCAGCGTATTCAAGCCGTGCGAGATTGGTCGATCAAAGCCTGCGTCGCGGGCGACCGAGGGGTCGGCGTGGATAGGCATGTAGTCGCGGCTGACGAGGCGATAAAGTAGCGCCGCCTGATGCGGAGTCCGGTAAGTGATACTGGTGCTGGATCTTGCCTCGTCAGCTATTCGTGTGATCGCGACGGGCGGCGAACCAAAATTGCCGCAGCCACCATCGCCACGCAGGAAATCCGTCGCGCAGAGGGTGGCCAGTCGCTCGCCGCTGGTAGCGTCGAACAGCTCGGTATCGAGGTAGAGCAGGGCGCCGCGCATCGGCCCCTTGTCTTCGACAGCACTGACGCGGTGTTCGGCACGAATGGATCCGCTGACCGGCAGTGGGCGGTGCAGCGTGAGACGCTGTTCGCCATGTAAGGCCTTGGTCCAGGCAATGCCGGTCTCGGGCTCGGCGATCCAGAGAGGCGGCCAGCCGAGCGTTACGCTCATGCTTGGGACGGCACGTTGATCGCGGCCCTCGTAGACGTAAGGCAATTCGTCCTCGTCCAAGGGGTCGTCGCCCATGCCGAGGCCGAGCGCGTAAAGCGCGCAATCGCGCCAATCGTAGGATTGATGGTTCGGCGCAAAACGCCGCGCGACAACATGATCAAGGTTCATCGGGTCCCCTTAGCGTGCACGACGCGATACTTTAAATCGTTGAGCTGCGTACGAGTGTCGGCAATCGGATCTCTGTGCAAACCGCCCATTGCGCGAGATGCCGCAGCGCACGGCTTCCATTTGGATTTGCGTCGAACACCAGTATATGATAAGCCAGTGTACTAATCGAGCATTGAACTCGAGATTGTCCGACAGGACAAGGGGAATGCTGAAGGCCGGCACGCAGCGCGATCGGATATCCGCTGCGGATGCCGCGTGGTGGCAGGAGGGCCGTTTGCGAGGTCGAGCGCCTAGGCTGGCGGCGCATCGGAAAAGCGTGTGCAGCGCATCGATGCATCGTGACAAGGTCATACCGTCGTGATCGCGCTCTTGATCGCGAATTCGCTGGCGCTCGCCTCCTTGCTGATCATGCTGTCGAGCGGGCTTGCCTTGATCTACGGTCTGCGCGACGTCATCAATTTCGGGCATGGCGCGATCTACATGCTCGGTGCCTATCTTGGCTATACGATAGCCACCGTCGGGGGATTCTGGCTGGCACTGCTGCTGGTCCCGATCCTGCTGGCGTTGCTTGGGATCGCATTCGAGTATCTGGCCCTGCGGCCGTTGCAGAGGCGCTCGCACATCGAAGTCGCGCTGGTCACGCTGGGTCTTGGCATCATCGTAGGTCAAATCATCATCTACATCTACGGTGGCGAGGCGCGCAGCGTCGACGCCCCGAAGATCCTTTCGGGATCGGTCACCATTCTCCACCTTTCTTACCCCGTATACCGCCTCTTCCTCATTGTGATGGGGCTCGGCTCCTGTGCGCTGCTCGCGCTATGGCTGCGCTCGACCTCGTCGGGACTGTATGTGCGGGCGGTTAGCCAAGACCCCTCGGTCGCGCGCATGATGGGAATCAATGCCGACCGCCTCAGTCTGCTGGTCACCAGCCTCAGCACGGCCTTTGCCGGCATCGCCGGTGTGCTGGCCGGGCCCTATCTGTCGGTCGATCCCGGAATGGACGTCGTCATGATCGTGAACTGCCTGATCATCGTTGTGATCGGTGGTACCGGCAGTATTGGCGGCGCAATCGTTGCGGCGCTGCTGTTCGGCTTTGTTCAGGTCGCGGGATCGGTTTTTCTGCCCAATCTCGCGGCGCTCGTGCCCTACATCTTGCTGATGGTCGTTCTGCTGATCGCACCGGGCGGCATTGGGCGCGGGAGGGTGCTGGGTTGAGCAACGATGCGATGATGGGAGGCCTGCACGAACCTGCGGCTGCTACATTTGGTGGCTCGATTTCCCGGAGGCCGCTGGCAATCATCGTCGGACTGATCGGGCTAGCCACGGGCGCAGTCGTTCCGACCTATCTCGCCAGCGATTTTGTACTCCGACTTGGTGGTGAGGGCTTGCTGTTGGGTTTACTAGCCCTAAGTGTCGCCTTCCTGATGAATCAAGCTGGGCTCGTGGCGCTTGGGGCTGCCAGTATCTATGGCGGCGCCGGATATCTTTTCGCGATCGGCATGAGCGATTGGGGCCTCACACCGACGGTGGCATTGGGTGTCGCATTCCTGCTTCTTCTTGTCTATTCGGCCATGCTCGGCGCATTGATCGTCCGAACGAACCCGCTTGCTTTCATGATGCTGACACTCGCCGCCGGCGAGATGGTGAGCCACGCAGTGCTGCTTGAGGGATTGCGCGACTATACCGGCGGCGCCGACGGACTCGTGGTGCGGATCAATGGATCGGTTCTCGGCGTCGACGCAGCTCGCTTTACGGATCCGGCGCAGTTCTGGTCACTCGCCTTCGTCGTGACCGCGCTGGTCGGACTAGCATTTTGGGGGATCGGACGGTCCCGTCTCGGTGCCATGCTCCGCGCTATCAGGGAGAACGAGGAGCGGATGCGCTTTTCCGGATTCAATACCTTCCTGCCGCGGCTGATCGGATATGTCCTCGTCAACGTCGTGGCCGCGATTGCGGGCTTTCTGCATGTACTCAATGCCGGCTTCGTATCGCCGGAGAGCTTGGGCCTGTTTGTCAGCACCAATACGTTGGTCGCCGCGCTGATCGGCGGCATCTCCGGTTCGCTCGGGCCGATCCTCGGCGGGCTGATCTTCTCCTTTGCACAGGATGAGTTCGGCGCGCGCGGGCTAACGCAATTGCTGACCGGCATCGCCATCGTCGTGTTCATCGTCGTGTTCCCGCGCGGTGTCGTCGGTGGGCTATCCGGTCTATCGAAGCGGCTCGGCTGGCGGCGGGAGACCTGACATGCTCGCGATCGAGAAACTATCGGTGAGTTATGGCTCGGTGCGCGCGCTGAGTGACGTCGATCTCGAGGTTCACGGTGATGGCGTCCTGCACGGGGTCATCGGCCCCAATGGGGCGGGCAAGTCCACCTTGCTTGATGCGATCTGCGGCCGCCGGCGTCCGAGCTCTGGACGCGTCCGCTATTGCGGCGAGGATATCACGCGCCGATCGATCAGCTGGCGTCGCCGGCAGGGCATGGCGCGATCGTTTCAGCGCACCAGCATCTTCCAGGATCTGACTGTGCATGACCAACTCAAGCTGGTCGCGCAGCATCTTGGCGACGATCGACTCGACGATGTCATCGAGGTCATGGATCTCGGCGGCTATCTCGACCAGAAAGCGGGGCGCATCGCCTACGGCGTTCAGCGCCGGGTCGACGTCGCGCTAGCACTGATCGGTCGTCCCCGTCTGCTGTTGATGGACGAGCCGGGGGCCGGCCTGTCAGCCACGGAGACGCTGCGTCTGTTCGAGCATGTCCGCGATCTCGTCCGCGAGCGGCGGATTGCAGCCGTCGTGGTCGAGCACGATGTCGATGCGGTGTTCGCCTGCTGCGGTATGGTCACCGTGCTGGATCTCGGGCGACATCTCGCCACAGGGGCACCCGAAGCAATTCGCGCCGACCATCGCGTGATCGCGGCGTATCTGGGGACGGCGGCATGAGCGCGCTGCGAATCCAGTCGCTGTTTGCGGGCTATGGCGCATCCACCGTATTGCGCGGCATAGACCTCACGGTCGAGGAGGGAGAATCGGTCGCGCTGGTCGGCCGCAACGGCGCCGGCAAGTCGACTCTGCTCCTCTCTGTGTTTCGCGAGACCACTATCTCGTCCGGCGAGATCTGGGTTCGCGGCCGCCGGATCGACAGCCTGCCGGGTTACACGGCTGCGAAACTTGGTGTGTCGATTGCACCGCAGGGACGGCGCATCCTGCCGAACCTGACGGTCAAGGAGAACCTGCTGCTGGGCCGGTCGACCGGCCGGGCAGGGCATTGGATCTTGAAGACCATCTACGAGCTGTTTCCGGTGCTCGAGGAGCGCGCCGATCGGCCCGGCACCATGCTGAGCGGCGGCCAGCAGCAGATGCTGGCGATCGGCCGCGCCCTGATGGCCAATCCTAGCCTCATCCTGCTCGATGAGCCCTCGGAAGGTCTTTCACCAGTGCTGATCGACGGGTTGGTCGACACGCTCAACGCAATCCGCAGCGGCGGGACCGGCGTGCTTGTAGTCGAGCAGCATCTCAGCCTCGTCAGGCGCGCAACCGATCGGTTTGTCATTCTGGCGAAAGGGGAAGTCGTCGGGACAGGCGCGATTGACGCCATCGGGGCACCGGAGAACCAGGCTTTGATGGCGCTCTAGCAAAAACAAGCAGAGGAGGGAGGAAATGAAGATATCATCCACAGGGCCGGCTTTCGGGGCGCTGCGCACGGCGACCATCGGCGCTGCGCTGGCGTTCACCGTCGCGACGACCGCCATTGCCGAGGATACGGTCAAGATCGGCGTACTCCTGATCGACAGTGGACCGCTCGCAGGGCTGAAGGACACCCAGGTCAAGGCTGTGAACCTCGCGATCGAGCAGATCAACGCCGCCGGCGGCGCGGCAGGCAAGAAGCTGGAAGCGACCTTCATCTCCTATCCCGGCACGCCCGATACCGCGGTGGATGGCGCCACCCGCGCAGTCCAGAAGGACGGTGCGATGTTCATCACCGGCATGGACACATCGGCGGTGACGCCTGCACTGCAGGCCAAGCTGCCGGCGCTGAAGGCCATCATGCTGGAAGTCATGGCCAATGCCGACGGCCTCACCGGAAAGAACTGCACGCCGAACTATTTCCGGGTCAATGCAAACGACTCCATGATCATGGGAGCCTTCAGGGAGTTCTTGAAGGACCAGGGTATCAAGAAGTGGGACATCATCGCGGTCGACTATGCAGCCGGGCGTGATTCTGCGGACAAGTTCAAGGCGCTGGTGACCTCACAGGGCGGAACCATTGGCAAGACCCTGTTCTCGCCCAACGGCACGCCGGATTTCGGTACCAAGATTTCGGAGCTCGGCGCCGATCCGGCAGACGGCCTGTTTGTGACGATCTTCGGCAGCGATGCGATCAATCTCGCCAAGCAGCAGCAACAGTTCGGCCTGTTCAAGAAGTACAAGATGGTACTGGGCAATTCCTTCGTGATCCCGCAGACGTTACCAGCGCAGGGCGAGACCGTGCTGGGCGTCTACCAGAACATCGGCTTCGTGGCCGGCTTCCCCGGCGCGAAAGCCGAAGCCTTCGTGAAGGCCTACAAGGACAAGTACAACGGCGAGCTCCCGCCCTACACCAGCGCCGACCAGTATGCTGCAATCGAATTGATCGCAGCGGGGCTTCAGAAAGCGAACTCGACCGACATCGACGCGGTTCGCGCGGCGCTGTCCGGCCTCAAGACAGAGACGGTGCTGGGGGATGTGGAGGTCCGCGCGGGTGATCATCAGACGGCGCGGCGGATGGCGATCAGTCAGATCGCGATGGGTCCGGAGGGCAAGCCGGCCTACCAGATCAAGAAGATCGAGCCGGGAGCTGACATTATTCCGCCAGTGGATCCCGCCTGCAAGATGTGACGCTGATCTCGTTTCGCTCGTGGCTAAGCCACGAGCGAAACCTTGCCGAACTGCGCTCCGGAGGCGAGTCGTGCAAGGGCCGAAGGGGTGTCCGCCATCTTGAAGGAGGAGTCGATCACCGGCTTGACCAAGCCGCGATTGAACACATCGAGCAGCTGTCGGAATTCCCCGACGCTGCCGCCGGTCGAGCCATATATCTCCAGCTGACGGATGAACACCCGCTGCAGATCGGCCGGCGGGTTGGAACCCGTGGTCGCACCGCAGGTGACGAGGCGGCCGCCGCGACGTAGGGAACGCAGCGATTCACCCCAGCTCGCTTCTCCGACGCTGTCGATCACCATGTCGACACCGCCACCGCTCATCTGCTGGATCGCGGCCGATACCCTGTCTTTCCGATAGTTGACGCCACCATCCGCGCCCAGTTTGATGGCCCTGGCGATTTTCTCGTCGCTGGAGGAGGTGACTAAGACGCGGGCACCGACCAGCTTTGCAAGCTGAAGGCAGGCGACCGCGACACCCCCGCCGATGCCGACGATCATGACGCTTTCGCCGGGTTGCAGCGCACGTTTGCCGAACAGCATGCGCCAGGCGGTAAGATGGCCGGTCATCAAAGCGCCCGCAGCCACCAAATCCGTATCGTCGGGAAGAGGGAAAAAGCAAGCGCTGGGCATTGCGATGTAGTCTGCGAAGCCGCCGTGGCGATGCTCACCCATGATCTTGACGTTCTCGCAAAGCGACTGATCGCCCGCCAGGCAGTAACGGCATTTGCCGCAAAAAGCTTCGGAGAAGAGCACCGCCTTCGCACCCACCTTCAGCCCGCTTCCCGGGGCGGCCTCGACGATCTCGCCAGCCGCTTCGACGCCCATCACTTGTGGCAATTGATGGGTGATGCCGTTGCCATTGTCGCGCATGTAGAGATCGACGCGATTGACCGATGCCGCCGCAACCTTCAGCACGGACTCGCCTGCAGCCGGCAGGGGATCGGGGAAATCGCGCCAGACCACGCCGTCCGCGCCGCGTCGTTCCAGGACTGCCGCCTTCATGCTTGCCTCCCTCTTTGCTTCCGCCGCAGGTCACGAAACTGATGCACTAGATCACGAAACAGGAATCAGAAGATCCAGCACGAAGCTGGAACTGGCCAAATTGCTGTTGCAGTCCGTTTCAAATATAATACACTAGCGAACTAATATGCCGTCAAGTGCATCGATCAATCGTCATGGAGGCAACGTCATGAGCGAGCATCGTTTCGATCCCGTGGCGCATGCGCGCGCAATGCGTGCCAGCGGATTCTGGGTCGACAAGAGTTTCGACGAGTTCCTGCAGCAGACGATCGCCGCCACGCCCGACAAGCTCGCTTTGATGGCGGATCGTGCCGATCGCGACACGGCCAAACGCCTGAGTTATGCCGAACTCGGCGACCTGATCTCCTGCGCGGCCGCATCGCTGCGACGTCTGGGCGTTGGTCCAGGCGATGTCGTATCGGTTCAGTTGCCGAACTGGTGGCAATTCGCGGTCATTGCGCTGGCAGCGTTCCGCGTCGGCGCGGTCGTCAATCCTCTGATGCCGATCTTCCGCGAGCACGAGCTGAACTACATGCTCGGCTTTGCCGAGACAAAGCTGCTGGTCGTCCCCAAACTGTTCCGCGGGTTTGATCACGAGGCGATGGCGCGTTCTCTGCAGCCAGGGCTGCCGAAGCTCGCGCAGGTTATCGTCGTCGATGGCGAGGGATCAAATGGCTTCGAGCAAGTCTTGCTGTCTGGCAGTGAGCGCCTTGGGCCGCCGCCGGTCGGCGAGATCGGCGCCCTGCCGGCCGATCGGATGGCCGTGCTGATGTTCACCTCGGGAACTACCGGTTCGCCGAAGGGCGTCATGCACTGCCTCAACACACTGATGGGCTGTTGCATCGGACTCGGCGGGCGCTTCCGCCTTGATGCCTCCGATACGATGCTGGTCTGCTCGCCGCTCGGACACATGACTGGTTTTGCCGCTGGCATGCTGCTCGGTCTGAAGATTGGCGCCACCGTCATCTTCCAGGACATCTGGGAGCCAAAGCGTGGCGTCTCTATCATGGCGAAGGAGGGCGTGACCTATTCGGCCGGTGCTGCGACGTTCCTGGCCGACATGTGTGAGGCCGTTGCGGCGGGCGCGGCGAAGCCCGCCGAGCTGCGTAAGTTTCTTTGCGCGGGTGCGCCGATCCCACCAGCATTGATCGATCGCGCCTATCGAGAGCTCGACCTCAAAGTCTGCTCGCTCTGGGGCATGACGGAATCGCTCTCCAGCACGTTGACCGAGCCCGAGCGTGCGCTGGAGAAATCCTCGAAAACAGATGGGCGTCCCGTTGAGGGCGTGGCGGTCAAGGTGTTGCGCATGGACGGCACTCCGGCTGCGGTCGGAGAGCGCGGTTTGCTCAAGGTCCGCGGCGCTCAGATGTTCCTCGGCTACTACAAGAGGGGGGACATGGAGCCGTTCGACGCCGACGGCTGGTTCGATACCGGCGACATGGCTTATATGGACGATGAGGGCTACATCCGGATTGACGGCCGCATCAAGGACATCATCATTCGCGGCGGCGAAAACGTTCCCGTCTTCGATATCGAAAACTTGATGTTCAAGCTGCCGTCCGTGCTCTCCGTCGCGATCGTCGGCTATCCGGATCAGCGGCTCGGGGAGCGCGCTTGCGCATTCGTGGTTCTGCGCCCCGGCATGGCGCTCGACCTGGCGACCGTGCAGGCCCATATGGCCGAGCACAAGGTCGCCAAGCAATATTGGCCGGAGCGCATTGAAATCGTCGCCGATCTCCCGAAGACGCCGGCTGGAAAAGTGCAAAAATATCAGCTTCGCGAGATCGCCAAGGCATTCGCCGAGGCGGCCCAGAAAGCGAGCGCATGAACGCACGTCTCAAGGACCGAGTCTGCGTCGTCACGGGCGCAGCGCGCGGCATCGGCCTCTCGATCGCAGAGCGGTTCGGCCAGGAGGGCGGGCGACTGGCCTGTGTCGATATCAGCGCGCGCCGCCTCGAGCCGGCGGTCGGCCGTCTGAAAGACATGGGGTTCGATGCGCGAGGTTACGAGGTCGATATCGGACAGCGCGAGGCCGTTCACGCGATGTTCGGCCGCATCGAACGCGAGTTCGATGCGCCGGTGGCCGTACTCGTGAACAACGCCGTGTTTGCGCGCTTCGAGCCGCTATCGGAGATCTCGGTCGACACGGTAGAGCGGATGTTTGCCGTCGGCGTGTATGGCCTGATCTGGGCGACGCAGGCCGTGGTTCCGCAGATGGTGCGACGCGGCGGCGGCTCGATCGTCAATCTAAGCTCGGTGTCGGCGTTTCATCCGGCGAAGGACTCTATCGCCTATTCCGCGCTGAAGGCCGGCGTCGTCGGACTATCCCGTGCCTCAGCCATCGAGCTTGCGGCGAAGAAGATCCGCGTCAATGTGATCGCGCCGGGCATGATCGGAACGCCAGCCTCGATCGCGCAGTTCGACGAGGCGACGATCGCCGCGCGGCAGGCCGAGATGCCGGCCGGGCGCTTCGGTGCGCCCGAGGAAATCGCCGCTCTGGCAGCGTTCCTTGCCAGCGACGACGCAAGCTACATCCAGGGCGCGGTCATCACCGCAGATGGTGGTTGGACCGTTCCTGCAAAATAGGAGAAAGCGCATGAAGCGTCTCGAAGGCAAGCGCGCGGTCGTCACCGGCGGCGGAAGCGGCATCGGCCGCGCCAGTGCCATCCGTTTCGCGCGCGAAGGTGCAGCCGTGCTCGTTGTCGGCCGCGCGGGTAATGCGGAGGAGACGGCTGCGGCGATCCGCAGCGAAGGCGGGATCGCCTCTGCCATGATCACGGATGCCGCAGTCGAGGAGAACGTGGCTGCGATCGTGTCGCATTGCGTTTCGGAGCTCGGCGGGCTGGAGATCTTCTTCGCCAATATCGGTGTGACCGGGACCAATACGCCACTGCTGGAGCAGACGGTGGAGGAATGGTCCGAGGTCTATCGTATCAACACGATCAGTTGCTTCCTCGCTATCAAATACGCCGGTCGCCACATGACGGCGCAAGGCTATGGCTCGATCATTCTGACTTCGTCGGCAGCATCATCGCGCGCCAATGCCGGCGCAATCTCCTACAGCGCAAGCAAGGCTGCGGTGAACAATCTGGCGCAGACGGCGGCCAATGCCTTTGCCGGCACCGGCGTCCGCGTGAATGCCGTTTTGCCGGGTCTCGTCGAGACCCAGCTGACGCGCAAGGTTTTCGAGGATGCGCGCGCGCGCGGCGTCGAATCCAAGCTCGGCCACGTTACGCCGCTGAAGCGCCCGGGCCGTTCCGAGGAAATCGCGGCGGCGGCCGCGTTTCTGGCGAGTGACGATTCCTCGTATGTGGATGGGCAACTGCTGTCGGTCGACGGTGGCGTCAGCAGCACGCACCCCTATGCTTGGATTGCGCTCTAGCGGCGCGGGCGGCTCAACAAGAACAACAGAGACAGGAGAGGCGCCGTGGATTTCGAACTCCCGAAGGAGATCACCGATAAGCTCGCTGAGCTCGATGCGTTCATTGAAGCCGAGATCAAGCCGCTTGAGCGCGACAACATCAAGTTCTTCGATCACCGTCGCGAGAATGCGCGCACCGATTGGGACAATGACGGCCGTCCCCGGGATGAATGGCGGGCATTGATCAGCGAGATGGAGCGTCGTGCCGACAAGGCCGGGCATCTGCGTTACGGCCTGCCCAAATCGTGCGGTGGACAAGGTGCTTCAAATCTCGCGATCGCCGCAATCCGCGAGCATCTGGCGGCCAAAGGCCTTGGTCTGCACAATGATCTGCAGGATGAATCGTCGATCGTCGGCAATTTTCCGATCATCCCGGCACTGGCTGATTATGGGACCGAAGAGCAGAAAACCTATATCGAAGGCATCATCACGGGAAAGAAGCATCTCTCTTTTGGCCTGACCGAACCGGGACACGGCAGCGATGCGACCTGGCTCGAGACATCAGGTGTGCGCGACGGCAATCATTGGGTCATCAACGGCCGCAAGCGCTGGAACAGCCAGGTCGCGCGGGCGCATGCCAATCTCGTGTTCGCCCGGACCTCTGGCAAGCCGGGGGAGGCCAAAGGCATCACGGCGTTCATCGTGCCGACCGACACGACCGGCCATAACGTGTTGTACAATCACTGGACCTTCAACATGCCGAGCGATCACGCAGAGACGGAGCTCGTCAATGTGCGGGTGCCCGACAGCGCGATCCTGCACAGGGAGGGCGAGGGCCTCGTCGTCGCCCAACGCTTCGTGCACGAGAACCGCATCCGGCAAGCGGCGGCCAGCGCGGGTGCCGCGCGCTACTGCATCCAGGAGGCCGTCAAATACGCGAGATCGCGTGTCGCGTTCGGCGAGCCGCTTGCCAAGAAGCAGGCCGTGCAGTTTCCGCTGGTCGAGCTTTGGGCGGAATACCAGATGCTGCGAAATTTCATCTTCCGAACTGCGTGGCAGATGGATCGGCAGAACCCGCTCACGATCAGCGATATGGTTTCGATTTGTAATTTCCGTGCCAACCGGTTGTGTTGTGAGGCTGCCGATCGCGCGATGCAGGTGCATGGCGGCATGGGCTACAGCCGCGCGCTACCTTTCGAGCATATCTACCGCCACCATCGCCGCTACCGCATTACGGAGGGAACCGAGGAAGTACAGATGCGCCGAGTGGCGCAATATCTGTTCGGCTTCAGCGGCAAGAGCGCGAGCTGAACGTGATGAACGCACACGTCAGCGATGGCCCGGATTTCGACCTGCGAAGGCTGGATTCCTATCTGAGGGACTGGCTGGGCGGATCTGCCACCACGGATGTCACACGCACCACCGGCGGAATGTCGAATCCCACCTATTTCGTGACGCGTGGCGATTGGCGTGCCGTGCTGCGCAAGCAGCCCAACAGTGTCCTGATGCCGTCGGCTCACGCCATCGACCGCGAATATCGCGTACTTGCAGCCCTCCAGGATAGCGCAGTCCCGACCCCCAAACCGCTTCGGTACTGCGAGGATCGGGAGATCCTTGGTACGCCCTTCTATCTCATGGAATGGCTGGAGGGACGGGTCGTCTATGACTATGCGTTGCCGGGATTCTCGCGCGAGGAGCGCACAGCTTGCTATCGCTCGATGTGTATGACCCTGGCGGAGATTCACAAGCTGGATTTCGCCGGTCTGGGCCTCGGCGACTACGGCAGACCTGGAAACTATTTTGCGCGCCAGCTCAATCGCTGGTCCAAGCTGTGGAGCGAATATCGCAAGGGCGATGAGGACAATCCGGCGCTGGACAAAATGGTGCTTTGGCTCGGCGAGCGCGTGCCCGTGAGCGAGACCCTGACATTGTGCCACGGGGATTTCCGCATGGCGAATGTCGTCTTCCATCCGCTCGAGCCTCGGGTCATCGGTGTGCTCGACTGGGAATTGTCGACACTCGGTCATCCGCTCGTGGATCTCGCCTTCAACAGTCAGGCCTGGCGTATGGCACCGGATGAGAACGGAGGCTTGCTCGGGTTGCCGCTCGAAGAGATGGGTATTCCAAACGAGCGGGAGTATCTTGAATGCTATTACGAATGCGCGGCGGCGACCGAGCGCCTGACGGTCTTCCACCAGGTCTTTGCGATGTTCCGCGGCGCTGTTGGCAGCGCTGGCGTAGCTGCGCGTGGCGATCTCGGTAACAACGTTTTGCCCGATGCAACGAATGTGGGACGACGTCTCGCGCGCGCCTATGCGACGCGGGGGATGGCGTTGATCGAGAGCGACCGATGAGCATCGCGGAGCGGCCAACGATGAATCTCGACGAGGCGATCCGCCTTCGGCGGTCCGTTCGCGGGTTCCTTCCGCGAGAGGTGCCACAAGAGACCCTGCGCGAGGTTTTCGCGCTTGCACAGTTCGCGCCGTCGAACTGCAATGTTCAGCCCTGGACGCCGCATGTCGTATCCGGCGACAAGCTGAGGCGCCTTCGCGAAGCGCTGGTTGCCGCCGGAATGCGCGACGAGCCGATCAAGCCGGACTGGCCGGCCGACGGCAAGTTTGTTGGAATCTATCGCGAACGCCAAGTTGGGGCGGCGCAGGCGCTTTACGGGGCGATGGGAGTGGTGCGGAACGATACGGTGGGGCGGAAGCTCGCCTATATTCGCAACCACGCGTTCTTCGACGCGCCCCACGCCGTGCTCATCTTCATGCAGGAGCCGTTCGACACGCGTGAGGCAACCGATATCGGAATGTATGCGCAGACGCTGATGCTGGCCCTGACTGCACGAGGGATCGGTTCCTGCGCGCAGGGCGCGCTGGGCCTGTTTCCAGACATCGTCCGCGAGCAGCTCGCAATTCCCAGCAATTTCAAGCTGCTGTTCGGCATCTCGTTTGGCTATGAGGACAACGAGGTTAAAGCCAACGGGGCGCGCGTCGAGCGGGCCCAGGTGGATGACGTCGTGCACTTTCACCGCTGAGCCGATCAGCAGAGTATCGAACGGAGTTCGTCTTGACTGGTCCCTTGCAAGGCTTTCGTGTCATCGAGATGGGAGGTATCGGACCGGCACCCTTTGCCGGGGCGCTGCTCGGCGACCTCGGGGCGGATGTGGTGCGCATTGACCGCATCGCGAAACCGGGCGTTGAACCGGAACTGCCCGCCCAATTTGACTTCTACAATCGCAACAAGCGCTCAGTGGCACTCGATCTCAAGAAGCCGGAGGCGATTGCAACGGTGCTGAAACTTGTGGCGCAGGCGGATGCGCTGATTGAGGGGTTTCGTCCAACGGTGATGGAGCGATTAGGGTTGGGTCCGGAGGCGTGCCACGCGGCTAATCCTCGGCTCGTTTATGCCCGCATGACAGGCTGGGGGCAGGAGGGGCCGCTGGCGCAGGAGGCGGGACACGACATCAACTACCTCGCGTTAACTGGCGCCCTACACAGCCTAGGCGATAGCGATCGGCCGCCGCCGCCTCCACTCAATCTCGTTGCTGACCTTGGCGGTGGCGCGCTCTATCTGGTGGTCGGGTTGCTCTCGGCAGCAATGGAGGCGGGTAGATCGGGGCAGGGGCAGACAGTCGACGTCGCCATGATCGATGGCGTGACTCATTTGATGTCGGCGTTTCAGGCATTCCGCCAGCAGGGAAGCTGGACCGCGGAGCGGACGAACAACATCGTCGACGGTGGGGCGCCATTTTATCGTACCTACGCGACAAATGACGCAAAATTCGTCGCTGTCGGAGCGATAGAGCCGCACTTCTACGCCAATCTGTTGAACGTTATGGGCCTCAGCACCGAAAAACTGCCCGATCAGAACGATCGTTCAGCATGGCCACACATGCGTGAGCGCTTTGCCGGCATTTTCGCTCAGCGAACGCGCGATGAGTGGGTCGCTGCAGCGATGGGCCGCGATGCCTGTCTCGCGCCGGTGCTGACGGTCGACGAGGCGCCGTCGCATCGGCAGATGAAAGCGCGAAACGCATATGCGACATTCGACGGCGTGCGGCACCCGAGCCCTGCACCGCGTTTCTCCCGCACACATTCCGAACTTCACCGGCCACCTCCGACGCCGGGCCGTGACAGCCGTAGTGCCTTGGCCGATTGGGGGCTTGCTGAGCATGAGATCGGCGCACTCGAGCGCAGCGGAGCAATAGCGCAGGCCAAATAGCCGGACCTTTGCGGGGAGAGCATACAGTGACTAGCAGGCGCACAGGCGAGACAAAGCTGATCATTGTCAGGCATGGTGCTCCGCACGAGGATCACCCCGTCGAGCCTGCCGATCCGCCCCTCACGATGGAAGGCCGCCAACAAGCGGCCAGGCTGGCCACACAGCTTATTGCCGAGGGCATCGACCGCATTGTGTCAAGCCCACAGCAGCGCGCCTACGAGACCGCGCAACCGTTGGCGGATCGGCTTCGCCTGCCAATTGAAGTTCTGGATGGTCTTGCCGAAGTGGACCGCGGCACCGACCGCTATCGTTCCCCTGAGACGATCAAACGCGAGACGCCAGAACGCTGGCATGAATTCCTCGCATCACCCATCGCCTATTTTGGACTGAGCGAGGAGAGATTCCGCGCGACCGTCCTCAGGGCGTTCGCCGAGTTATTGGCGTCCGATACGGGTACCATCGCTGTTTTCAGCCATGGCACGCCAATCAAGGTGATCCTTCAACACGCACTCGGGCTGAAGGATCGTGCGACGCTCGTGATCGGCCATTGCTCAGTGACAAGCATCTCTGGCACGTCCATCGACAAGATGACTGTCGAATGCGTGGCCGACCAGCGAATTCAGTCCGGAGCGGGGTGCTAATCCGCCGAGATGGGATCGCCGGACAGCGCCCAGCTCGTTCCGTCGAACTTGGCGATACGGAGGATCTTGAACGGCGTGTGGTCTCCGGGCGCGGTGCTGATCGAGACGCCGGGGAGCATCAGCGGCATTCTTGTGCCGTGAAGCGAGGTCGCCTGGCGGATGGGGTTCTCCCGGGTCAGTTCGTCCCCACATTTCTTCAGCACCGCGGTTACGCTCGGCATCGGCGAGCTGAATTCGAAACATTGCCATTGGGAGCTCCCTCGTTTGGGGGCAGGTTGGCGTCGCGTGGTTAATGGAAGGTTGATGGCAATCCCGCGACCATTCTGACAATCGAAAAGTCTCCAATAATCTCAAAGGGAGACTCTATGCTGAGTTCATGGCGCAAATGATGCGCTCAACCTCATCGACCGTGTTGTAATAGTGCATCGAGACCCTGATCGCGCCGTTGCGAATACTGGCGTAGATGCGGTCCTTGTTGAGCGCTGCGAGCATGGAGGAAGCTGCAATGTCGGGCTTCTCAAGAAGCACTATTCCCGATCGTGATCGTCGTTCGAATCGGTAGACCGGCAAGATGCTCTGCCGAAGGGCACGTTCCGAGAGCAACTCGTTGAGCTGGAGAACTCTGTCCTCGATCCATTCGATCCCAAGCTCGTCGATCTCTGCCAGGCGCTCCGCAAGTCCGAAGATGCCGGCTGCATTCGGAGTGCCCGACTCGAAACGTCGCGCATCAGGCAAGTAGTCAAGCGTCCGCTTGAACTCGAACGGATCGTTCACGCTCATCCAGCCAACGATCGCCGGCGTAATCGCTTCGAGTGCGCGGCTGGAGAAGCTGGCAAAGCCAATCCCGCGAGGACCCATCAGCCACTTGTGTGCACTCGCCACAAGGACGTCGATCCCCATTGCTTCAACATCGAGCTTGAGAGCGCCAACCGACTGGGTGCCGTCGACAATCAGCAGAGCGCCGTATTCAGAACAGAGGTCTCGAAACGAAGCTAGATCAGCCCGGAAACCGCTAAAGAATTGCACGTGACTCACTGCGACGAGCCGAGTCCGGCGATCCATTGCCTGCCGAAAATGGTCCGGGGATAAGGTCCCGTCAGGTGAAGATATCTGACGGACTTCAACACCCTTCGCGGCCAACCGTGTCCAGCAGAGATAGTTTGACGGGAACTCCTGCGCGCAAACGACCAGATTGTCTCCGGGTCGCCAATCAAGACCGAGCGCTACAAGGGATAGGCCGTGAGACGTGTTTTGCACATAAGCAATGTTCTGCGCCGTGGAGCCGACCAGCTTCGCTGCGAGCGCGCGCCCCTTTTCGAAATGCGGTTGTGCAATCGTCCTGGCATCGCGCAGCTGTTCCGCGATGATATTGTTGTACTGCTCGCTTGCGATTTGAACGCGCCTTGAAATCGGTGAAACCGACGCATTGTCAACGTAGATGCCCTTCGCAAGGAATGGAAGGTCGCTTCGGATGCTGCTTAGCTTCTGATCATCAATCACGTGGAAGTCCCGCTTCGAGCAACGACTGGTTGGTGACCTCTAGGGCTTTCGGGATGGAGGAAGCCAGTTCACTCGGACAATTGGCAAACGCAACGCCAAGCCGTGCCCGAACCATCAATTTTCGCACAGAAAGACACATAGGTCGGTTTCTGGCGGATTGACGTTCGAGTCAAAAAACATCTCGCTCACCCAGCCGCGATGATAGGTTTTGTGGTTGACGACATGCAAGAACATGCCGACACGCGTCATCTCCGCGGCTTTGCCCGACACAAACTTGAACTTCAAGCGTTCGTTCAGGCTGTCGACGTTCTGGCCTTTGGCCCAGTCGATGTACCAGCGATTGATTTCGGTTTGCGCTTTTATCAGCTCGCCCAGGTCTGGATGCAGCATGTCGCGGCGGGTCGAAAAGCCGTGCTCCTCGCCCAAGAGATGGGCGCGCCATATCAAATCCACCACATAGTTGTGGTTGAGCGTGCCGATCATTGAGCCAAAAAGGGTTTGGCGTTTCCGGCTGACAGCACCTTCCGGCAGTTCAGCCATTGCCCTAAACAACACCTGATCAGCCCAATCGCCGTAGTTTGCCAGCATTACAGCAGTTTCAGTCGTCAACATATTGGATGGTCCTCGTTCAGTCGAGGCCTGCGGCCTCGCGAGCGGCCCCCAGGAAGCATCGGAGGACAAGCCGGGATGTTCAATGCGATCGGCTACGCGACTTTCCGGCCGTGATGGCTGTGAAGCTTGCTCGACAAAATGCCACGCCATTGGTTGAATTCCGGGCTCGCGATTTCTCGGGGTCTTTGCAAGTCAATGACATACTCGTTGTCTATCCGGCCCGGACCGGGCGACATGACGACGACCCTGTCCGCGAGAAAAATCGCTTCCTCGATGGCATGGGTGACGAACAGTACCGTCAGCTTGGTGCGCGACCAGAGTTCCACCAACTCATCCTGCAAGCGTTCGCGAGTCATCGCATCGAGGGCGCCAAACGGCTCATCCATCAGCACCACTTCCGCGTCATTGGCCAAAACGCGGGCAATCGCCACGCGTTGCTTCATGCCGCCGGAAAGCTGGTGAGGGTAAGCGTTAGCAAAGCGCTGCAGGCCGACCAGCTCGATGAACTTCTCCGTCGTCTCCTTGATTTCTTTGGTGGCGAGCCCCCGCGATTTTGGTCCGAAACCGATGTTGTCCCGAACAGTGAGCCACGGAAAAAGCCCGTAATCTTGAAACACCATCCCGCGAGATGGGTCGGGGCCGGCTACCGGCATGCTCCACATGAGGACATCGCCACTGGTCGGCGTTTCAAATCCAGCCACCATGCGCAGCAAGGTCGACTTGCCGCAGCCGGACGCGCCGATGAGGCAAATGAACTCACCTTTGCGAACCGTCAGGTTGGCATTGCGCAATGCTTCGATCGATTGACCGTTGAGGGCAAACGTCTTGTTGACGTTCTTGATTTCGAGAATGGGAAGCGCGCTGTTAGACACGAGAAGGGCTCCAAGCAAGCAAGCGTCGGCCGATGAGCATGACGATTTGATCGGACAGGAAGCCAAAGACGCCGATAACAAGCATTCCGCAGATGACGATTTCGGTCCGAGATAGTTGACGCGCTTCCATGATGATGGCGCCCAAGCCCGTGGGTACACCCGTCATTTCGCCGACAACGATGACCACCCATGAAAAGCCCAGGCCTAAGCGGAGACCCGCAAAGATCGAGGGCAGGGCGGCCGGCAGGACAACACGGAAGAACTGCGCCGTTCCCTGACAACCCAACATGGACGCCGCTTCGAAGAGACGAGGCTCGACCGAACGCACACCAAAGACGGTATTCAACAAGATGGGATAGAACGCGCCGAGGAACACCAGGAAGAATGCTGAGCGAGGTCCCAGTCCAAAAATGATCATCGCGAGCGGCAGCCACGCTGTGACCGGAATAGGGCGCAAGATTTGCAGCAGCGGTTCGACGAAGCGCCGGACAAGCTCTATGCGTCCGATCAGCATCCCAAGCGGAAGCGCGACGATGAGCGCGAGGTTGAATCCGCCGAGCACCCGGCTAACCGATGCGATAAGGTGGGTCATGAGCGTGCCGCTGTAGGCGTCGTCATTGATTCCGCCGACGGCAAGATCTCGAAGTTCCAGCCAAACCTCCGTAGGCGGCGGGACGAGGCTTGCTGGGCGCCCGACCGTCACGAAATGCCAGATCGCAAGAAGCACGATAGGTAAGACCAGCGCTTGTGCGAACGTCTTGACGCGCCCCAAGACCGCAGGTGGCATAATTCGCTGGCGCTGCTGTCCGGCTGCCTTCTCAGAAATCGACATGACGATGCTGCTCATAGGGGCCTCAATGCGTCAACGAAGCTGGTATCGATGAAGGTGCCGAAGTCGGGCAGCCGCTTGATCTGCTTGAGCGCTAACATGTGCTCAGCATAGATTTTCGCCTGCTGGATTTGCGTTGGACCAAATCGCCAAGTCAGCTCTACGTTAGGTATGGAGGCTTCGATCGCCTCCTTCTTCTGACCCAGTTTGGCGGAAGCCATTGCGACCATTTCATCCTTGTTCTTGGTCGCAAAATCCGTTGCCTGCTGATGGATACTCAGCATCGTACGAACAAGATCAGGCTTGTTGCTGATGATGTCGCGATGGGTGCCGAACACAATGTTCAACGCCCCCATGGCGGTTGAATACGGATACTCGACGAGCTGACCAATGCCGGTGGACAACGAAACGCCAGGTCCTGGTTCAGCGCCGACATATGCATCGATGTCGCCGCGCGCGAGTGCGATATGCATTTCGCTAAAGGAGACCCGGACCGGTTCGACGTCCTTGATGGACATGCCTTCCATACGCAAGCGCTCGAGGAAAAACACTTCCTGCGTTGTTCCTGGGAAGACCGCCACGCGCTTGCCCTTGAGGTCCTTGAGCGCGAGGATTGAGCTGTCCTTTTTCGAAATGATGGCCATGCCGCGATTGCACGTCGACGCAATCAACACGATTGGTTCGCCGGCCGCGGCGCCAAGTTCGCCGGCAGCAATACCGAAGTTGCCGAAATCCACGGACCGCGTGACGACGGCGGTCTTGCATTCGGTCGGCGTTTCAAAAGGAAGGACCTCAATTTTGAAGCCGGCCGGTGCAAAGCGCTCATAGAAGTACGGAGCGATCGAATGAATCAATTTGAGCGCGCCCACCCGAATTACGGTGGCGTCTTGAGCACGAACAACGGCAGGAGTTGCAAGCACTGCACCTAACCCAGCAAGAATTTGTCGGCGGTGAAGAACGCTTCGCATAGCCACTTTCCTTTGATGAAGGCGCCAGCCGCCGGAACGCAGGGAGTGGCGGGTTTCGTCGGGCGTTTGGAGTTGGCTGGACGATAGCTATTGCGCCGTTGCAAACCAGTGCTTGATTCTGACCGTTCTGTTGCTAAAAATGCAACAGGGGGCTAGTTGGGCCGATGGCGTTCATGCGTCACCAGAAGATTCACCGATATATTGCCGAGGTTGCTCGCCGCAGCTCGATCCGGGGTGCTGCCGAGCATTTGAACATCACGCCATCGGCGTTAACCCGGCAAATTCAAGACTTTGAGGATGAACTGGGCACGCCCATATTTGAGCGGCTCTCCCAGGGAATGCGGTTGAATTCCGCCGGGGAGCTGCTGATCCGACACATCCGCGATCAGAGCGCGGACTTTGAACGGCTGAAATCTCAGATTGCAGACCTTTCCGGGATTCGACGGGGGCACGTGGCGGTAGCTTGCAGCCAGGCCTTCGTGGACAACGTTCTTCCCGATGAGGTCGCTGGCTATCGCGCCAAATTCCCGCAGGTGACGTTCTCGATCGTCGTTCGCGACCATATACTTGGAGCTACTGCCCTCAGCACTTTTGAGGCGGACCTTGCGCTTCTACTGAATCCGCCGCTGGTGGCGGACATGCGCGTTTTGCTCGCGACCGACCAGCCGCTTTGCGCAGTTTTTCGTGCCGACCACCCCTTGGCACGTCCCGGCTCAGTACGCTTGCGAGATTGTCTTGCCTTTCCCGCAGCGATGCCAGACCAGACTCTGGCCATCCGTCACATGTTGGACCAGGCGATATCTCGGCGGCAGATCTCTACCAACGTGCAGATCGAGTCAGGTTCATTGGAGTTCCTGCGCAACTACATCATGCGTGAGCAAGCCGTGACCTTTCATGCCTTGAGCGCCGTCCCGCGGGACGACCGCCGCATCTACGCCAGGCCAATAGATACGCGGGATCTCCCGCTCATTCAGATCGTGCTCTGGCAACTGCGAGGGCGCGCGCTGTCGGTGGCTGCCGCAAAGTTTGCGGACCAGCTTTGCAATCATTTGGCGCGGCATGATCCCGTCGTCGAATAGAACGCTTAGGTGGTGGTCGTAATTCCGACCAAGAGAAATTACTGAATAGCTAAATCGTAACGCCGCATTGCTCCTGCGGCACGGCCGCAGCTCAGGCCTGCCGAAAAAGGCAGGCTCTGCCGATTCACATACACTAATGCGCGGAACGTTTCAGCCCGTCACACTGACCCGGCTGGAAAGGGGGCTGCCATGGCGATGGATCGCGTGGAACAGGCCTTCGTCGCGACTGCAATCACGGGTTTTCTCGTGATGACGGGCGCGATTGTCTGGATGATGTTGAGCTGATGGGTCCGGAGGCAATCTTGCGCGCTGCGCTGCCTTACGCCGCGGTTGTTCTGTGCCTGGCGGTGACCGCCTGGCTCGCCTTCGCTCACCTGCTATAGCTGTCAACTTGCCGTGAGTGCTCAGGTCAGGCGTTACCGGACGGCTGACCTTCGCTGCGCGGAAGTGCAGGGCGCCCCACCTCATCACGCAGGCGCAGGCGACTTACGAGGTGATCGCTGTTGCGCAGCAGGGCGAGCGCCTCGCGAACCAGCTCGCGCGAACTCGCCAGGATTTTCGTGTCCAGCGCGTGGTTAGGTGCGTAGATCATCGGATGTCTCTTCATGTCGTGGCGATCAGCGGTCCGGGCATCATGCGTCGTTGCATGTCAGCTCCTCGCTCCGTCAATGAGCGCAGCCAGCTTCCGGGCCATCGCCGCGAGATCGATCGGCTTCTCCAGGAGCAGCACGTCCTGGAACTCGGAAATGATCGAGATCCTGTCGTAGCCCGTGGTGAACACGAACGGCACGTGGCGCGCTCTGAGCGCACGGGCAACGGGATAGATCATCCCGGTGCGAAGGTTCACGTCGAGCACCGCGGCATCCACGGCGCTGCCGTCGTACAGAATCTCGACTGCATCCTCGATGTAACCCACCGGCCCCGCGATCTCCGCGCCGAGCGCGCGCAGCGTCTTGCCGATGTCATCGGCGAGGAAATATTCGTCCTCGACGACGAGAATCCGTCGGCTCGCCAGCGGAGCGCGCTGACGGGACAAGGTTGGCGATTCCGACATGATGCCTCCAGCGCTCCCTCCAGGCCATTAGGAACATAAAGCAGGGAGCCGCCTTGATCCAAACGATGCAATCGAAGATGGGTTCCATGAGCAACCGCGACATCGTCGTCATCGGGGGCTCGGCGGGGGCAACCGCACCATTGAAACAAATCCTGGGCCGCCTCCCTGTGGACCTGCCGGCCGCCATATTCATCGTACTGCACATACCGCCGCAGGGCATCGGGATCCTGTCCACGGTCGCGAGCAGCGCCGGCAAGCTCCCGGTCCGTCAGGCCGAGAACGGCATGAGGATCGAGCCCGGCCACGTCTATATTGCCGCGCCGGACCACCATCTGCTGCTGTCCGGAGATCATGTCCTGCTCGGGCGCGGTCCGCGCGAAAACATGGCGCGGCCGGCGATCGATGCCCTGTTTCGCTCCGCCGCCTTGCATCACGGTCCGCGTGTGATCGGCGTCGTCCTGAGCGGCCTGTTGTCGGACGGTGCGGCTGGCCTCAATGCCATCAAGCGCTGTGGCGGGATCACTCTCGTGCAGGAGCCGTCGGATGCGATTGCCGACGAAATGCCAAGGCGCGCTCTGGTGGCGACCACCATCGATCTCTGCATGGCCGGTACAGCGATTGGCGACGTCCTGTCGGATCTCGTCAGAGAACCTGCCGGAGTGGCGCTGCCGATCCCGGCGGACATCAGGCTCGAGGTCGAGATTGCGGCCGGTAATCGGATCGGCACTAACAGCCTTGCCACAATGGCCGATCCCGTCGCGCTGACCTGCCCGGGCTGCGGTGACGTTCTGTCCGAGGTGAAGGGATCACGCCCGATGCGCTTCCGCTGCCAGGTCGGTCATGCCTACATCGCCGACACCCTTGCCAGGGAGCAGGAGGGGCGCGTGGATGAAGCCTTGCGGGTTGCGCTACGCATCATCGAGGAGCGGGCGGAGCTGGTGCAGCGCATGGCCTCCGATGGCCGGCGAGGCGGCCGGTCTGCGGTCGCCGAGATGTACGACACGCGGGCTGCCGAATATCGCGAATATGCCGACCTGATCCGCCGCGTCGTGCTACAGTCGCTTGGCCCTCCGGCTCGCAAGCGGAAGGCTTAAAGGCATCCCATGGCCCTGACCCTCGCCGAGTGTACCGAGCAGCTCAACGCTGAGCAGCGTCTTCTCGTCAAGGCCGATCGGGACATTGAGGAGGGCTGGCAGAGGATCCGCGACCAGGAAGACCGGGTGCGCTACCTTCAGGCTGGCGGCCACGATATCTGCCAGGCCGAGCGGCTCGTTGACCTCCTCAAGCAGACCGTGGTCGAGTGGGAGCGCCACCGCACCCTGATCGAGCAGCGGGTCATCTATCTTCGTGAGCAGGTCGATCCGGAGTCGCCAGGGGGAGGCCGACGCGCGGTTTTCTGAATTCGGCGCCGAGCTCGAACATGTAGGCGAGCTTCCGCACCACGCTTTGGCGCCACCGGTCGTTCTCGTCGAGCAGCCGGAGGGCGGTCGCGGTAGCTCCCTCGGCCCGCTTGATCAGGGCGGCGAGTTCTTCGGATATTTGCATCGTCGGTTCCAGCGCCACCGGGCGAGTATGACCCGCCTCATGGAGCCAGACAACGGTTGCGCTGCGGGATTGAACGGCGCAAGCGACGTTTCTGCCTTTGAGCTGTTGGGGTAAGATTGGTTTCTGCTATTTGCAGGGGCCGGGCGCCCGTCGCTCCCGGCTAGCCAACGAGAGCTACCAGAGCCATGAATGAAGTCGGCGACCAGCCGGTCGAGGGAGAGCGTCAGGCCAAGGCCCCGCTGATCATCGGGGTGGGCGCATCGCCCGGCGCTCTGGACAGCATTGAGCGTTTCTTTGCCAAGCTGACGGTGGCGAACGATCAGGTTATCGTGCTGGCGCTTCAGCATCACGAGGCATTCGACCCGGCCCGGCTGCGCGAGATCGTGCGGGGATCCAATGGCGCCAAGGTCACCGACATCGGTGAGGCCGCGGCAATCGAGGGGGGCACGATCTATCTGTGCCCGCCGGCGATGATCACCACCATCCAGGGCGACCGTTTCGCGATCCGCAAGGCCGAGCAGGCACCCGGCGAGCGCGCCACGATCGACAGTTTTCTGGTGTCGCTCGCCGAAGAGCGCGCCGAGCAGTCGATCGGCGTGATCCTCGCCGGCACCGGCGGCGACGGCACGCTCGGCACTGCGACGCTCAAGGACCACGGCGGTCTTGCCATCGCCGAGAAGGCCGTGAGTCCCGGGCCCGAGCATCTGCTTGACGGCAACACGCCTGCCTCCATTGCCGACTACGTGCTACCGCCGGAGGATATCCCCGAGCACATCCAGGTCTATGCCCGTCACCTGCGGCGCCTCGAGGAGAAGCAGGGTTTCGACGAGGTGCTGGCCGCGGCTGCGACCTCGCTCTCGCGCATCGCCGACATCCTGCGCAACAAGACCGGCAACGATTTCCACGGCTACAAGCAGAACACCTTCCTTCGCCGCGTCCAGCGGCGCATGCAGGTGGTTCAGATTGACGAGATTCCCGCCTATGTCGACTTCCTCCGCAACGACAAGGACGAGGCCCAGCACCTCTTCAACAATCTTCTGATCGGCGTCACCGAGTTCTTCCGCGACAAGCGCGAGTTCGAGGTGCTCGAGACCCAGATCATTCCGAAGATATTCGAAGGCAAGGGCGCGGGCCAGCAGGTTCGCATCTGGGTGCTCGGCTGCGCCACCGGCGAGGAGGCCTACTCGATCGGCATCCTCTTGCGCGAGCACGTGGCGCGGCTGGATTCCGCGCCGCAGGTCCAGATTTTTGCGACCGACATCGACGGCCGGGCACTGGCGGCCGCGCGGGTTGGCCGCTACCGCACCACCATCGAAGCGGACATGACCAGCGAGCGCCTGGCGCGCTGGTTCGTGCGCGAGGGAGACACCTATTGTGTGGTGAAGGAATTGCGCGAAATGTGCATCTTCTCGCAGCACAACGTCATCAAGGACGCGCCGTTCTCCAAGCTCGATCTCGTCTCCTGCCGCAACCTTCTCATCTACCTCAACGCCGAATTGCAGAATCGGGTTATCCCGCTGTTCCATTTTGCACTGTTGGCGGATCGCTTCCTGTTTCTCGGTAATTCCGAGAACGTCACGCGGCATCCGAAGCTGTTTGCGCCGGTCGACCGCCGTGCCCGCATCTTCAAGAAGCTCGAGACCGGAACGCGGCTGCCGCCGGAATTTCCGATCACGACCTCAGCGGGCAGGGTACCGGTCGATGTGCCACCGGTGCGCTCGTTCGGCCCGGATGTGGGCCTGGAGCGCCGCGCGCAGCGCGTCGCGGAGCGATACGCGCCCGCCTATGTCATCACCGACGACAATTTCCAGATACTGCACTTTTCGGGGCGCACGGGCCGGTACATCGAGCCGACCGCGGGCGCCGCCACGCTCGACCTGCTTCAGCTCGTCCACCGCGATCTCAGGCTCGAATTGCGCACGGCGCTCAGCCACGCCGCCGAGACCAACGAACCAGCCCATGCCGAGCAGGTGCAGCTCGGGGTGAACGGCCACCGTGTGCTGGTCGATATCACCGTCGAGCCGATCCAGGACGGCGCCGGTGGCCATCGCAATTTCCTCGTCCTGTTCAAGGACGGCCCGGTCCGGGTGATCGATGCCAACCAGGGCAATACCAATGTGCTGGTGCGCACCGAGCATGTCGAGCGGCTCGAGAGCGAGCTGCGGGCGACGCGTGAGCGGTTGCAGGCGACCATCGAGGAGCTGGAGAGCACCAACGAGGAGCTGAAATCCTCCAACGAGGAATACCAGTCGCTGAACGAAGAGCTGCAATCGGCCAATGAGGAGCTCGAGACCTCGCGCGAGGAATTGCAGTCGGTCAACGAGGAGCTGACCACGGTCAATGGCGAGCTGGCGCACCGCGTGCAGGAATTGACCCGCGCCACGAGCGATCTGAAGAATTTCCTCGAGAGCACGCAGATCGCGACCGTGTTCCTCGACAACGATTTGCGGGTGATGAACTTTACGCCCGCGATCACGCGGGTCCTGCACCTGGTGGAAACCGACGTCGGCCGTCCCATTGCCCACATCAAGGCGCGCATCCCTATCGAGGAGCTCTATGACGACGTTCGCCGCGTGCTGCGGACGCTGGCGAGTGCCGAGCGCGAGCTGACCGCGCAGGATAGCGGCACGCGCTACATCGTGCGCATCCTGCCTTATCGCAGCATCGACAATTTCATTGCCGGGGTCGTCATCACCTTCATCGACGTCACCGCGATCACCCGCGCCGAGGAGCGGCAGCGCCTGCTGCTGGCCGAACTTCAGCATCGCGTCCGCAACACGCTCGGCGTCGTGCGCTCGATCGCCCGCCGGTCGGCGGAATCGAGCTCCACCGTCGAGGAATACGCCTCTCACCTGGACGGCCGGCTCAACGCCTTCGCACGCACCCAGGCGCTGGTCACCCGCGATCCCGAGGGCGGCGTCGATCTCGAATATCTCGTCGTCGAGGAGCTCCTGGCCTATAATGCCAGGGAAGGCGAGCAGGTGCGGGTCTCCGGCCCCAAGGTGCGTCTCCAGCCGAAGGCCGCCGAGACCTTCGCGCTCGCCATCCACGAGCTCGCGACCAATGCGTTGAAATACGGCGCCTTGAGTCGGCCCACGGGGCGGCTCGAGATCACCTGGCGCCTCGATGAGTCCACTGATCCGGCGGAGCTGGTCTTCGAATGGCGCGAGCGGGGCGGGCCGCAGGTTACACCGCCGCCGCGACAGGGCTTTGGCACCGAGCTTCTCGAGCGCACGCTGGCGTTCGAGTTCAAGGGGCAGACGACGATGGCGTTCAGCGCTTCAGGACTGCAATGCACGATCACCATTCCGTTGAGCAAGCGCACGTTCCATACGCCGGGGGGCGGTAGTTGATGCCCGTGTCGACTCTCGATCGAAGCGTGACTGATCCGGTCATTCGCCGGCTGAATGCGTTGCGGACCTTGTCGGCCCAGGCCCCCGCTTCGCTCGAGCACGCCGTCCTCGAGGGAATGCAGCGCGCCGGATCGGGCGAGGACCTGATCTCCGAGGGTGATCCCATCGACAGCGTCCGCATCGTGCTGTCGGGATGGCTCTGCCGCTACAAGACACTGGAGGACGGGCGCCGCCAGATCGTCAATTTCATCTTTCCGGGCGAAACCTGCGACGCGCATGCGTTCCTGCTGGCGGTAATGGATCACTCCATCGCGACGCTGACGCCGGTCGTCTATACTGAAATCAAGCGTGCGCGTTTCGAGAGTCTTGTCGCGAGCGACCGTTCGCTCGCGGAGGCGTTCTGGTGCGAGACGCTCGTGAGCAGCGCCATCCAGCGCGAATGGGCCATCAATCTCGGCCGCCGCGTCGCGCTGGAACGTGTAGCGCATCTGTTCTGCGAGATTTTTGAGCGGCTGCGCCCGGTCGGAATGATCGACGGCAATTCCTGCATCATGCCGGTAACCCAGATGGATCTGGCCGACGCCACCGGCCTGTCGGTGGTCCATCTCAATCGCACCGTGCAGGAATTGCGCGCCGCCGGCCTGATCGTGCTGCGCGAGCGCACCTTGACCGTCAACGACCTCGAGGCACTCAAGGACGCTGCGCTGTACTCGCCGAGCTATCTGCAACACTATCGCAGCAAGTAGTTTCAGACACCGCCGTGCTCGGGCGCATCGTGTCGCGAGTACACAGGGCAGCAGCGCGATTTTATCGTGCTGCGATGCAGCGTTTTGTCAGCCTGCTCATAACAATCGCATTTGCTTAACCTATGGAAATGCCGGAACCCGGTTCCGCCCCGAAGCTACCAAGGCTGTTCGCCCGGGCCGCTCCCGCTGCGGTAGGTGATCGGCCCCGGCGCTCTGAGCCTCCGGTCGGGGCCGACTCCCTTCGAACCAGATCATCCGTGATTGCAGAAAATGACCGACAAACGTAATCGAACCAAACAGACGCATTCGCTTCAGGAGCGTTTGCAGATTTCGGCCGAACAGGCCCGCCAACATGCCCGCCGTCTTCCGGCCGGCAGGGAGCGAGAGATGTTGCTGCGTCGTGCGAAACAGGACGAATTGGCGTCCAATCTGACCGATTGGCTGACCGCCCCGGCCGTCCGCAAGCGCTGGCAAGGAGAGGGCAGATCATGAAACATTACCGGGCATTCCAGATTGATCCCGACGGCCATGTCTTCGGTTGCATCAATCTCGTCTGCGACGGCGAGGAGGATGCCAAGCGAAAGGCCCAAACGCTGGTGAGCTTCTATCGCATCGAGTTGTGGCGCCTGGACCAGCGCATCGCGAAATTCGAAGCCGTCTCGCAAATGCCTGATCGCGTGACACAGCTTCATGGCCAGGCCGTGTGCGCCAGTCTGCGATGATGGCATCATGCCGGTGATTTGCCCGACGTGTCAATCGATTTCGTAAAATCCGTATCATCCCGTGTTCGGGATTGACGGCTACTTTGCATGGGGTTGTTTTCGAGTTTTTTGCGGGGGGCGTCGCAACCCCGCCACTTCGAGGCTGCGCTGAAGGTATCCTACAACATCGGCTCGAACTGACAGTGGACGAGCAGCTCTGAGACCGAGGCGTTGTTGGGCAGCATGAGGGCGGTCTCGACCAGTTGCGCGATGTCGCCGGGCTGACTCATCTCGTGGCGGGGAATTTCGTCATCTTTAATCGTCATGTCGGTGGCGACATAGCCGGGGCATATGACGGTCGCCCGGATTCCTGCAGCGCGACCCTCACGGCGGATGCCATGCGTGAGTGCAACCACGGCGAATTTGGTCATGGCGTAGCCGACATTGCTTCCCACGCGCTTGCCGGAAAGCGACCCGAGATTGACCACTCGCCCATGGCCACATACTGCCAGATGAGGCAGGGCGGCCCTGATGACACGCAGCGGGCCTTTGACGTTGATCCGCCACATGTCTTCCAATTCGTCTTCGCCTTCGTCGGATACGCGGACCTTCGGATTGATGCCGGCTGCGTTGACGATCGCGTCCACGCCGCCCCAGCGCGCGAGCGTCGCCTTGACCCATGCTTTGGGACTCTCGGCATCGTCAGCATCGTAGCGGTGCGTCATGAGCCGCTGGCTCTCCTGGAGGGCACTCGGGTTACGAACTCCCGCCGAGACACGGAAACCCGATGCCAGCAGTCGATCGACGACGGCGCGTCCGATGCCGCGCGAGGCGCCCGAGACCATGACGACCCGGTTGTTGACCTCCAGCATGTACGTTTCTCTCCAAGGGTGAACCAAAAACGGCCGGAGCGAATGTAGGGGGACGTGGCCGAAAGCGAGTAAGAGCGATTCACTCTGCCGGTATCGGTGATGCTTATGGGACCGCGGGGCGGGGCCGGCGGAGCTATCGGCCATGCTTATGAGGGCAGATCGAATCCGTTCTATCCGCGTCCATTTATGTGAACGTAGTGTTCGCCCGCTCCGCTTGATCGCAAGAGAGCCATTGCGGATGGGATTTGCGGATTTTCGAACGGCATTGGTAACGGGTGCGTCCTCGGGAATCGGGGCTGCGACGGTCCGCCGCCTCTGCGCGGAGGGCCTTGAGGTTTATGCGGTTGCTCGGGACGAGGGACGACTGGCGGCCTTGTCGGCGGAGACCGGGTGCCGCGCCTGTGCGGTTGACGTGAACGATCTGGGCGCGCTGACGCAACTGGCGGGCTCGGCCGAGTTCGACGTGCTCGTCAACAACGCCGGCCAGTCCCGGCGCAGCAATATTCTGGATACCGCCCCTGATGACGTCGATACGCTCGTGGACGTGAATTTGCGGGCGGTCCTGCATCTCACGCGAGTGATCGTGCCAGGCATGGCCAAACGTGACCGCGGCCACGTCGTCAACATCTCCTCCATCGCCGGCCACTATGCATTCGGCGAGAACGCAACGACGTTCAATTCCTCGGTCGCCTATCACGCGACCAAGGCGGGCATCCATTCGCTGTCGCGGCAGCTGCGCGTCGATCTCTTCGGCACCCGGGTCCGCGTCACCGAGGTGTCGCCGGGTCGGGTCGCGACCGGCATTTTTCAGAATCCGGACGTCGGCGGCGGCGGCAATGACCGCTTTGTCGGCGCCTTCGAGACGCTTCAACCCGAGGACATTGCGGACGCAATCGCATTCGCCGTGGGATCGCCGATGCGCATGAACGTCGCGATGCTCGAGGTCATTCCAATATTTCAGGTCGTGGGTGACCTGCGATTTGCGCGTCGAACAGAGGCTGCGCAACAGACAGAGATCAAGAAACGGAGCTGACGATGCCTGAACTTGCGAACCGCCTCAAAACCGTAAAAGTGTCCGCCTCGGCGGCGATGACGGACAAGGCGCGTGAGCTGCGCGATGCAGGCGTCAAGATCGTCAGCCTGTCGTCCGGCGAGCCTGATTTCCCGACGCCTCCGCATGCCATCGATGCCGCGCATCGGGCGGCGCTGGCGGGAGACACCAAATATCCGGCGATGCCCGGGACAGTGGCCCTGAGAACCGCGGTCCAGCGCAAGTTCAAGCGTGAGAACAATCTCGAATATGCCCTTGATGAAATCCTGATCGCCAACGGGGGCAAGCAGATCATCTTCAACGCGCTGTTCGCCACCTGCAATCCCGGCGACGAGGTGGTCATTCCGGCGCCGGGCTGGATCACCTACGCGGACATCGTTCTCCTCGCCGAAGCGACGCCGGTTTCGGTGCCGTGCCCGGAGAACAACCAGTTCAAGCTTCGGCCGGCGGATCTCGAGGCTGCGATCACGCCACAGACCAAGTGGCTGATCCTGAATTTCCCGAACAACCCGACTGGCGCCGCCTGCTCGCGCGCCGAGATGCGCGCGATCGCAGACGTCATGCTGAAGCATCCTGATGTCTGGATCCTCACCGACGACATCTATGAACACCTCACCTATGACGGCTTCGAGTTCTGCACGATCGCGGAGGTGGAGCCGAGGCTGAAGGATCGCGTCGTAACGGTAAACGGTGCTTCCAAGGCCTACGCCATGACGGGATGGCGCGTCGGCTATTGCGGTGGCCCCAAAAGCTTGATTGCCGCCATGAACAACGTTCACGGTCAGGCGACGGGCGGCATCTGCACGCTGAGCCAGGCGGCCGCCGTGGCGGTTCTGGATGGTCCTCAGGACTATCTGAAAGAGCGGGCCGATATCTATCGCGACAGGCGCGATCTGGTGGTCTCGCTCCTCAGTCAGATCCCCGGGATCACCTGCCACAAGCCGCAGGGCGCATTCTACGTGTTCCCGAACATCGCCGGTTGCATTGGCAAGACGTCCAAGGGAGGACGGCGGCTGGACACCGACGCCGACTTCATTTCGGCTCTTCTGGAAGAGCAGTACGTCGCCGCTGTTCATGGCGGCGCTTATGGAATGAGCCCGTATTTCCGGATCTCCTACGCGACCGATATCGAGACACTGAAGGAGGGCTGCCGGCGCATCGCGAGCTTCTGCGAAGGCTTGCGTTGAGGGAAGGTATGGAAGAGCCGGCCCGGTGACCGAAGTTCAGGCACAGGATGCCACACCCATTGTCATAACCGTTTGCAATGCCCCTAAACGGAGACAATCTTGGCCCTGAAGGGTTCCCGTGTCTAAGCTTTGCTTAAAGAGGGGTAGATCTTGGGATCGCGCAGTCGGGGACGGCCAGCAATGACCAGCGACGATGCGGTGGCTGTTGTAGGTGCCCCACCGGAGACCCGACAGGGATCGCGGTGGCGCCTGAACTTGCCCGCCGGGCTGCTCGCGCTCCCGATGCTGGCCTTCCTGGCCTATTTCTTCTTCTATCCGGCAATAAGGCTGCTGTTCTCGAGTATTCAAACCCAGAACAGCCAGGGCATTATCGGGCCTCCTTTCACGCTCGCGCACTACGCAAGGCTCATTGATGTCGAGCTCTATGCGCGCGTGTTCTGGACGACGCTGAGGATCAGCCTGATCACGTCGGCCCTTGCGACGTTATTGGCCTATCCGGTTGCGCTGGTCATGGTGAAGAGCCGCCCCCTCGTTACGCGGATTATCACGCTCATCGTCATCGCGCCGCTGGTCGTCAGCGTCGTCGTGCGTGGCTACGGGTGGCAGTTGATCCTGGCGAACGGCCCGAAGGGGATGTTGAACTGGATCCTGATGACGCTGCACATCGTCGATGGGCCGGTATCGGTCCTCTATACCGAGAAGGCCGTGGTCATCGGCTCGCTGCATGTGTTCTTTCCGATGATGGTCCTGCCGCTGGCATCCGCGCTCGGCAAGATCGATCGCAATCTGGAGGATGCGGCCCGCGTTCTCGGCGCGCCGTGGTGGAAAGTCTTCCTGCGGGTGACGCTGCCGTTGAGCATGCCCGGTTTCGTGGCGGGTTTCACCCTGGTGTTCTCGCTGACGGCCGGTTCCTTCGTCATCCCCGCCATCCTGGGAGGGGCCTCCGCGATCATGCTGGGCAATCTGATCGAGCAGCAGATTTTCGTCGTGTACGACTGGCCGTTCGGCGCCGCGATCGCCGTGGTCCTGGTCGGCGTTGTCTTCGCGGTCAATGGTTTCTCGATGTGGCTTCTCGAGGGCCGCCGTCTCCGGAGGCCGAGCTGATGGACGAGCACTTTTCCGGATTTGGCGCATATGTGCTCTACGCGATCACGACCGCGATGATGATCTTCATCATGGCGCCGCTGCTTCTCGTCATGGCGGTGTCGGTTTCCGACTCCTACTTCGTGACGTTTCCGCCCCAGGGTTTTACGCTCAAATGGTATTTCAAGGTCCTCGGGGATCGTGACTTCCTGGAAGCGATGCGGCTGAGCATCCTGCTCGCGCTCGGCACGACGGCGGGCTCGCTGCTGCTCGGTGTGCCGGCGTCGTTTGCGCTGGTGCGCGGAAATTTCTTTGGCCTGGCGGCCATCAAGGGCTTCCTGCTTTCGCCATTGATTTTCCCCGCCCTGGTGACCGGCCTTGCGCTGCTCCAGGTCCTCACCAAGCTCGGCTCGCAGGATGCGAGGCTGAACCTGTTGATCGGGCACATTGTCGTAACCTCGCCGTATGTCATCCGGACGGTGGTCACCAGCCTGCAGCTGGTGGACGAGAACCTGGAGGATGCCGCTCGTACGCTGGGAGCGAACCGGCTGTGGACCTTCTGGCGTGTGACGCTGCCGCAGATCGCATCCGGGGTTGCCGCCGGCGGACTGTTCGCCTTCATGGTGTCCTTTGACAATTATCCGGTCACGATGTGGCTCGCCAATTCCGAGTACTCGCCGGTGCCGCTCGTGCTGATGCGGCAACTCGTCAACGTGTTTGATCCTTCCGTGCCCGCGATGTCGACGATCATCATCCTGATGGCGATGGTCGGCGTCCTGCTTCTGGAAAAGTTGGTAGGCCTTCGCCGCGCGTTGGCTGCCTGATTTTACTTCGTAGATGGAGATTGAACCATGAGACTGACGCGTAGGACTCTCATCAAGGCCGGTGCATCCGCGGTTGCTTTCCCGACGATCATTAGCCGGGCGTGGTCACAGGACGCCAAGCAGCTTCATGTCGGCGTCTACAACTCCGCTCTGGGCAAGCTGATCCAGAAGGAGGTCATTCCCAAGTTCGAGGCCGAGTTCAAGTGTCGCGTCTTTACGATTGAAGGAGCGACGCTCTCCAACATTGCCGCACTCCGCGCGACGCGCGATACGCCACGATACAGCGTCATGATGATGGATGACGTCGGCATCCCGCAGGCGAAGCAGGAGGGTTTGATCGACAAACTCGATCCCGCCAAGATTCCCAATCTCGGGAAGGTGTATCCGCGCTACATCTTCGAGGACGGCTACGGCGTCGGGTTCTCGATCTCGAGTGCGGCGCTGTTCATCAACCCGCAGGTGACGAAACCGATCGAGAGCTACGAACAGATCTTTGATGCGAAGTATCGCAAGCAAATTCTCCTGAATACGCCGAAGAACACCCAGAGCGTGCTGATGCTCATCGCCGCGACGTCGCTCGTGACGGGCAAGCCGTTCAAGGAGGCCCAGTACCTGGTCGACCAGGGTTGGGACAAGCTGGCGACGCTCAAGCCGAACGTGCTGACGATCTATGACAGCGAGGCGCAGGTTCTCCAGGTTGCCCAGGGGCAGGCGACGATCGGTGGCATCGAGTACTCGAAAGCCATTTACCCGCACACGGCGAAGGGCATGCCGCTCGACATGACGTTCCCCAAGGAGGGTGCGTTCACGGGCATCAACAGCATGACGGTGGTCAAGAATGCGCCCGAACCGGAATTGGGAGCCGCACTCATCAACCGCATTCTCGAGCCGTCGGTTGCCAAGATGCTCTCCGAGCAGACGCTGAGCGCGCCCTCGGTCAGCGGCATCGACTTCAAGCCGGAGACGGCGAAGTTCCTCGCATATCCGGATACCAAGGCGACTGATCTCGGGCTCTTCACTCCGGATTGGAATTTCATCGTGCCGCGCCGAGGCCCCTGGCTGGAGCGCTACAACCAAGTGTTCACAAGCTGAGGCGGGTAGCCATGAGGTCCTCCGAAGTCAGGCTTGAACGCCTCAGCAAGGAGTATAACCGGACGGTCGCGGTCGATGAGGTATCTCTGACGATCGAGCCGGGTCATATGGTTGCCCTGCTCGGTCCGAGCGGGTGCGGGAAAACGACCTGCCTTCGCATGATCGCAGGACTGATCCGCCCGACATCCGGTGATGTCCTGGTGAACAACGCCAAGATTACCGATGTGCCGGTGCATCGTCGCAACATCGGGATGCTGTTCCAGAACTACGCGTTGTTTCCGCACATGACGATCGAGGAGAACATCGCATTCGGCCTGCAGATGCGCGGCATCGGCAAGGCGGAGGCCGCCAAGAAGGTCGCCGCGGCGTTGAGCCTCGTCCAGCTTTCGAACTTCGGGAAGCGATATCCTGCCCAGCTCTCGGGTGGCCAGCAGCAGCGCGTCGCGCTGGGACGGGCGCTGGTGATCGAGCCTGCGATGCTGCTGCTCGATGAGCCGTTGGGTGCGCTCGACAAGGGGCTTCGCGAAAGCATGCAGGTCGAATTGCGAGCCCTCCAACGGCGACTGGGCCTGACCACCATCATGGTCACGCACGACCAGGATGAGGCTCTGACGATGGCCGACAAAATCGTGGTGATGCGGGACGGCAAGCTCGAGCAGGTCGGCTCGGCGACCGAGATCTATCAGCGGCCGGCCTCTAAATTCGTTGCAAAGTTCATCGGTGCCTCCAACCTGTTCGAGGGCAAGGTCGAGCAGCGCAATGGTGACGGCGCGATCATTCGCGTGTCGCAGGATCTGAGGCTCCAGGTCGATCAGGTGCCGGCTTCTGCGGCGGACGTGATGGTCTCGATCAGGCCGGAAGCAATCATCGTCGAGGGAGCCGACCAAGACGGCGCGGTGGATCGGCCCAACAGTGTGGCCGCGCGGATCGATCAGGTCGTCTACCGTGGCTTCGTCAGTCACTATTATCTAAGGACGACGAGCGGCGAGCAACTGATTGTGTTCGAGCAAAACCAAACGCAGCAATCGGAGCTCCGCTACGCGGTGGGCCAGCAGGTCGTTGCGCGATGGAACGCACCGAGCAATCACGTGATTGCGCGGCATTGAGAGTCGGGGTCGTAAGCCCGAGGACAGTCGGACGGGATAGCGAAGCGCAACTCATGCGCCCGCTGGCGCACGTCGCGGTGCGGCGGCAGGACATCTCGCCAGCAATCAATATCCCCTATACCCGCAGAGCGACAACGTGTTGGTTCGGCTCGCGCAGGTCATCTAGATTGGGTGTAGCGGCCACAGCGCCGCGCGTCGATCTCCGGAGCGCTGTTTGTCGATCACCCATCGTGTCTCTCCCTTCGTCGGCGTGCTCGAGAAGGATCCAAAGATCAGCCTGATCGGCACGCTCGCCATGTTGGTGGAGGCGCCGGGGGAGTTCGACCTCGTTCAACAGGGGCGCGTCTGGTCGCTTGCCGACGTGCTTTCGTCCTGGCCCAATGTCGAAGAGGCCGTTGTGGGCGTGACCAACGTCATGCTCACTTTCGTGCAGCCGCCGGACGACATCGGCGCGCTTGCGGTCGACATCATCGAACTGTGGCATCGTTTGAGCCCGCGCAGTCCCAATGGCAAGCTGATCGAGATTCCCGTTGTTTACGGCGGCGAGCTTGGCTTCGATCTGCCGGCTGTCGTGGCTCGCTCGGGGCTGTCGGCGCGGGAAGTGATCAGGATCCACAGTGAGGGCGAATATACCGTCTGTGCGATCGCAAGCTCCCCTGGCTTCGGCTATCTCCATGGCCTCGATCCTCGGATATTCATGCCGCGCAAGTCGGTGCCGTCGCTCAACATGCGTGCAGGTTCAGTCACGATCGGCGGCATGCAGACCGGTGTGGCGGTGCTCACGAGCCCGAACGGCTGGAACGCAATCGGCCGGGCCGAGATGACGATGTTCGATCCCCGCAAGACGCAGCCGTCGCTGATGGCACCTGGCGATCGCGTCAAGTTCAGAATCGATCGGATCGAACTGTGATCGAGATCCTGACCAGCCACGCGTTCAACACGATCCAGGACCGCGGCCGCCGTGGCGCGCGCCGCTTCGGTGTGAGCACGTCGGGCGCCATGGATCCGGTCGCTCTCGAAGCTGGCAACGCGCTTCTCGGCAACGATGGTGACGCCGCAAGCATCGAGGTGCAGACCTTTCCCTTCCGGCTGCGTTTCAAAGCTGACATCTCGTTTGCGCTCACTGGAGCCGATTGTGATGCAAGGCTGGGGCAGCGAGCCGTTCCGCCCTGGTGGTGCATGCGGGCGCGGGCAGGCGATATCCTCACGATCGGCTCGCCCAAACGTGGTGCCCGCGTCTATGTCTCGCTCGCTGGAGGCATCGACGTTCCGCCGGTGCTCGGCTCACGGAGCACGCATCTTCGCGCAGGGTTCGGCGGGTTGGATGGGCGTGCCTTGCAGTCGGGTGACGTCGTGCCGGTTGGGAATCCGCAACGCGAATCCCCGGGCCGCATCGAGTTTGGTGCCGAGCCACCCGAGATCGCGATCGCGGAGTCCGATCCGGCGGAGGAACGCGTTCTGCGGGTGCGCGTCATCCGTGCCGGAGAGTACGATCTGTTTTCCGAGGAGATGCAGGGTACGTTCTGGTCGACAAGATGGAAGATCAGCGCGCAGAGCGATCGGGGTGGATATCGGCTTGGCGGAGCCAACCTGACATTGGCTGCGCCGGTCGAGATGCGGTCACACGGCGTAGTGGCAGGCGTCGTGCAGGTGCCGCCCTCCGGTGAGCCGATCATTCAGATGAGCGATGCGAATACGGCTGGCGGCTACCCGAAGATGGCCGCCGTGATCCAGGCCGATCTCTGGCGCTTGGGCCAGGCGCGGCCGGGATCATTCATCACCTTCAGCGAGGTCAGCTATCGGGATGCCGTAGCGGCTATGGCTCCCGTCAGCGACTACATCGGCAGGGTACGCGCGACCGCCGATCTTTATCGAACGCTCTGAGTGGAACTGGGCAACAATCAAAAAAAGGGTGGTTCAGACATGAAAATCGGCATCAACTCGGACATGGGCGAAGGCTTCGGCAACTATCGCATTTGTGACGACGAGGCGCTCATGGGAATCGTCTCCTCCGCCAATGTGGCGTGCGGCTTCCATGCCGGCGACCCCATCATCATGGATCGCACGGTCCGGATGGCAAAGGCCAAGGGGGTCGAGATCGGCGCGCATCCGGGTCTGCCGGACCTGCTCGGATTTGGCCGCCGCGTGATCCAGATGGATGCGGCCGAGCTCGAGAAGCATATGGTCTATCAGATCGGCGCGCTCCAGGGGATCGCGGCCAATGCCGGCCACCGCGTGACCCATGTCAGCTTCCATGCGGCGATGGGCAACATGGTGAACGCCGATCCGGATATGGCCGCCGTCGTCGCCCGCGCAATCGCAACCATCGATCGAGACTTCATCGTGTTCTCGCAGCCCGACGCCGCGATCGTACACGCCGCCCGCAAGGTCGGCCTGCGGGTGCTGACGCTCTTTCTGGCGGATCGCGCCTACGACGAGAACGGCCATCTCGTGTCTCGCAAGCTGCCCAATTCGGTCATCACCTCGTCGGAGGCCGTGGCAGAGCGGGTTCAGAGGTTTCTGGACAGCGGCACGGTGAAGACGATCGAGGGCAAGACGATCAAGGTCGAGGCGCGCTCGATTCTCATTCACAGCGACACTCCCGGCTCCGTCGATCTGGCGGCCACGGTACGGCGCGTGGTGGAGCAGGGGGGCGGCGAGGTCGCCCCGGCGAAGGTGTTGGTCAACTAGGCGGGTTGGCTGGCCTCGCGGGGCCGTCGGTCAGGTCGAGCAGGCCTCGACAAGGGGGCGAATCCTGGCGATGGGCGTTCCGTAGCCGACCATCGCGCCTGTCTCGGCGAGGACAGCATCGAGGATACCCTCGGCGGGAGACAGAACCGGCGCATAGATCAGACCCACCTTGACGAGGCCGACGATCGCGCCGGCGTGGATCTGTTGGCCGGGCTCGACGAACGGCTTTGTCCGCCAGGGATGCCCGGCGAGGAAATGCCCCGCGACATCAGCCGTCGCGACGACGTGCGGATCCTGGCGAGGGCTGGATGCTGCGGCAGGCGCCGGCGAAGACGCGCCGGTCTCCACGACGAGTTTCAACGACTGGTCCTTGTCTTCGATCTCGATGGACGCGACGCCGTATATCTCCAGGAGCCTGGCCAGGCGTTCGATGTGGGATGCATCTATCGGCATCTGCGAAGCTCCTCGAGAAGTCGAACGTTGGTCCTGAGCCGATCAAGATAGGCCGAGATATCGGTCTCGGCTGCAAGCGCATCCGGATACGCAGTTTGCTCGAACCGCAGTCTGCTGCCGAGCCTTGCCTGCCCGACGCGCCAAAGATCAGCCCTGATCACGGTTGCGATTTTCGGGTAGCCGCCGGAGGTCTGCGCATCGCGCATCTGGATGATGGGCTGCCCATTGGGCGGGATCTGGATGACGCCCGGGACGATGCCGTGCGATCGTTTTTCGATCGGTGAGGCCGGTTTTACGGCGGGACCCTGCAGGCGGTAACCGTAGCGGTTGCTCTGTGGCGTGATCTTCCAACTGCTGCGCCAGAACAGCTTCTGCGTGGCGCCGTCGAACGCATCGTATTCGCCGGCGATCACGACCCTGACCGTAATATCGTCCGCTACTGCGTTCGGCCGGGCGAGGACGATGTCGGCCGGTTCGATCCCGAGTTCCCCGATTCCCGCCGGCGGATCGGGCGCGGCGCATGGCAGCATATCCCCCGGTTGGAGAGGTCGCCCGTGAAGACCGCCGAACTCACCCCGGAACTGGGTGCTCCGTGATCCCAAGACCGCGGGAACGTCGATGCCGCCACTGACGGTCAGGTAGCATCTTGCGCCACGGGGCATCGCCTTGAGGCTGAGAGTGTCTCCGGCGCGCGCCTGCGACCGCCACCACGGCGGGATCGTTCGTCCTCCGATCTCGGCTTCGACCTCTGCGCCCGTGAGCGCAAAAGCCATATTCCGGCAGAAGCGGAGTTTGAACGGCGTCATCGGGATCTCAATGCCCGCGGCGTTCTCGTCGTTGGCCAGCAGGATGTTGCCGGCGCGCAGGGCGACGTCGTCCATCGCGCCCGAGGTGCCGACCCCGAACCGATATTGATCGAAGCGGCCGAGGTCCTGGACGCTGGTCGGGCCGAGGACTGAGAGGATCTCGATCAACGGATCACCCGTTCGATCTCGAAGCGGATGGTGTCGCCCGGCGCGAGCGCGGCCGGCGTCGGCCAGGACGGATCGAAGAACGTCCAGGTCGTGTGTCCGATGGCGTGCCAGCCACTGGGGCCCGGTGAAGCAGAGACGCCGGTCTGCGATCCGCCGATGGACACTGAGCCACCGGCAGAACGCTGCAGCGGCGTCTGACGGCGCGGCATGGTTATGCGGGGGTCCATGCCGCCGAGGTAGCAATAGCCGGGATGACTTCCTAGCGCGAACACGGTGTAGCGGGGTGCGGCATGGATCGATACCACGTCATCAACAGACAGGCCGGTGTGTTCGGCAACGGCCTGGAGTGACGATCCGATCTCTCCGCCATAGGTGACTGGCAGCCTGATCTCGCGACCTCCGATCGGAAGCTCCTGCGCTTCGTCCCATCCCTCGTTGAGGGCTGTGATCAGGGAAGCCACCTCGCGGGGAGGCGTTTCGAAGGTCAGCATCAGGTTGGTGATGCCTGGGATGGCTTCGCGGATTCCCGGCCATTTCGAGGCCGCCGCGGCGAGCGCCCAGATGCGTTGCTGGTGCGGCAGGTCAAACGTGCCCGGCGCCTCGAACAGAAGAGCTGACGTGCCGAGCAGGCTGATCCGTGGTCGATCGAGAGCCCTCATTTTGCAGCTCTCCGCTCAGCCATCCAATGCTCTAGATGATGGATGTCGTAGCCGCCCCGGCAGAACGTTGGATCGGACAGAATGGCCTGATGCAGCGGCACATTGGTCCGGACGCCCTCAGCACGCAGCTCGGATAGCGCGACGCGTGCGCGCGCCAGTGCTTCGTCGCGGGTGGCGCCGTGGGCGATGAGCTTGCCGATCAACGAGTCATAGTGACGCGGAACATTGGCGCCGGCGACGATGTGTGAGTCGACGCGGATGCCGATGCCGCCGGGAACATCCCAGCGCGTCACGGCGCCAGGCGAAGGCGCAAAGGTGACCGGGTCTTCTGCATTGATGCGAAATTCCACGGCATGACCGCTCCGCGCGATACCCGCCTGCGAGATCAGCAACGGCTCGCCGCGTGCAATGCGGATCTGCTCCTTGACGATGTCGATGCCCGTAGTCATCTCGGTGACGGGGTGCTCGACCTGGACGCGCGTGTTCATCTCGATGAAGAAGAACTGCCCGTCTTCGTAGAGGAATTCGAAGGTGCCTGCGCCGCGGTAGCCGATCCGCCGACAGGCTTCGACACAACTCTCGCCGACCCGCTCGACGAGCGCACGGTCGATGCCGGGGGCGGGGGCCTCCTCGACGACCTTCTGGTTCCTGCGCTGGAGCGAGCAGTCGCGGTCCCCAAGCCAAAGGTGGTTGTCGTGCTGATCGCACAGGACTTGAATTTCGATATGGCGCGGCTTTTCGAGGAACTTCTCGATGTAGACGGCGGCGTTCCTGAAGGCCTGGCTCGCTTCTGCGCGCGTCAGCGCCAGCGCGTCAGCGAGTTCATGCTCAGCGCGCACGATCCGCATGCCGCGCCCGCCACCGCCGCCTGCTGCCTTGATGATGACGGGATATCCGATCTCCCGCGCGATGGCGCGTACCTTCACCGGATCGTCGGGCAGGGCGCTGTCCGGGCCGGGCACGCAGGGAACGCCGGCCAACCGCATCGCTCTTTTGGCCGCGACCTTGTCGCCCATGGTCCGGATGCAGTCGGCCGGCGGGCCGATGAAGGTGAGGCCGGCCTGTGCAACCCTGTCGGCGAAATCAGCGCTTTCCGACAGAAATCCGTAGCCCGGATGAATCGCCTGCGCGCCGGTGGCTTCCGCGGCGAGCAGGATCGCTGCTGAATTCAGGTAGGTGCTGCTCGCCGCAGCCGGTCCGATGCAGAGCGCTTGGTCTGCGAGCGCAACGTATCGCGCGTCCCGGTCCGCCTCAGAGTGAATGACGACGGTCTTGAGGCCCATCGCCCAGCAGGCGCGCTGGATGCGAAGCGCGATCTCGCCGCGATTGGCGATCAGGACCTTGTCGAACATCAGGAGGGGCCTGCAGGTCGGATCCGGAACAGCGCCTGTCCCGCTTCGATCTCGTTACCGTCCTCGACGAGAACGGCCACAACGACACCGGACGTCTCGGCGGTGACGTCGATGAACGTCTTCATCGCTTCGATGATGCATATTTTCTGGCCCGCTTCGATGGTGCTGCCGATCTCCACCAGCGGTGGCTCGTTTGGCGCCGCGGCTCGATAAAACACGCCATGCATCGGTGCGGGCACGACGCTCTCTTCGACGGCAGGCACGGCCGGCGAGGGGACCGGCTCATGCTTGGGAACGTCCGATCCATGCAGGGCACGAGGCGAGACGGGATTCGCCTCGCGCGGCGCCGAGCCTTTCAGGATGCGGATGCGCGTCCCATCTTGGGTCAACTCCAGCTCCGCGATGCGCGATCGCGAGACCAGATCGACCAATTGCTCGATTTTAGCGAGATCCACGGTCATCGCCCCTGTCTAGAGTATCGATGCGCGCCTCTCGATCATCAAGTCGCGGCCTGCCGATGTCTCTGCGCGAAGTTGAGGCCGCCGACGACCTGCTGAGTTGGCAGCACCTCCATGAATGCAACGTTCATGCGCGCGGGCGAGCCAATCGCGAAAGCGATCGAATTGGCGATGTCCTCGGGCTGCAGTGCGTCGTAATCGTCGAAAAAGCGGCGCTTGGCTTCGGCAAGATCGCCCAGCAGCCGTCCGAAGACTTCCGTCTCCACGCGGGCCGGCGAAACCTCGGTCACGCGGACCCGGGTGCCATAGAGATCGACTCGCAATTGCTGCGAGAGCGAATGAATGCCCGCCTTCGTTGCGTGATACACGGTATTTCCCCCGCCGAAGGCATAATGGCCGGCTATCGACGAGATGTTGACGACATGGCCACGGTCGCGCTTCGCCATGCCGGGCACGATCAGCCGGGTCAGATGCAGGACGGCGCGCAAATTGACGTCGATCAGGGCGTCGACGTCGTCGGGCGTGGTGTCCAGGATATTGCCACGCCGGGACTGGCCGGCATTGTTGATGAGAACGTCGAATTCGGCCGAGTTTGCCAGCGCCGTCAGCGCGTCCAGGTCGCTAACGTCAACGGTGCAGGCGTGGCAACCGGTCTCGGCCGACAGCGCCGCCAGCCGGTCCGCGTCGCGCGCCACCGCATAGACATCCAGCCCCTCGGCGCTCAGGCGGCGAACCGTCGCAGACCCGATGCCCGAGGAGGCACCCGTCACCAGCGCCGTTCGATAGTCTGAAAATCCCATTCGTTCGGCTCCTCTGTGCAGGGTTACCTATAGGCCCGGCGGGTTCCAGGTGGTAAGAACATTTCGTTCTAGTCCCATAGCTCCAGCGTATTGCTGCTGCCGTGATGACCTTGTTGTTGGGAACCCCGTATTGGACACGCGCCGCCTCGAAGCCTTCGTCAAAGTCGTCGACCTCGGAAGCATGTCGCGTGCGGCGAAACTGCTCAACATTGCCCAGCCGGCGCTGAGCCAGCAGATCGCCAGCCTCGAGGTCGACTTCAAGCGAAAGCTGCTGGATCGCAGCGCCCGGGGCGTCAGGCCGACCGACGCGGGTCAAATCCTCTACCGCTATGCCAAGTCGATCCAGCGGCAGATTGACGAGGCGCGGCGTACGATCTTTGAGAACCGATCGGGGCTGACCGGCAACGTTACGATCGGCCTGGCGCCGCTCAGCTCCGCGGCATTGCTCGCGACCCCGCTGCTGATGCAGGTACGTGAACGCCATCCCGGCGTCGTGCTGCACATTTACGACAGTTCCGGGATCATGCTCAGCGAAATGGTGCTGAAGGCGAGCATGGACATCGCCGTCCTGTACGGTGATCGTCCGGTGACCGGCCTCGATTACAAGCCGCTGATGCGCGAGCACTTCTATCTGGTCGCGCCCCGCATCATGTATTCGAATCAGGTGCCTTCGGAAGAGGTTTCGGCGGCGGAGCTCGCGCAATTCGACCTGCTTCTTCCATATCGAGAATCGTTCCTGCGGCAGGCGGTCGAACGGGTCTGCGCCGAGGTGGGACTCCGCCCGCGCGTCATCGCCGAGATTCATTCGCAGTCGACCCTTTCTTCGGCGATCGCAGCTGGATTGGGTGCCGCCGTGCTACCCATGTCGATCGCAAAGGCGTTGCCGAACTTCGATGAACTCTGCATTCGGCGGATCGATGCGGCGTCGGCGTCGCAGCAAATGTCGCTATGCATTTCCGATAACGTCGCTTTGTCCGATGCCGCATTCGCCGTTTACAAGATATTGCTCGAGATCATCGTCAAGAACTGGGGGCAGTTCGATTGCTCCTCCGGCTCGGCTGCCGTCGCTGCAGGTGGCCCAGCAGCGCCTCTGGGCGGCCCGAAGGACGAGCCATAACGAAATACAATGCGGCAATCCTAAAATCTGAAATTCTCCGACGTGAGACGGTCGACTATTGGGGATGAAGCGCAGATTGCGGACCCTTGGAGGGACCATGGTTCACGTTGTCAGAACATTCGATCGACCCGCCGCAGACCTCGTCGAGCGCATCAAGCAATATCCTCCATCCACCCTTCATGAGGCGCAGGGGCGCTCGGGTGCTTTGACGTCCAGGATCAAGCCGATCTATCCGGGAATGCGGGCCTGTGGGCCGGCGTTTACGGTGAGCTGCCACCCCGGCGACAACATGATGCTCATCACGGCGATCTCGCTGGCCAAACCGGGCGATGTGCTCGTGGTGAGCGCAGGCGACCATCCGGAGCAGGGCGGTTTCGGCGAGGTGCTGGCGACAGCCTGTGTCGCCAAGGGGCTTGCCGGCTTGGTCACTGATGCCGGCGTGCGCGATGGACCGGCGATCCGCAACACCGGCTTCCATGTTTTCTCTTATGGACTGTGCATGAAGGGAACCGTCAAGGAGACCCTCGGCTACATCAATCAGCCGATCGTCATTGGCGGCATTGCAGTCCGGCCAGGCGATATCGTCAGCGCCGACGATGACGGTGTGGTCATCGTGCCCAAGGAGAACATTGCCGACGTTTGCGTCAAATCCTCCGCGCGCGAGGAAAAGGAAGCCGCTGTGATGAAAGCGCTCAAGGCGGGTGGCGACATTCTCGAATTGTCCGGCATCGGCAAGGTGCTCGAGGCCAAGAATTGTACCTTTGCCTGAGGAGGCGAACGGGGAGCGGATATGCCGGCCATTCTGGGCTCGGGCGAGCATCGTTACCGCGTCGTCGAAAACTGGGCGAAGCTGCCGGATGGCTGGCAGCTGACGGATGTCGCTTCGGTCGCGGTTGACAGCAAGGACCGCGTCTACGTCTTCAATCGCGGCGCCCATCCGATGGTCGTGCTCGACCGCGATGGCAATTTCCTGCGGAGCTGGGGCGAAGGACTCTTCACCCGTGCGCATGGCCTGCATATCGGTGCCGACGACAATCTCTATTGCACCGATGACGGCGACCATACCGTGCGCAAGTGCACCCCCGACGGCAAGGTTCTGCTCACGATCGGTGTACCCGAGAAGCCCGCGCCGTTCATGAGTGGCGATCCCTTTCATCGCTGCACCCATACCGCGCTGTCGCCGAACGGTGAGATCTACGTCTCCGACGGCTACGGCAATGCCCGCGTCCATAAGTTCACCCCCAGCGGCAAGCTGATCATGAGCTGGGGCGAGCCCGGTACCGATCCCGGGCAGTTCAACATCGTGCACAATATCGCCACCGATGCAGATGGTTTCGTCTACGTCGCCGACCGCGAGAACCACCGCGTACAGGTGTTCGACGGCAACGGCAGATACGAGACGCAGTGGAATAACCTGCATCGGCCCTGCGCGCTGTGTTGCTGTGGCGGAAGCAAGCCGACCTTCATCATCGGGGAGCTCGGCCCCGCCATGCCGGTGAACCGCAAGGTGCCCAATCTCGGCCCGCGGCTGTCGATCGTCGATGCCAAGGGAAAGCGCATCGCGCGGCTCGGCGGCGAAGAGGGGCCGGGGGTTGCGAGCGGAAAATTCCTGGCGCCGCATGGCATCGCGCTGGATTCGCACGGCGACCTGTATGTCGGCGAGGTCGGCGTCACCGACTGGAAGACGAACTTCCCGGACGAGGAGATGCCTGCCGTCGTGCGCGCCACGCGCTGTCTGCAGAAGCTGGAGCGTGTGCAGGAAGGCTCCTAGCGTTCAGCCCAAAAGGCGGCGTTTGCCATTGGCCGCGCCTTCAAATCGGCAGCTCGCCTCGTCCTGAGCGAGCAGCCCATCTTCCCCTCGGCTCAAGATTTTTGTTGTTCAACGGTTTTGGCGCCTCTAGCATCGAGCCAAAACAAGCGTTGAGACAACTGCGCCGGGAGAACATGATGCGCTGCATTCGAGCATTGCTGCTGGTTGCGTGCACGCTCGGCTCGCTGCTGGTCCCGCTGGCGGCGCCGGGCCATGCGCAGGGCATTCCGCAAAACATCCCGAGAAAGGACTTGCTGATCCTGGAAAACCCGGAGGGAACCGTCAAGAACGCGGGCTGGTTCAACATCTGGGCGATCAATACCGGATCGCAGTCGAACGGACTGCAGCAGGTCGCGCTCGATACGCTTTGGTACATCGACCCCGAGAGCGGCCTCGACGGTGTCTGGGACAATTCGCTGGCTGCCGACAAGCCGCAATACAACGCCGACTTTAGCGAAATGACGGTCAAGCTCCGCAGCGGCATCTTCTGGAGCGACGGGGTCGAATTCACCGCCGACGATGTCGTCTCGACGGTGACTACTCAGATCAAAAATCCGGGCATGCGCTTCAGCGCGGTGCTGGCAAGCAACGTCGCATCCGTTGATGCACCGGACGCCTATACGGTTGTGTTCAAGCTCAAGAAGCCCAATTCACGCTTCCATGCCAATTTCACGGTGCGCTGGGGGGCGGTCTGGATCCTGCCCAAACACGTCTTCGACAAAGTCGAAGATCCCGTCAAATTCGATTTCAACAAGCCGATCTCTCTCGGCGCCTACGTACTGCAGACCTACGATCCCGACGGCAAATGGTACATTTGGCAGCTCCGGGACGACTGGCAGCGCACCACGCTTGCGCGCTTTGGCAAGCCCGGTCCGAAATATCTCGCCTATGTCGATCCCGGACCGCCCGAGAAGCGGGTGATCGCGCAGCTCAACCACGAGCTCGACGTGATCCACGATATCGCGCCGGAGGGCATGTTTGCCCTGGCGAAGCAAAGCAGGACGACGCGGGCATGGTTCAGGGGCTTCCCCTATGGCCACCCCGACCCGACGCTCCCCGCCGTGATCTTCAATACTCAGAATGAGGTTTTCAAGAACCCGGATGTGCGATGGGCGCTGGCGCTGTTGATCGACATCAAGGCCGTGGCGATGGCGGCCTATCGCGGCGCCGCCACGATATCGGCGATCGGCGTGCCGCCGACCGGAACCCATCCGGCAACCTATCATGGGCCGATGGAGGAGTGGCTCAAGGCATTCGAGATCGATACGGGCAAGCGCCGGATCAAGCCGTATGACCCAACGGTCGGCAAGCAGATTGCCGATATGCTGCGACCTTCCATGGGCGAGCAGATCCCATCCGATCCTGCGGACATTGCCAAGGCGTTCGGCAGGGGCTGGTGGAAGACCGATCCGCAGGCGGCGCAGGAACTTCTGGAGAAGGCCGGATTCAGCAAGCGAGGCGGCGCCTGGATGACGCCCGACGGAAAGCCGTTCAGCGTCCGCGTCATGGTCGAAGGCGATTTGCGCCCGGTGATGACCCGCGCCGGAACGATGATCGTGCAGCTATGGAAGCAGGCGGGCATCGACGCCAAGATCGATGTCGCGCAGGGGACGCTACCCACGCGACGGGCGGCCGGCGATTTCGACACGTTCATCGGATGGAGCGTCGAAACCTGGGGCGGCCACCAGGACTTGTCCTACTTCCTCGACAGCTGGCATTCGCAGTTCGTCGCCGAGCCAGGTAAACCGCAGCCGCTCCGCAACTGGCAGCGCTGGTCCAATCCCGCGCTCGACAAGATTATCGAGGAGATCCGGACGGTCGGCTTCGATGATCCGAAATCGATCGAACTCGGCAAGGAGTACGTCAAGCTCGCCGTGAAGGAGATGCCCACCATACCGCTGATGGCTTACAACGTATTCACCGCAATGGACCAGACTTACTGGACCGGCTTTCCGACCTCGGAGAATCCCTACACCAACCCGGTGCCGAACTGGGGCAATTCGCGCTACATGTTCGTCAGGCTGAAGCCGGCCAGTTAGGATGTGATGACACAAGAGCGACCGCATTTGCCGTGCCGGACTGAACGATTTTGCCGGACATCCCGGGTACTCCCATGAGCGGATACCTCGCCTATATGGGCCGGCGATTCGGGCAGTTTCTGCTGGTGGTCTTCATCGGCATCAATATCGCATATGTCGTCACGCATGCTTCGCCGATTGATCCTGTCGAGCAATCGATCTCGGCGGTGACCTCCTACGGCAACACCGCGCCGGCGGCGATCGAGCAGATGCGCAACTCCTTGCGCGAGCTCTATGGTCTCAGTGGCACACCCGTTGAACAATACCTGCTGTTCTGGAAGCGGATCCTGCGGGCCGATTTCGGTCCCTCGATGTCGGCATTTCCGACCCCCGTTGGCATCCTCATCGGGCGAGCGCTGCCCTGGACCGCGGGACTTCTTGCGGTTTCGACCATTGTCGCCTGGGGGCTCGGAAATCTGCTGGGTGGGCTTGCCGGCTACTACCGGCAGAGCCGCGGTCTGAAGCTGATGGGGGTGATCGCCATGGGCCTCCATCCGATCCCTTACTATATCCTGGCGATGCTGCTGCTGATCGTGTTCGGCTTCCTTTGGCCGGTGCTTCCGATCAGCGGCGGATCGGCGATGAACCTGCCCCAGACATGGACGCCCGAATTCGTTCTGAGCGTGTTGCGGCACGCGATCCTGCCGGCGCTCTCCCTGATTCTGATCGGAATTGGGAGCTGGTTCCTCGGCATGCGTTCGCTGGTATCCAATGTCCTCGCCGAGGACTTCGTCGTCTATGCTGAACTCGCCGGCGTGAAGTCCCGGCGCATCCTGACATCCTACGTGATGCGCAACGCGCTCGTGCCGCAGGTGACGGGGCTTGCCATGTCGCTGGGCGGAATCTTCAACGGCGCCGTGATCACCGAGAAGGTGTTCGGCTATCCCGGTCTCGGCTCGCTCCTGGTCGACGCCGTCTATGCCGGAGATTACGGGCTTGTCCTCGGCGTCACCACCATCTCGATCCTCGGCGTGTCGATCGGCGTCCTCGCCATCGATCTTCTCTATCCGCTGCTCGATCCGAGGGTCAAGGTCAGCTGATGGCCGTCCTCCTGCGTGATCTGTTGCGCTACAGCCCCGAATTCCGGATCGGGGCCGTGCTGCTCGCCTTCGTGCTGTTGCTGTCCGTCCTGGCGAGCTTCTCGCCCTATCCGCCGGAGAGCGTGTATGTGGTGCCGCCCGACGTGCCGCCGTCGCTGACCTACTGGTTTGGCACGACATCGCGCGGTCAGGACGTGTTCTGGCAATTGAGCTTCGCCATCCGAAACACATTGTTGTTCGGATGCACGGTGGCTCTGATCAGCCGCGTGATCGCACTCGTGGTCGGACTCATCAGCGGCTACAAGGGAGGGTGGATCGATCGCGCCCTGATGTCGGTGAACGATACCTTCATCGTCATTCCTCTGCTCCCGATCCTGGTGCTGTTTTATTTCGTGATGCGCGACCGCATCTCCTGGCTGATGCTGGCCTTGATCATGGCTTGTTTCGGCTGGGCCTACGATGCGCGGCTGATCCGCTCCGTGGTCATGAGCCTGAAGGTCCGTGAATTCAGCCAGACTAGCCTTTTTTCCGGGATGAGCACACGGCAGATCCTGGCCGAGGAGCATCTGCCCTATGTCATGCCGATCGTGTTCTCCTCGACCATGAACAACATGGTGTGGTCGATCGGGCTTGAGGTGACGCTCGCGGTGCTCGGCTTTACCGACATCAACACGCCGACGATCGGCGGCATGATCTATTGGGCTAACCAGCACACCGCTATGGTGGCAGGAGTCTGGTGGTGGATCGCCTTTCCGACCGTCACGGTGATCATGGCGTTTATCGGGCTTTTCCTGCTCGCGGTATCGGCAAACGCCTATATCGATCCGCGAAGCCGCCTCTGGAGCATCGGAGAGGCCTCGTGATGCGCGTCAACTTTCAACAGCCGCACGCGCCCCAAGACGCCCAGCCGGTTCTCCGGGTTCGCGACCTGCAGGCCCATTACCGAACCAGCCATTTCGGTGTCAGACGCGGCGTCAAAGCGGTCGATGGCGTCAGCTTCGCTGTTCGTCGTGGTGAGATCTACGGGCTCGCCGGAGAGTCCAGTTCCGGCAAGACCACGCTGATCAAGAGCATCGCAGGAGCGATCAGACCGCCGCTCGAGATCGTGGGCGGCAGCGTGGAACTTGCGTTCCTGCCCGGCTATGGCGGATTGCACTGCGCGCCGCCAGCGGACGTGGCGCGGATTCGCTGGCGGCATCTGTCCTATATCATGCAGGGCTCGATGAACGTGCTGAACCCGGTTCGCCGTGTCGAATCGGCGTTCGTCGATTTCGCGTACCCGCATATCGGTGGCAGCCGGAAGCAGTTTGAGCAGCAGGTGGTCGCCCATCTGGCGCGGGTCAGGCTCGATCCGTCGGTGCTGGCTGCCTTTCCGCATGAGCTCTCCGGGGGCATGCGTCAACGCGCCACGCTTGCGCTTGCAACGATTTGCCGTCCTGATTTCATCATCGCCGACGAGCCCACGACCGCACTGGATGTGGTGGTGCAGAAGGAGGTGCTCGGCATGATCCGAGGCATTCAGCGGGAGACCGGCTCGTCGGTCCTGTTCGTCACCCATGACATGGGTGTGCACGCGCACATCACTGATCGCCTCGCCATCATGTACGCCGGGCGTCTCGTGGAGGAGGCTGCAACAACGGAGATTTTCCGGAATCCGCTGCACCCTTACACCAGGCATCTCATTTCCAGCCTTCCGCGCATCGGCGATGACGCGCCCCGCGAGGGGCTTGGCGGCGCTCCGCCAAATCTCGCCGATCCCCCGGCAGGCTGCCGCTTCCATCCGCGCTGCCCGCTCGCAACCGAGATTTGCAGGCGCCAGGTCCCTGCCATGCTGGATGTCGCCACCGGGCATCGCGTTGCCTGCTTTGCTGTCAACCAGGGCAACCAGGCATGAACGATCTGCTCCTCGACATCTCAGAGGTCAGCAAGACGTTCGTCCGGGGAGGACTGTTGTCGAGGCAGAAGATCGCTGCAGTGAACCAGGTGAGCTTCCAGCTTGCCACCCGGCGACCGGAGATCCTGGCGATCATCGGCGAATCCGGGAGCGGCAAGACGACGCTTGCCCGGATGATCCTGAACATCGAAACGCCGACCAGCGGCAAATTGGTGCTCGATGGCATCGATCTTGGTGCCATTCGAAACAGCGCCGGTCGTATGGCCTTCATGCACAAGGTGCAGCCGATCTTTCAGAATCCGTTTGAGTCCTTCAACCCGCTGAAGCAACTCGATCGATATCTGTTCATGACGCGGCGCCGGTTTTCCGGTGCGGCCGGCGAGGGGGCCGCCGAAACGACCGTTGATGACGCGCTGCACAAGGTCGCCCTCTCGCTCAAGGAGGTTCGCCATCGATATCCGCACGAGCTGTCCGGCGGCCAGCTTCAAAGGGTCGCAATCGCCCGAGCACTTCTGGCCGAGCCGAGATTGATTGTCGCGGATGAGCCGGTGTCCATGATCGATGCGTCGCTGCGCATGTCGATCGTCAATCTGTTCAAGACGTTGCGGGACGATCTTGGGATATCGATCATCTATGTCACGCATGATCTGGCTACGGCCTATTACATCAGCGATCGCATCATGATCATGCAGAAAGGCTGCGTCGTCGAAAGCGGCGATGCGAGAACGGTGCTGAAGGCGCCGCAGCATCCCTATACGCGCCAATTGCGCGAAGCCGTGCTACTACCTGAGGCCGTCGATGCCGCGGCAGACGTATCTGGCATGAACGATCTCACCAGCCCCGGGGCACCCGAGAGAAGAGCATGAGGAAAGCAAGAGTTCTGATCGACCGCAACTTCGCCATCGGTCACACCGATCCTCGTCTGTTCGGTGCGTTCATCGAACATTTGGGCCGGTGCGTCTATGGCGGCATCTACGAGCCCGGCCATCCGACCGCGGACGAGAAGGGCTTTCGGAAGGATGTGCTCGCGCTGGTGAAGGAGCTTGGGCCGACGCTCATTCGATATCCCGGCGGTAATTTCGTCTCAGGATACAATTGGGAGGATGGCGTTGGGCCGCTGGAGGCGAGGCCGGCGCGCCTCGACCTCGCCTGGTTCAGCACGGAGCCGAACAGCTTCGGGACCAATGAATTCATGGACTGGTGCAAGGTCGCCGGCGTCGAGCCGATGATGGCGGTCAATCTCGGCACCCGCGGCGGCGATGCCGCCCGCAGCCTGGTCGAATACTGCAACCACCCGGGCGGAACGGCCTGGTCGGAGCTGCGCCGCAAGCATGGCTGGGACAAGCCGCATGACATCAAGCTGTGGTGCCTCGGCAACGAGATGGATGGACCTTGGCAAATGGAGCACAAGAGCGCCGCCGCCTACGGTGCGGTCGCCAGCGAAGCGGCCAAGATGATGCGCTGGGTGGATCCGACCATCGAGCTTGCTGCGTGCGGTTCGTCGGGGCGCAACATGCCGACGTTCGGCCAGTGGGAAGACACGGTCCTCGAGCACACCTTCGATCATGTCGACTACATTTCGCTCCATACCTATCTCAACAACTACAAGCAGGACACGGCATCGTTTCTTGCGAGCCCCGACCTGATGGACAGCTTCATCGATGAGGTCGTGGCCTTGGCCGATGCGGTGGCGGCCAAGCGGCGCTCCAACAAGCGTCTGATGCTGAGTTTCGATGAATGGAACGTCTGGTATCGAACGCGTCGCAGCCGGGCCGACCGGGTGAAGGAGGGCTGGCCGGTGGCTCCGCCGATCCTCGAGGAAATCTATACGATGGAGGACGCACTCGCCTTCGGCGGTGCCTGCATTTCCTTGCTCAATCACGCCGATCGGGTGAGGGTCGCCTGCCTCGCGCAACTCGTCAACGTCATCGCACCCATCATGACCGAGACAGGCGGAGGCGCGTGGCGCCAGACCATCTTCTTTCCTTTCGCTCATATGAGCCGCTTCGGCCGCGGCAGGGTTTTGCGCACGCAGGCCGAGTCGGAGACCTACGATTCATCCTACTACGATCCCCGCGGCACCCAGGAACTGACCTTTGCGGTACCCAACGTGCCGTATCTCAAGATCGCGGCAGTTGCGGGAGAAGGCGGCGGCCTATCGCTCTTTCTGCTCAACCGGGACTTGAAGCAGGAGCTGGAGGTGAGTGTCGAGGCCCGAAGCTTCGGCCAACTCACGGTGGGCGAGCGGCTTGAACTCCGGCACGATGATCTCAAGGCAACGAACACCAAGGATGCGCCGGGCAAGGTCAGGCCGGCGCCGTTGCAGAGCGTGAGCTTCGACGGCGGACGGTTGCATGCGACGCTCAAGCCGGCGTCATGGAATGTGATCCATCTGTCTGCAAACTGAGGACATCGAGCAGTACGCGGCGGATGCAATGGAAGGGAACGACGATCACTGATGCAATCAACTCGCGCCGTCGCGACGCGCACGTGAGTCGAGGATCTGACGAATCGAACGCGCCAAATCTGCTGGCCGGTAGGGCTTGCTGAGCAAGGTAATACCAGGGTCCAGCCGACCGTCATGCATCATTGCGGCTTCGGGATACCCAGACATGTAGAGCACCGGCAGGTCGGGGCGCTGCCGGGTGACGGTCTCGGCGAGTTCGCGCCCGTTCATCCCGCCGGGCATCACGACATCGGTGAAGAGCAGGTCAAACGCTGTGCCCTGGCTCACCAGAACGAGCGCATCGGGACCATTGGCCGCGGCGATCGTGCGATAACCAAAGCTCTTGAGCTGCGCCACGACGTAGTTGCGCACCAGCTCGTCATCCTCGACCACGAGGATAGTCTCACTGCCGCGTTGTAGCTCGCTCCTCGGTGCAGCGTCTGAAACAGCCGCAGTTCGCGCCGAGCGCGGCAGATACAAGCTGATGGTCGTTCCGCGCCCTTCCTCGCTATCGATCCTGATGTGACCGCCGGATTGCTTGATGAAGCCATAGACCATGCTCAATCCGAGGCCCGTTCCCTTGCCAAGCGCTTTGGTCGTGAAGAAGGGCTCGAATATCTTGTCCCGGATCGCCAGCGGAATGCCGGCCCCGGTGTCGCTCACGGTGACCAGGACGAAGTCGCCGAGAATTCCCTCCGGGCCGGCATTGTCCGCATCGAAGCTCACATTCGTGGTGCCGAACGAGATCTTGCCTCCGCCGGCCATTGCATCGCGGGCGTTCACCGCCAAATTGATCAAAGCGCTCGAAAGCTGGCCAGGGTCGATCAGCGCGTGCCAGCCATCGGCTTGCAGGGTCGAGCCGATCTCGACATGCTCGCCGAGCGTCGGCCGCAGTAGCTTGGCGGTATCGACAATGAGGTTGTTGACGTCGATATCGCGTGGTTGCAGGGGCTGCCTGCGGGCAAATGCCAGCAGTTGGCTGGTCAGATCGGCGCCGCGCGTGGCGGCCTCGTCGATCATGTGGGCGATGGCAACAAGCTCTGGCTGGTCCGAAATACCATCGATCAGGATCTGTATGGTCCCCGTGACCACGGTCAGGATGTTGTTGAAGTCATGGGCCACGCCGCCGGTGAGCTGGCCGATTGCATCCATCTTTTGCGATTGGCGCAACTGCTGCTCGAGGCGGAGGCGATGGGTGATGTCGCGCCCGATGACGATGACCAGCTCCTGGCCGCCCGTCGATACGTGGGCGGCGGATAGCTCCGCGTCGAAACCTTTGCCGTTGGGGCCATCCAGGCGCAGCTGGAGCAGGCCAGCTGAACCCGGCGCGAGCAGGCTGTCCACTTCGATCGCTTCCGCAGGACCCAGAACGGATCGGAACGGGACGCCGATGATCTGCTCGCGGGCCCGCCCCAGCATGACCCCGGCCGTGCGGTTTGCCTCGATCACCAGCCCTTTCTGATCGAGCACCAGGATCGCGTCATGCGCCTGCTCCATGAGCAGGCGATACTTCTCTTCAGCCTGCTTGCGCGCAGTAAGATCGAGCACGAACGAGATACATTGATCGGACGATCCGGCGAGCGAAGCCGAGCCGATCAGGACCGGGACGCGGCTGCCGTCCTTTCTGACGAACTCCTTCTCTCGAGGCGCGTTCTGCCCCCATATCCGGAGGTGTTCGATCCGCTGCGTATCCTCGTTCCGGTATTCCGCCGGAGTCATGTCCTTCCAGCGGACCGTGCCCGAAACCAGTTCCTGCCTGGAGTATCCGGTCATGCTCAGGAAGGCATCGTTTGCATAGTGGATATCGCCGCTGTCGTCCCAGAACAGTATTCCGATGATATTGGACTCGACGAGCCGCCGGATGCGGGCCTCACGTTCCTGAAGGTCACGGTAGAGGCGCGTGTTCTCCAGAGAAATCGCAGCCTGAGCCGCCAACAGGTCCAGGACCGCAATGCGATCGGGCGTGAAAGCGTGCGTCGTCAGCGTGTTCTCGAGATAGAGCAACCCGGTGAGCTTGGCCTGCTTCATGAGTGGCAGGCAGAGGATCGATCTGGGATGTCGGCGATGCACGTACCCTTCACCGTAAAGTGGATCAGGCCGCGTCGCATCATCGACGATGAGAGGTGTTTGCGAGCGAATGACGTAGCGCACCAATGCCTCGGGACAGTCAGGTGCTGAGAGAGGAGTCTGGTGCATCACAACCGCGAACTCGTCGCCCTTGGACTGGCCCTCGGCTTCGATCCAGAAGTCATCATGCCGCGACAGGATCAGCAAGCCGCGATCCGCGCCCGCGTTCTGTAGCGCGATCTTCATCAGTGTTTCGATGAGCTTTGGCAGCTCGATTTCACTCGATACGGCCTGAGACGCCTTCACCACGGTGGTGACGTCCATTTGTTGGACGGTCGGACGGCCGGCGGAACTGGTGTCATCTGCGACGTGGAGACGAGGGTAGAGGCGTTCGAGCTGTCTTACTTTGGCATCCGCTCCCCAGCGAAGAAATCCATAGTGAGCATCACGCAGATAGGCATAGGCGATCTTCTCGAACCCGCGCCTCGCGTAAAAGCGCCCGGCGAGTTCGTTCGCGATCGCCTCATTCTGAGGAAAACCGTTTGCGCGCGCCGAAGCGATGGCCCCGTCGTAGAAGCGCATCGCATCGAGCTCGCGACCTTCAATCCGCGCTATCTCCGCGGCGACGAGAGTGGCGCGGTCGGCGAAGTCTTCAGGACAGATCTCGGCCCATTGCTGAAGCTGGCGATGATGGACGGCCAGGGCGCCAAGATCCAGGGCCCCCCCGCGGTCGGGTATGGTCTCGCCCAATGCGGCCTGCGCCAGGGCAGCATAGAAGTGAAACTCGACCCGGTCGAAAAGGGCCTTCGACGTCCACAGCAGTTGATCGGCCTTTGTTGCCGCGGCGATCGCGCCGGGGTCGTCGGCGAGGACGCGAGCCTGCAGCTTGCGGACCCAGTACCAGAAGCCGGCCTGTTCCAGATGTGGGTCCTCCTCCAGGCGACGTTCAAACTGCGCCTCGTTGAACTCGGCCTCATCGAAAGAGCCAAACTTTGTGGTGAGGCCGCGCAGCGTCCGGATCAGCTGGAGCTGCCCGGCAACTCGATCGGCCGCCAGATCAACGCATGCCCGGCGTGCGAAATCGAGTCCGGCCTCGGCTTCCCGCTGCACATCGGCGAGTGGATCGCCGCAGGCGAGAAGATGCGTCAAGAGGTGATGACGGGTAAAGCTGGCGTAGTTGAGGTCGCCGACCTGCTGTGCGGCGTCGAACGCCCGCCGGAGCCAGGGGCGACCTGTCCTCACATGCCGCGTCCAGCTCCCGAAGCCGAGATAGACGCGAGCCTTGAACCGATCCAGTCCCTGTCGTTCGACCAGGTCGAGGCCGAGCTGGGCGAAGCGGTAGCCGGCAGCATAGTCGCCGAAGTCGGGGCCAAGCACGGTGCCAAGCACGATATAGGCCAGGCATGAGGCATCGGAGTTGCCGTATTCCATGCTCAGATTGGCCATGCGTCCAATGATGAGACGGCGCAGGCTCTCGTCGATGTACCAGGCAGGTGAGACAAGGACCGTGAGAACGTCCATCGTTCCGCGCGCAATCGGGTCGGCCATCTGGGGCAGGTCGAGCAGGGCCTCGATCGGGCGCTCACCGATCTGTTGCCACATCCGCTCATATTCCCGCCCGACCTCCTCCGATGTGGGATGCGCCGACCAGGCGATGCCGACGCGACGCAGATAGTCGAGGGCAACCTCGACGTCACGATCACTTGGCTCCATACGGAGCCGGGTGACGGCCGCGAGATCAGTCAGGGTAGCTGCGCGGCTCGCCAGCTCAGCAAGGCGCATTTTGGCCGTGGGCTGCTCGCCAGCGAGGAACTCGCACTCGGCCCGCTGTAGCGCCAAGGCGAAGCCGAGCGCGTAGTGCCGCTCCCAGCGATCCTGCGGGAGCATGGCCTCACCGGCGGCGAAGTGAGCGAGCGCCATGGCAAAGGCGGGCGCCGCCTTTGCGCGCCGGCCGGCCAATAGGTTCAGCTCCGCCACTTTCACGCGCTCCTCGGCCGCGCTGATCAAGGCCGCGCCACGGTTGAGCTGGCTTACGATCTCGAAGACGTTTTCCTCGACCGCTCCCGGCGGGGTTCGCGCCGCGAACAGCCGGCCAATATGCAGATGGGCTGCCGCCCGTTCTTCCTCCGGGATCAGAGCGTAGGCCGCCTCCTGGAAGCGGTCGTGGACGAACCGATAGGCGTCGGCTTGGGGCTCTACGAATTCCTGTCGAACGGCAGGCCACAGGTCTGCATGGACCTGCTCATCTGACGTCCCGAGGACGATCGAAAGCACTGCGACCTCGGCAATATTTCCGAGACAGGCCATCTGCTGCAAGGATGTGCGCGTTGCAACGGGGAGCCGGGTGAGCTTTCCGAGCATGAGGTCGATGACGTTGTCAGTGTATCGCTTGGCGTGGATGCGATCGAGATCCCAGGACCAACGTGCCGCATCATGGTCGAACGCGAGCAGTCCCTCTTCGACCAGCGAAAACATGAACTGGATTGCAAAGAACGGATTGCCGCCGGTTTTCTCATGCACCAGCTGCACCAGTGGCGCGACGCGCATCGGTTCGCAACGAAGCGCGTCCGCAAGCAACTCGCCAAGATGCCCGCGGCCGAGCGGGGTGAGCGTGATCTCGACGACCCGGCCCCCCCGTGTCTTGATAGCCTCGCGCATGCGCATCACGGCATGAGTGGAATCCACCTCGTTATCCCGATAGGCGCCGATCAGCATCAGGTGCTTCAGATCCGACCGGGTCAACAGATCCTCGAGCAGCTCGAAGGTCGCCATATCGAGCCATTGCAGATCATCGAGAAACAGTACGAGCGGGTGTTCGGATCGGGCAAATACGCCGATGAATTGCTCGAACACGCGGTGAAAGCGGCTTTGCGCGTGCTGGAGCGGGAGCTCAGGGACGGGCGGCTGTTCACCGATGATCGCCTTCAGCTCCGGGATCAGGTCCACGACGAGCTGTCCGTTTGGACCGAGCGCGCTCAGGAGGTCATGGCGCCACTCGCTGAGCTCGGTCTCGCTCTTGCCCAGGAGGGGCCGAACGAGGCTCTGGAATGCCTTGGCGAGCGTCGCGTACGGGACGTCGCGCTTGTGCTGGTCGAACTTGCCCGATGCAAACAGCCCATGCGAGGGCACCAGCACTTTATGCAGCTCGTTGACGACAGACGATTTGCCGATCCCGGAATATCCCGAGACCAGCGCCAACTCGGACGCGCCGCTCTTGACGATGCGCTCGAACGAGGCGAGCAGGATCTCGCGCTCGCGTGTTCTTCCGTACAATCTCTCGGGAACGAGCAGCCGGTCGGGCGTGTCGTGCTGGCCCAGCGGGAAGTCGTCGATGCGCTGCCGAAGCTCCCACTCCGCAAGACAGTGCTGCAGATCCCTCTCGGCGCCGGCTGCGGTCTGGTAGCGCTCCTCGGCCATCTTGGCGAGCAGCTTCATGATGAGCTTGGAAACCGCGGCGGGGACGTTTGCGAATCGCCTGTTCGGCGGCTCCGGCTCTCTTGCGACGTGGCAGTGCACCCACTCCATCGGATCGGACGCGGTGAATGGAAGCGAGCCGGTGACCATCTGGTAGAGGGTGACGCCGAATGAGTACAGGTCGCTTCGGGAGTCGATCGAGCGGTTCATGCGCCCTGTCTGCTCGGGCGACATGTAGGCGAACGTGCCGGCGATCGACTCGGGCGTGGCCGGGGCCTGCCGTTCGCGCGGTCGGCGCGAAGCAAAGCCGAAGCCGGTGAGACGCACGCTTCCGTTGCTGCGGTTCACCAGCATATTCGCTGGTTTGATGTCCTTGTGCACCAGACCGCGCTGGTGGACCTTGCTCAGGGCCGCGGCGATCTGAGTCGCCAGGCGCAGGAAGCTCCCAGTCTCCATGGGAGTATCCATCAGCCAGGTGAGGGGCTCGCCACCGAGATCTTCGAGGACAAGAATAGTGCGGCTGCGATCCTGCACAAGCTCCAGCGGCTTCGCCGCCCAGCCGCTGTCCAGTTCATCCTTCAGTGCAAATTCGTGCGTGATGCGATCAAGGCTTTGCGGGGTCGGATGTTCCGCCGCCGGGACGACGGCCAGCACGACCTGTCGTTCGCCGTTGATGCTTTCGCGAGAGGTCCGGCACAGGAGAATCCCTTCCTCGTCGCATAGAATCTGCGGGCCGTGGGCCCAGCCAGCGCCCATAAACGATGAAAGGTTCATATCGGTAAACCATGCCGCGGCCGAGCCGAGTCCCGAGTCTGAGAGGGCTCGTTCGGTATTCCGCATCATCCCCCATAAAGCTGCCCCAATGCGGCAAGGCGCGCCGTTACCGTATCTCCGTTTCCCCGCGTGCGAGGTATGAGGGGTCGGACGCACGTACGACGCATGACACGACGGGGTGGGCCCTCACGCCTTCATTCCAGCGCCTGGTTCGATTGGCTAGGCCCGGCGCCTTCAAATCGTATCATTTGCCTCAATCTCGTCAACGTGCCGCCTTCGCAAGCCAAGGCGATGCGCATTCGAGCGGAGGGACGGATTGCCGCACGTTGGCATGCCGCAGAGGTCCGCTTCAAGCGTTCTGTCAACTTAGGGGGGAGCACCGGCGCGCGCTGGATTCCGAGGACATTGCTGGCGCGAGAGTGACGAGCGATGTGCCCGACAAACACACCAGGAAAAGGAGATAAGAGCTTTCATGCCACGCAGTGCGGCATGATGCGCTCCGCATGGCCTCTGGAGTGCCAGACGTGGTCGAGCAGCTCGACGATCGGTTCACCAAAATCCTCGTATTTCACTTCGATCGATCGGAGCCACGGTGCAATCCAGCGGTTGAGCGGGTTGCCATCGATGCCCACGAGCCTGCAGCGTTCCGGAATCAGGATGCCGCTCTCGCGAGCGAAGCGATAGGCGCCGTAGGCGATCTGGTCGCTGACGCACATCAGTCCATCGGGCCAGCCGTTGTGCGCGGTGAGCCGCCGGGCGGCCTCATAGCCAATCTCGAGGTGAGAACCGCCAGCCGCCTCGGCCTTCAGGATTTCCGCTGCGCCGAGTGTACGCATGCGGCTGCAGAATCCGTTGAGGCGATCCCGCGTGACGGAGGATCCATGGGCGGGCGCCAGTACGCCGCAGCGATGTAGTCCCGCGGACCACAGCATGTCGGCGGCGTCAGCGCCCGCCTTGATGTTGTCGATGCCAACGAAGGCGCCGCGCCCGAACGGCGGGCGACGGTTGACGAAGACCATCGGCGCGCTGTCAGCGACGAAATCCTTCAGCACCGCGCTCGGCACGCTGGCGACCATGATGTAGCCGCGCACCACCTGCGAACGCATGGCATTGAGATATTCGTCCTGCAGATCGGGCCGATCGTGAGTGTCGCAGAGGATCATCACGTAACCGGCGGCGCGTAGTGCGGCTTCGGTCGAGGCGGCGATAGCGGCCATCACGGGATTGTCCAGGTTGGGGGCAAGCATCGCGACGAGGCGGCTTTCGCGCCGGCGCAACGTTCGGCCGGCGTGGTTGGGGTGGTAGCCCACGACGGCGATAGCCTTGCGGACGCGCTCGATGGTCTCGGCCGAGGCCCGGCGCGTCTCGCCGTTGACGATGCGCGAGACGGTGGCGATCGAAACCCCGGCAGCCGCGGCGACTGTCGCGAGTGAGGCGGGGGCGGAGCGCTGCTTGCTCGTCATTGTTCGGCTCGGGTGTGTGATCCGCTGAATCTGGAGAATACAGCGATTGACAGCTTAGGCAAACGTTTGCCAAACTACCCCTAACAAAACCAAAGTATCGCCGGGAGGACGCAAATGAGGACAATGACCCGACGCGCTATCAGCGCCTCCGTGCTGGCGGCCTGCCTCTTGGCGGGCAGTTCGGGCGTTCGCGCCGCCGAGGCGCAGACGGTCCTGCGGATGACCTGGTATTCGGACGGTAACGAAGGTGAGGTGATGGCCGATCTCCTCCGCCGCTTCGAGGACAAGAACCGCGACATCCACGTTGTTCTGGATCAGGTGCCGTTCAAGGCCATCAACGAGAATCTGCCCGTGCAACTGGCTTCGGGGCAGGGGCCGGACATCGCCCGCGTCAGCGACATGGGCGGCCTTGCCCGCTTTATGCTCGACCTGCGCCCCTACCTGAAAAACGCCGGCTACTGGGAAGCGAATTACGGTCCCTTCCTGCAGTGGATGCGGGTGCCGGGCGACACGTCTTCGATCCCAGGCTTCATGACCCAGCTGACCGTGACCGGTCCTTTCGTCAACAAGACGCTGTTCGAGCAGGCGGGCGTCGCAATGCCGGGTCCGAAAGCGACCTGGGAGGATTGGGCCAAGGCGACAAAAGAGGTAGCGGACAAGGTCCAGGCGCCGTTTCCGATCGCGTTCGACCGTTCCGGTCACCGCTTTTTCGGCATGGCGATTTCGGAAGGCGCCGCCGTGTTCGATGGCAAGGGTCAGCCGGCGGTCATCGACGACGGGTTCAAGCGCGCGGCCAAGCTGATCTACGACTGGCACAACACTGGCGTGATGTCGAAGGAACTGTGGGGCTCGGTGGCGGGTGCGACCTACCGCGGTGCCAACGAGGAGTTCAAGAACGCCCAGGTCGTCATGTATGAGTCGGGCTCCTGGCAGATCAGCCAGTTCGACAAGACGATCGGAACGGCGTTTGACTGGGTTGCGGTGCCGACGCCGTGCGGGCCGGCGAACTGCTCCGGCATGCCGGGTGGTGCGGCGCTCGTCGGCATCAAATCGACCAAGCACCCCGAAGAAGTGGCGCGCGTGCTCGATTACCTCGCGAGCGAGGACGTCGTCGCCGAATTCTATGCCCGCTCCCTGTTCGTGCCGGGCCATCTCGGTCTGGCCCGTAAAGGTCTCGACTACAAGGATGCGTCGCCGGTTGCGAATGCCGCGCTCAAGGTCTTCAGTGACGGCGTGAACCAACTCACGCCGGCGGCCAATCAGTTGCAGGGCTATCCGGCCAGTCGCGTCATCCTCAACGCGGTGATCAGCCGGATCGGCCAGGCCGTTTCCGGCGAGATCACTCTCGATGATGCCTATAAGCGCATCTCGGGCGACATCGAGCAGCAGCTCGCTGAGCGCAACAAGAAGTAGGCGCCGGACGCATGCGGCATGACCGATTTGCCAACCGGCATTGAACCGCAGGGGGCGCCGACGGTCTCGGTGCTCGCGCGCTTGCGCCGCGCGGGCGAGGCGGCGCTCGGTGCGGTGTTCGGCACCCTGCTGCGCTTCGTCGATCGGCCGATGCGCCTGTTGCAACAGCTCATAGGCGAGCGGCGGATGGCCTATGTCTTTCTGCTGCCGAACCTCGTTTTCTTCTCGCTGTTCGTGTTCGTCCCGCTCGCGATCGATCTGGTGTTTTCGTTCACCGGCGGGGAGTCGCTGTTTCCTTCGCAGCGCCCCTATGTCGGAACCGATCAGTACGCCTATCTGTTCGATTGCGGCTCCTTCTTCGATCCCGCGTCCTGCCGGGTCGATCATTTCTGGCGCGGCGTGGCGAATACGGTTCGTTTCACGATCTTCCAGCTCGTATCCATGGTGACGTTTTCGCTCGTCACGGCGCTGGTTCTGAACATGCGGATTCGTGGCCGCGGCTTCTTTCGCGCGGTCTATTTCTTTCCGGTGCTGCTGTCACCGGTCGTGGTTGCGCTGGTCTGGAAATGGATCCTGCAGCGCGACGGGCTGCTGAACGGTGGGCTTACGATGATCGGCGGGCAGAAGATCCTGTTCTTCGTCGACCCGGGTTGGGCAATGTTCTGGTCGGTGTTCGTCTCGGTCTGGGCTCATATGGGCTTCTACACCCTCATCCTGCTCGCCGGGTTACAGGCCATTCCAGCCGATCTCTACGAGGCGGCGCAGATGGACGCGACGCCGCGCTGGCGCGTGTTTTGGCGGGTCACGCTGCCGCTGCTCTGGCCAAACCTCATCGTGGTGATCGTGCTGGCGCTGATCCGCGGTGTGCAGACGTTCGATGAGGTGTTCGTGCTGACCGGTGGCGGACCGGGTACCGCAACCCTGATGATCGTGCAGTACATCTACGAGACGGCATTTGCGAGCCAGGTGCAGAATTTCGGCCTCGCTGCGGCGGCGTCGATCGTGCTCGGCATGGTGCTGTTTCTGCTCACGCTGGCGCAGTTATCTCGCACCCGGAGCGCCTCATGAGGCCAATTCAGCTGCTGCGCGCCCGCCGTCGGAGCGGGCACTGGCATTGGACCGATATCGCCGCTTACGCCTATCTCGGGTTCGGCGTCATCCTGATGTTCGGGCCTGTCGTATGGCTGGTCCTGTCCTCGTTCAAGACCCAGGCGAGCCTCCTGGAATTTCCGCCCTCGCTGCTGCCGCTGTCCCAGCAGGAGATCAGGGTGCAGGGCTTTCCGCAACCGCTGCCGCTTTTTGCAGCTACCCTCGACAATGGCGAGCGTCGCGAGCTCGCGCAGGTCAGGCGCATCGGGCTGATCGCCCAGATGGTGGATCCGGCCGATCCCAAACAGCAATATCGCGTGCCGACCGCCAAGCTCGCGCCGGTTCGGCACCTGAGTTTCGTGGCCTCGAACTACACCGAGCCGCTCCAGAAATTTGCCTTCACGCGCTATTTGTGGAACTCGGTGTTCGTCACAACGATCGCAACTCTGATCACACTGCTCATCAATTCGATGGCAGCCTATGCTCTCTCCATCTACGTATTCAGAGGCAAGACCGTCGCCATGCTGATGGTGATCGGCACGCTCATGATCCCGATCACCATCATCCTCGTGCCGGTCTATCTCGTCGTTACGAAGCTCGGCCTCGTCAATTCGCTCTGGGCGGTCATTCTTCCGGGCGCCGCGACGCCCACGGGCGTGTTCCTGCTACGGCAGTACATGCTGACGCTGCCGCGCGACCTCATCGAGGCGGCCCGCATGGACAAGGCAAGCGAGTGGCAAATCTACTGGCGGATCGTCATGCCGCTGGCGGCCCCGGCTCTGGCAGTGCTCGCCATCTTCTCCATCATGTGGCGGTGGAACGAGTTTCTGTGGCCGCTTGCAGTGCTCACCAAGTCCGAATCCTTCACGTTGCAGATCGGTCTCAACGCCTTCCAGGGTGAGCTGCAGACCCAGTGGAATTATCTCTTGGCGATGACGGTGGTGTCGCTGATCCCGGTGGCTCTGGTCTTTGTCTTTCTGCAGCGCTTCATCGCCACCGGCATAGCCAACACGGGGATGAAATGATGGCGGGGATGTCTTCATGGCTGGCCTGACTCTCAAGGGCGTCCGCAAGGCCTACGGGACGATCGCCGTGATCCACGGCGTCGATCTCGCGATCGCGGACGGCGAATTCATCGTCTTCGTCGGCCCGTCCGGCTGTGGCAAGTCGACCTTGCTCCGCATCATCGCCGGGCTCGAGGAGGTGACCGACGGCGAGATTGCCATCGACGGCCTCGACGTCACGCGCGTGCCGGCGTCGGACCGGGGGCTCGCCATGGTGTTCCAGTCCTACGCGCTCTATCCGCACATGACGGTCTACAAGAACATGGCCTTTGCGCTTGAGAACATGGGTCTCGCTCGTACGGAGATCGATGGCCGGGTTCGGCGCGCGGCCAAGATGTTGCGCCTCACCGAATATCTCGAGCGCAAGCCGAAGGCACTGTCGGGCGGTCAGCGGCAGCGCGTGGCGATTGGTCGCGCGATCGTCCGCGATCCCAAGATATTCCTGCTCGACGAGCCGCTGTCCAACCTCGACGCCGAACTGCGCGTTGCCACCCGCAAGGAGCTCGCAGCGCTGCATGCGGAGATCGGCGGCACCATGATCTACGTCACTCACGATCAGGTCGAGGCGATGACCATGGCGCACCGCATTGTTGTGCTGCGCAGCGGCCGCATCGAGCAGGTTGGCACGCCGCTCGACCTGTACAATCGACCCGATAATCTCTTTGTTGCGGGCTTCATCGGCTCGCCGCGCATGAATCTGCTGCCGGTGCAGGTGGTGTCGCCGGGGCTGGTACGTCTCGGCGAGGCCGGTGAACCGATCAAGGTAGCGACGGGCTCGCTCACCGCCGGCGCTTCCGCCACGCTCGGGGTGCGCCCCGAGCATATCGCGCTCGCCGACGGTGCGGCCGATCTGACACTCACCATTGACCTCGCCGAACAGCTCGGCGGCGACACGTATTTCTATGGCAGCGCGCCAGGCTTGCCGCAGATGACGGTTCGCCAGAACGGTCAGGCGCTGCGGGGGCGCGGCGAGACTCTCCCGGTTCGTTTCGAGGCGGCCCACCTTCACCTGTTCGACGCCGAAGGGGCCGCCGTGCGGCCAGGCCGCTGAACCGCGAGGCAGGCACGATAGAACAAGATCAACGATGGAGTGCTGAGACATGAAAGCCCTGGTTGAGGGTCGCTATCGCGGTTGCGAGGGCGGAGCCGCAATGTTCGACGTCGGGCAGGGAACCACCATTGCGGTGCGCATCCTCGAGCGCGATCTCGGCCGGGTGACGCTTCGCCGTGCTGGCGGCTTTCGACTTGATCGCGGCTGGTCGCTGGCGCCTGGCGGCATCGAGCCGCCGTATGGGGGGCGCGCCCGCGACGATCTGTCGGGCTTCGCCAATCCCGGGGTGACTGTCGCAGTGGGCGAGGGCACCGTCACCATCGCGGCAGAGGGGCTGACGGCCGAGGTCACGCTTCGTCCGTTCGGGGTTGCTTGGCGACGCACCGGCGAGGTCGAGCCGTTCCTGCGCGACCGGCCGACCCAGGCCTATTTCGTCTCCAACAAAACCCCGGCCATTGCGCACATGACGGCGCGTCATCCGGACGAGCGCCATTACGGCCTGGGCGACAAGGCGGGCCCGCTCGATCGCACGGGACGGCGCTTTTCCATCGACGCCGTAGACCCTTGCGGCTTCGACGCCGAGCTGAGCGATCCGCTCTACAAGATGCTGCCGTTCGTCGTCGTCGATGGGCCGCAAGGCGCTCACGGCATCTTCTATGACAATCTCGCCACCGGCTCTGTCGATCTCGGCTGCACGATCGACAACTACCACGGCACGTTCCGGTCTTATCGCGCCGACGATGGCGATATCGACTTCTATGTGCTCGCCGGACCCAGCGTGCGCGAGGTCGTGCGCCGTTTTTCCTGGCTTACGGGGGGACAGGCGTTTGCGCCGCGCTGGTCGCTCGGGTTCGGTGTCACGTCGATGGCGATCGCGGATGCGCCCGACGCCGATCGGCGGGTTACGGAGTTCATCGCCGACTGCCGCCGCCACGCCATCCGTTGCGACAGCTTCCATTTCGGCTCCGGCTATACCTCGATCGGCGGGCGTCGCTACGTGTTCAACTGGAACCACGACAAGTTTCCCGATCCATCCGCGACCATGACGCGGCTCGTCGAAGCCGGCATCCAGCCGGTGACCAACATCAAGCCGTGCCTGCTCGACGATCATCCGCGGCTCACCGAAGCCACCGACGCTGGCATCCTGGTGAAGGACAAGGTGACGGCAGACCCGGCCGTCGCGCAGTTCTGGGATGGCGTCGGCTTTCACGTCGACTTCACCAATCCCGACGGGCGCCGGTGGTGGCGCGCGGGCATCGAGCATGCGCTGCTCGATCATGGCGTCGTTTCCATGTGGAACGACAACAATGAGTTCGAGATCTGGGATGAGGACGCGGTCTGTGCCGGTGATGGCCGCCCCTTCGCCCAGGCACTGGCGCGTCCGGCGCAGGCGTTGCTGATGACGAAGCTTTCCTTCGAGGCACAGGCCGACCGATCCCCGTCGCGACGGCCCTATGTCATCACCCGTGGCGGGCCGGCGGGGCTTGCGCGCTACGGCCAGACCTGGTCGGGAGACAACGAGACCGCCTGGAAGACGCTGCGCTTCAATCTCACCCAGGGCCTCAACATGAGCCTGTCCGGGCTTTTCAACATCGGCCACGACGTTGGCGGCTTTCATGGTCCGAGGCCAAGCCCGGAGTTGCTCTGTCGTTTCGTGGAGTTCTGCGCACTCTGGCCGCGCATGATCATGAACTCGTGGAACGACGACGGATCGGTCACTCTGCCATGGATGCACGCATCCGTGCTGCCGCAGGTGCGCGCCGTGATCGGGCTGCGGCACAGGCTGCTGCCCTATCTTTACACGCAGATGTGGCACGCCAGCCGCGACCATGAGCCCGTGGTGCGTCCGCTGTTCTGGGATTTTCCGGATGACGCGGCGGTGAGAGGCGTCGAGGACGCCTTCATGCTCGGTCCGGATTTGCTCGTTGCTCCCGTGCTCGAGGAGGGCGCTTCCGATCGCCGCGTCCAGTTACCCGCGCACGAGGGTGGCTGGTACGACTGGCACGATGGCCGGCACTTCTCCGGTGGGCAGACGGTGCAGGTCGCCGCGCCGCTGGGACGCCTGCCTGTGTTCGCCCGTGCCGGAGCCATGATTCCGGTCGTCGACATCGATTTGGCCGGCAATCCTGGCGAGCGGTCGCTTATGGTCTTCGGCGCGCCGGCGTCGCATTCCAGAGCCGATCTTTACGAGGACGACGGCGACATGGCAGCCTGGCGTAACGATGCTCTGCTTCTGTCCTTCCACTTGTGCCGGAAAGCCACCGGCCTGGAATTGACGGGAAGGGCGCAAGGCGGTTTCCGCCCGGCGTTCGACCGCGTGCATGTGCGGCCTGTCGGGGTGGCGGAGCCGCTGACCATCGGCATGATCGAAGGATCTGTCACACTTGAGCTCGGGGCGACCAAGTAGCGTGCGGCTAGCTCGAAAGCTCCTAATGTCGCCGTTACGGACGCACAACTTCGCCGCTTCGTACGCTGGCATCGGCGGCAAAGACGATGCTCAGCGAGTTGATCGCGGCCTCGTGATGCTCGGACAAATCGATCTCGCCACGGATGGCCCTGAGAAATAGCCGCTGCTCGCGCTCGCACAGCTCCTGATGGCCCGGTTCGTCTTCGGTCGAAAGGAGTTCGTCGGGCTGCGCAAAGCTTCCCTCCGGGGTGCGGGTTGCGTGATGGATAAGGAGCGCGTTGGTGCGCGTATGCGTGTCGTGGTCCGCCGAGCTCGCAGTCATATCGACGCTTTCCTTCGCAACGATCGACACGCTGCCGTTCGGCCCGATGATGTCCTTTACGAAATGAGCGGTCTCGCTCATCATCGGTCCCCAACCAACCTCGTACCAGCCAACTGATCCGTCTTCGAACACGATGTGAAGATGGCCGTAGTTGTACATCTCAGGCGCGATCTCGTCCGTGAGCCTCGCTCCGACCGCGTGCACGGCGATCGGGCGCGAGCGCGTCACCTGGCACATGATGTCGACATAGTGGACGCCGCAATCGACGATCGGCGAAGTCGACAGCATGAGCTTCTTGTGAACCTCCCAGAAGGAGCCGGCCGATTGCTGGTTGAGATTCATGCGCATCACGAGCGGCTTGCCGAGCGTGCGGCCGATCTCGACGAAGCGCGACCATGACGGATGGACGCGCAGGATATAACCGATCAGCAGCGCCTTTCTGCTCTCTCGCGCGGCGTCGACGACGTGCCTCGCAGCCTCCAGCGTGTCGGCCAGCGGCTTTTCGCAGAACACATGCGCACCTGCAGCGAAAGCCTGAAGAGCCATGGCGGCGTGATGCTCGGTATAGGTGCAAATAGCGACTGCGCCGGGACGCAGCGTCGCGAGTGCTTCGTCGTAACGTTCGAAACGCGGCAGGTTGGGAAACTCGGCCTCGAGGTCTCGGCGATCGGCCGCGCGAGAGGTGCAGAAGCCCACGAGTTCAAACCCATCGATCGCTGCGTAGGCGCGAGCGTGGCTGGTTCCCATGGTGCCGAGGCCAACCACGAGAACACGGATGGGCTGCGCTGTCGACGTAGATGAAGAAGACATGGCTCAATCGCGTCCTTCAATCGAAACAACGCCCGCCAGATCCGTGCGTCAGGAGCGGTCGGCGGCCGGGTGACCCTCGATCCAGGTTTCGAGCACACGCAAATCGTCGTCGAGATGCACGAGGCTCGCCAGATATCCGGGTGCGATGCGGCCGAGCTCCGTCTCGCGCCGCAGAAACGTCGCCGGAACGCGCGACGCCATTGCGAGGGCATCGGTGAGATCGAGCTGCGCCACCTTGACGGCGTAGCGTACGGCTTCGTCCATGGTAAGAGCCGAACCCGCGAGCGTTCCATCCTCGAGCCGCAGGCAGCCATCTATGCGGGTCACGCGGCGCCCCTGTAGATCGAACTGATCGGGCCCGCCGGCGGCCGGTGGCATCGCGTCGCTAATCAGCATGAAACGGTCGTGCCGCTTGGCGGCGAAGGCGATACGCAAGTTCGCCTCGTGCACATGATGACCGTCCGCGATGATTCCAACGAAAGCCTCGTCGAGATCGAGCGCTGCGCCAACCATGCCTGGCTCGCGCCCGGCGGGCGCACTCATTGCATTGAATAGATGGGTGAACGCCTGTGCACCGGCTTTGACGGCCGCGCACGCCTCCGCGTAGCTTGCATCGGAGTGGCCGAGCGAGATGAGCACGCCATGCCGCGCGAGTTCGGCAATGCTCTCCGCGCGGACCCGATTGGGCGCGAGCGTCAGCATGACGGCGCCGCATTGCGCCTCGACGATCGTCGCGACGTCGCCGGGTTCGAGGTTGCGGATGTATCCGAGCTCATGCGCGCCCTTGCGAACCGGATCCAGGAAGGGTCCTTCCAGATGGATGCCGAGTGTCGCAGGCGTCAGGTGCCGCGCCTCGCGCGTGGCGGCGATTGCGGCGGCCATCACCTGCGGCGTGTCGGTCACCAGCGTCGGCAGCAGCCCGACGGTGCCGTGTTTGCGATGCGCCGCGGCGATGCGGGCGATGCCTTCGGGTGTCGGGTCTTCGTTGAACAAAACGCCGCCGCCGCCATTGACCTGCACATCGATATAGCCGGGCGCGAGCAGGCCGCCGCCGAGATCGCGCAACTCGCCGTGAGGTCTCTCGGAGTGTGGGACGATTGCTGCGATGCGCCCGCCTTCGACGACGACTGCGTGGTCGTCGAGAAAACGCTCGCCATCAAAAATCCGCGCGCCGGACAGAAGGGTCATCAAACGGTCTCCGTCACCTTGCGCAGATTGCGCGGGCGGTCGGGATCGCGCCCGAGCCGGAGCGCAAGCGCCTCGGCAAGGCGGTAGAAGCGGTGGATCATGACGATGGGCTCCAACAGCGTCGCCTCGACTCTTGCCGTCGCGAGACGATCCGCCTCATCAACGCCGCCCGCTTCGATTGTAATCGCCGTCGCGCCGGCATTGGTCAGCGCCGTGAGCGTCGGCAGCATGCCTTCGCGCGCTGCGTCGGACGGCAGGAAGGCGATGACGGGAAAGCCCGAGGCCACAAGCTCGGCCGGGCCGTGCAGTACCTCCGCCGCGGAGTAGGCCTCGGCGTGAATCGCGCAGGTTTCCTTGAGCTTCAGCGCCGCCTCCGCGGCGGTGGCAAGCGTCGCGCCGCGGCCGAGCACGAAGGCGCTCCGGGCATTTGCAAGTCCCTCCAGCATCGCCGCGGGCGGCGGCGCCGCTTGCCCGCGCAGAACGTTTGGCAGGCCGGCGAGGGCGGCTGCGAGCTGCCGATCCTCGCGCCAGGCTGCGACGAGGCTCGCGCCCGCGACGAGACCTGCAACCATCGATTTGGTCGCTGCGACGGAACGTTCCGTGCCGGCGCACAACGGCAGCAGCACTTCGGCCTCTTGCGCGAGCGGCGAGGCCACGTCGTTTACCAGTGCGACGGCCAGCGCACCGCCGCGTCGTGCGGCGCGCTGCATCTCGACGATGTCGGGACTGCGTCCCGATTGCGAGATCGCGACGGACACGCCCCCTTCGAGCCGCATCGGCGTACGATAAAGCGTCGCGATGGAGGGGCCGATTGAGGCACAAGGCACCCCCGAAACAATCTCGACGAGGTATTTCAGATAGAGCGCGCAGCAATCCGACGAGCCGCGGGCGATGGTCGCGACGAGCGGCGGATCGAGGGCGCGCAGACGCGTCCCAAGTCCGGCGAGCCGTTCTGCATCCTGGTCAAGCTGGCGCTCGACCGCATCGGCTGCCTCGCCGATCTCCTGAAGCATGTGGGTCGTCATCGGTGCGCCTTTCGGGTCGGTGGCGACAGCGTGAGTTCGGAGACGAAATCATAGGCGTCGGCGCGGTACCAGGATTTCGTGAACTCGACGCAGGATCCGTCGGCGAGATAGGCGATACGCTGGATATAAAGCGCCGGGCTGTCCGGTGCGACGCCGAGCAGTTCCGCATCCGCATGATCGACGAGGGTCGCACGCAAGCGCTGCAGGCCGCGGGCGGGCTTGAAGCCTCGCGCGGAGAGCGCCTCGTAAAGCGAGCCGCCGACCGAATCCTGTTCCGGCAGATAGCGTATCGGTACGGCGGCACGCTCGATCGCCATGGGCGAGCCGTCGGCCAGGCGCAGGCGGCCGAGCCGGAACACGCGTTCGTTCGGCCGTACGCCAAGCATCATGGCCTCTTCCGGCGTCGGCAGGAACACACCGCGCTCAAGCTCGCGCGAGCTCGCCTCCAATCCGCGCAGCCGCATGTCTTCCGTGAAACTCGTCAGGCGCGACGAAGGCTGTTCGACGCGCGGGGTTGCGCGATGGATGAAGGTACCGGCACCATGTCGGTGAAACAGCACTCCTTCAGCGATCAGATCGGCAATCGCCTTGCGCAGCGTGGTGCGCGATACGTCGAGCAGCTCGCACAACACGCGCTCGGCCGGAAGCAATTGCGTCTCCGCGAAGCGTCCGGTCTCGATCTCGCGCCGAAGCGCGTCGACCACGGCGCGATAGAGCTTCTGGCCGGGCGCGGTTTCTACCGTCAAGGACATGCGGCGTCCTCCGCGAGCGTTCCGCCGGCGAGCAGGATTGCGCCGTCGACTGCGTCGCGCCGCGGCGGGGCGAGGCGCTTGGCCACATCAGGCGGCAAGAAGGGGCGCAAGGGCTCACCGAAGCCGCCGGCGAGCGCTATGCGCTCGGCGCCAAGCGCATTCAGCGCGTTCGCCAGCGCCGCTATCGCGCTGGCTGCTTCACCGACAATTTCGCGCGCGCGCATATCTCCGGACCTGGCGACGTCCAGGATCTGGGGTGCGAAGGCGCCGTAGTCTCTGGGTCTCGCGTCCGCTGCCCAGCGGCTCATCCGCAATGGATCGTCATCGAAATGGCGCCCGAGCGCTCGCGCTAGGCCGCTCATCGGCTCGAGGCCATCGATCGCACGCAGCGTCGCGCGCAACGCCGACTCGCCGAGGCGTGCGGCAGATCCGTCGTCGCCGAGCCAGAAACCGCGTCCGCCGATGATAGTCGTCCGAGCTCCCACGCGAGCGATGCCTGCCGAGCCCGTGCCCGCGATGATCAGGCCGCCGTCGCCGAGGCCATTGGCGCCGACGCAGGCGGCGACAGCATCATTGACAGCGACAATACGCGCAAAGCCGGGCAGGGCGGCGGCGACGCGCTCTGCTTCCTTGTCGTCCGAAAGCCCGGCAAGGCTAAGGCCGACTGCGATCTCCTGCCTTGGCGCGCCGTCGGCGATCGCGGACTCGATCGTTTCACGGACGACCCGCATGGCCTCGTCGAAATCGAGATAGATGTTCGAAGCCGGCCCGAGGCCGCGCCCGAGCTCGCGGCCCGACGAATCCCGCAGTCTCGCGCGGCAACGGGTCGCGCCGCCGTCCACACCGAGGAAAAACTGGGCCGTCGCCAAGGGGGCTCCTAAAAAATTTCTTAACGCCTCTAGACAAGTGGTATGTCATATGGATAAAACAAATACAAGAGGTATCTACCATTGGTATTCACGATGTCGGTACTGCCGAGCTCAGAGACAGACGGGGAGGGGTGGCGCGACGCCGGCGGTGTCGTGATGATCGATGAGGCGATGTTCGCGGAGGCGATGCTCGCATCCTACCGCCGAGCGATTGCTTCGGTCGCGGCTGCCTCCGCCGACATCCGCGCCGCCGCGCTTCGCCTCGCCGCGATCTGGCGGGCAGGCGGGCGTCTGGTCTATGCGGGTGCGGGCTCCTCCGGTCTTGCTGCGGCCGAAGATGCAGCCGAGCTTCCCGGAACGTTCGGCCTCGACGAGAGCCGCATCGCAATTGTCCTGCCGGGCGGGACCGCCGAGCCGTTCCGCATCGATGGGGCCGCGGAGGACGATGCCGCAGCCGGTGAGCGGGCCATGACCGGGCTCGGTGACCTCTCTCGTGATGCCGTGATCGTCGTATCGGCGAGCGGCTCGACGCCGTTCACAGTCGCGGTCGCCGCAGAGGCGCGCCGCCGCGGCGCCTTCGTGGTCGGCATCGCGCATCGCCCGGGTTCGCCCTTGCTCGTTGGTGCCGACGCGTCGATCTTGCTCGAGAGCGGGGAGGAGGCGCTGCGCGGCTCGACACGACTCGCGGCCGGAGCTGCGCAAAAGGCCGCGCTCGGCATGCTCTCATCGTTGATGGGATTCGAGCTTGGTCACATTCATCAGGGGCTGATGGTCAATTTGAAGGCCGATAATGCGAAATTGCGCGAACGCGCGCGCGGGATCGTCGCAACAATCGCCGGCGTCAGCGATGCCAAAGCGGAAACGGCGCTGCGCGAGGCCGGCGGCGAGGTCAAGCCGGCAATCCTGATTGCCTGCGGTATCGTCAGCATGAGTGAAGCCGTGACGAGGCTCGCTGCTGCCGAAGGCCGGATAGACGACGCGTTGCGCGGCGCACGCGCAAGAGCCAACGGGATCAAGGGCGAAGGCCCGAACAAGGGAGCGTAGCATGAGACGGACATTCAAGGCTGCAATGGGAGCTGAGGTTGCCGCGTTGGCGTTGCTTGCGGGGCTTGCGTCGGCCCAGGCAGGTTCGCTGAAGATCGAGAGCTGGCGCAATGACGACGCCGACATCTGGAACGCGAAGATCATTCCTGCCTTCAACAAGCAATATCCCGACATTAAGATCGAATTCGCGCCTTCGGCACCCAAGGAATACAACGCCGCCCTCAACGCGCGGCTCGATGGCGGCACCGCCGGCGATCTCATCACGTGCCGTCCATTCGACGCCTCGCTCGCGCTCTATCAGAAGCATCAGCTCGACGGGGTCGACGGCCTCAAGGGCATGGATAATTTCTCTGATGTCGCAAAGGCCGCATGGCAAACGGACGACGGCAAAACCACCTTCTGCGTTCCGATCGCCTCCGTCATCGCCGGGTTCATCTACAACAAGGAAGCCTTCGCCAAGGTCGGCGTGTCCGAGCCGAAGACGCTCGAGGAATTCCATGCCGTACTCGAGAAGCTGAAAAAGGACGGGGCCTATGTCCCGCTGGTGATGGGCACGGCTGACCAATGGGAGGCCGCGACTATGGGCTTCCAGAACGTCGGTCCCGATTATTGGAAGGGCGAGGCCGGTCGCGCCAATCTGATTGCCGGCAAGGAGAAGCTCACCGACCCACAATACGTCGCGGCCTTCAAGGAGATCGCCAGCTGGGCGCCGTATCTCGGATCGGGCTTCCAGGCGCAGACCTACGCCGACAGTCAGAACCTGTTCTCGCTCGGCAAGGGCGCAATCTATGCGGCTGGCTCGTGGGATATCTCGACGTTCCGCGGCCAGGCGAAATTCGCCATGGGTGCATTCCCGCCACCGCAGCCGGCCGGCACGACGGATTGCTATATCTCCGACCACACCGACATCGCGATGGGCGTCAACGCAGCGTCGAAGAACAAGGAAGACGCGAAGAAGTTCCTGGAATGGCTGACGACGCCGGAATTCGCAACGATCTACGCCAACGCGCTTCCCGGCTTCTTCCCCCTCGCCAAGACTCCGGTGAAGGTCGACGACGACGTCGCGGCGACGATGGTTGGGTGGCGCCAGACCTGCAAGTCGACGATCCGCAACTCGTATCAGATCTTGTCGCGCGGTACGCCGAATCTCGAAAACGAGCTTTGGAACGTGTCGGCGCAGGTCGTCAACGGCAAGCTGACGCCTGATGCCGCCGGCAAGCAACTGCAGGACGGCCTCGACAAGTGGTACAAGCCCGCTAAGTGACGCCAAACCCTCTCCCCGCTTTTGCGGGGAGAGGGACTTTCCTCGTACTATTCGATAGTTGCTGCACACTCCGCTAACGCATGGCGCGAGCCTCAAGCGCGGAGAGGGACGACACGCACGGTAGGTTAATCTCTTTCCATCATGCCCGAATCGGTATCGAACATCACCGCCCAGATGCCTCGCGCAAAACTCGCGGGCCTTCTGCTGTTCTTTCTCGGACCGGCGGTCGCGATCTACACCCTGTTCTCGATCTATCCGCTCGTCGCGACGATGGCGCTCTCCACCTACACAAGCGATCCGTCTGGAGCCCGGTATTTCGTCGGGCTTGCCAACTTCGAAACGCTGCTCGGTGACGCGCTGTGGTCGAAGCCGTTCTGGAACGCTCTCGGCAACAATCTGATCTTCTTCGCCGTGCACATGTGCGTGCAAAATCCGATCGGTATCGCGCTCGCAGGATTGCTGAGCCTGCCGGGCCTGAGGTTCAAGGGCTTCTACCGCACCGTCATGTTTCTGCCGACGATGCTTTCGGTTGTCATCGTCGGCTTTTCCTGGAATCTGATCCTTTCCCCGCTCTGGGGCGTAGCTGCCGGCGCTTTGAAGGCCGTGGGGTTGGGCTCACTGTTTGCTCCCTGGCTGGGGCTCGAATCGAGCGCGCTCGTAACCCTGTCCCTCATTTCCGTCTGGCAATTCGTCGGCATCCCGATGATGTTGATCTATGCCGCGCTGCTCAACATCCCCGAAGAGCTGATCGACGCGGCACGTGTCGACGGGCTCGGACACTTCCGCATCTTCTTCCACATCAAGCTTCCGCTCGTCCTGCCGACGATCAGCCTGGTCTCGGTCTTGACCTTCGTCGCCAACTTCAACGCTTTCGATCTCATCTATTCGGTCAAGGGCGCGCTTGCGGGGCCGAATTTCGCGACCGACATTCTCGGCACGTTTTTCTACCGCACATTTTTCGGCAACCAGCTCCAGCTCGGCAATCCGACGATGGGTTCCGCGGTCGCGACCGTCATGTTCTTCATCATCCTCGTCGGCCTCTGCCTCTATCTCTTCCTCGTGCAGCGGCGCATCCGCCGTTACGCTTTCTGACGGGGCGGCGGCATGACGGCGGAGCAGCGTGCAAGGAGCTTCAGTGTTCATCTCGTCCTGATCGCCTACAGCCTGCTTGCGGTCGGCCCAATCCTGCTCGTCGTGATGAATTCGTTCAAGGTGCGCAGCGCCATCTTCGGTAGCCCGCTCGCGCTGCCGGACGCCACAACTTTCAGCCTCGTCGGCTATGAGAAGGTTTTCCGCTCCTCCCATATCCTGACCTACTATTCGAATTCGCTGATCGTGACCCTGGTCAGCATGGCGCTCGTGCTGCTGTTTGGCGCGATGGCGGCATGGGCGTTGACCGAATACCGCTTTCGCGGTTCAACGGCGCTCGCACTGTTTCTGTCGATCGGCATCATGGTGCCGATCCGGCTTGGCTCCGTCGCGATCCTCAACATGATGCGGTCCGCAGGCCTCAACGACACGCTGACGGCCCTGATCCTCGTCTACGTTGCGCAGGGCCTGCCAATGTCGATCTTCATATTGAGCGAGTTCATCCAGCAGATCCCCAAGGACTTGCGCGACGCCGCGCGCTGCGACGGTGTGCCGGAAACCCGCATCTTTTTCGAGGTGGTCGCGCCGCTCCTGCGCCCGGCTATCGCGACGGTCGCCGTCTTCACCATCGTGCCGATCTGGAACGACCTCTGGTTTCCGCTGATCCTGACGTCGAGCGACTCGACCCATACCGTCACGCTCGGGGTGCAGCAGTTTCTTGGCCAGTACATCACCGACTGGAATTCCGTGCTCGCCGCGCTGTCGATGGCGATCCTGCCGGTCGTCATAATCTACGTGGTCCTCTCGCGCCAACTCATCGCAGGCCTCACCTCCGGCGCAGTCAAATAGGTTGTCAGAATGGCCAATCTGCGCATCGAGCATCTCAACAAGCGCTATGGCGCGACGACTGTGCTCAACGACGTCAACCTGAGCATCGAAGACGGTGAATTCGTCGTTCTCGTCGGCCCTTCAGGCTGCGGCAAGTCGACGCTTCTGCGGATGATTGCCGGCCTTGACGGCGCGTCGGGCGGCGATATCCATATCGCCAGCAAGCTCGTCAATACGCTCGCACCCGCCGAGCGCGGCATCGCGATGGTGTTCCAGTCCTACGCGCTCTATCCGCACATGAACGTGCGCAAGAACATGACGTTCGGGCTGAAATTCACAGGGGTGCCGCCGGCCGAACGCGAAAGGCGCGTCGCGGAAGCGGCCCGAATGCTGCGGCTGGATGAGTTGCTCGAGCGCTATCCGCGCGATCTCTCGGGCGGTCAGCGTCAGCGCGTTGCGATCGGCCGCGCGATCGTGCGCGAGCCCGCCGTTTTCCTGTTCGACGAACCGCTCTCCAATCTCGATGCGGCCTTGCGCGTCTCGACACGCGTCGAGATCGCTAATTTGCACAGGTTGCTGAAATCGACGATCGTCTATGTCACGCACGACCAGGTCGAGGCGATGACGCTCGCCGACCGGATCGTCGTGATGAACAAGGGCTGCATCGAGCAGGTCGGCAGGCCGCTCGATCTTTACTATGCGCCGGCCAATCTGTTCGTTGCCGGCTTCATCGGCTCGCCTGCGATGAATTTCTTCGAAGCCAAGGTTGGCAGTGTCGAGGGCGGATGCGCGCGCGTGGCCGGGCCCGGCTTTCGCAGCTTCGATTTGCCGGCAACTTCATTGAAGACCGGCGACACGCTGACGGTCGGCGTCCGTCCGGAGCATCTTGGACGAGGGGAAGACGGTCCCTTCGCGGTGGAAGGCGCCGTCGAACTGGTCGAGCGGCTCGGCGAATCCTCCTTTGCTTATGTGCGCCGCGCCGACGACAGGCTGTTCGTTGCCGAGGTGCGCGGCAGGCAGACCCCGATGCCGGGCGAACGAGCTACGTTCTTTGCCGCAGCTCGGGACGTGCACGTCTTCGATGCCGCGGGCCTTCGGGTCTCGACGCAGAACGATGCTTAGCTCATGACGGGCTTCGTACGCTATCTGACCCATCCCCAGGTGAACATTGATCCGGCGATCCCCGTCCCATCGTGGGGCCTGAGTGAGATCGGGAGGGCCCGCACGGAGGCAGTCGCGGCTACGAGGCAGCTCGCACGCACCACGCAGATCATCTCCAGCGGCGAGCGGAAGGCGATCGAGACAGCCGAGATCATCGCCGCGAAGCTGAAGCTCGAGGTAGAGGTGCGGGAGGCGATGCATGAGAATGACCGATCGGCAACGGGCTTCTTGATGCCGGACGAGTTTCAGGCGGTCGCCGATCAGTTTTTCGCGCAGCCTCAAATCAGCGTTCGGGGCTGGGAGCGGGCGGTTGACGCCCAGTTGCGCATCGTCCGCGAGGTCGAACACGTCCTGGCTCGCAATCAACCGGGCGATGTGCTCTTTGTTGGCCACGGTGGCGTCGGCACTCTGCTGTATTGCCACTGTTCGGGCGTCGCGATTGATCGAACGCATGACCAGCCCGGCGCCGGCGGTTACTATTTTGCGTTCAGCAGAGAGGACCGCCGCGTACAACATTCATGGCGTCTCCTCGAAGACCTCTGATCTGATCGCGGCAAATCTCAATCGCAAATGGTCGGGTGAGGGTAGCCTGTGAGCGGCTTCGCAAATAGTCCTTTTGCCGTTAGCCGATCTTTGGACGGTCCCAGGTCGCACTTCGCGGCCGGTCGAGTTGGCGTGTCGTTGCGGGCGGCCTTGTGTCGGGGTGGACATAGGTAAAGCCGAGCCAGTTATTCGGCCGCGCGCGGATGTATTGAGGCGCATAGTCGATATCGACGCCGAGCACTGCGGCGGCGTGAAGACCCCAGCGCGGATTGTCGAGCATCGGGCGTGCGAGCGCGACGAAGTCCGCCCGATCCTCGGCGACGATCGCCTCGGCCTGATCCGGCCGCGCGATCATGCCGACCGCCATCGCGGTCAGGCCGGTGCGCTGCTTGATTTCGGTTGCAAACGGAACCTGATGGCCGGGGGATGCCGGCGGGATCGCGATGCCGGGCGCGATGTTACCGGCGGACATTGCGACGTAATCAACGCCCTCCCGCTCAAGTCCCTGCGCAAGCAGCACGGCATCCTCGAGCGTCACGCCGTCGGGATGCCAGTCGGTGCTGTTAATGCGGAAGCCGAGGGCTCTTTCTTTTGGCCATACACGCCGCACGGCGCGAGCGATCTCGACCGGAAAACGGATCCTGTTCTCGATCGAGCCACCCCATTGATCCGTCCGCCGGTTGGCGATGGGCGAAAAGAAGTTGTGAACGAGATAACCGTGAGCGCCGTGGATCTCGATCAGATCAAATCCCGCGCGGGACGCTCGTTCCGCTGAAGCCGCGAACATGCCGATCAGCCGATCGATGCCCTCGTCATCGAGTTCGTCCGGAATTGCCCAGCCTGCGTCAAACGGAAGTGCGGACGGTGCCACGGGCGTCCAGGCGCCTTCCTCGGGCGGAAGCGGTTCGCCTCTCCAGCGTTCGGGAATGGTGCGCGTCGAGGCCTTGCGGCCGCAATGCGTCAACTGGAGGCCGAGCCTGGCGCGCGACAATCCGCGAACGTTCGCAACGAGCGCCGCAAGCGCAGCTTCTTGCGCGTCGGTGTAGAGGCCGAGGCAGCCGTGCGTTCCGCGGCCGACAGCCTCCACCGCGGTCGCTTCCATGATGACCAGCCCGGCACCGGACAGCACGAGATTGCCGATGTGAATGAGATGCCACGACTGGGCGACGCCGTTGACGGCGCTGTACTGGCACATCGGTGACACGACGATGCGGTTGTCGAGATCGAGCCCTCCGATACGTCCGGGGCTGAATAGCGCGCTCATCCTGTCGTTCCCTCGCTCCCGCAATCTGGTTGACACCATGATGGCGCAGGGAACACTCCAGGCGAAGACGATGCGATCGTCGCCCCGGCATTTTCAAGGATGTGAAATTCGCCTTCGTGCGGATCGTTTCGTTTGACAGTGTGCACCTCCACCAAGAAATGTCCGGGAGAGGACGGCAAGATCAAACAAGGGCCGCCCGCAGCTGGGGTTACGGAGGAAGCTCGGTGCTCGGATTGATGCAGGATCGACCGTTACTGATCTCGAGTCTGATCGAGCACGCGGCGCGTTTCCATCCCAGGACGGAGATCGTCAGCAAGACCTGCGAGGGGACGATCCATCGCAGCAACTATGCCGGATTGCGGTCCCGCGCGGCAAAGCTCGCAAAGGCGCTGATCAAACTCGGCGTCAGGCCGGGCGATCGCGTCGCGACGCTCGCCTGGAACACCCATCGTCACATGGAACTCTATTTCGCCGTATCCGGGATCGGCGCGGTGCTGCACACCGTGAATCCGCGCCTGTTTCCCGAGCAGATCGACTACATCATCAACCACGCTGAAGATCGGGTACTGCTGTTCGACATCACCTTCGCCGATCTCGTTCAGAAGCTGCGTTCCAATCTCGTCACCGTCGAGCATCTGGTGGCGATGACGGACAGCGCGCACCTTCCGGTCCAGATTCCGGGCTGCCTCTGTTATGAGACGCTCGTCGATGCGGAAGACGACATCCTGACTTGGCCGGTGCTTGACGAGCGAACAGCATCGTCGCTCTGCTATACATCCGGCACGACCGGCAACCCCAAGGGGGTGCTCTACAGTCACCGCTCGACCATCCTGCATTCGTTTGTCGCCTGCGCGAATGATGGTCTCAAGCTGTCCAGCGGCGACAGCGTTCTTCTCGTTGTTCCGCTGTTTCACGTCAACGCATGGGGGATTCCCTACGCGGCAGCGATGTGCGGGGCCAAGGTCGTGCTGCCCGGTCCAACCTTGGATGGCAAGAGCATCTTCAACCTCGCGGCGCAGGAAGACTGCAATTTCTCGCTGGGGGTGCCGACCGTGTGGCTCGGCTTCTTCAACTACGTCGAGGAAAACCCAGAGCTCGATCTTTCCGCGATCAAGCTCGAGCGTGTGGTCGTCGGAGGATCCGCCGCGCCGCGCAGCATCATCGAAAAATTCCGCAGTGTCTTCGGCGCCTTCGTTGTCCATGCCTGGGGCATGAGCGAAACAAGCCCGCTGGGCTCCATCGGCAATCTTCTGCCGGTTCATCGCGATTTGCCGGTCGGCGACCAAGTGTCCGTTCAGTGCAAGCAGGGGCGCGCGATCTACGGCGTCGAGCTCGGGATCGTAGGCGAAGACGGAGCGCCGCTGCCGCATGACGGCGCAAGTGCCGGAAACCTGATGGTGCGCGGACCCTGGGTAGCCTCGGGCTATTTCAAGGGAGAGGGCGGGGCGGTGCTGGATGCGGAGGGATGGTTTGCGACGGGAGACGTCGCCGCCATTGACACCGACGGTTACATCCAGATCACGGATCGCTCGAAAGATGTGATCAAATCCGGCGGCGAGTGGATATCGTCGATCGACCTCGAGAATGTCGCGATCGCCCATCCGGCCGTGCAGGAGGCGGCGGTCATCGGACTGCCGCATCCGAAATGGCAGGAGCGGCCGCTCTTGGTCGTGGTCCGAAGGCCGGACACCGATCCTGCACGCGAGGACATCCTGGACTACATGTCCGGCCGTGTCGCGAAATGGTGGCTGCCCGACGATGTCGTCTTCGTGAACGAGCTGCCGCACACCGCGACCGGAAAGCTGCAGAAGACCAAGCTGCGCGAACTGTTCAAAGACCATGCATTGCCGACCTGACGTCGGCGCTGGCGTCACCGAAAAGCAGAGACCATGCCCGAACTGTTGCTGGACGATCCCGACGGTACTCTCGTGATGCTGCGAGACAGCGTCACCGGCTTTGCTGCGCGTTTTCCAGGTGCAAAGGCCCTGCGCGAGAAACGCGGGCGCGGCGGGACCATGGATCCGCTGATCTGGTCCGCAATGGCGGAAGCCGGCTGGATCGGGCTGTTGCTGCCGGAAGAATGCGGCGGCGCGGGTCTCGGGTTGCGCGAGCAGGCGGTTCTGAGCGAGGCGCTGGGGCGCGCGTTGATCGCCGAACCGACTGGCACGGCTTCCGTCTTTGCTGCGACGCTGCTTGGCGGCGCTTCGCCGGGCGCAGAGCGCAGCCGCCTGGCAGCCGGAGTGGCCGGCGGCGAGATTGTCGCGGTGCCGGCATGGACGCCCGGTGCGAAGCCGATTGTCGCACGCAACGTCGATGGCGGCGTAGCGTTGTCAGGCGAAACGCGCTTCGTCGAGGCTGCGCGTGCCGCAACGGATTTCCTTGTGGTCGCCCAGGACGCCGACGGCGTCATACTCCTGAGTGTCGCCGCGGATGCGGACGGAGTGACGATATCGGAACAGGCCGGAGTTGATGGCGGTGCGATTGCAACGGTCTCATTTTCCGATTGCGCGGTGCCGGCGGATCGCATGCTGTCGCGCGCTAACCGATCCCAGGATCTGCTCCGTCAGGCGATCCTGCATACGCGGCTGGCGCTCGCGGCCGAGCTGACTGGCGTCGCGTCGAAAGCGCTCGAGCTCACCATCGCCTATGCAAGCGACCGCGTGCAGTTCAGCAAGCCGATTGGCAGCTTTCAGGCTATCCAGCACCGCCTGGTCGACATGTGGATCGAAGCGCAACTTGCGGCCGCCGCCGTGGTCAACGCCATAGATGCGTTGCAGGGGGACGATGACGATACGGCGGAGCTTGCCGTGTTGGCGGCCAAGGCGCGGGCGGGCGAAGCCGCATTCTCGATTTGCCGGCGCGCGGTGCATCTTCATGGCGCCATGGGGTACACCGATGAATGCGACATCGGCCTCTATCTGAAGCGCGCCATCAATCTCAATGCCATGCTGGGACAGCCTGAACAACTGCGCCTGGAGTTTGTCGAACGCGAAAGCGGCTATGGCCGCGGGAGGACCTAATGGACAACAATCTGATCAAGACCGAGATCAAGGATCACATTGCGGTCGTGACGATGGATGCGCCGCCGGTGAACGCGCAATCCAAGGAGTTCGTCGAGGAGTTCATTTCGACTTTCGACGAATTGAACGAGACCCCGACGGTGCGGGTGATCGTGCTGACTGGTGCGGGAAAAACCTTCTCGGCGGGAGCCGACATCAAGTCGCGCGGAAAGGTCGGGGCGGTGCCGGGCGACACGTATCGTCATCTGCGGCGGGCGCGCGAGGTCGGGTTCTGCATCATCGAATCCAACAAACCGGTGATCGCCGCGGTGAACGGTCCGGCGCTGGGCGCTGGCCTCGGCCTCGCGCTCTGTTCGGACATCATCCTGGCGTCCGAGAACGCAGTGTTCGGCCTGCCGGAGATCGACGTCGGGTTGATGGGCGGGGTGCGGCATACGATGCGCATCATTCCTCATACGCTCGCGCGCCGCATGGTGCTGACCGGCTACCGGGTGCCGGCGGCCGAACTCTATCGCCGCGGGATCATTGAGGATTGTGTGCCTCGGGAAGAACTGATGCCTGCGGCCATGAAGATGGCCGCCGAGATCGCAAAGAAGAGCCCGATGGCACTCAAGCTCGCCAAGCGCGCGATCAATACGGTCGAAACCATGGGCCTGAAGGACGGCTATCGCTTCGAGCAGAACCTCACGGTGGAGATGACGCAGCACGATGATTCCAAGGAGGCGATGCGGGCTTTCATGGAGAAGCGCACCCCAGTCTTCAAGGACGTGCTTTGATGGCGTCCGACTGGAACGACATTCCCGACGAAGAGTTCAGGTCGGCGTTTCGCGCGTGGGTCGACCTGAACTGCCCGGCCCATCTGCGCTATATGCGCAAGCAGCGCCCGCTCTTCAACGAAGTCGCCGAATGGTATCATGCGCTGGCCGCCAAGGGCTGGCTGGCGCCCACCTGGCCGCAGGAGTATGGCGGCATGGGCCTCTCGGCGGCCAAGCACATGATCTATGTCGAGGAATGGGGACGGCTCGGCTGTCCGCGCATACCGGATCATGGCATCGGGCTTGTCGGTCCACTCCTCATCGAGTACGGCACCGAAGAGCAGAAGGCCCACTACCTGCCGCGAATCCTGTCCGGCGAGCACGTCTGGTGTCAGGGTTACTCCGAACCCAATGCGGGATCCGATCTCGCAAGCCTGAAGACATCGGCCGTGCAGGATGGCGATGAGTTCGTGGTCAACGGGCAGAAGATATGGACGACGCTGGCCCATTGCGCCAACTGGATCTTCGTCCTCGTTCGTACCGAACGTGATGCCAAGGTGCGCCAGAAAGGCATCACCGTCCTGCTGCTCGACCTGACTTCGCCCGGTGTTCGCGTCCGGCCAATTGAAAATCTGCGTGGCGAGGCCGATTTTTGCGAGGTCTTCTTCGACAATGTGCGTGTGCCATTGAAGAACCTGGTCGGCAAGGTCAATGAAGGCTGGACCGTCGCGAAGTCGGTACTTGGCCACGAACGCATCTTCCTGGGGGCGCCGACGCGCCCTGAATATGCGCTCGAGCGCCTGCGGCGGCTTGCGGATGCTCGCGGGGCGTTCGAAGATCCTGCGTTCATGTCGCGCTTCGCTCGCCTGCGACTCGATCTCTACGATCTCGGATCCGCCTTCGAGCGCTATGCAAAGGTCTTGCGCGCCGGCGGAGAGCTCGGCGCCGATGTTTCTGCTCTCAAGATCTTCACGACCGAGCTCTACCAGCGGATCACCGAAGAAATGCTCACTGTCGCCGGCGAAGAGGCGCGGCTTGCCGACGATCTCGCCGCGGGGGATATCGAGATCGATGCGATGAATCTCTTCCTCGACTCGCGTTCGCCCGCGATTTTCGGCGGCTCCAACGAGATTCAACGCAACATCCTCGCCAAGGCCGTGCTGCGGCTTCCCGGTTGAGTGCTGCGTCAGAATTCGACGTCGATCTGCTTGTCGAGGTGATCGTCCATCTTGACCGACTTCGCCGCCCGCTGCAGGACGGTGAGGTAGCGATTGAAATTCTGACGTATCCGCTCGGCGGCGCCGCCGAGGCCGATGACCATGGGCTGATTCTGGATCGTCACGGGTAACAGGACGCAGATCGTCGCGCCGCCCTGAATGGGAATGTTCTCGGCGGAGCAATATCCCTTTCCGCGGATCTGTCGAATGCGACTCATCATGTCGGGAAGCTTCACGCGATCCGGCGCGTTGGGCGTGGCGATGTTCGCACGGCGAATGATGTTGTCGACCTTCTCGTCCGACATCGTGGACATCAGGAGCCAGCCCAATGCCGATTGAGTCAGTGGTCGCAACGTTCCCTCGTCGACGTGGAAGCGAAGCGGGTGGATCGATTGCACGATCTTGACGTATTGCAGGTAGACGTCGTTGGTCGTGCCGATCGAAACGGTTTCGCCGGTGGCCGCGTGGACGTCATGCATGGCCTCGAGCGTCCGGCTGTTGCCGAACAGAGCCCGCGGAATCCAGTCGCCAAGCGATGTCACCTTGGGCGTCGGGAAGTACACGCGCATGCGCCGGTCGTAATTCAGGTAGCCCATGCTCACGAGGGTCTTGAGCAGAACGGTCGTGCTCGACGGCGGATAACCGAGGGCGAGCCCAATCTCGGACATCGCGCGCGGTTCTCGAACGTTCATGAAGAACTGAAGGATCTCCAGCGCGCGTAGCGCTGACTTCACGGTGGATGGTCCACCCGGTATCGCTGCGGATTTCGTTACCGCCGCCTGCATGTTTCGCATCCCCATCGCCGCTAACAATTCACGGATGTGAAAGTCGGCTTCACAAATGAATTATATTTTGTTTGCCCCAACTGCGCATGACAAGGTGCCTCCAGTCAAGGCCAAGGGCGCGAAAGAGTGGCCGAGCTGGAGAGGGCGTCGTGGGAAGCGGCAGGTTGCAGGGGCGCGTGGCGCTCGTCACAGGCGGAGGGCGGGGCATCGGCCGCGCTATCGCGGAAGCGTTCGCGCGTGAGGGCGCTGCGGTCGGGGTACTCGACCTGAAGGTGGACGTGGCGGAAGCCGTGGCGCGCGCCATCGTTGCAGATGGCGGCAAAGCCGTCGCGATCGTTGGCAATGCCGGCGCGCGGGCCGATGTCTTTGCTGCGGTCGATCGCCTTGTCGAGGCGTTTGGTCCGCCGACCATCCTGGTCAACAACGCGATGTGGAATCGTTACGGTCCGCTGGAGCAGCAGACCGAGGAGATGATCGGCCGAATGATCGATGTCGGCCTGAAGGGCGTGATCTGGGGTTATCAGGCGGTGCTCGCGCCAATGACCGCAGCCGGCGGCGGAGCCATCGTGAATATCGGATCGCCGTCTGCTGTGCTCGCGATGGCAAATGGCGTGATGTACAGCGCGGTGAAGGCCGCGGTGGCGGGCGCGACGCGCTCCGCCGCGGCTGAGTTCGGGCCACGCGGGATCCGCGTCAACGCGATCGCGCCGGGGCCGACGCCGACCGACGGCGCCAATCTCGTCGTCAGCGAAGAGGCGTGGGAGCGGCGCCGCGCGCGTGTGCCGATCGGGCGCCTCGGTGAGCCACGCGATGTGGCGAACGCAGCAGTGTTTCTTGCGAGCGACGAGGCGAGCTTCATCACCGGCGACATGTTGTTCGTCGATGGAGGGATTACCTACGCGTTCTCTTGAGCGCGCATCAAATGATCTTTGGCCGCCCGCAACAAGAAGAAGATCCGGGAAGATCCGCGGGCTATAGGGAGGAAGAAATGAGACTGTCGGCCGCCTATCTCGCCGTCATGGCGATCCTATCGGGTGCAATAGCGTTTACCGCGTCACCGGTCTTGGCGCAGGCGATTTCCGGGGACGTCATCAAGATTGGCGTCATGAACGACCAGACCGGTCCTTACTCCGACAATTGCGGGCCGGGTTCGGTCGTGGCCGCGCGACTCGCGATCAGCGATTTTGGCAGTGCCGTCAATGGCAAGAAGATCGAGCTCGTCGTGGCCGATGATCAGAACAAGCCGGACATCGGCGTTTCCATTGCCTTGCGTTGGCTGGACAATGAGGGGGTGGATGCGATCGTCGGCTGCTCAGCGTCCTCGATTGCGCTTGGCGTGCAAGACGTCATGAAGAACCGGAAGAAGCCTTACCTCCTGGCGGGAACAGCAGCCTCGGTGTTCACCAACGAGAAATGCTCGCCGATGACGACGCAATGGGCGATGGACACCTACGCGCTGCCGAAGGCGACGGTGAAATCGCTGTTGGCGCGAGGGCTCGACACCTGGTTCTTTGTCACCGTCGACTACTCGTTCGGCAAAGCCTGGCAGGCCGACACCACGAACTTCATCAAGGCCGATGGCGGCAAGGTTGTGGGCTCCGTCCTGCATCCGCTCAATTCCTCGGACCTCTCCTCGTTCCTGCTCACGGCGCAATCGAGCGGCGCGAAGGTCATCGCGCTGGCGAATTCGGGCTCGGACTTCGCCAATGCCATGAAACAGGCGCAGGAGTTCGGGCTTACGCAGAAGCAGCAGCTCGTTCCGCTGGGGCTGATGCTCAACCAGACACATAGCATCGGCCTGCAGCCGCTGCAGAACGTGCGCCTGACGACGCCCTTCTACTGGGATATGACCGACGAGACGCGCGCCTTCGCTAAGCGCTACCAGGCGGCGTTCAATGGCCGGGTCCCGAACGAGGCGCAGGCCAGCACCTATAGCGCCGTCACGCACTATCTCAAGGCGATTGCCGCGACGCAGACCGATGAGGGCGATGCCGTGATGCGACAGATGAAGAGCACGCCAATCAACGACTTCGAGATGAAGAACGTCAGCATCCGTGCCGACGGCCAGGTGATGCGGCCGCTCTATGCCGCGCGCATCAAGACGTCGACCGAGTCGAAATATCCTTACGACTACTACGAGATCACTGGGACCATTCCTGCCGAGGAGGCCTGGCGCCCGGCATCGGAAAGCGCCTGCGAACTCTTGAAGACACAGTGAACTCAGGGACGGGCGGGCACGACCCGCCCGTCGCCCGCTCGCGTGCCCGCGAGATGATTGAAGTGGACGTATTGGAAAATCGCTCGATGGCGCTGCAAGTGAGCAGGATATCGAAGACGGCCGCACAGCTTGGTGAAAGCCCGGTCTGGGATGTCACGCGACAGCGGCTCTATTGGGTCGACGGAGTCTCGCGCCGAATCCACGCCTACGAACCCGAGCGCGGGATCGCGCGGCACTGGGATGCGCCGTCCATGGTCGGCTCGGTCGGGCTCGGCCAAGGCGATACCCTCGTCGCAGCGCTCGCGGATGGCATCTACCGGTTCGATCTCGGCTCAGGCGAATTGACACCGCTCTTCCGCCCAGATCCGTGCGATCCGCGCCTGCGCTTCAATGACGGCAAGGTCGATCGCTGGGGGCGGTTTCTCTGCGGCACTATGGGCGTCCACGCCGAGCCGCTGGGGCAGCTCTTTCGCATCGATGCCGGTGGTGCACACACGGTGCTCGCCCACGGCATTCGTATTTCGAATGCGCTCTGCTTCAGCCCCGACGGCCGCATGATGTATTTCGCCGACAGCCTCGACCGCGCGATCCGCGCCTATAGTTATTGGCCCGGCGAGGCGTTCGATCCGGAACCGCGGATCGTCATCGACACCGGGCCATATCAGTCGGGGCCGGACGGGGCGACGGTCGATTGCGACGGTTGTCTCTGGGTTGCGCTCGTGCAGGTGGGCAAGATTGCCCGCTTCACCCCCCAAGGGAAGCTCGATCGTCTCATCGACGCGCCGACCGACTTGCCCTCATCGGTCGCCTTCGGCGGTCCCGAACTGTCGACGCTCTACGTGACCTCGATCAAGGATTCAGGATCGGGACGCGCCGTCTCGCGGCATCCGGACGGCGGCTTTCTGTTCGCGATCGACGGCCTCGGCGCGACCGGCCTGCCGGAAGCGCAATTCGGACTCCAGCCAACCCCTCCCAGTTGAGAACTCGCCTTGATGCGCCATCAACCAGCCTCGCTCGATCCTCTGTTCAAGCCGCGATCCATCGCCCTGATCGGCGCATCTGATGATGTTACGCGCATTGGCGGGCGTCCCTTGCGCTATCTGCGCGAGGGCGGTTTCGAGGGCGCGGTCTATCCGGTCAATCCAAAGCGGGACACCGTCCAGGGCATCAAGTCCTACGACTCAGTTGCGGCGCTTCCGGAGATACCTGACGTCGCCATCCTCGCAGTGCCGGCGCAGGGCACGGTCCAGGCGCTGAGAGACTGCGCGGATCGCAAGGTCAAGGCGGCGGTGGTGTTCTCAGCCGGATTTGCCGAAGCAAGCGAGCAGGGACGTCTCGCGCAGGACCAGATCGCCGGCATTGCCCGGGAGAGCGGCATGCGCGTGCTCGGCCCGAATTGCCTTGGACTGTTCAACGCCGGCATCGGCTACTACGGAACATTCTCGGCGATCCTCGATGCCGCGTTCGTCGAGCCCGGTCCGATCGCCGTCGTCTCGCAAAGCGGAGCTTATGGATCCCACATTGCCCACTTGGCGCGCCAGCGCAGCCTCGGCATCGGACAATGGATCACCACCGGGAACGAGTGCGATATCGACGTTGCGGAAGCGCTGCGTTGGGTTATCGACCAGCCCGACGTCGGGGTCGTAATGGCCTATGCGGAAGGCATTCGCGATCGCGATACGTTCATCGAGGCACTGGAGGTTGCGCGGGCGAAAGAAAAGGCGATTGTCTTCCTGAAGGTCGGCCGCTCCGATGTCGGCGCCCAGGCGGTGAGTTCGCACACCGCGGCGCTGGCGGGATCGGATGCCGTGTTCGATGCGGTGTTGCGGCAATATGGCGCCTATCGCGCGCGGACCACCGCTGAGCACCTGGACGCGACCTATGCCTGCGCGCGGGGGCTTTATCCCGCGGGCAACAGGTTCGGCATCTTCACGCTGTCCGGCGGCTTCGGCATTCAGATGGCCGACGACGCATCGGCGTGCGGGCTCGACGTCGCGCCAATGCCCGAGGCGGCGCAGGACGAGCTGAAGGCCATGCTGCCCTACGCATCGCCGCGCAATCCGGTGGACGCGACGGCGCAGGCGCTCACGGACCTCCCGCTGATGACGAGCTACATTGCCGCGATGCTGGAGAAGGGCGACTATCACCTCTTCGCCGGCATTTTCGGCAGTGGACCGGCGAGCCCCACCTTTTCGGCCTCGCTGCGCCAGGCGCTGCGGACTGCGACGGCCGGACATCAAGGTCGGATACTTGCGCTCTCGATGTCCGCGCCGCCGGAGATCGTCCGCACCTATGAGGACGACGGCTTCCTGATCTTCGAGGATGGCTCGGCGCTCGTGAACGCGTTGGCGGCGCTGGTCTGGTTTCGCCGCAGCTTCGACGCGGCGAAGCAGGCGCGCACGGCTCTGACAGCCGGCTCGCGCATCGCGCCGCCGGACGGCGCGCTCAGCGAGCACGAAGCGAAATCGCTGTTGCAGGCGGCCGGTATTGCATTTCCGAAAGAAGCGCTGGTGCGACCGGATGAGGATGCCGGCGCGGCCGCCACCGCGATCGGCTTCCCGGTGGTGGTAAAGATCTGCTCGCCGGACATCGCGCACAAGACCGAGATCGGTGGTGTGATCGTCGGTCCGCGCGACGAGGCGCAGGCTCGCGAAGCAGCCCGCACCATCCTGTCCAACGCCCGTCACAAGCGGCCCGACGCGCGGATCGAGGGCGTCATCGTCTCACCGATGATCAGGGGAGGCGTGGAGACCATTGTCGGCGTGGTGCGGGATCCGTCCTTCGGTCCTGTGGTGATGTTCGGGCTCGGCGGCGTCCTTGTTGAGGTGCTCAAGGATGTGACCTTCCGCGTCGCGCCGTTCGATGTCGCCGAGGCGCAGCGGATGATCCGCGAGATTCGCGGCTTTGCCGTGCTGGAAGGCGTGCGCGGTGCGCCGCCGGCCGACGTCGATGCGCTGGCGGCGATGCTGTCGCGGCTTTCGCAATTCGCGGCCGACAATGCCGACGTGATCGAAAGCATCGATCTCAACCCGGTTCTGGTGATGCCGCGCGGCGAGGGCGTCATGCCGCTGGACGCGTTGCTGGTGCCACGCAGCGCCGCGTCTCGCGATTGACGACTGGTTGTTAAGAAGAGGGATAGATGGCTGACGAAGCAAAGCTGACCGAGTTCTTGGACCGGGAGGCGATCCGCGACTGCATTTACCGCTACTGCCGGGGCATCGACCGGGCCGATGAAGCCACGCTGCGCAGCTCCTATTGGCCCGACGCGACCGATCGGCACGGCGTCTATTCCGGACCGGTCGAGGGGTTCTTTCTCTGGGCCCGCGAGGTGTTCAAGAGCGGCGCGCGCAACGTCCATCAGGTCGGCAACATCCTGATTGAGCTCGTCGGGCCGACGCGTGCCGCGGTGGAGACCTATTTCCTTGCCTTGCAGCGTGGTCCAGGCAAGGACGGAGTCGTGCGGCAGTTTTTCATAGCCGGGCGCTATTGCGATCTCTTCGAGAAGCGCGGCGGCGAGTGGCGCGTGGCGCGGCGCATCGTGGCGTTCGACTGGCTCGAGGAGCAGGCGGTGCCGACCGAGAGCGAGGAGGTGCGTTTTGGCCCGCGCATGCCGATCGGCGCGCCGCACCCCAACGATCCCATCCATGAAATTTTGGCCGAAGCGCGCCGTACGTAAGACGTAGGCCGTCGCGGCGAGGGAAGACAATCATGGAAAAGCGGAGGCGCGTTGTCGTCATCACCGGAGCGGCCGGCGGCGTTGGCCGTGCGCTGCTCGAAGCGTTCCATCGTGACGGCGATATCATCGTGGCCGTCGACCTGCCGGGTACCGACGTCGTCAACATCACGGCTTCGCTCGGCGGCGAGCATGCGGCGTTCTACTGCGACGTTGCTTCCGAAGACGAAGTCGTGGGTCTCGTCGCTGCGATCGAGCAACGATTTGGACAGGTCGACGTCCTCGTCAACAACGCAGCACTTGGACCAACCATGGCGGCGACCGTCGACACGGACGTCGCCTCGTTCCGCAAGGCATTGAGCGTCAACCTGCGCGGCCCGTTCGTACTCGCGCGCGAGGTGGCGAGGCGCATGATGGAGGTCGGTGGTGTCATCGTGAACGTTGCGTCGCTGGCGGGTGTGCTCGGTAATCCGAAGCGCAACGCCTATGCGGCGTCCAAGGCAGGATTGATCTCGGCGACGCGGTCGCTAGCCTGCGAATGGGCGAAGCATGGCATTCGCGTCGTGGCGATTGCACCGGGCTATGTCCGCACTCCGATGGTCGCGGAGCTTGAGCGCTCAGGCAAGGCGAATCTCGATCTGGTTCGGCGGCGCATTCCGCTCGGGCGCATGGGGCGGCGGGACGAGATCGCTGCTGTGGCGCGCTTCCTCGCCTCGCCGGAGGCAGGCTATGTGACGGGGGCGGTTCTCGCCGTCGATGGCGGCTGGCAATCCTTCAATCAGCCGGGCGATGCGTATCCACCGGTTAACGGAACGCCGGACGCCGAACTGGCGAGACCCGAGCGGCCTTCGCGGGAGCGCATCGTGCTGGTGACCGGCGGCGCCAACGGCATCGGCGAGGCGATCGCTCGGAAATTTGCCTCCGGCGGCGATACCGTGGTCGTCGCAGACATGGATGGCGATCGCGCCGCCAACCTGGTGCGCGCGCTCGGCACGAAACACATGGCCTTCGCCCTGGACGTCTCGTCGGAGCAGGACGTGCTGGCGCTGTTTGCCGCGATCAGGCAGCGCTTTGGCCGCATCGACGTGCTGGTCAACGATGCGGCGGTGGCCGATCGTTTCGTGCCGGCGCTCGATCAATCCGTGGCGGATTTCGACGAGGTTCTTGACGTGAATGTAGTTGGCGCATTTCTCTGCGCCCGCGAGGCGATCAGGCTGATGAGTGGCGGCGGCGTCATTCTCAATCTCGGTTCGATCAACACGTTCCTGCCGTTCGCGCCGCGCCACGCCTACGGCGCTTCGAAGGCAGCCATCGACATTCTGACACGATGCATGGCGGCTGAACTTGGTCCTGCCGGGTTGCGCACCGCCACCATTGCGCCGGGCTATATCAACACGCCGGGCGTGGCCGCATTGCGGGCGTCGGGCCGTATCGACGGCGCGAGGATCCGGCGCCGCATTCCGCTCGGCCGCTTCGGCGAGCCGGCGGAGGTTGCGAAGGCTGCCTATTTCCTGGCCTCGCCGGAGGCATCCTACATCAACGGGTCGATCCTCTATGTCGACGGCGGCTGGACCGCGTTCGGCGACGCCGGCGATGCGAGCACCACGAGCGATTGATGACGAGACGATGTGCGGTGATTGCTGGTGCGTCTCGGCAGGGCATGACCTTTGACGCCCTGGACGGGTCTCGTGACACGCTCGTTCTCTTTCATAGATGTGAAACTGAACCCACACGCCGTCAAAGCGGTAGTGGTGCTGCAGAACTCATGAGATGTTTTGCAAAGCGAGGCCGCGATCCAGCGCAAATGCTTTCGCATGTGGCACATCGTCGATCGCCGCGCCAACCGGAATCAATGATGCAAGCGAGGAAATGCCCGAGATGAGCAGCTCTGAGATGGGTGCACAACGCCTTGACGTCGTCGTCGTGGGCGCCGGTTTCGGCGGTTTGTATGCCGTGTACAAATTCCGGGAAATGGGCCTCAAGCTCGCGGCATTCGAGGCGGGGGGCAACGTCGGGGGCGTGTGGTACTGGAATCGCTACCCGGGCGCGCGGGTTGACCTTCCGAGCGTTGACTACAGCTATTCGTTCTCTCCCGAGATCGAGCAGGAATGGACGTGGTCAGAGGAATTCGCGTCCCAGCCGGAACTTCTCGCCTATTTCAACTTCGTGGCCGACCGGCTCGATCTGCGCAAGCACTATCAATTCAACACCCGCGTCACCAGCGCCGTCTGGGACGGGACGCGCAAGCTCTGGAAGGTCACGACTGATCGCGGCGAGACGGTCGAGGCAACCTACTGCGTGATGGCCACCGGACCGCTGTCGGTCCCCATGGATCCCCAGATCCCGGGCATTGCGCGCTACAAGGGCGAGCTGCTGCGCGCCGGCAAGTGGCCGCATCATTCGGTGAGCTTCGCCGGCAAGCGCGTCGGCGTGATCGGCACTGGATCGAGCGGCATCCAGATCGTCCAGGAAGTTGGCCGGAAGGCCGGCGAGCTCTTCGTCTTCCAGCGCACGCCAAGTTTTACCATGCCGATGCGCAACCAGAAGCTGGAGCCGGACTATGTCGCCGAGGTCAAGCGCAATTACGCTGGCCTTCGCGAGGCTGCCCGCAACAGCCCGAACGGCGGCGTGCGTCCCTGGACCACCCGCGCCTTCTTCAGCGTGACGCCGGTGCGACGTCGCGAGCTCATGGAAGACGCCTGGAAGGCCGGCGGCCTTGCAATGCTCGGGACTTTCACGGATCTGCTGAGCAATGAAGAGGCCAACGAGCATGTTGCCGAATTCGTGCGGGGCAAGGTCAACGAGGTCGTCAAGGATCCCGTCACGGCGGAAAAGCTCAAGCCGCGCGGCTATCCCATCTTCGCGCGCCGGCCGTGCCTCGATACCGAGTATTACGAGACGTTCAATCTGCCCAACGTCCGCTTGATGGACTGCGTCGCCGATCCCATTCTCGAAATCACCGAGAAGGGCGTACGGACCGAGACGGGCGAAACCGAGCTCGACATGCTGATTCTCGCGACCGGCTATGATGGGCTCACCGGCGCGCTGACGGCCTTCGATGTCGTCGGCCGCGGCGGCGGCAAGGTCAACGATAAATGGAAGCACGGTGCGAGGTCCTATCTCGGCCTGATGATGGAAGGTTTCCCGAACCTGTTCATGACCACCGGGCCGAACGGCCCGGCTGCGCTGGCCAACATCGTCAGGATCAGCGAGAACGACGTCGACTGGATCGCGAACCTGATCACACACATGGCCGATCACGACCTCGCCACCGTCGAACCGTCCAAAGCTGCGGAAGATGGATGGATGGAGCTCGTCGTCAGGATCGCGCAGCGCTCGCTGCTCAACAAGGCGAAGACCTGGTATCTCGGTGCCAACGTCAAGGATAAGCCGCTCGGACTCACGCTCTTCACGGGCGGATTTCCGAAGTATCGGGACTATTGCGCCGCGGTCGCGCAGGCGGGATATCGTGACTTCGTCTTCGAGCGCGGACGAACCCCGGTCGCGGCCTGAGGGGCGCTCCGGGATCTCACTGCAATACGATTGTCAAAGGAGGAATGCTCAAGGAACCTCCTTCCACATTCCAGCGCGATTCGATGCGTGAATGGTCTCGACGAGCGTTTGAATGCGCAGGCCAGCGCGGAAGTTGAATGGCTCCGGCCGGCGTCCAGCGATAGCGTCAAGGTAGCCCGCGGCTTCGATCGCCTTCAGGTCGTTGAAGCCAAGCTGGTGGCCGGGCGCAACGCAGAACAGGCCGTATGGTCGATGGTCAGGGCCTGCCTCGATCCGGCGGAATCCCTGACGGCCACGGTGATCATCGGTCGAGAAAAAATGCAACTCGTTGAATCGTTCCTGGCTGAAGGCGAGGGCGCCTCTGCTTCCATAAACCTCGAAGTCGTGTTGCATCTTCCGCCCTGTCGCAATCCAATTCGCCTCGATCGAGCCGGAGGTGCCGTTGGCGCAACGGAAGAAAGCTCGGCCGACGTCGTCGACCTCGACGCGCCTCCGGCCGCCCTTGCCATCCGGACGTTCCCCGATCATCGTGACGCAATCGCCCATGACGCGAGTGATCGGTCCGGCGGCTGGACTCAACAGGAATTCGGCGGTGGCTAGGGCGTGGCTGCCAATGTCGGCCAGCGCGCCGCCGCCCACCGGGTCGTGCCGGAAAGTGAACGGACCAGTGGCGTCGGCCATGTAGTCTTCGGCGTGGACCCCGCGGTAGCCGCGTATCTCGCCGAGTTCCCCGGCCGCGATCATGTTGCGTGCGAGACCCAGCATGGGGTTGCAAAGATAGTTGAAGCCGACCTGCGTCTTGACGCCGGCCGCTTCGGCTGCCTCGGCCATGTCGCGGGCGTCTGTCGCGAGCGGCGCCAGCGGCTTTTCGCAATACACATGTTTGCGCCCGGCAATCGCAGCCAGGGCCATTTCCTTGTGGAGTGCGTTGGGCGTGGTGATGTTCACGACGTCGATACCTGGGTCCGCCACGAGCGAGCGCCAGTCCGAGGTCGCGCGCGCGAAGCCGAGGGCCGAGGCTGCTTTCGCGGCTGCCTCGTCGCTGATATCCGCGATCGTATGCAGTTCCAGCTCGAACGGGAGGTCGAAGACACGCGCGGCGATGGAGTAGCCGAAAGCGTGGGTCTTGCCCATGAATCCGCTACCGATGAGGCCAATGCGAAGCTTCGGCTTGTTCATGTCGGAAATCCCTGTTCACGACGAGGTCGGAGCTGAGGCGACCTACGAAAAAATCGAGCACGTTCTGAACGGAAGACGTCTTCCGCAATAATTGTTGCGGAAAAATGTCATTGTCAATATTCAATGCAAGAGGTTATCTTCCCTGACAAACCGTCGAGGGAGGAGACCACATGACCGGCGCCACGATCCGCCTCACCATGGCCCAGGCCCTGGTGCGATGGCTGACTCAACAGTTCACAGAAATCGACGGAGTTCGCGTGCCCCTGTTCGCCGGCGTCTTCGGTATTTTTGGTCATGGGAACGTGACCTGCCTGTCCGAGGCCCTGGAGGCAGTGCAGGATCGTCTGCCCACCTGGCGCGGACAGAACGAGCAGTCGATGGCGTTGGCGGCTATCGGTTTCGCCAAGGGCAAGCTTCGGCGGCAAATCATGGTAGCGACGTCGTCCATCGGCCCCGGAGCTCTGAACATGGTAACGGCGGCGGGAACGGCTCACGCAAATCGCTTGCCCCTCCTTCTCATCGCTGGCGATACGTTCACCAATCGGCTGCCGGATCCGGTTCTCCAGCAGGTCGAGCATTTTGGTGACCCGACCGTCACTGTGAACGACGCTTTCAAGGCGGTCACGCGCTATTGGGATCGGATCACTCATCCCGCGCAGATCATCTCTTCGCTCCCGCAGGCCGTGGCCGCCATGCTCGATCCGGCCGACTGCGGCCCGGCATTCCTCGCACTCCCACAGGACACACAGGAGGTGGCCTTCGACTATCCCGAGGTCTTCTTCGAGCCCCGAACCTGGGCCATTCCGCGTCCGCGCTCCGATCGTCAGAAACTCGCGGAAGCAGCCACGCTGCTCAAGACCGCGAAGAGGCCGATCCTCATCTCCGGCGGTGGCGTGCGCTACTCGCTGGCGGGAAACGTCGTCGCAGATTTTGCGGTGAAGCGTGGAATTCCTATTGTGGAGACGATCGCCGGCAAGGGCGCGGTGACCCACTATCACCCGGCCCATGCGGGGCCGATCGGAATTATCGGCTCAACCTCAGCGAATGCACTCGCAGCCGAAGCCGACGTGATCCTTGCGGTGGGGACGCGCCTTCAGGATTTTACGACAGGATCATGGACCGCCTTCAGCGCGGATGCGCGTTTCATCTCGATCAACGCGGCCAGGTTCGATGCGGTGAAGCATCGTGCGCTGGCGGTGGTGGGCGACGCGCGGGAGACGATTGAAGAACTCGATGCGGCGCTCGGCGCGTGGCGCGTCGACCCCGCCCACATGGCGCGTGCTCAGATGCTCTTCAGGGAATGGGACGTGCTGCTCGAGTCACTGCAGGCCCCCAGCAACGCTCCGGTGCCGACCTACGCGCAAATCGTCCAGGCAGTGAATGCGTCTGCCGGCGAGAAAGACACCTTGATTTCAGCCGCCGGGGGCCTGCCTGGCGAAGTGGCAAAGGGCTGGCGCGTCAAGGCACCGAACACCTTTGACCTCGAGTTCGGCTTCTCTTGCATGGGCTACGAGGTCGCGGCCGGTTGGGGCCATGCGATGGCCAATTCCGGGCCCGGCGGACTCGGCGGCACGCCGATCGTGATGGTCGGCGACGGTACCTATCTGATGATGAACTCCGACATCTACTCGACGGTCCTGAGCGGTCACAAGATGATCGTTGTGGTCTGTGACAATGGCGGGTTTGCGGTGATCAACCGGTTGCAACAATTCAAAGGCGTGCCAGGCTTCAACAATTTGTTGACCGATTGTCGCGTTCAGAATCGCGACAATCCCCTTCACGTCGATTTTGCCAAGCACGCCGAGTCGATGGGGGCGGCTGCGCGGCATTGCGAGAGCCTCGCCGACCTTGTTGCCGCGCTCGAATGGGCCAAAGGCAACGACCGCACCACGGTGCTTTCGATCGTCTCTGATGCCTATTCGTGGGTTCCTGGCGATGCCGACTGGGACGTCGGCGTTCCCCAAATATCGTCGCGCGAGACGGTTCGAAGCGCGCGCAGGCAGCAAGACGAGATCCGCGCGAAGCAGCGCATCGGAGTGTGATGAGACATGAAAGCGAAACTTGGAATTGCCCCCATAGCCTGGTGGAACGACGATCTTGCAGAGCTGTCCGATGACGTGAGTCTGGAGGAGTGTTTGCGCCAGGCGAGCGTTGCCGGTTTTACGGGGATGGAGACCGGACGGCGCTTCCCCATGAATATGGAGGAACTCGGCCCGATACTCGCTCGATTTGGCATTTCCGTATGCGGCGGCTGGTTCTCCGGCCTTCTGCTCGACGGTGACATCGAGCGGGAAAAGGATCGCATTCGCGCCCAGATGGATTTTTTCATTGCGGCCAAGGCGCCCTGCATCGTCTACGGCGAAACTGCGCGTTCGATCCAGGGCATTCGCGCCGCGCCGCTCGATACCAAACCCAGGCTTTCGGACGAGGAGATTACGGCCTACGGACGCAAGATGACGGTGTTCGCCGAGTGGTGTGCCGGACAGGGAATGCCGATCGCTTACCATCACCACATGGCTGCGGCGATCGAGACCGAAGCTGAACTCGACCTGCTCATGGCAAATTCTGGTGAGGCGTTACCGCTGTTGTTCGATGCTGGCCACATGGCGTTTGCCGGCGGCAACGTTTTACGTGTCATCGACAGGCATCATTCCCGCATCAGCCATGTGCATACCAAAGACGTCCGCAGCAGCGTCGTCGACAGGCTCGACCGGAAACGGGAGAGCTTCCTCGACGCGGTGGTGAAAGGGGCGTTTACCGTGCCGGGTGACGGCTCGCTCGACTTCGCCGCGATCATCGCCCGCCTCGCGTCCTACGGCTACGAGGGGTGGTTCGTCGTCGAGGCGGAGCAGGATCCGAAGATCAGTCCGCCGCTCGAAATGGCCAAGAAAGGACACGCGGCGCTGATGCGCTTGATGGCGTCTGCCGGATACGAGGTCGTGCAATGAACCGTAAGGATCGGATGTCGCCGTACTCGAAGACGCGCTCAGGTCTTGCCCTGCTCGGGCGGGTTCACCCTGGTGCGAAGTCGGGATGGGAGGTGAAATGAGCATCGGGATCGGAGTCATCGGGACAGGTGTCATGGGCGCCGAGCATGCTCGGATACTCCGACGCGAAACTCCCGGTGCTCATCTTGCTGGAATTTTCGATGCCGACGCGGCTCGGGCGCAGGCAGTGGCCTCTGGAGCAACGGTCTTTTCGGATCCTCAAGCGTTGATCGCGTCGGATCGGATCGACGCGGTCGTGATTGCGTCTCCCGACGCCACACATGCGGCCCTAACACGAGCCTGCATCGAGGCGGGGAAGCCTGTTCTCTGCGAAAAGCCTTTGGCGTCTTCGGCAGCTGATGCGCTAGACGTGGTGCAGGCGGAAGTCGCTCTGGGGCGCAGGCTCATCCAGGTTGGATACATGCGCCGGTTTGACCCTGGCTATCGGGAGATCAAGCGCATGAAAGACACCGGTGAATTGGGCGGAGCCGTGTTGTTGCACAACGTGCACCGAAACGTTCGCGCGCCGGAGTGGTTCAATGGTTCGATGGCCATCACGAATTCTTTCGTCCACGAGATCGACATCAGCCGTTGGCTGTTGGCATCGGAGATGGTTTCTGCGCATGTGGAGGCTGGGCCGGGCGGCGAACCCCTCATGATCACGATGAAGACCGACAAAAACGAGATCGTTTCGACTGAGGTTTTCGTGAACGCCAGCTATGGCTATCACGTCCATGTCGAGTTGGTCGGTCGGCAGGGCACGATAGCGCTGGCTCCGGCATCGCTGACGCTGTTGAACAGAGACAGAGCTGGTGGGCATTCGTATCCGGATAACTGGGTGCCGAGGTTCGAAGAGGCGTACCGCAGGCAGATGGCTGATTGGGTCTGCGCTGTGAAGACCGGAGCGTCGGTCGGGGCGAGCGCATGGGACGGCTATGTTGCCTCGGCCATCGCAGAGCAAGTCGCTGAGGCTCTCGCCGGAAATGGTGTGGCTCCTTTGAGATATGGGCCACGTCCCTCGCTGTACGACTGATTGATAGCTGGCGAACGTGGTTGCAACGCGAGTCGTGGGAGAGGAAATGATGATCAAGTACGCAGTCGTCGGCGCGGGCTGGATTTCGCAACAAGCCTTCTTGCCGGGAGTCGGACAGTCCACAAACTCGAAGGTTACCGCAATTGTGACGGGCAATCCGGACAAGGCCTCGCGGTTGGCGGAGTTCCATGGTATTGGCCAGATTGTCGGCTATGACGGATACGATGCCCTTTTGAAGGGCTCTGACGTCGATGCGGTGTATATCGCTCTGCCGAACCACTTGCATGCTGACTACGCCGTTCGGGCGGCTCGTGCCGGCAAGCACGTCTTGGTCGAGAAGCCGCTGGCTACCAACGAACAAGATGCACTCGCCATGATTGCCGCTGCGCGCGAAGCCGGCGTGTTTCTGATGACCGCCTACAGGCTCCACAACGAGCCCGGAACTGTCGCGGTCCTTGAGCACATCCGCAACGACGCGATCGGCCGGCCGCTCTTCTTTCAATCGGTGTTCAGTTTTCAGGCGCCACCAGAGAACCACAGACTGAAAGCTGCGAGTTGGGGCGGACCGCTCCAGGATGTCGGAGTCTATTGCGTCAACGCGGCTCGTCACATCTTTGCTGAAGAGCCGATCGAGGCCATGGCGATGGCGCACCGACCGAACGATGACTCGCGCTTTCGCGAGGTGGAAGCGTCCGTCGCAGCTATGCTGCGTTTCCCTTCGGGCGGTTTGGCGCAATTCGTCGCCAGCTTCGGGGCGGCCGCCGTCGACAATTATAGGGTCGTCGGGACGGCGGGCGATCTTGAACTCGATCCCGGCTTCAGGTTCGAGACCGCAACAAAACTACGTCTGCGCCGCGACGGCGAGGTCAGCGAAACGCAGTTTCCGCAAATCGACCATTTTGGCGCGCAGGTGGAGTATTTTTCAGATTGCATCAAGGCTGGAACGCCGCCCGAGGCCGATGGCGAGGAGGGGCTGGCGGACCTGCGCGCACTGGTCGCGATTGAAACGGCCGCCCTGACGGGGCAACCGCAAACCATCACATCCCGCCCACGTGCCCGCCATCCAACGCCCGACATGGTGCGAGCTACCCCTGTAACCGACCGACGACTGGTTTTTTGAGAGTGTGACGAGTACCTTAAGCTTGGGCCAGCCCGAGTTATTCTACTTGCCGGTAACCGTTGGAATCCGCGGATTGACGTCGTTTTTCTGTAGTCGCGCTGCCAGCGCTACCGTCAAAGCCTGTGCAAGGCACATCGGAGCGGCGAGTGAGCGCGAAAACGTGTATTCATGCTCTGGAACCGCGAACAGAACGCGAGCGTTTTTAGCCAGCGGCGACAGCGTGCTGTCTGACATCGCAATGATGGGAACCCCATTGCGCCCGGCTTCTTCCACAACGTTGACGACCTCGTTTGCGTAAAAGCGGAACGACACCGCCAGGAGAACGTCCTTCTTGCGGATCGTACGCGCGATGTGCGTAGCAAGTCCGCCGCCTGCGTCGAGCAACACGCAACGCTTGCCCAGCATGGTCAATATGTAGCGAAGGAATTCAACTACGGGCGCTGAACGCAGCTGGCCGATCAGAAAAACCGAGTCGGCTCTCTCAAGAAGGCTTACCGCTTCCGAGAGGGCTTTTGGGGAAATGTCCGCGAGCATGTCCTGAAGGGAGGCAATGTCACGGACGACTAGGTCACGCAGGAAACCGACTTCGCTACGATCGGTGCGGGCGCCCAACTCGATTTCCAGAGCTCTAATGCGCGCCTCGAAGCCCGGGGCAGCGGTTGACAAGCGCCGTTGAAACAACGCCTGAAGCTCCTTGAAACCTTCATAGCCGAGTGACTGGGCGAAGCGCACGAAACTCGAGGCATGGATGCCGCAGCGATCGGCGATGGCGTTTACCGACAGGACCGCGACATCATTCGGGTTCTGGGTCAGATAAACGGCGATCTTCTGATAGGACTTGCTCATGTCATCATGGCGATCGTGGATGACACGGATCAATTCCTCATAGTCTTCCGGTGTCTTCACGTCCTGCATTTAAGGTGCTCTCGCCGTTGGTATTGGTTTCATCGTGTGAGGATGCCGACAACTTCGCTTTCGTTCGGAACGCTGTCCTCCCTGAGAGTCAGCAGTCCAAGGCATCTGCGTAGGTCAAGTATCCAGCGGTACGGCCTGACCGTTGACCGGACGGGCTAGGGACCCAAGGAGACTCTCGCGCCACTCCGTCGTTGCGCTGGTTGCGCAGCAGAATCATTGACGGGTCAGCGAACGATTATTGACACTTTTGCATATTCGCAATAACTCTTGCAAGCAAATCGAACATTCGTCGGCGGAGGAAATGGTGGCGATCAAATTCGCATTGCTCGGGTGCGGGCGCATTGGCGTCTTGCACGCCCGGAATCTTGCCAAGGCGGACGGGGCGCGCCTCGAGACGGTATTCGATCCAAACACGACTGCCGCTGAAGCGGTTGCCAGAGCGCATGGCTGCAGGATATCGACGAGTGCGGAAGATGCGATTGATAAGGCCGACGCGGTTCTGATTGCGACATCGACTGCCACGCATGCCGATCTGATCGAACTCGCGGCAAGGGCGGGCAAGGCGATTTTGTGTGAGAAGCCGATCGATCTCAGTCTCGATCGGGTACGAGCATGCCGCAGGGCCATTGAAGGCTGTAACGTGCCAATTCAGATTGGCTTCAATCGCCGCTTCGACCCCGGGCACCGGGCCGCGCGCGATGCCTGTGCCGCCGGTAAGATCGGAAAACTTGAACAGGTGGTTATCACGTCGCGTGATCCGGGGATGCCGCCGCGGGGCTACACTGCGGTCTCGGGCGGTATCTTTCGTGACATGACGATCCACGATTTTGACGTGGCGCGCTTCATGTTGAACGACGAGCCGACCGAGGTCTTCGCGACCGGCAGCGCGCTTGTTGATCCCACCATTGGATCGGAGTTCGGTGACTTCGACTCCATCATGGTGATCATGCGCACTGCAGACGGAAAGCTGTGTCACATCAACAACTCGCGACGAGCTGCCTTTGGCTACGACCAGCGGATCGAGCTCTTTGGCAGCGAGGGGATGGTCATCTCCGACAACAAGAAGGCGCACGAGCTGAAGTTTTACGGCTCGACCACGACTGATGCGGCAGAGCCTTACCTCAACTTCTTTATCCAGCGTTATGAGGAGGCCTACGAGGCCGAGATCGCAGCGTTCATTGCCGCCGTTCGCGACGCTACGCCGACCCAAGCGACGTTCGACGACGGTTACCGCTCGCTCGTGCTTGCGGAGGCGGCGGTGGAGTCCGCCAGGACCGGCAAGAAGGTCGAGGTCCGCAATTTCGCGTGACGTGAAACGTGCCTCCGGCTCTCGAATAGCAAGGATCAATCCGCACGAGGTCTCATCACCGAGAGCAGCCATGGAGAGACTGACAGTGCCCGAACCGATCGTTGGAGAACTCATATGACTTCGATGCTTGGAAAGATCGCGATTATCACGGGCGGTACGCAGGGGCTCGGTGCCGCCATCGCCAAGCTTTTCGCCGAACGCGGTGCGAAGGGCATCGTAACGTGCGGTCGTGACGAGACGAAGGGGCGGGCAAGGGCCGATGCGATCGCCACGGCCACGGGCGCGGCAGTGGTATTTGTGCGCGCTGACCTGACAAAGACCGAGGATTGCGCCAGAGTCGTGGTCGAGGCGGACAAGGTCTTCGGGCGCGTCGACGCCCTGGTGAACGCCGCGGGCGACACAAGCCGCGGCACCATCATCGATACAAGCCCCGAATTGTTCGACAAGATCTTCGCCGTCAACACGCGTGCCCCCTTTTTCTTGATGCAGGACACGATCAAGCTGATGCGCCGCGACAGAGTGCAGGGCACGATCGTCAACGTCTCTTCAATGTCGGCGATGGGTGGCCAGTCCTTCATTGCCGCTTATTGCGCATCGAAAGGCGCGCTCGACACGCTGACGCGAAATACTGCCCATGCGGTGCTGCGCAATCGCATCCGTGTGAACGGTCTCAACATTGGTTGGATGGCCTCGGAAGGCGAGCTCAACACGCAGCAGGTCTACCATGGCCGGTCTGCGAGTTGGCTCGAAGAAGCTGCCGCGCGGCAACCCTTCGGCCGACTGCTCGATCCCATCGAAGTGGCGCGCGCCGTTGCGTTCTTATCTTGCGATGAGTCCGGAATGATGACGGGAGCCACGATCAACTTCGACCAAAGCATCTGGGGCGCCTACGAGACGTCACCGCAGCCGGAAGCGCCGCTCTGAGACGATCCGGGGCCAGGGGCGTTTCTCTCTAAGATGCGTGCGCGGGCGTGACATCACGCCAGGCAAGCAGGACGTGGTCTCCCGCACTTCCGATGTCCACGCTTTCTGGTCAGGCTGCAACGGATGTCCGTGCAAGGGCACCATCCGTCACATGAAATAGACGTTGCGAGATTGCCGTTTGTGCAATATTAATTGCGCATATCGAGGAGGTGAAGCGGCCGGATAGAGCTGCCACCGCACGATGGAGGGAACGCGTGGCTTTGCTTGATGTTCGAAGCATCTCGAAGAGCTTTGGTGCCATTCGGGCACTGCACGACGTCAGCTTTTCGGTCGATGCAGGGGAAGTGGTCGGGTTGATGGGCGACAACGGCGCCGGCAAATCAACCATGGTGAAATTGATTGCCGGAAACTTCCCGCCGACCGAGGGCGCCGTTGTCGTTGATGGCAAGGCATGCCATTTCCACAGGCCGATCGAGGCGAGGGCCGAGGGCATCGAAGTTGTCTATCAGGAGCTCGCGCTGGCCGACAACCTTACGGCCACGGAGAACGTCTTCCTCGGCCGCGAAATCAAGAAGGGTTTCTGGCCGTTCCGCATCCTCGACAAGCAGGCGATGATCGGGCGCGCCGGCGAGCTCTTCGCCGAGCTCAAATCGGAAACGCGTCCCCGGGACCTCGTGAAGAAGATGTCGGGGGGGCAGCGCCAGGCTGTTGCGATTGCCCGGGCCCGGCTGTCTAATGCCAAGCTGGTCCTGATGGACGAGCCGACCGCGGCCATTTCTGTGCGACAGGTCGCCGAGGTGCTCGAGCTCATCCGCCGGCTGAAATCTCGCGGAGTATCGGTGATGTTGATCAGCCACCGCATGCCCGACGTTTTTACCGTCTGCGATCGCATCATTGTGCTCCGGCGCGGCTCAAAGGTGGCCGACAAGGAAACTGCAGCGACTTCGCCGGAGCAGATCACCGGCCTGATTACGGGGGCGATCCGTGAAGCCTAGTTCCGCCAAAGCGATGGAAGAAACGCACGCCGCAATCAGTGACGTCGTCAGCATTCGCGAGCAGACGACCTTCCAGCGAATGATGACCAGTCAGGCATTCTGGGTCGCGGCCGCACTCCTGGCTCTGGTGATCTTCATGACCTGGCTGGAGCCGAGCTTCGGAACAGCCGACAACGTAACGAACATTACGCGCAACTTCGCTCCGCTTGCGATCATGAGCCTCGGCATGACCGTGGTCATCATCACGGGCGGCATCGATCTGTCCGTCGGCTCGGTGATGGGGCTCGTTGCCATTGTCACAGGGTTGCTGCTGACCGGGCATCATTCCTGGTACGTCGCCTTTGCAGCCGGGCTCTTGGCGGGATTGGCGTGCGGAGCCTTCAACGGCTTCTTCGTTGCCTATATTGGCATGCCGTCCTTCGTCGTGACGCTCGGCATGTTGTCGATCGCCCGCTCGCTTGCTGTCGTGCTCTCCGGCAACCAGATGCTGTATCAGTTTGGTCCGGACGCGCCCATCGTCAGGGCAATCGGCCAGGCGAAATGGCCGCTCCATGCGCCAGCCAGCTGGGCGCCACGCTGGTTTCCGGAGCTCTCCTCCCATTTCTGGGTGATGGTGATCATTGCCCTCATCCTCGGCGCCATCTTTATCTTTACGGCGTGGGCGCGTCACCTCTATGCGATTGGCTCCAACGAGAACGCCGCGCGCCTGACCGGCGTGTCGGTCGACTGGATAAAATTCCAGGCGTACGTGTTTTCGTCATTCACGGCCTCGATCGCCTCGCTGCTGCTCCTCGGCTACAGCGGCTCGGCCATCAACGCGATGGGGACCGGCTACGAGCTTCGAGTCATCGCCGGTACCGTCATCGGCGGTGCCAACCTGATGGGCGGCTACGGAACCGCATTCGGTGCAGTGATAGGCTCGGCCTTCCTCGAGGTGATCCGCAACGCGCTTCTGATGGCCGGCATCGACTCGAACTGGCAGGGCGCCTTCGTTGGCATGTTCATCGTCATTGCCGTGCTTCTCGGCATGCAGACGAGTGGAACGTCGCTTGTTGCGACGATCCGCGAGTGGGTCGCGTGGAAGCGTAGTTAGGAATCCGATGGTAGTTCGGAGACTTGGAATCAACAAAGAGGGAGGAGAAACGTGCATAAACATCTATTGATGGCCGCCGTGGCGTTTTCAGCGCTCATGGGAGGACAGGCCAGCGCGCAGCAGAAGTTCACCTTTGCGCTCGTTCCCAAGAACATGAACAACCCGTTCTTCGATCAGGCGCGGGACGGCTGCAAGAAGGCGGAAGCCGAGTCCAAGGGCGCCTTCCAGTGCATGTATATCGGCCCCGGAGAGCATGGCGGCGGCGAGGAGCAGGTGCAGATCGTGCAGGACCTCGTGGCCAAGAAGGTGGACGGCATTGCCGTGGCACCGGCCAACGCGGCAGCGATGGCCGTTGCGCTCCAGGCCGCCAAGGGCGCCGGCATTCCCGTGTTGACCTGGGACTCCGACGTTCTCCCCGAGAACAAGGAGCTGCGTCTTGCCTATATCGGCACCCACAACTACGAGATTGGCGTCAACATCGCCAAGATCGTTCAGACGATCAAGCCGAAGGGCGGCACGATCTGTATCCAGTCCGGTGGCGCTGCTGCAGCAAACCACAACGAGCGCATGAAGGGTATCCGTGACACGCTGGCCGGCAAGGAGTCTGCCCAATCGCCCGGGGAACGGCTGACTGGACAGAATGGCTGGAAGGAGATCGACGGCTGCCCGCTCTACACCAACGACGATTTCCCTCTGTCGGTGCAACAATTCCAGGACATCATGGCAAAGAACCCGACTTTGGACGCATTCACGCCGACGGGCGGCTTCCCGCAATTCGTGCCGGACGCCAACCGCGCTGCGGTCGCGCCCTTCAAGGACAAGATCGCCAAGAAGGACCTGGCGTTGGTGGTTGCCGACACACTGCCGGTTCAGATCGACCAGATGAAGGAGGGGCTGTCGCTCGGCCAGGTCGGTCAGCGTCCGTTCGAGATGGGCTACAAGACCATGTTCGCCTTGAAGGACGTCAAGGAAGGCAAGGCTCCGCCTAAAGATCCGACCTATACCGGCCTCGACGTCTGCACATCCAAGAACGTCGATACCTGTATCGCGAAGTAGTCATGACGACGGCAGCGGGCTGGAAAGCCTGGCCCGCTGACCACGGCGATGCAGCAGGCCTGCTGCCAGCGCGCCGGACGCGCCTAAGCCGAGCAGCCGGTCAGTGCCGAGCCTTTCCGCTAGGAGATGGATCGCCGGTGCTGCATCACACTTGGAACACTTGCCGCGGGCAGCGCGTCAGACATTCATGCCCGGTCTCGGTGACCAGCACGGTCTCGCTGATCGCGATCCCATCGGCGGACACGTACATGTGAAACACCATACCTTCCTCAAGTGTCCAATCCGCCGTGGGCAGGAAAATGCGCGAGAAGTCGCTGGTGCGCGGGGTATGAAGCGGATAGCAGCCGAGCGCATAGCCAGTGATATTCGGGTAGTTGGGCCTCAGGCCCTCGGCCAGCATCGCGTTTCTCGCGACCGCGTCGACAGCGGCGGCAGCGGCCCCGGGCTTCACAGCATCGAATTGCAGATCCTGGATCTCGATCAGACGCTTTGCGAGATGTGACCGCTGTGACGTGATCTCGCCGATCACCGCTGAGCGCATCAGGCGGGCGCTGTAGCCGTCGACATAGGGCAGCAGCTCCATATGAAGGATATCGCCCTCGGCGAGCGGCTGCTTGGTCAGTCCGCCATGCAGGAAAGCATTGCCGACGCCTTTCGTGATGATGCCCGCGCGCGCGGCGTCTGCACCCTCTTGCAAGAACACCTGGTGGACGGCCGCTGCGACATCTCGCGCCGATCTGCCCGAACCGGCGGTCTTGAGCGCGGCTGCGATACCGAGATCGCCGATCTTGGCGGCGCGCCTGAGCACGGCGATCTCCCTTTCGCTTTTTCGCGCGCGGAGCGTCGCCATGACGCCCGAGAAGTCCACGAAATTTGCGTCCGGCAGTCTACCCGCGAGTTTCTTGAACCGACGCAGCGGCATACAATAGGACTCTTCGTCGATTCCCACGCGCGCCCTGGCGTAACCCAGGCGGGCGATCGTGTCGGCAAGGACCTGGATCGGGTCTTCCCAATCAGCGAAGGCGACGGAATCCGTCACCCAGGAGTTTTCGGTGAACGGTCCGAGGTCGACGGCCCGCAGGATCATGATCGGCTCGCCCTCGCGCGGCAGAAGGCATGCCCGGTACATGTTCTCCGAAATCGGGAAGCCGGTGAGATAGACGAGGAATTCGCTCTGGTCGATGATCAGGACATCGATGTTGCGCGCTGACATGTGCTGGCGTGCGCGCGCCACGCGCGCCTGATATTCGTCGATCGGGAACGACATCGGGAAAGTCACCCTTTTGTGTGATCAGATACGCGGCCGAGAACTCTATCCGCAGATGTCCAATATGGCGAGCATGTAGATGCGGATCATGTCGATGAAATCGACGATGTCGACGCGCTCATCGGGCATCGTGTTGTAGCGGCCGCCGGGGCCGCAGACGATGCCCTCCATGCCGCCGAAATGGTGAAGATGACCGGCGTCGGTCCCGTAGAAGCAGCTCGGAGCGACCGGCCCCGTCGGCTGGTCTTCGCCGCGTACCGTGCGATAGGCGCGGTTGACGGCAGCCACGATCGGGCTCGCGCGTGCGACCTCGAAGGGCGGCATGGTCGGCACGCCGGCGCGGTCCTCCGACATGATCTCCGCTTTCAGGCCCGGAAAGCGCGCCACCAGGGCGTCGAGTTCGCGGCGCATGTCGGCCAGCGCTCCCGCTTCGGTTTGGCCCGGCGCATAGCGGCCCGAGCCCTTGATCCGCACGTAGTCGGCGACCTGGGGCGCGCGCCATTCGTGCAACTCTCGGCCGAGCGCGCCGTGGACGACGCCGACATGGACGCGATTGATGCCTTCATGTTCCGGCGTAAGGGCGCCGGAGAACTTCATCGCATTGAGGCGCGGAATGAGATCGCATGCGGCCGCGATCGCGTCGACCGCCTCTTCGCGCTTCGACAAATGACGGGTATTGCCGGTCAGTTCAATGATGAACATGAAGGCCGCCGCGTGCATGGTCATCGCCTTCAGATCGGTCGGCTCGGAGTTGATGAAATAGTCCGCGCGCAGCCCTTGTTCGACAAGCGAGTATGTACCGACGCCGCCTTGCAGCTCGCCGACCACATAGGTCAGGATGACGTCGCCTTTGAGTTTGACGCCGGCATCGATCAACGTCTTGACGGCGCAGAAATAGGCGGCATCGCCGGCCTTCATGTTGGAGACGCCGATGCCGTAGATGAAGGCGTCGTCGACTTTGCCGGCCCAGGGGTCGACGGTCCAACCCTCGGTCACCGGGTTGGTGTCGAGGTGGCCATTGAACAGCAGGCTCTTGCCGCCGCCCACGCCTTTCCAGCGGCCGACGGCATTGACCCGGCCCTCATCGCCGAAAGAGGCGAGTTCGGTCTCGAGGCCGATCTCGCGCATGCGGCCAGCCATGAAGGCGGCGAGCTGCTTCTCTCCATCCGACTTCGAGTAGCTCTTGTGCTGCACCATGCGGGACAGGAGGTCGAGGGCCGCTGGAACGTCGATCCGGGCGAGAAGTGCGTTGTGATCCATCGAAGCAATCCTTGTCGTCAGCCGACCGGTACGGGGGAGGCGGCCATCAGTTCGCGAGTGTAGGGATGAATGTGGTCCGCATCGAAATCTTCGATCGGAAGCAGGTCGACCATCTCACCCCGGCGCATCACAGCGATACGGTGAGCGATCTGGCGGATGAGGTTGAGATCGTGGGTGATGAAGAGGAAGGCGGTGCCGGTCTCCGCGCGCAGTGCGAGAAGCAACTCGATGATCTGGGCCTGCACGGAAACATCCAGAGGCGCGGTGATCTCGTCGCAGATCACGAGCTTCGGCCGCGCCGCGAAGGCCCGTGCGATGGCAACGCGCTGCTTCTCGCCACCCGAAAGCTGGTGCGGCCAGCGGCCGGCATAGGATGCCGGCAGGCGAACCTGATCGAGCAGGCGCGGAATGTCGGCAAGACTGCCGCCATAGAGCTTGAGGGGCCGCGATAGGATCTCGCCGATCCTGTGACGTGGATTGAGCGAGGAATCCGGATGCTGGAACACGATCTGCATGTCGCGGCGATAGGCGGCGTTCATGTCGCGCGTGCTGTGGATCACTTGATCGTCGAAGGAGATTTTACCCGAGAAGTGGGCGAGCCCGGTGAGTGCGCGCGCCATCGACGATTTGCCCGAGCCGGATTCGCCAACGAGGCCGAGTATCTCGCCGGCACGGACATCCAGTCCGATCTTCTTCGTGGCTGGCGGCGGTGCGGCGCGGAACAGTCCGGCCTTGCCATAGTGGACTTCGATGTCGTAGGCAGCGAGAAGGACGTCGTCATGCGGCTCGTCATGGACGAGACGGCGTTCTGGCCTGGGCACGGCCTCCACGAGCACGCGCGTCTCTGCATGACGCGGCGCGCGGAAGATCTCGGCGGCCGGTGCCTGTTCGACCAGGCGGCCGCGCTTCAGGACCGCGACTCGGTCGGCGACCCGGCTCACGAGTGCGAGGTCGTGAGAAATATAGAGCGCGGCAACGCCAGTCTCCTGCCGCAATCGTGCGAACAGTTCGAGGATGCGCGCACCGGTGATGACGTCGAGTGCCGTGGTCGGCTCGTCGAACAGGATGACGTCGGGCCGGCAGCCGAAGGCCGTGGCAATGACGACACGCTGCTTTTCCCCGCCGGATATTTCATGCGGATAGCGCCGCATGATCGCAGCGGGATTGCTCAGATCGACATGGCCGAGCAGGTCAATGGCCAGCGCGTCGGCGTCGCGCGGCTTGAGGCCGCGATGCCGGATCAGCGCTTCGGTGATCTGCGTTCCGATGGTGAGCGTCGGATTGAGCGAGGTCGAGGGATCCTGAAACACCATCCCAAGCCGGCGTCCGCGGATCTTGGTCAGCTCTCGCGGACCCAGGCGCTGAAGGTCGATGTCGCCAAGCCGTAGCGAACCTGCCACTTCGCGGGCGTTGCTCGGTAGGTGGCGCATCAGCGCCCAGGCAAGCGAGCTCTTGCCGGATCCGGATTCCCCGACGAGCCCGAGGACCTCGCCCGGTGCGATCTCGAGCGAGATGTCGTGCAGCACATGCACCGCTCCGGCGGACGTGATGTAATCGAGCGTATAGTTCTGGATCGAAAGGGCAGGGGTCACCGCTCATCCTTCGGATTGAGAGCGTCGCGAAGGCCATCGCCCACCAGGTTGAAGGCGATGGCGGTGAGCGCGATCGCGGCCGATGGCGCGACCAGCCCCCACGGCGCCTGGTGCATGTATTGGCGAGCATCCGCTACCATCAGCCCCCATTCGGATGCTGGCGGCTGGGCGCCGACGCCGAGGAAGCTCAGCGTCGCGAACAGCATCACGGCGAAGGACACGCGGATGGTGGACTCGATCACGACCGGCGCCATGACATTGGGCAGCATCTCGCGGAAGATGATCCACGACGCGCCTTCGCCGCGCGCGATTGCGGCCTTCACATAGTCCTGATTGCGCACATTGAGCGCGACCGAGCGCGTCACCCGCGCCATGCCGGGTGCAAAAGCGATCGCGATGGCAATGACCGCATTGCCGGCGCCGTTGCCGAGCGTGGAGACCAGGAGCAGGGCCATCAGAAGACCCGGGATCGCCATCACGGCATCGTTGGTGCGCATGATCGCTTCGTCAGTGCGTCCGCCGAGATAGGCGGAGCCGACGCCGATGATCGCGCCAGCCGCGCTGCCGACGAGGGTGGCGAGGAGAGCCATCGGCACGGTCGATCGCGCCCCGACCATCAGGCGGCTCAGGATGTCGCGGCCGAATTGATCGGCGCCGAGCCAGTTCTGCCAGCCAGGCGCGCGGAACCTGCCGAGAAAATCGATCTTCTCCGGTGCATACGGCGCCAGTGCCGGCCCGAACAGGCAAGCGACAGCGACAAGCGCCAGAAGCACCACACCGACAAAACCCTGCGGCCTCCGCATCAAGCGGGTGAACAGCTCAGTCATAGCGAATCCGCCGGTCGAGAAGCGCATAGGCCATGTCGGCGAGCGTATTGGTAAGGGCGTAGGTCGTCGCCATGATCAAAGCACCCGCCTGGATCGACGGCAGGTCGCGCGTGGTGATGGCAACCATCAGCGCGCGGCCGATGCCAGGAATGGCGAAGATCTCCTCGATCACGATGATGCCGCCGAGCAAGTAGCCGACGTCGAGCGCGATGATGGTGATGACCGGCAGCAGCGCGTTGCGCAAGGCATGGCGAAACAGTACGGTCCGCTCAGGGAGTCCCTTCAACCGTGCGGCACGGATATAGTCGGACTTCAGCACGTCGAGCGTCTCGGAGCGCATCATGCGCATGACGTGGGCGATCAGGATCACTGAGACAGTGAGCACCGGCAGCGCCAGATGACGGATGCCGCCGCCGAAATCCTCGAGCGGCGAAACATAGCCGGTCGCCGGAAGCCAATGCAGCGTGTCGGCGAGCAGGAGGGCAAGGAGCGTTGCGGTGACGAACTCCGGCAGCGAGACGCCGAGATAGGCAATGAGGCTGACGCCTGTGTCGGCGAACCTGCCTTGCCGCAACGCCGCCACGACGCCGAGCGGCACCGCGATGGCGAGCGTGACCAAGATGGACGACGCGGCAAGCAGCAGCGAGCGCGACAGCGCGGCCAGCATTTCGGGGCCGACCGGCTGGCTCGTGCGCATCGAGACGCCGAAATCGCCGGTGAAGACGTGGCCGGCCCAGCGCGCATATTGCAGCCAGGCCGGATCGCCGAGTCCGAGCTTGGCCCGGAGCGCGGCCAGCACCTCGGGCGTGGCGTTTTCCCCGAGCAGCGACTGGGCTGCATCCGCCGGCAGGACCTGCGTGATGGCGAATACCAGCATCGAGACCACGACGACGGTGTAGCCCATCAGCAAAAGGCGGCGTGCAAACCAGGCCAGCGTCACCAGGCAACTCCGGTGTCAGGCGCGCTTCGGCGCGCCGGCACCGAGCGAGACGATGTCGAGGCGGAACACCGATCCGCGCGGATGCAACACATAGCCTTCGACGTAAGCCCGTTGCGCCGCCAGCAGGTCGAAGAACGCTGAAATCACCGTCGGGACCTCGGTGTTCATCATGTCCTGCGCCTTGGCGTAGAGCGCGGTGCGCTTGGCCTCGTCGTTCTCGACGCGCGCGGCATTGATGACGGCGTCGAACTCGCTGTTGTTCCAGCGGGTCTCGTTCCAGGCCGCGTTTGACGTGTAAAGCAGGTTGAAGATGGCGTCCGCCGTCGGCTGCATGTTGTAGAAGCCGACGTAGAAATTGCCTTTCTTCCAGACCTGGTCGAGATAGGTGGCGTGCGGCATGGTCTGCACGTTGATGCGGAAGCCGGCGGCCGCCGCCATCTCGCGGACGGCGACGCCGAGTTGGGTGCGGGTCGCCGGCTTGTCGGAGGCGATCAGCGTCAGATCGATGCCGTTGGGATAGCCCGCGTCGGCCAGAAGCTGCTTCGCCTTGGCGATGTCGGTCTTCTTCAGTGGAATGTTCTTGTAGAAGTGATAGGCGGAGCTCAGCGGCGTATCGTTTCCCGGCGTGCCGTAGCCGCCCGCGACGAAGCCCACGGTCGCCTCGCGATCGACTGCCAGGGCCAGCGCCTGGCGAACGCGCACGTCGTTGAACGGTTTCTGGTCGCATCCGAGATTGATGTTGAGGAACTGGCCGGAGGGCGTGCGTAGCGCCTTGACGCCATCGGCCTTGACGAGGCGCTCATACTCGCCCGGCGTGGTCGTGAGCAGCAGGTCGATCTCGCCGGAGATCATCGCCGAGGCTTCGGCTGTGCGGTCCGGATAGACCAGCAGCTCGATGCGGTCGAGGTACGGCCGCATCGGGTCGTAGTAGGCGGGGTTGCGCTCGACGATGATCCGGCGATCGGGCTCGTAGGTCGTGAGCTTGAAGGGGCCGGTGCCGTTGGCGGTGGTCGAAAGGCTGGCGAGGTCTCCGGTGACGACCTTGGCTGGAACGATGCGCGCGTTGAGGTAGGTGAGCGCCACCGGAAGGTCGGCATAAGCGCCGGAGAGCGTGAACTTGACGGTCAACGGATCGAGCGCCGCGACCTCCTTGATCGGGCCGACATTGGTGCGGCCGGGGGAGGCGGTCTTCGGATCGAGGATGGCGTTGATCGTGGCGACGACATCGTCGGCGGTCAGTGGCGAGCCGTCATGAAATGTCACACCAGGGCGCAGCTTGAAGGTCCACTCGGTCAGCGTCGCATTCGGCTCCCACGAAAGCGCGAGGTCCTGCTCGACGGTCATGTCCGGCTTCAGTCGGGTGAGGTTGGAGTAGAGCAGCTCGGTGACGAGGTATTCCGGATTCACGCGCGCCAGCATCGGATGGATGACCGATGCCGCCTGGTCGATCGACATCTGCAAGACGCCGCCGCGCCTGGGGGCCTCGGCGAGGGCGATTCTCGGCAGGATGGCGAGGCTGAGTGCGGTTCCGGCAAGGAAGTGACGGCGCGTGACGGACAGCATGGATGCGTGCTCCTTGAGTTAGCGGGCGACGACTGTTTCGGGAGACAGATCGGGACGGAATTCGGCGGACAGATAGGCGAGGACCGATTTCGCCAGCGCGACGATGTCGGAGTGGGTGGTGAATTCGCCAGGTGCATGAACTTGGTTGTCCGGCCGGCCAAGTCCGGTCAGCAGGATCTCCTGCATACCGGTCTGCTGCACCCAGCCGAAATCGGAGCAACTCGTCGCGCCCCATTTGGCGAAATCGTCCGGCGCATAGCCAAATCCGGCCGAAAGCGCCTCCTGCCAGCGCGGCCAGTGCGGGCCCGTCGGATCGGATGTCGGCATCAGGTGGCCGGTGAGGACCACCTCGACGTCAGCTCCAGGCGCAGCCGCGGCGATGGCGCGCTCGATCTCGGCACGCGCGGCCTGAAAATCTTCTTCCGGCGCATAACGCCGGCAGATGAGGACTTCGAAGAGCGACGGAATCTGGCCGCCGCATTGGCCGCCATGGGCGGCGGAAATATCGAGCTGGGCTGCGAGCGGACGTGTTGCGTGCGGCGGCGCGGGCAGGGTGGATATCCGTGCGGCGATTTTCGGTTTCAATGCCGCGAGAGCATTCAGGATCGGAAGCGCAGTCTCGATGGCGTTGGCGCTTGAGCCGATGGTCCCGGCTTCGCTTGCGTGAACGGTCTTGCCGTGGACGCGCAGCAAAAGCGTGAAAAGGCCGAAGCAGCCGGCCCAAATGCGCGACGCTGCGGCACCGTTGAAGTTGAGGATATGGCCTTCGAGAAGACCCTGTTCGGCAAGGTAACGCACCCCGGGATAGAGCCCGCCTTCCTCGTCGGTGCAAAGCAGCAGCATCGGGTCGTAGCCGAGCGGAAGGCCGATCGAATCGGCGGCGCGTAGCGCCAGCAGCACGGCTGCGATTGTGCCCTTCATGTCGGCGGCGCCAAGGCCGATCAGGCGATCGCCATCGCGCGTCAACTCGAAAGGATTAGTGGTCCAGCCGGGCGCTGCCGGCACGGTGTCGACATGGAAATACAGCCCGAGCACCGGCTTGCCCGAGCGGCGCCGCGCGATGAGATTGGTTCTGCGCCCATGCGCCGGGCCACCGGTCACGCGCCACAAATGCTCGGGCACATCGATGCGCTGACGATCCAACCCGAGCGCCGCAACGGTGCGCTCCATCAATCCGGCAAAGGCTTCGTAGCCCGCGCCGGGTGGGAAGGTCGTGTCGACCGCTACCATCCGCGCGAGATCGTCGACCGCACGTTCAACTGTCCGCTCGATTTGGGCAAAACCGTCGGCAAGCGTCGGGCTGGCCTGTCCTGGACCTGGTGTCGGAGAAACCATTTGCGATGGCTCATTTCTATATTCTATATAGAAATAGGTGAAGCTGATGGCTGTCAATTCCAAAGAATGAGGCAGACGTGACCGGTAAACAGGCAAAAGCAGCGGTAAGCGGTCCGCCGAGCCTGCCGGTTCCGTTGTACGAGCACGTCAAGCGCCAGATCGCCGAAGCGATCCTGGTCGGCGAACTGTCTCCGGGCACGGTGCTGCCCGGCGAAGTGGCGCTCGCCGCGCGATACGGAGTCGCGGTCGGTACCATTCGCCGGGCGCTGGCGGACCTGACAGCCGACGGCATGCTGGTGCGGAGGCGCAAGACCGGGACATTGGTGACAGGCCGCGCACCGCAGCACAGCCTGCGCTTCTTCTTCCAGTACTTCCGACTGCACGGCGAGGACGGCAGCCTGCAGCGTTCCGTGCCCGAAGTGCTGTCCGTCGTGTTGCGGCCAGCCGATACGGAGGAGGCTGTGCTCTTTACGGAAGCCCCGGGTGAGCCGCTGCTATGTCTCCATCGCGTGCGACGTGTCGGTCGCGTGCCTGTGATGCACTCGCGGATACGGCTCGTTGCGCGTCGCGTGCCCGATTTCCCGCGCGAGGCCGCAAACGTGCCCGCGCTGCTCTACCTCCATCTGCTCGATGCCTACGGCATCCGTATTGCCGCGGTGCGCGAGAAGCTTCTGGCAGAACTCGCCGACAAGGAGGACCGCCGCCTGCTCGCGCTGCCTTCGCCGAATGCCGTTCTGGTGATTCAGGAGGAAGCGTACGATCAAACGGGCGGGCTGGCGCTTCTGAGCGAACACCGCGTTACGACCGCGCATCATCACTACGTCAATGAGATCCGTTGACCAGGTCTTGTCGTGAGCCTCTCCAATGCGGAGCACGGTCTGCGCACCAAGCATTTCGTCTTGAACGTGCGCCAAGAGTTGCAACGACTGATCAGCTTTCTGGATGGTGACAGGCGATACCCCCATCACCGTCAGATCGCCATTCGGGATACACAGTCCTGCACACGTCGGACGCCCGGGGGCAGCGGGGATGAAAGTGGCATCCTGCTGGCGGATTGGCGGCGGAAGGAATTTCGCCGACGATGCGCGGCAGTTGGCCTCGGATGGTCGGATCGGGGATAGGTGAAGCATCACGCAGCATCCGCGTATAGGGATGTCGCGGTGCGCCGAACACGCGTGAGACAGGGCCGTCCTCCACGATGCGTCCGAGATACATGACCGCAACGCGCGAGCAGAACCATCGCACGACGCCAAGATCGTGACTAACGAATACGAACGTCAGGCCGCGCCGCGCCTGCAGATCTTTCAGCAGCAGCAGCACCTGCGCCTGCACGGAGACGTCGAGTGCGGAAACCGGCTCGTCGGCAACGATCAGCTCGGGTTCGACGGAAAGCGCACGGGCGATTCCGACACGCTGACGCTGCCCACCGGAAAACTCGTGCGGGTGGCGGTCGTAGGCGGTCGGCGGCAGGCCGACCTCCTCCAGTAACGCGATTGCGCGGTCGCGCGCGGCTCGGCCGCGGGCAAGACCGTGCACGCCAAGCGGCTCGGTCAAGGCCTGGCCGATCGTGCGTCGCGGATTGAGCGACGAATAGGGGTCCTGGAACACGATCTGCATGCGGCGGCGCAGCCGCCGGAGCGCGGATCCCCGGGCGTCAGTCACGTCAACACCGGCGAAGCGCACACGGCCGGCATCCGGCGGAATCAAGCGCAACACGGCGCGCGCTGCGGTCGACTTGCCGCAGCCGGATTCGCCGACGAGACCGAACGCCTCGCCGCGCGCGACTGCGAAGCTGACGCCGTCCACGGCGCGGACCGTCGTCGTGACCGGGCGAGGGAAGCCCTTCGTCACTGTGAAATGCTTGGCGAGATCGCGGACCTCGAGCAAAGTTTCGGACGCGGTCATTGGGTCGCCTTGGGATCGGTGACGTCGCAAAGGCCATCACCGACGAGGTTCAATCCGAGGACCAGGACAAGAATGGCCAGGCCCGGCCATATGCACAGCCATGCCGAATCCAGGATGTTCTCAAAACCATCTCGCATCATGCCGCCCCAGGTCGGCGTCGGCGGCTTGACGCCAAGTCCGATGAAAGAAAGTGAGGCCTCGGTGCGGACTGCGGTCGCCATCCAGAGCGTGCTCATGACTAGGAGATCGGTGACGATGTTGGGCAGCACATGCACGAGCAGGATACGCAGATGCGAGAAACCGAGCGCGCGGCCGGCCTCGATGAAGGCGCGCTCCTTGAGAAGCAGGACCGGTGCGCGCGCAATGCGCGCGAATGGGGCTATCGCCGTGAGCGCAATCGCCACGACGAGATTGGTGACACTCGAACCGAGCAACGCCACCATGATCATGCCGAGGATCAGGCTCGGAAACGACAGCAGGACGTCCATCACCTGCATGGTCACGAGATCGAAGCGCCCGCCGACATAGCCGCTGATCATGCCGATCGCGCCGCCAACGACGACGGCGCTGGCGATGGAAAGAAAGGACACCAGGAGGGACACCCGCGCGCCCCATAGTAGCCGTGATAGCACGTCGCGGCCGAACTGGTCGGTGCCGAGCAGGTAGTCGGAACCTGGTCCCGCCAGTCGCTCGAGTATGTTCTGTTCGAGGGGATCGTGAGGGGAAAGCCACGGCGCCAGTAGCGCGCCGGCCAGGATGATCGCGCAAAGAACGACGCCGGCGACGGTCGTTGGATCGCTCAAGAGCCGGCCGATCATTGCGCGCCGGGGTGAAGGTGCTGCGGAAAGGGCTACATCTGTCATTGCTTAACCCTCGGATCGATGAGGCCATAGCTGATGTCGGTGATCAGGTTCACGACGACGATCAGGAAGCAATAGATCACCATCATGCCCTGCAACATGGTGTAGTCGCGCTGGGTCAGCGCGCTGACGATCACCTTGCCGAGGCCGGGGCGGTTGAAGACGATTTCGGTGAGCACCGAATTGCCGATGAGGATGCCGACATATAGGCCGACCACGGTGACCACCGGGATCAGTGCGTTGGACAGACCGTGACGCCAGATAATGCTGCGCCGTGGCACGCCCTTCGCGCGCGCGGTGCGGATGTAATCTTCGCCGAGGACCTGTAGCATCGAGCTGCGCGTCACCCGGACGACATAGGCGGCCATCACGATGCCGAGGGTGACTGCGGGCAGAACGAGCTTGTGTAGGCCGTCGATCCAGTCGCCGGGGCGCGGATTGCCGATCACCGGAAACAGGTGGAGCTCCAACGCAAAGACGATCAACAGAAAAATGCCGGAAACAAAGACAGGGAAAGACAAACCGAGCAATGACAATAGGCGCGTCAGCACGTCGATCGGGCCGTTGCGGTGGAGGGCCGCCCAGACACCTGCGGGAATACCGATCAGGCAGCCGATCGCCATTGCCGCCAGCGTCAACACGATGGTGTGCGGCAAGGCTTCGGCAATCTCGGTCCAGACGGGACGATGCGTGACCATGCTGGCGCCAAGATCGCCGCGCAAGGCATGACCGAGGAACTCGAAATATTGCGTACCAATCCAGCGATCGAGGCCGAGTTCGGAGCGCAGGGCCGCGAGGGTTTCCGGAGTGGCTCGATCGCCCAGGATGGCGATCGCGGGATCGCCCGGAACCACGCGCACCAGCAGAAAGACGAGCGTCAATACCGCGAGGAGCGTCGGTATCGAAGCCAGCAACCTTCGGAGAATGAAGCCAATCACCGGACGATCCCCCAGCTTTGTCGCGGCTACGTCACTTGAAGTGCGTCGCTTCCGTCAAGAGCGGACCAAGCGACAGCGAGGCCTTCAACTCGTAGCCGTAATCGAGGTCAGTGCGGTGCGCCCAGATTTGCAAGGCCTCGGCCAGAGGAACGGCGCAGACAGCTGCGACGATCTTCTTCTGAGCCTCGACCCAGAGCGCAACCTGCTTCTCGGTATCGGTCTCGGTCTTGGCGGCGTCGATCTCCTTGTCCGCCACGTCGCAGTGGCTGAAATTGGTGACCGCCGTCGGCTTTCCGACGATGCTTGCCGAATGGAAGAACTGGGTCAGGTAGATGTCTGCCACCGGAAAGCGCGCCGCCGCGTAATAGACGATCGGGCTCAGATCCTTGCGGATTTGCTGATGGAAGGTGGCGTGATCGACGACCTGGATATCGAGATTGATGCCTGCCTTGCGGAGTTGCGCCTGCACGACCTGCATGCTGCCCAGCATCTGCGGCAACTGGGTGTGGATGATCTTGATCGTCAGGCCGTCGGGATAGCCGGCCTCCTTGAGCAGCGCCTTGGCCTTGGCGACGTCGGTGTTGACGAGGCCGACATCCTTGGAGGATCCGAGATAGCCCGCCGGAATCACGCTCTGGCCCGGGCGTGCCGTGTCAGTGCCCTGCCACTTCACGAGCTCGGGCCTGTTGACGGCGTAGGCGACAGCCTGCCGCACGCGGATGTCGTCGAGCGGTTTCGCCGTGATGTTGAGATTGAGATTGGCGAGTTCGCCTGGCTCGAACACGTCGACGATCGAGTTCGGCAACGCGCGGATGCGGTTGATCCAGGCCTGATCCTGCTTGCCGTAGATGAGGTCGATTTCGCCGTTCTGGAAAGCAAGGTCGCGCGAGGAATCGGAGGGAATGTAGCGATAGCTCACGTGCTCAAGTTTCGGCTTGCCTCGGAAATAGCCGTCGAAGGCAGCGAGCTCGAGCGACTGGTTCGGGGTGTCGGAGACGAAGGCGAAGGGGCCGGTGCCGACCGGATTGCGCGTGAAGTCCGCGCCGTATTTCTCGACCGCCTTGCGGCTGACGATATAGCCACCCGAGTAGTTGGTGACCAGCCCGAGCAAGCTCGGCACCTGTCGCGCCAGGACGATGTGGACCGTGGAGGGATCCGTCGCCTCGATGGTCTTTAATGCGGCGAAGTCGGCGGAGAAGGCAGACGTCTTGGCATCGCTTGCTCTCTTCAGGCTGAAGACGACGTCATCGGCGGTCAGCTCGCCAAAGTCGCCGTGAAACTTGACGCCGTGACGCAGATGGAACGTCCAGTCGAGCTTGTCGGAACTCGATTCCCATTTCTCCGCGAGGTCCGGCTCGATCTGCGCAGGATCCATCGTTCCCGGTTTGAAGCGCACGAGGCCGTTGTACATCCATGCCACGACGGTGCGGTCGATCGTGCTGACCGCGCGATGAGGATCGAGTTGGCCGACATCCTGGGCGGCCATGCCGACTCTTAGATCGGTCCTTGGCGCTGCCGATGCAGGTATCGCGATGAGGGTGGCGGCCGCGAGTGCCGCGCTAAGCGTGATGCGAAGCGTCATGTCTCTGTCCCTGCTGGTTGAATGATTGGTCCGCTGCAAAACGATCGATACGGAACGGCTCGAGCGGGACGTCCGTGTGTCCATCGAGGACGAGCTCGCTCATGATGGCCCCGATGGCCGGGCCGAGCTGGAAGCCGTGACCGGAGAATCCGAAGGCATGAAACAGCCCGGGCGTTGTGCGACTCGGTCCGATGACCGGAATATCGTCCGGCATTTCGCCGTCGATCCCGGTCCAGCTACGGATCACCTGAACGCCCGCGAGTTGCGGAACGAGCTGTAGCGCCTTGGCCATGACGACATAGCTTGCCTCCGGCGACGGTCGTGACGACGGAACGTCCGGATCGGAGTGCCCGCGGCCGCCGCCGAAGATCACGTTGCCGCGCCGGATCTGACGCAGGTAGACGTCGCCGCCGACGACGCCCAGATTGGGCGCAATGAAATAGGGCAAGGGCTCGGTTACGAGCAAATTGGGGTTGAGCGGCGACACCGGAACCTGTTCGCCGAATGCGCGTGCAACCGCGCCGCCCCAATAGCCGGCCGTGTTGACGAGATATCGGGCATGAAATTCGTGCTCGCCCGACGTGACGATGAACTGCGTGCCGTCGTGGGCTAGCTTGCTGACCGGCTTGAACTCGCGGATATCGGCGCCCGCATCGCGCGCGGCGCGCGCCAGAGCGGGGCTCAATAGACGCGGGTTGGCGGCGCCATCATCGGGCGCGAACGAACCGGCCACGACGTCGGGGCCGAGCCAGGGATATTGCTGATGGATCGCGTTGCCGCCAATCATGATCAGCGGAAGTCCGTTGGCCTTGGCGACGTCGAGATAGGCAATGAGGTCGGCTTCCTCGGTCTGGTTGCGCGCGAGCTTCAGGTGTCCGGTCACCTCGAATTCGCAGTCGGTGCCGATGAGCTCCGGCAGTCTGGCCCAAATGTCGCGGGAGCGTCGGGCGAGCGGCAGTTCCGCCGGATGCCGGCCCTGTTGCCGCACGCCGCCATAGTTGACGCCCGTGGCCTGGCCGCCGATCTGGCCCCGTTCGAGCAGGATGCATCGCGCGCCGCGCTTTGCAAGATGCAGGGCCGTGGAGCAGCCTGCGCCGCCACCCCCCACGATCAACACGTCGGTCGCTGTCGCGCTCATGCGGCCTCCGCGGGAAGGATGGGGATCGGCTTCACCGGCGGCTGTCCGCGCAGGCGGCCGACCTCTTCGACCGGGCAGGACAGCGTGGCCGCCAGTACCTCGGCTGCGGCTGCGCCGCAGACTCGACCCTGACAACGTCCCATCCCGACACGGGTCAACGCTTTGGCCCGATTGACCTCCGATGGCGGAAGCGTCGCGAGAGCTTCGTTCGCGGCTGCGCGCAATTCACCCGCCGTGATCGCCTCGCAGCGGCAAAGGATCGTATCAACGGCCATGTCTGCGGCGAGTTGTGTTGGAAACGGAAATGCAAGCTCCAATGCGGCGCGGAAGGTGGCGCCGGCTACCAGCGTTGCGTCGAGGCGCGCCACCGCATGCGCATCAACGGCCAGACCGCGCGCTGCGATCACAGCCCAGGCGGCGCGCGCGCCAGCCGCCTCCGCAAGATCGGCTCCCCGAATGCCGCTGCCGTCGCCGGCAAGGAACACACCTTCGACCGACGTGCGCCCGCTGGGATCTCTGCGCGGTACCCAATTGTGCTGCACGGGATCGAAGTCGAAGGGCACACCAGCGAGGTCGGCGAGTTGCGCCTCCGGCTTCAGTCCAAAGCCGAGCGCAACGGCATCGACCGCTGCCTCGTGCGTGATGCCGCGCGTGTCGCGCCAGCTCAGCGATTCGACCTGGCCGTCGCCCCCGATCGCAAGCGGTGTACCCCCCTCGATGATGGGGATGCCGTGCGCGCGCAGCCAGGTGATGTAGTAGAGGCCCTTGGCGAAAGTTGTCCCGCCCCGCATCAGCCCGAACGCTTGTGCCGCCTTGGTGGAAAAGGGCGTCGTGTCGAGCACGGCTGCAACTTGGGCGCCGGCGCGGGCATATTGATAGGCAACGAGATAGAGCAGGGGCCCCGTTCCGAGAAAGGCGACACGCGCTCCGATGGCGCAGCCCTGCGCCTTCAACGAAATCTGCGATCCGCCCAGAGTGAAGACTCCCGGCAGTGTCCAGCCCGGTAGCGGGATCACCCGATCCATCGCGCCCGTGCAAAGGATCGTCTGGGCGAATGGCACTGCCCGCGCCTTGCCGTCGCAGATCGTGTCGATCACGCCGGACCGCAAATTCCACGCAAGCGTTCGCGGGCGGAAGTCGATCGACGCGCGTAGCCGGTCGAAAGCGGCGTGTATGGCGTTCGCTTTTGCGGCCTCAAAGCCGTAGAGCGCTCGCGCAGTGCGGTGAAACCCGGTCGGTTGACGTTGATAAATTCGCCCGCCGTTCTCCGGCGCTTCGTCGATCACGGTTGGGCGCAGGCCTGCGCCGACGAGAACCTCCGCCGCACGGGTGCCGGCCGGACCGGCGCCGACGATGACGACGCTCATGGCTGCACCATCTCGCGCGACACGCGCATGCCTTCGGCTATGGGAGTGGTGCAGGCGCGCACGCGGCCGCCTCCTTCGACGCTTACCCAGCAATCCTGGCAAGCTCCCATCAGGCAGAACCCCGCACGCAGACCGTCGCCGAATTCGCTGGCGCGCAGGTGGCCGCTTTGCGCGAGAATGGCTGTAAGGAGGCTGTCGCCAGCGAGCGCGGCCGCGGGCGCGCCATCGAGCGTGAATGACACGGCGGGCCGGTCCGTCTCCGCCAGGCGGCGTAGCCTCATAGCATGTCCTCAAGCCGGCAATTGATCAGCAGTTCGGCGATGGTCGCGGTGTTGGGCAGCCGCAGAACCGTCGCGATCAGTTCGGCGATGTCACGCGGATCGCTCATTTTCTCGCGCGGCCATTTGGTGACTTGCGCGGTCATGTCGGTCGCGACGAAACTTGGGCAGATCGCAGTAGCCCGGATGCCGCGATCCCAGCCATATTGCCGCACCGCATGTGTGAGCGCGATGAGCGCAAACTTGCTCATCGCATAACCGGCGTTGGGGTTACGGACGCGCTTGCCCGACATGGAAGCGACGTTGATCACGCGTCCTTCGCCGCTCTTGGCAAGGTACGGCAGCGCAAGGCGGATGAGCCGCATCGGTGCCTTGACGTTGATCAGCATCATGGCGTCGAGCGCCGTTTCGTCGGGATCGGTGAGATCGGCTTCCGGATTGATTCCGGCCGCGTTGATCAGTCCGTCGAGCCGGCCGAAGCGGTCGATTGTCGCCGCGACCCACGCTTCCGCCGAAGGTAGTGCCTCCGCGTCATAGCGATGCAGCATCAGCCGGTCGGACTGCACCAGTCCGCGGGAATCGCGCACGCCGGCCGAGACGTGATACCCGCCGCCGATCAGGCGCTCCACCACGGCGCGGCCGATGCCGCGCGAGGCTCCGGAAACCATCACGACCCGGCCAAATGCTTCAAGCACGGGCAAGCTCCTCGGCGAAAGTGTTGGTTACGATATGACAGCGGGCAAGATGCTGTGGGGCAGCTGCCGCCAGAACCTGCGGCGCCTCGCACCCTTCGCGGCGCAAAGGGCAGCGCGGCGCGAAGCGGCATCCTGTCGGCATGTCGTTGAGAGGGGGCACGCGGCCCGGAATGGCGGCGAGCATCTGCTCTGCGCGGTCCATGCGCGGAATCGCCGAGAACAGCGCGCGCGTATAAGGATGGGCGGGCTTCGTGAAGATCTCTCGCACAGAGGCTTCTTCGACAATCTGGCCTGCATACATCACCGCAACGCGATCGGCGATCTGAGCGACCACGCCGAGATTATGCGTAATGAACAGCATGGCCATGCCGTGGCGTTCCTTCAGGTCGGCCAGCAGCCCGAGCACCTGCGCCTGGATGGTCACGTCGAGGGCGGTGGTCGGCTCGTCGGCGAGCAGCAGCGTCGGTTCGCACGCGAGCGCCATTGCGATCATCACGCGCTGCCGCATGCCGCCCGAGAATTGATGCGGATAATCGTGGAAGCGCTGCGTCGCGGATGGAATTTTGACCTCCTCGAGAACCGCAAGCGCCTTCGCCTCCGCATCCGCCCGAGACAGCGCGCGATGGACGCGCAGCGTCTCGGCAACCTGCGACCCGATGCTCATCACCGGGTTCAGACTGGTCATCGGCTCCTGGAAGACCATCGCCATGCGGTTGCCGCGCAGAGTTTCGAACTTCGTCTCACCGAGCGTTCGTAGATCGGTTCCATCGAAGAGGATACGGCCCGCCGACACGCGACCTTGCGGCTGTGGTACGAGGCCCATGATGGAGAGCGCCGTGACCGATTTTCCGCAGCCGGATTCGCCGACCAGAGCCAGGGTCTCGTTGCGTTCGAGCGTGAAGGAGACGTTATCGACGGCCGGATACCACTCCGCACGGATGCGAAATTCCGTCTGGAGATCTTCGACACGCAAGACCGGTTCGCGCATGGGACGGGGGCTGCCAGAGCGAGGACGTCACGCGCTATTCAGGTCTTTGCTATGCGTCGTGTCAATGCCATATTCCACTATACGCAAACGCAAGGTGCCATTTTTCCGCTATATATAATGGAAGGCCTTCGTGCAGGGGAGTATTTCCATTTGATGGATGATGTTTCCGGCGTTGGACCTTCTGGAAGCCTGCCGCGCGCCGTGGCCTTGCTGCGTGCGCTGGCCGCGAGCGGCGGTGAGGGGATGCGGCTGACGACCGCGGCCCAGATAGCCGGCGTGACACCGGCTTCGGCGCACAGGTTGCTGCGTATGCTGATCGACGAAGGTTTGGTGGAGCAGGATGCGCGCAACAAGTACTATCGGCTCGGTATCGAGTTCTTTTCGCTTGCCGCCCGGGCCGGAAACCCCGGCAATCTGCGGGAGGTGTGCCGGCCCGCGCTGTTGCGGCTATCGGCTTCGTTAGGCGACACGGTCTTCCTGCTGGTGCGCAGCGGATATGATGCCGTCTGTCTCGATCGCTGTGAGGGGCCGATGCCGATCCGCTCCTTTACAGGCGATATCGGGGGCAAGGTCATCCTCGGAGTCGGGCAAGGCAGCATGGCGATCCTCGCTCACTTGCCGGAAGCCGAACGCGACGAGGTGATCCGCTTTAACTTGCCGCGTCTGCTCAATTTCGGTCCGTTCGATGAAGTGTTCTTCCGCAATGAAATCGAACGGGTACGGGAAAGCGGCTGCGCGGCGCGCGGGACGGGGCTCCTGCCGGGCATGGCCGGTGTTGCCGTTGCGATCCTCGATCGCGAGCGGCGACCGCTCGCCGCGATCAGCATCGGCACCACTGTCGAGCGGCTGAATGCCGAGCGTTTGCCAACTGTGGTTCAGGTGCTAAAACGCGAGGCCGAAGCGCTGGCGGCGAAGATCAACCCGTTCGACGCTGGCTTGCGCAGGCCGGGGCAACATGCCGGCTCGTATTGAGATGTGCCACGGGTTCCGGCACGTGGACTACAAGATTTCCGAGGGCAAGCCGATCCGCGTCAGCGCGTGCCCTTCGGCTTCGAACCAAACAGATCGTGCGTTCCACTGATGCTGACCGTTCCCGAGCACTCGAACCCGCCGAAAAATCCGCAGGAGCCGGTGACCGTGACGCGCAAGTCTTTGCGCTGATACATGTCGACAGATATGCCCACGCGCGAAAAGTCGTTCGCGCTGTTCGGGAGGATCAGATCGATGTGTTCGGCCGCCCAACGTGGCACGTGCGGGTTGCTCTTCCAGAACAGTTCATTGCCGGCGTGGTGCTCGAAGTTCGGACCGACGGTGAGCGCACCGTCCATGCCCTCGAACAAGAAGCCTGTTTCGTCGATGTGAACGTTCACTCGATCGGGGGCCACTGCGAAATGCAGCGAGGTGATGTCTTGCGGCTGCGGGTCCTTGCCGAATTGCGAACTGTAGGCGTCGCTCCACTGCCCGCGGTCGCGTCCAAGTCCGAAGCCGTGCCGGCCCGGGAGGTCCCGCGTTGAAAGTGGCCTGTCGGACAGCTTTGGGCGCCAGATCTCTCGAAACCCCTTGCCGATCGTCGCGGCCATCGACAGATCGAGGGCCCAATGCGACGGTTTCTCTGGGCTTTGCCCTTCGGCGAAGGCGTCGAAGCCGTCCGTCGTCTTGGCAATGCGCAGCTTCTTGATCAGGTCTTCCCAATCCTTCGGCAGGAAGGTGACGCCGTCGAGCGTGTTCGTCGCGGCAGCGACACCGTACTTCTCGAGTTGGTGTCGAATGTAGGGCTTTTCGTCGTAGAGGCGTACATCCGGGTTGGGTCCGGCGAAGTATGTCGTCAGATCGATCTGCGGCCGAAACATGGTCAGTCGCGCCGCGATCTTCCGGTAGGTGTCGGTCGTCGTCGGGTTGGTGGTCGTCACGGGGCCGCCCTCCAAGTCGAGACTAATCTCTGTTTGGTCTAACCCGGACAGGCCCGGGTTCACGGCCGCGCGCCGAATGATGCTGCCGGCGCTGCTTAGCTTGTTGCCGGTGGAGGTCGAGTTCCTGTCGTACCAACGTAGAACTCGTTTGAACCTCCTGACTGGAAGCGTCGACAACCATCCGGGGGGCGGTATCAACAGCGAGGACGAACCGATGTCGCTGCGGAGCAGGGTACTGGATGTCCTCAACGGCCCGGCGGTCGCACGGATCCGCTTCCGGTTTCCGATCCGCGGCAGTCATGTGACGATTGCGCCGCAAACGTTCCATCATGTCGCGCGCGCGATCCGGTTGGGGCAAGTCAGTATCAGGGTTCCGACCGATCTCGCGGCAGGCGTCGCTGCGCAGTATAACGATGTCGCGCGAACCCGAGCGGACGGTACAGCGGTCGCGGCGAATACACTCGAGGTCGTGTCGGCCGCGGGGCGAATGGACGAGGCCTATATCGTCCATGAGGCCCTGCATGCGGCCTATGATCTGTTGCGTACCGGCCTTGACGCCAATGCGGAAGAGGCGTCCGCCTATGTCTGCACCGCGCTCTATTGCCGCATGACGGGCCTGCCGCGACCTCGTTGGGCGAACGGGCCGATCTACGCTAATGCCGCAGAGGTCGCTCGAACGCTGTTGTCGCAATATCAGAAGGGTGATCCCGGAATTCCCTGGGTCGGCGAGCATGAATGGCGGCTGCTGCGCGCCGGCGTGGGCTTTGATCCAGTGTATGCCAGCGGGCCCGCCGGCATTCTCACCGGATGGCTCTTCGGCCAGCAATACACCCACGATGGCTGAGCGACGGGGCCGCATCCGTTCTAACAAGCGGCAAGAGTTTCCAGCTCCTTGCCGCCATTTCCTCATCAGGATCGACGCCGCGCGGCGTCAGGCGACCAATAGGCCCAGCTTGCCAACCATGGCAAGCGAACGTTGAACGCTTTCTCGAGTCGACAGCAGCAGCGACTCGGTGGGCTGTCCGGCACTATCTGTTTGATCGACCCGGGTGGTCGGGCCGAACCTTTCGGTCATCTCGGTAATGATCTGGTCGATGGTCCGGGCACCGTCGAGCAACTGCAGGAAATCGCGGGTCCGATCGTCCTCCAACTGCACTGTTTGATGGAGGAGGTTGGTGACCAACCGACCTGTTTGCGCCTGCTTCCGTGCGAGCAGGCTTGCCTGCGGGCGGTCGGAAACTTCCTTCAAAAGAAAGGGTGGAGATACCAGGAAGGAGACCTCGCCGCTGCACGCCAGGATGAACATCGCCTCCGTCAGAACCCGTTGGTCATCGTCTGCCTGCCGGCCGCCCAGCAGCGCACGGGCGCCATCAAGCAGTTCGCCGAACGACAATGCGCGCGGCCAAGCCCGACCGAGACACAGATTCGCAGCCTTCAAGAGTGGATTGGTCACCGTGACCTTGTTGCCGTCCTGGTTCTCGAATTCCATCGCGGAATCGTCGGTCACGCAGGCGTCGGGATCTGTCGGGCTCGTGGTGGTCAGCAAATGGAACCGGGTGACGAAATCGAGGTCGATCTGGCGGGAGAGCGAAACGCTGTCGTGACAGAGCAAGGTACGCCGAAAGCCGTTACCGTCGATAAAGTCCTGATACTGGTCGCGCGCCATGAACTCATTCTCCGGGAAGCGCTGCAGCGTCGCGCGAACCTCCTCGGAATAGCCGGCAAGATAGCGTCGTGAAAAATCGGCGTCGCTCAGATATTGCAGGCCGTGGCGGCCCGCGTCCTCAACGACCTCGTGCAGTAAGAAGGCCGTAGCGCCCTCGTCGAGATCGTCGTGAAACAACAGCTCGTCGGGGGCCTTGAGGACGCGGTTGCACTGGTCGCGCATGACCGCGCCGTGCACCGTGTTGGCCTTCGAGCCCTCGCTCAGGAACTTCAGGATCGCGCGGGCCTGTCCCACCTTCTCCTTCATGCCGGTGAGGCGGCGGGTGTGATACCGCATCATGTCGCGGACCATGTCGCGAAGATGCGAGAACGGGTGCGCGTTGTAGCTGACGTAGCAGATCCCGCTTGGCGCCAGGTTCTGCTTGAAGATCATCATCATCTTCTCGCGCACCGCCCGCGGTACCCATGAATACACGCCGTGCGCGATGATGTAGTCGAACTGCCCGAACCTTGCGTCGACATTCATGATGTCGCAATGCAGGAGCTTGATGTTGCTGAGGCCCAATGTGGCGATATTTCGCTGGCCGCGCTCGATCGTCACGCCGCTCAGGTCGACACCGATGAATTCGCTGTCCGGATATTGAAAGGCCATCGGCAACAGATTGCCGCCAACGCCGCAGCCGAGCTCCAGCACCCGGCAGCGCTCGACCGGGGCCGGTTGCATGCCGTAGACGGCAGCAATGGTTGCGAGATGGTTCGGATGAGTGAGTCCGTAGACGTGGCCGGGGTAATAGACCTCGTCGTACGGTGTGGGGCCGGTGGTCGGGTGGCGATGCTCGGTGTGAATGTTCATCGTCGTCAATTCCACGAATATGCAAACTTGTCGTTCTCGATCGAGACCCGTGCTTGCTTAACCTCCTCCTTAGCGAGCGATTTGCGGAGGAATTCGCGGGACAACTCCGGCAGCAGTGTATTGGTGATGATGTTGTCAATCATGCGCCCGCCTGAATCCGGATCGTTGCAACGTGACACGATGTGCGCGACGACCGCATCGTCGTAGCTGAAGGCCGCATTGTGATTGTCGCGGATGCGCCGCCCGATCCGGTCGAGCTGCAGCCGGACGATCCCGGCGAGCACTTCGTCCGATAGGGGAAAGTAGGGGATCGAGACGATGCGTCCGAGGAGCGCGGCCGGAAATACCTTCAGCAATTCCGGCCTCAGCATCTTGGCGAGCTCTTCCGGCTCGTTGCGATATTTTGGATCGCGCGACAAACCCATGATCAGATCAGTGCCGACGTTGGTGGTCAGAATGATCAAGGTATTCTTGAAGTCGATCCGCCGCCCGTTGCCGTCCTCCATGAGTCCCTTGTCGAACACCTGGAAGAAGATCTCATGAACGTCAGGATGGGCCTTCTCCACCTCGTCGAGCAGTATCACGCTGTAAGGCTTGCGACGGACCGCCTCGGTGAGGCGACCGCCTTCGCCATAGCCGACATAGCCGGGAGGTGCGCCTTTCAAGGTCGAAACGGTGTGAGCCTCCTGGAACTCCGACATATTGATCGTGATCATGTTCTGCTCGCCGCCGTAGAGGGTCTCGGCAAGCGCAAGGGCGGTTTCGGTTTTGCCCACGCCGGATGGTCCGGCCAGCATGAAGACGCCGATCGGCTTTGACGGGTTATCCAGTTTGGCGCGGCTGGTCTCAATTCGCTTGGCGATCATCGTCAGCCCATGGGACTGGCCGACGACGCGGCGGTTGAGAATCTCCGGCAATTTCAGCACGGTTTCGATCTCGTCCCGCATCATCCGGCCGACCGGGATGCCGGTCCAGTCAGACACGACGGACGCAACCGACTGCTGGTCCACATGAGCATAGACCATCCGCTTTTCCGGATTGATGCCCTCCAGCGTTTCGAACTTGCCGCGCAGTTCCGCGCGCTTGGCAGTCGGATCCTCGCCTTCCTTGGGCTCGGACAGGATCTCGCGGACGCTGCGGATGTCCTTGACGAGCTCCTGCTCGGTGGCCCAATCGGCCTCGAGGCTCGTCAGCTTGTCCTTCAGTGCTGCGATGTCACCGTCGATGGCCACAATGCGCTCGTTGTCCTCGATGCCCAGATCGCCGTCGCTGACGAGCGCCGATCTCTCCGCCTCGCGAGCGGAAATCGCAACGCGGGCGTCCTCGATCAGGGCTGGCGTCGCGCTCTGGCTGATGGCCACGCGTGCCGAGGCGGTGTCAAGCAGGCTGACCGCCTTGTCCGGCAGCTGTCGTGAAGGAATGTAACGGTGCGACAGGTTGACGGCTGCAACGATTGCAGCATCCGAGATGCGAACACCGTGGTGCTTTTCCATCGGACCGAGAAGTCCGCGCAGCATGATGCAGCAGGTCTCGACATCGGGTTCATCGATCTGGATCGGCTGAAAGCGTCGCGTGAGTGCGGGGTCCTTCTCGATGTACTGGCGATATTCGGCCCACGTGGTGGCGGCGATCGTACGCAGCGTGCCACGGGCGAGGGGAGGTTTCAGGAGATTGGCCGCATCACCGGTGCCGGCCGCGCCGCCGGCGCCTATCAGCGTGTGGGCTTCGTCGATGAACAGGATGATGGAGGTGGGTGAGCTCTGGACTTCGTCGATCACCGAGCGCAAGCGCTGCTCGAACTCACCCTTCATGGATGCACCGGCCTGCATCAGGCCGATGTCAAGCGCACAGAGCCTTACATTGCGCAGCGGTGGCGGCACGTCGCCGGCGGCGATACGCTGGGCGAAGCCCTCGACCACCGCGGTCTTGCCGACGCCGGCCTCGCCGGTGAGGATTGGATTGTTCTGCCGCCGGCGCATCAGCACGTCGATCAATTGGCGGATTTCTTCATCCCGGCCGAGGATCGGATCCATCTGGCCCGACTTGGCCTTGGCGGTGAGATCCTGGGAGAACCGGTCGAGCGGTGTCGTCCCCTTGGGACCGGCCTGGTCTGCGCCTTCCGTGCCGGCGCCGACCAGTCCCGAGCCGTCCATCGGCTGCATGGTCTCCTCGTCAGAGCCAGCCCAGACGGCGCGGCGCTCCGCGGCCAGCGCGTCGACGTTTACCTTGGCGAATTCCTGCGAGAGATTGTTCAGCGCACGACGGATATCGTTCGACTTCAGTCCTGCCACCAGCAGATGGCCGGTGCGGATCTGGGTCTCGCCGAAGAAGAGTGTGGCATAGTGCCAGCCCCGATCGAGGAGATCGATGACCGAATTTGCGACACCCGGCATGTCGGTTTCGTTCTTGCGAAATCCATTGATGACACCGGCGAGGTCCGACAACAACCGCGACCGGTCGAGCTTGTAATGATCCACCGTGAGGCTGAGGTCGTGGCGTTCCTGTTGCAGGATATGAAACAGCCAGTGTGCAAGCTCGACGTTGCGGTTACCGGCGCTCTTGGCGTGGCGCAGCGCCTGGATGAAGGCATCGTAGCCAGCCCGGTTCAGTTTGCCCGTTACAGCTTCAAGGCTGATATCGGTCACGGCGGCACCTCCTGCTCAATTCCTCCGCGGATGCCCGGGACTTGGCGGAAATTGCCTCGAATCCCATGGAGTTAGGCGATCCGCGCGGTAGATAGGTTCAAAGCGCTGCGGCATCGGCTGCGGCATTCCGACGGGCCCTCAAGCGCTCGCCGAGCTGAAAGCGTGCATCGCGACGATATTCTTCCGTGGAGGTCCAGTTCGGCGACACCCAGGTGGTCCATCCAAGGCGTCCGCTCTGTCCGAGCCTGACCGGGACGACCTCGCCCGCTGGAATGGCGAGCTCCACCTCCCATTCGAGTTCGTCGCCGATATAGAAGAAAACGGCGTCCGCGAGCGGCTCCGACAAGTTGCGAGTCTCGGTCGGCAGGAACTGCTCGTACTGGACAAAATTCTTGACGAAGACTCGAACCCTGATCTTGTCCTCGACGCTGAATACGCGTGAGCCCAGAAGGGCGTCCCGGCCGAGCCTGGCATGCGCCCCCCCGAGCCGGCTGCAGTGACTTGGGTCGAACGAGAGCCAGGAGCCGACAAACTCGTCGATCTCGACTTTGACCTCGAACAGCCCCTGCAGGAGGCGGGTCAGCCGTGACGCACACTTCGCCCTGGGCGCGACCAGCCCGGCAAAGCTGAGCTTCGCCATGTCCGGTACGGTGTCTCGATCGGCGAAAACGTCGGAGCCCAGGCCAGCGAAGGAGCCGACATAGGCGATGAAGCGATCCTCCGCCGGCCGGTCGTGCTGTGCAATCGGCCGCGCATCGGCCCAGGCGCGAAAGAATAACTGCAGGAAGCGTCCGTTAAGGAGGTCGAGAAAGCGAGGGAAGGCGTCATCCCGCATCAGCCACCAGCCGAGACTTTCATCGGTGGCGGCAAGCGGTAGCGCGCCCTGCGGCCCCAGGAGTCCCAGAAATTTGACGAGTATCCTGAGCCGGCCATCCCGGTCGTCGACCGCCGCGAGGTTGGAGGCGGGGAACTCCAGATAAGGGACCTGACCGAGGTCGACATACTCCTCGCGGCGCGCGGCGCTGTCGCCGATCCGCGGTCGATCCGGGTTGCTGCGCTCGAGCTGCCGCAGCGTATGGAAGAAATCGAACCTCCAGGGCTCGGCCTTCATCAGGTCGATCAGCATCACAGCGGTCTCCGCGTGCCCATGCGCGGCGGCCACCGCATGATCTCGCCGCGTTCCGGCGTCGAGATGACCGTCTGGGTGAAGGTGTTGAAGCCCGAATAGTCGGCGAAGAAGCGCTCCAGCACGGCCCCGAGCAGGAAAACGCCGCTGCCTTCGAATGCCCTTTCGTCGAGAGTGACGGTGATCTCCAGGCCGCGCGCTGCACCACTACCGGTGCGCTCGCGGACCCGCCGCACCACGGGCCGGCTTTCTATGCTGCGCACGCCGCGGATCTTGCGTTCCGTGGCGTCATCGAACTGGTCGGCGAACAGGGACAGCATCTCGCGCAGTGCTCCGGCGTTCTTGCCGCCACCACGCTCGACGAGGCCAAGATAGTTCAGGCTCAGCATGTTGATCAGCCGCCAGCTGACAATTCCGCTGTTGGCGATCTCGCTGCGGCTGCGCAGCTGGGTCACCACCGGCTCACGTGGCCTGGTGGGACCAGCGATGCACATCAGATCAAGAGAGGTATCGTCCAGCAGGCGGAAGTCCGCGCCGCCCTGGCCAACCGGCAAGTGCTCCGTGAGATGCCGATTGGAGCACAGCGCCCGGACGCTGAGTTCGGCGACCGAGCCTTCGCCGCTCAGTTCCCCGGGCTCGAGCAGTGACAGGAACATATCCGTTCCGGTGTAGTCGGAGGATGCGCCGTACGTCTTCTCTTCCACCGTGCGCCGCCGGGGCAGGCGGCGCACGGTGAAATAAAGGCCTTCGACTGTTCCGCTGGTCCGGTCGACGGAAGCCGAATAGAGCGGGCGCACTGGCCGCTTGTCCTTCTCTGCCGGAAAGTGCGCGTAAACTTCGAGTACCTGGTGCGGCTCGTATTCGAGATAGCGGCTGCGATCGGGCACCACATGATACTCGTGGGTGTTCGGCTTGACGGGGATGCGATCGCTCGTCTTCTCGAACAGGTTGATCGCCGGCGCGGTATACAGCCTGAAGGTATCGGGGCGTACCGAGGCGGCAAGCCGCGAATTGTGTTCATCGAAGGCGAAGACGATATCAATCGATTTGCTGCGCAGCCGTGGCATCACGGTGCGAAGTCCCGTCAGGTTGATCCCAAGGAACTTGCGGGGAAACATGAAATATTCCCGCAGCAGCTCCGAGCCGCGAAAGATCCGGTTATCGTTGGGAAACAACGATTCGTTCTCTTCGAAGCCAACCTGCTGGACGCAGTCGGAGGGCGCACGAGCAACCACGGGATCACCGAAGTCGTCGAGATGACGGAAGTAGACGCCGCGGCAGTTCGAGATCAATTGCTCGTAAAGCGCGACGGCGTCGGATTCCGCGCCGGACAGGTAGATCGGCAGTTCGCTCGCGCGGCAGCCTGCAAACCAGGTTTCCGGCTTGGTCCGGGCTTCTGCGTCCGGCAGTTCCTCATCGAGCCGGGCCGCAGTCCGATGGGTCAACGACAGCCTGAGCCCGGCGATGACGTCGCCGCCGACGGGAATCCCGAGCGCTTGCAGCGCGCCCGCCGTCGAGAAATATTCGGCGCCGGTGACATCAAACGGCCAGAGCACGATTTCGCGGCAAAGTCGAAATCGGCAGGCGAGACTTCGTTCTCTCTCGCGGTAGGTGGCGTCGAAATAGGCGCCGCGCGCAATCTTCTTTCCGTCGCGCAACGCCGGGTCGGCATAAGGGGGCCGTGCCGTAACCAGCATGGCCGACGGGGTGGGTGCAAGGTAGTTCGGAACCAGTTGCTCAAGCAGGTTTGCAGTGAATTCCGGGAATTCGTGCTTGAGCTTGAGCTGAACACGGGCGGCGAGAAACGCGGTGCCTTCCAGCAGCCCCGTAATCATCGGATCCGAGCGATCCCGGATCAGGCCGCCGAGGCGCTCTGCGATGCCAGGATACTCTTCGGCGAAATCCCCTGCCTGCTCGTACAGCAGCGACAGTTCACGATTGTAGAAATCCAGGAATTCGCGGTTCATGCTAAAGTCGGTTGATCTGGATATCGCCGCTGTCGAGGTCGACGTCGGCGACGAATTCCACGGGGACGTTGAGCGGTTCGGCCTTCATGTCGGCGTGAACGATAAAGCGCAGCTTGAGCTGCTCGGGGCCGACCGAGCCGTCGCGGCTGACGCGGATCGTCTTGCGGTCGAGCCTTGGTTCATAAGTCGTCAGCGTCGCGCGCAGCGCGTCGGTGAGCTCGTCGTCGGTGACCTCGTCGATCGAACGGTGGGCGATATCGGGGAAGCCGTAGTTCAGGATCGATGTTCGGACGCAATCCCGACCGCTCAGATCCAGGGTCGATTCCAAAGCAATGGTATTGAGGAGCGTTTCCAGGTCATGGGAGACCTCGCGCCGGAGCAACGTTTCCGAGATCGGAAAACGGCCCGCGCTGCGCCTCCCTGCAATGACCCGCTCGCCGAATTCATCGCGCAAATTGAGCTTGTTGCGCGCATCGCGCGCTTCATGGGCCGAGCGAAAGGCCAGCATCAATGGGGGAGAGAGCCGATCCCTCTTTGGTGTAATGCTCATTTACGGTCCCCATCACGCCCGACTCGCATGCAATTCCGTGGGGCGCCAGTTGGTCTGTGACGTGACATCGCCTCAGCGGGCGATTGGGCCCGCAACGGGGCCGGTCGAGAGGTGCGATCGCAAATCGCACCGCTTGGCGCCGATTCCCGCTATTCGCAACCGGCGCCAGGCGAGGGGGCGACAATCAGGCCCATTCCTTGTTGGCAGGAACGTCCCAGCCAAACGTCGGCGAAGCTCCGGCACCGCCTTTGTCCGTCTGGGTCTTGTAGGTCATCTTCACTTTTGCGAAGTTTAGACTCACGTTTTCGGTAAGGCGGTCTTCGCCGTGCGAGCCGCCGGTCGAAACGCTGGTGACCAGAACGTGCTTCATCTCGATCTTGAGATATTCCAACGGATGCTCCCCGGCCTTGCGGACAGTCAGGATCGCGTTATCGATGTGCTTGCCGTTCGCGCAAACCTTGAAAAGTTCGGGCGTGGCCTTGTCGACGAAGTGCGTGAAGTGGAGATCCTGCACGCTGACCTTGCCCGCGCCGCCGCCCGAACCGCTGTGGAAAGTGCCGGTCTGGCTCTCGCCGAACGACCAGCTCAAAATATCGATTTCGTCCTTGTGCTTGTCGTCCAGCGACTCGCCCTTGATCGGTTCGAGCTTCAAGAAGATATCGACGGCCATTGCATGGTCCTCTCAAAATTCTACGTGTTTACGGTTGCGATGTTGCAGCATCAGGAGCTGGGGCCCGGCAGGCGTGAAACCAGGCTGAGGCCGACGTCCATCGCCTCCAATTGAAAGTGTGGACGAAGAAAAAATCGCGCGTTGTAATATCCCGGGTTCTCCTCGTTTGCTATGACCTCAACCTTCGCAGCGGCCAGCGGCTTGCGCGCTTTCTGAGCTTCTGACGACAGGGCTGGGTTGGCATCAACGTACTCGTTGATCCAGGTCTGCAGCCAGACCGTCAGCTCATCCTTCTCCTTCATGGATCCGATCTTGTCGCGAACCATGCACTTCAGATAGTGCGCAAAGCGAGACACTGCGAACATGTAGGGCAGACGTGACGACAGGTTGTCGGACGCGGTTGCATCCACGCCCTTTTCGCCGAAATATTTCTTCGGCTTGTAGAGCGACTGGGCGCCGATGAAGGCGGCCTTGTCGGTGTTCTTGCGATGGATCAGCGGGATGAGGCCCGCCTTTGCAAGTTCGTGCTCGCGACGATCGCTGATGGCGATCTCGGTGGGGCATTTCAGGTCGACGCCACCGTCGTCGGTAGGGAATGTGTGCGTCGGCAGGTTGATGACCTCGCCGCCGGACTGCACACCGCGGATGCGAGTGCACCAGCCAAACTCCTTGAAGGCGCGGTTGACGTTGACTGCCATCGCATAAGCGGCGTTGATCCAGCCGTATTTGTCGCCGGTATGCCCGTCGGTCTCCTCCTCGAAGGCGAACTCTTCGACGGGCTCCGACTTCGCGCCATAAGGGAGGCGACCCAGCGCACGCGGCATGCACAGGCCGAGATAGCGTGAGTCGTCCTGATCGCGCAGTCCCTTCCATGCGGCATATTCCGGCGTGTCGAACACCTTGCCGATGTCGCGAGGGTTGGACAGTTCGGTCCACGAATCCATTCCCATCAGCGTAGGCTCGGCGCCGCTGAAGAAGGGGGCGTGTGCGGCGCCGGCGATCTTGCTGAGATCGCGCAGTAACTGCACGTCGGTGGGGAGGTGGCTAAAGTAGTAGTCGCCGATCAGGCAGCCGAACGGCTCGCCGCCCAACTGGCCGAATTCGTACTCGTAGATCTGCTTGAACAGCGGGCTCTGGTCCCAGCGCGCATCGGGGTAAAGCCGCAGATTGCGATACAGCTCGTTCTTGGAGACGTTCATCACCCGGATCTTTAGGTTGGCGTCGGTCTCGGAATTGAAGACGAGGTAGTGGAGACCGCGCCAGGCACTTTCGATTGCCTGGAACTCGGGTGTGTGAAGGATCTCGTTCATCTGCGCGGTCAGCTTTTGGTCGATCCGCGCGATCATCTCCTCGATGGTGTCGAGCACGTCCGACTTGATGACGCTCGTGTCCTTCAACGCTTCTTGAACCAGCGTGGATACCGCGTTCTCGACCTCGGTCGCTGCGCGTTCAGTGCGCGGCTTGAAGCTTTGTTTCAGCAGAGCTGAAAACTCGTCGGCCTCGACGGTCCTGACCTGGGTGGTGGTCTCCTTATGGGCGGCTTCTTTTGCCATGGTCCCCATTCCTTCCCTTAGCTCTTGGTGTCGGGTTCGGTAGACTGGCTCGTCGCGCGCTCCCGCAGCGCAGCCATCAGTTGAGGATCGGCGAGAAGTTTCTTCAGCTGGTCCTCGGCGGCCACCTTGCCATCCATGTAGCGCAGCAAGTTGGCGAGTTGTTCCCGCGCTTCGAGCAACTTGGCGGTCGCCGGCACCTGGCGGGCGACCGCCACCGGCGTGAAGTCGGCCATCTTGTTGAACCGTAGGTTGACGGAGAGTTTTTCGTCGGATCCATCGCTGAGACGATTGGCGACGCGCGCGGTCACGCCGGGCTGAATTGCCGCCATGCGGTTGTCGAAATTGTCCATGTCGAACTCGAGAAACTTGCGTTCCTCGACCTTCGTCTTCTCGACGCCGGGGTTGTTGCCCGAGAGATCAGAGAGGACACCCATCACGAACGGAAGTTCGATCAGCCTTTCGGCGTCGTAAGGATCTTCGTACGTGATGTGCACGCGCGGTGCGCGGTTTCGCCGAATGAATTTTTGACCGCTGTCCGTAGCCATGGTTCCCTCTCTACGAAATCGCTTTGGAAGCTGATTGCGCGACGCAGGGTGACAAGGCGCCTCAGCTCACAGTCGGCAAAGCTTCCTTATGTCCAGTTAGTCCCCCCGAGCGAAACGCGGGTTCAATGCGATTTGTCGATTGTCTTGAGGGCGCCCTCGGGGAGGACATCATTCAACAGGCTAAGGAAGTCTCGCTGCGCGAGATCGCGCGCGCGATCGACCAAAAACGGGATCGGGCTGGACGGTTCGGCGGTTCGGAAAAACGACGCTACCTTCCCCAGCAGGCTCAAAGCCTGCGCCCTATTTTCTATCGAAAAAACAATATCTTGCACGTCGCTCTCGATCGTGGATGAAGGCGAGGTGGCAAGCTCAGCCATCCGTTCGATCGGCAGGTCGAAGACCTTGTCACGTCCGATGTTGATAGCAGCGCTCTCCACGTGGGAGGGCACCAGCATCCGCATCACCTCGATGAACGATTTGCCGACCATCTCCTGCGCCTGACGCACCAGCAACAGCGCCGGGTTGGATGGTTCCATTCGAGCAAAATAGTCGGCCGCCGCAGCGAGTGCTGCGGAGGCCTGCGCCGACGAGGCCAGAGCGCCGGTCGTGTCCAGCGGCACTTGTGCTTCGACGGAAGCGGCATCTTCCCCAGCTGCTGCGATCGCGGCCGGATCACGCGCCGTGACGAGACCCGCGAGCCAGGCAGCCATGCCGTTTACGAGGCCGGAGAGCCTGTCGAGGCTGACGGGTTGCCCCGAGTTCAACTTTTCGTGCCAAGCCGCCTTCATGCCGGCGACTTCAGCAGCAACCGCGGAGCACCGCGCGCTGGCGGCCTTGAGAGTGTCGAGGTCCGTCTCGCCGACGATACGCTCGATGGTCGCGAGATCGGGTCCGTCGACGTCGGCATCACCGGCGGGAATTTCGCCCTTGGCAATCTGATAGGCACGGTAGTGGAGGCTACCGTGCCTGCGGTTCTCGATCAGAGGAAGGAATTGGAGCGGGTTGATCACGGTCGGAAACACGTCGATCGCTTCGACCGTGACGGCGCGAAGGGCATAGTCGCCGTCCTCGCCCCGCGGATGCACCGCTTCCCACTGTTCACGCAGCAGCAGGTTGGTTGCCTTCAGGCAGCTGAGAAAGCCATCGAGATCGCGGTTGAGGATGGAAAACTTGGCCAGCAGCATGTTCAGACGCAGATCGCGGGTACGCGCCAGAAGGGGCTGGGCGGCAGCAAACTGGCCGGCAAAATCGACCGCTTTCGGATCGAACCGTCCGCGCTCTCCGTTGGCATTGACGACTTCGAAGAACGACATCGGCAGCAGGGATTCCGCACCTGCGAAGAAGTTGAGATACTGGACGTCTCCGATGGCATCGAGATCCGGCCCGCAGGGATCGTCGGCGGCTATGGGCTGCGTCAGGGAGGCGACATCAAGCATGCGAGGATCGTCCTCTGCTCGGCCATGGCCCCTCTACCGATCCCGTGACATCTGGCGGATCACGCAGGGGGGATCATGATCCCATTCCCTTATGGGTTAGATGCCTGCTGGTCTCGGTTCATTCCCGGCGATCATGACATTTTCGCGTGAACCGGCAAGCTCTTGGAGCCGACTACTTGAGGGCCGGGGTGGTTCTTTGGACGGCCGCTGTGGCGCGTCAGGAGGCCCGGCCCGGGGCGGACTTGCCGGCACTGCCAGTGGTGGGCAGGATTCCGTGGTTCTTGCACGACGCCTGATCTGCTCTTTGCAGCCGATCATGTGGTTAGCCAGGGAGTTTAACGCCCACATGGGCCAGCTTACCCAGGATACCCGCCTCTGCGAACTCAAGACACCTCTCGGCAAGGACGTTCTGGTTTTTGTCGGATTCGAGGGCTCGGAAGGTCTCAGCGAACTGTTCGAATATCGCATCGAGTGTCTCAGCGAAGATGCCGATCTCGACTTCGACCGTGCAATCGGCCAGCAGTGCACGCTGACGATAAAGCTGCATGAAAAGGAGCGCGAGTTCAGCGGCGTTCTGACGGAAGCCCAGTGGCTCGGGGTGAAGAACGACTATTTCAGCTACCGCATCGTCCTGAGGCCTTGGTTGTGGCTGTTGTCGCGCACCACCGATTGCCGGATCTTTCAGGACAAGAAAGCACCCGACATCATCAAGGAGGTCTTCGACGAACGCGGTTTCACCGACTATGAATCCAAGCTGACCGAAGAGGGCTCCTGTCCGAAGCTCGAATATTGCGTTCAGTACCGCGAGACCGACCTGAACTTTGTTTGTCGGCTGATGGAGCTGCACGGCATCTACTATTTCTTCAAGCACGAGGGCGGCAAGCACACACTGGTGCTGGCGGACTCCAAATCGTCGCATCGCCCGATCAACGGTCTTGCCACGATTCCCTACATCCCGCTGACGGGAGCCGACCGACGTGGCGAGCAGCACATCTACGAATGGGTCTCGGAGCGCCGGTTTCGAACCGGGAAGATCGAGCTCAACGATTACAACTATCAGAAGCCCAACGCGCAGATGATCAGCGACGCCAAGGGCTCCGAGCATTACACCCGGTCGGAGATGGAGTTTTACGACTACCCCGGCAAGTTCAAGGAAAAATCCGACGGCGAACGCTACGCGAAAATCCAGCTCCAGGCCGAGCAGGCGATGGATCGGCGGCGCCGCGGCAACGGCGACGCCGTCAACCTGTTCCCCGGTGGGCTGACGAAGCTCGAAAAGCACTCCAAGGACTCGCAGAACGTTGAATATCTCGTGGCGCGAGCCACCCATTCGTTCTCGATCGAATCCTATCGCACCGGCGGTCCCAGCGACGCCGGGCAACACGTCTATTTCGGTAGCTACGAGTTCCTGCCGAGCGATCGGCCGTTTCGAGCGCCGATGATGACGCCGAAGCCAAGGATCAACGGCATCCAGACGGCCAAGGTGGTGACCAAAGACGACAATTCGAGCGAGGAAATCGACGTCGAATCGCTTGGCGAAATTTATGTCCGCTTTTTCTGGGATCGGAAGAAGAAGCGGTCGTGCCGGTTGCGCGTGGCCCAGGTCTGGTCTGGCAAGCGCTGGGGCGGTCAGATCATTCCGCGCGTCGGACAGGAAGTGGTCGTCGAATTCCTGGAAGGGGATCCGGACCGGCCCCTGGTGATCGGCACCGTGTACAACGACGAGTACAAGCTGCCCTACGATCTGCCATCGAAGAAGACGATTGCGGGATTGAAGTCGGACTCCACCAAGGGTGGCGGCGGCTTCAACGAGTGGAACTTCGAGGACAAGAAAGGATCCGAGAAGATCACGGTGCATGCCGAGAAGGACCACGACGTGACGGTACGCGACACCGAGACACGGACCATCGGCGAAGCTGCATTCGGCGGGGACACCCGCAAGACCACGCTCAAGAACGGCAATGACAAGCTCGATATCGAATTGGGCGGGCAGCACGTCACGCTGGCCATGGACCAGTCTGTCGATGCAGGCATCAGCATCACGCTTACGGCCAATGCCAACATCACCCTGCAAGTTGGTCCTAGCCAGATTATCCTGACCCCGGCGGGCATCGTGATCAACGCGCCGACGATCGCCATGACTGCGCAAGCCGCCATGGCGCTTGCAGCCGGTGGTCCGCTTGCCGCCCACGGCACTCCAACCCTTGTCGGTTGACGGTCATGGGTCAGGTTCGGTTCCGCACGGTTCAGGATCTGCTTCAAGCCTATCCCATGGCGCGCTATGATGTTGGCAAGGCCGACGCCGACAAGCCTTCGCTGGATTTCCTTCAGGAGGCCGCGGATGCGCGCAACTGGCATCAGGCCGTATCTTTCTGCGCCTATCTGCTGCCCAGGCGCGTGGCCGTTGCCTGGGGATGTCGCTCGTTGCGACGGATGTTCGATCACTTCGACGCCAACGATGCCAGGTCGCTGAACTACGTGGAGACCTGGGTTCGGCAACCGGACGAGCAATCCCGGAACAAGGCGCTCGCCGTCGGGAATGCCAACGATCCCGAGCAGCCGGCGACATGGCTGGCGCTGGCGGCCGGCTGGTCCGGCGGAAGCGTGGTTCCCGCGGAATTTCCGCCGGTCGAAGCCAAGCCCGATCAAGCCGCACGGGCGGTACGTGCAGCCCTATTGATAGGCCTCTGCCGGCTCCCTCGTGACTCCCGTGACCGGATAATGACGGCATGCCTGGAGGATGGTATTCAATTGACACGCGGCGAACCGCGCCCTTCACGCGAACGAGAGATGTGATGGTGCTTCGCTTTGATATCGAGAACGAACCGAACCTTCCGGACGGCGGCCCTGTGTCATTTTCGGTCACCGGCAGGCGTTCGGTCGATATTGGCCGGGACCGTCACCTCGACTGGACGTTGCCAGATCCGGCGCGGATGATTTCGGGAAAGCATTGCGAGGTGCACTTTCGCGACGGCGGCTACTGGCTGCACGACGTCTCGACCAACGGCACCTTTCTCAATGGCGCCGATCAGCGCATGCGGGGGCCGCACCGGCTGCGCGACGGCGATCGGCTCACCATAGGCCACTACATCGTCGCGGTTTCGCTGGAGGATGAGGCTGGCGGGCGTGCCCCAAACCATGATGCGCAACTGCACGCACCCGTCGTCCAGCAGCATGCGAACTACCAGGAGCTTTGGGCGGCCGACCGCGACGTGCCGCCGCCGATCGATCCGCAGCAGTTGAAGAAGCCTCGCGAGGCTGCGCGACCCGTCAATCCGGAGTTTCTGGATTGGGCGGCGAGCGTCCCGGCGGCGGGTGTGGATCCTGTTCGACGTTCACCGCCGATGCCTCCATACCAGCCGTCCGCACAGGACGACATAAGCTGGGCAGCCGGTGCGGTCGCCGCGTCCACACAAGTCGAGCCGCCGCCCGCCGTGCCGACCCCGCGCCGGCCATCGGTGTGGACCGATGATGAGCCGGCGGCTGCCCGGCCGGCCCCATCGCCACCGCGACCGTACGTCGAGACGCCGCGCCCGGCGCAGGCGGCCGACGAAGGACCTGCCACCGCCACGCCAGTCGGCCGTGGCGAGTTCGCGGGGCTGGTGGCACGCGCTGCCGGATTGCCGGACAATTTCTTTGCCAACAAGACCGATCCCGAACTCGCTGAACAGCTTGGCATCATCTTGCGCATGACGGTGGATAATCTGATGGCGCTGCTGCAGGCGCGAACACAGGCCAAGCAGCTGACTCGCAGCACCAGCCAGACGACCATCCAGGCAATTGAGAACAATCCGCTGAAATTCTCGCCGACTTCCGAAGAGGCGATGCGTATTCTGTTCGGACCGCCAACGCGTAGTTACCTCGACGCGCAACGCGCCTTTGCGCAGGGCTTCAGCGACCTCAAATCACATCAGTTGAAGACGTATATGGCGATGCAACATGCTGTCCATGAGCTCATCGCCGGTATCGATCCGACACTAATGGCGCGCGAGCTCGAGCTTCAGCGCGGCGCAAGCTCCTGGCTCGGCACGAACAAGAGCAAACTCTGGGACGAATTTCTGACGCGCTGGAAGGCGCATCTCGGGCGCGACAACAGCGCACCGATCGATACCTTTATGTTGCATTTCTCGGACTATTACGACCGCGCCGACAAGGCTGGGTCAAAGTGAACTATCGGCGACCACGCGGTCGCCGACAAATTGCTAAGTGGATGCAGGAATGTCTTGGTACAGCAAGGTTTTCTGGTCAGAAGGTCTGTTTCTGCGACCGCATCATCTGCAGCAGAACGATCGCTACATCGAACATTTGCTGGAAAAACGCGTTCGCTACACAACGCCATACCCCTGGGGCTTCGCCCAGCTCGAGATCGACAAGGATCTCACCGAACAGTGTAAGTTCGCGCTGCGCAACGCGTCCGGCGTCATGCCGGACGGAACGCCGTTCGATATTCCTGCGGACTGCCCGATCCCGGAAGCGATCGAGGTGCCGGATTCGGCCGCAGGCCAGATCGTCTGGCTGATGATGCCAGTCGCGGCGCCGAACACCCGCGAGGTCGATGACGACCGCGCCGACAGTGCCAGTCGTTATGTTCGTAGTTCAGAAACCTTCATCGATTCGACCTCGGCATTGCGCATCGAGGAAGAGATCGACATCGCTTATCCGCGGTTGTCGTTCGAACTGCGCAAGACGAGCAAGCCGGGATACATGGGCCTCGGCATCGCGCGCATTCTGGAGGTGCGCGACAAGAATATCCTTTTCGACGACCGGTTCGTGCCGCCGATGCTGGTCTGTGCCGCACATCCGATCATCGAAGGCTGGCTCAATCGTATCATCGGCTGGGTCGATACCAAACTCGACGAGCTGGCGCGTTATGCGGTCGATCCGTCCTCTGGTGGCGGCTTGCAGAGCGTCGACTATCTGGTGCTGCAAGTGCTGAACCGCACGATTCCCGTGCTGACCCATTTCCAGCGTTCCGGCAGCGTGCACCCCGAGCGGCTGTACGAGGAGTTGCTGAGGTTCGCGGGTGAACTGGCGACATTTGCCACGGCGGAACGGCGCGCGCGCAACTATCCGGCGTACGATCACGACGATCTCGAGAACGTCTTCACTCCCTTGGTGAACGACATCCAGGACTTCTTGAGCGCGCGGCTGGGCCGGCGGGCGATCCGCCTCGAGATCATCGAGCGCGCGCAGAACGCGTTCGTGTCGCCGATCCGCGATCGGGCTCTGTTCCGGAATGCGACCTTGGTGCTGGAGGTTGCCGCACGGCGGCCACTGGTGGAGATCCAGAACGATTTCCCGCATCTGTTCAAGGTCGGCCCAAACACCAAGATGAGCGAGATCGTGCACGCAAATCTGCCGGGCTTGACGTTGGTGCATTTGCCGACGCCGCCGCCACACATCCGGGCCATCACGGATCACGTCTATTTCTATCTCGACCGCAAGTCGCCGCTATGGCCCGAGTTCAGCACGGCGGGCTCGATCGGGATGCACTTCTCCGGCGACTGGCCGGAGCTTGAGCTGTACCTTTGGGCTATCCTGGAAGACAGGCCATGAGCGACAGGGACAAGCCGGTCAATCCTTTCGGTCGGGGCGAACGGACGATCATCCGTCCCAACCCCGGCGGGAAGTTGCCGCCGACGCCGACCTCTCAGCCTCCTCCGGGTGAGGGACCTGCGGCACGTCCGGTCTATTCGCCATCGCCCCTGCCTTCTCCCGGCGCGCCTGCGCCAGCACCGCCATCATCATTTTCCCCTGTCCCGCAGGGCTCGAGCTACGCCGCCGCGCCGGTCAGCCATCCGACTGAGGAATGGATCTCGACACCCGCGCAAACACCGGCGCCGCAACCGATGCTGCCACCCGGACCGCCGTTGCGCGTCGACGATCTGGTCGCGCCAAACGCCAATCCGGTGATGCGTGCCGCGGGCCCATTGCTGCAACTGCTTGGCCGGTTGCGGGTGGCGCTCATGCGAGCGTCATTCGCGAGCCTGATGGAGCAGGTTGCCGACGCTATCAAATTCTTCGAGAAAGATATCCGTTCAGCCGGTATTTCCGAGCACCAGGCCAACACTGCGAAATACATCCTGTGCGCCACGGCCGACGATATCGTGCAGCACATCCCGACCGAGGAGCGCCACGTCTGGACGCAATACTCGATGCTCAGCCGGTTCTTCGGCGAGCGGGTCGGCGGCGTCCGCTTCTTCGAGATCCTCGACCATCTGAAGGCTGATCCGCTGGTCAACTATCCGGTGCTCGAACTTCAGCATGCCTGCCTTGCGCTCGGTTTCCAGGGTATTCACCGCACGTCGTCCGGCGGGCTTGCGAGCCTTCAGGTGATCCAGCGCAACCTCTATGAAGCGCTGCGCAGGGTTCGGCCGAAGACGATGAGCGACTTGTCGCCCAACTGGCGCGGGCAGGCGCTGGCTGGTCGCCGGCAGCGTCTGCGTGTACCAGTCTGGCTGGTGGCGGCCGTTGCCGCCGCGCTGCTTACCGGGTCCTATTTCGTCCTGCGGACGCTCCTGGACGGCCGGGCAGAGAACGCTGCCGAGGTAGCGCTTGCGCTCCATCCGGCCGATCCGATCGAACTCAAGCGCCGGGTCGTTGCACCACCGCCACCGCCACCGCCACCGCCGCCACCGGATCGCATCACACAGTTGCAGCGCATCCGCAATGCGCTCGCGAAGGAGAATACGGCCTGTGCCATGACGGCGGACCAGACCGCGAGCTTCATTGTTATCAGGGTCTGTGACCTGGCGTTGTTCGCGTCGGGGCAGGCCACCATTCTCGACGGCTTCAAGCCGGTTGCGGTCCGCATCGCGGCAACCCTCGACAAGGAGCCGGGACGAATCCGGGTCGTCGGCCATACCGACAGTTCGCCCATCCGCACAGTGCGCTTCCCTTCGAACTTCGAGCTGTCGGTCGAGCGCGCCAAGGCGGTTGCCGCCGCACTGAAGCCGGGCCTGACCGATGGTTCGCGCATCGACGTCGAGGGCAAGGGAGCCGATGCGCCAATCGCCAGCAATACGACCCCGGAGGGACGCGCCAAGAACCGGCGTGTCGAGATCTTTATCGAACGTAGCGAATAGGCAGACACCGCCAGCTCAGGCGGTTTGCGACAGGTAGGGTGAGATGCTTGCCAAGGACATTCTCCGCATCGTCCTCTACGGAGTTGGGCTCAGCTCGCTCGGGGCGGTGATCTATTTCGCGGGTCCCTTCATCGCGTTCGGCGACTGGCGGCCGCTGGAGAACCATATCGTCCGCCAGATCGCTATTCTGCTGCTCACCACGGCCGTGGCAGGCATCGTTGGCCTCAATCTGTTCAAGCGGCGCAAGAGTGCCAAGGAGATTGCCGACGGCATCAGCGGTGCGGATCAGCCCGTCAGCGACGAGCCGGTGCTCAAGGAGCGCATGAAGGATGCGCTCGCGACGCTGAAGACCGCCAGCGGCAACAAGTCGGGCTATCTCTACGATCTGCCCTGGTACGTCATCATCGGTCCGCCTGGCGCCGGGAAGACCACGGCGCTGGTCAATTCCGGGCTCAAATTTCCGCTCGCGCGCGGGGCGACGCCGGCGGCGATCGCGGGGGTCGGCGGCACCCGCTACTGCGATTGGTGGTTTACCGAGGAAGCGGTGCTGATCGATACGGCCGGCCGCTATACCACTCAGGATTCCAACAGCAAGGCCGATAAAGATAGCTGGCTGGCGTTCCTGGACATCCTCAAGAAAAGCCGGTCGCGCCAGCCGATCAACGGCGTCCTCGTCGCCATCAGTATCGAAGACGTGCTGACGCTGCCGAAACAGGAGCTCGCGCTTCACGCCGACGCCATCAGGATGCGCTTGCTCGAGCTTCATCAGAGGCTCAAGGTCAGCTTCCCGGTCTACGCGTTATTCACCAAGGCCGATCTCGTTGCGGGCTTCACCGAATATTTCGCCTATCTCGGCGAGGCCGGCCGCCGTCAGGTCTGGGGCGCTACGTTCCAGACCGCCGACAAAACGCAGAATCTGGTGGGGCAGATCCCGGTCGAGTTCGACCGTCTGCTGGAGCGCCTGAGCGAGGAGACACTCGATCGTCTGCAGGACGAGCCGACGCCGCAACACCGAGTGCAGTTGTTCGGCTTCCCGGCGCAGATGGCCCGGCTCAAGCCTCAGATTCACGATTTCCTCAATCAGATCTTCGAGCCGACGCGCTATCACGTGAATGCGAACCTGCGCGGGTTCTACTTCACCTCGGGTACACAGCAGGGCACGCCGATCGACCAATTGATCGGGTCGCTGGCGCGTACGTTCGGCGCAGAGGAGGTCGGTTCCGGATCCTATTCGGGCACGGGCAAGAGCTACTTCCTCGCAGACCTGATTTCCAAGGTCATCATCGGCGAGGCCGATTGGGTCTCGACCGATCGTGCCGCGGTGCGCCGCGCACTGATCCTGAAAACCGCAGCGCTGTCATTGATCGGACTGGTTTCGATCGGGCTGATCGCAGCGTGGTTGACGAGCTACAAGCGTAACTCCGATTTGATCGAGCAGAGCCTGCAGGCGGACAGCGAGTATGCAGCCGCCGGAGCGCCACTCATCAAGCAGACGCTGATCGCCGATCATGATCTCGACAAGGTGCTGCCGTTGCTCTACCGGCTGCGCAACGCCCCGGCGGGCTACGGATCGCGCAGCGAGCCGGTGACACTGTCGGCGCGCTACGGGCTCAGCCAGCACGCCCGGCTGCTGTCACCCTCGAAGGCGGCCTATCATATGGCGCTCGAGCGCATGTTCCGGCCCCGCCTGCTGTATCGCCTGGAGGAGCAGCTCAATGAGCGCATCAACGAACCTGCCTTCGTCTATGAGGCGCTGAAGGTCTACCTGATGCTCGGTGGCCTGCAGTCGCCGGACCGCGAGCTGATCCGCTCCTGGATGCAACGTGACTGGGCAGACAACCTCTATCCCGGTGCGACCAACGCGGAAGGGCGGCGTCTACTCGATGAGAATCTCGTGGCGATGTTCGACCTCGAGACCGAGCAGCCGCCGCTGGTCGAGCTCGACGGTCGGTTGATCAAGCAGGCCCAGAGCTCCTTGGCGCGCTTGAGTGTGTCGCAACGTGCCTATGAATTTTTGAAATCGGAGGCGCACGCGTCCACGGCTGGTGACTGGATCGCCAGCCGGCACGGGGGGCCCGACATGGCCGTCGTGTTCGAAACCACGACGGGGCAGCCGCTGGACGTCGTGCGGGTGCCTGAATTCTTCACCTATAACGGGTTCCATCAGAAGTTCATCGCCCGGCTGTCGGGATTGTCGGAGCGCATGAAGCGGGAGCGGTGGGTTTTGGGTGATGCCGGCCAGCAATCGGCCATCGACCAGCAGTACGACAATCTGGCCGGCGATCTGCTCAGTATCTATTCCAACGATTTCGTGACGACCTGGCGAACGGCACTCGGGAGCCTGCGCCTGAAGAAGCTGCTCGCTGACAAGCCGAAATACGAGGTGCTGAGAGCGCTTTCAGCGCCGACCTCACCGATGCGGCAAATCCTGGAATCGGTGCGCGACGAGACGATGCTGACCAAGGAACGGGCGAAGCCGGCGAACACTGCGGCGCCCGGGGCCGCCGCCGCGCCGGCACCGGCACTTTTCACCAATGTTCAGGATGGGCCGCCCGGCGCGGCGATCGAGGCACAGTTCAAACCTTATCATGCGGTGCTCGAAGGTGAGAGCACCCGCCGACCGATTGACTCGACTATCGCCAACCTGAACGACATCGCGCAGAACCTGACGCTGATCATCGAGAATCCGCAACTGACCGCACAGGCGACCGCTGCGCTTCAGACCCAGGTCGCAGCGCTTCGCAACAATGCCTCGCGCATGCCGCCGCCTTTTTCCGACATGTTGCGAGCGGCGGCCGCGGAGTTCGAAGGCAGTATCGCGGCCTCAACCGCCGGACAGATCCTGCAGACGTTGCGCGATCAGGTCACGCCGGTCTGTCAGCAGACGGTGACCAACCGTTATCCGTTTGTCCGCAGCAGCAACCAGGAAGTCCCGCTCGCGGACTTTGCGAAATTGTTCAGTCCGAACGGTATTATGGACAAGTTCTTCGCCCAGTACCTGGCACCTTACGCCGATACGTCGCGGTCGGACTGGGTCTGGCGAAAGGAGAGCCCCGTCGGCCGATCGTTCTCGCCTGACACGCTCAAGCAATTTCAGAATGCGGCCTATATCCGCGATGCCTTCTTCCAGACTGGCGGCGGCGTGCCGGCGGTATCATTCGCGATCCGGCCACCTGGGGCAGCAGGGCCAGGCGTGACCGTCAAGACCGAGATCGGCGGCACCACGATTACGAGCCCGACCACTCCTGGGCCGACTCCTGGACCGGCAGCTCCGTCCTTGTTCGGCGGTCAGCAACCCGCGCCACCGCCGCAGCCGCAGAGCAACGCACCGACGACCGTCCTCTGGCCGGGCCCGTCGCCGCGAACGGCAATTTCAGTCAGCAACGACACCGGCTCGCCGTCCGTGCTTGAGCGCGTCGGTCCCTGGTCGTTGTTCCGGATGCTGGAGGCAGGCTCGTTGGTGGCGAAAGCGGAAACCGCCAGCGCGACTTTCATCGTGGCCGGGCGCGAGCTCAACTACCAGATTTCGACCGGATCGTTGCGCAATCCGCTGAACCTGTCCGTGCTCCGCGAGTTTCGTTGCCCGACCGGAATATGACCATGCGTTGCGGCTTATTCGGCAAGATCGGTGCGAAGCGCGATTTCATCGCGATCGCAACTCCGCGCAGTTTCCTGGAGGCCTGGGAGCCATGGGTGCAGGCTGCGCTGTCGGCAAGTCGCCACCAACTCGGCTCGGGCTGGCAGCAGGCCTTCCTGACCGCGCCGGTTTGGCGATTCTGGCTCGGCGCCACGATCTGCGGCACCACGGTTGCAGGTGCAATCATGCCCTCGCTCGACGGGGTAGGACGGTATTATCCATTGACGCTACACACAGTGATGGGCGAGGGCGCCTCGCTGCCGCCGCCGAACATCGATCCGCAGGACGAATGGTTCGGGCAAGCGGAGACATTCCTGCTCTCGACCCTGGATCAGGCCGCGACCTTCGAGCAGATCTCCGATGCATTGGATCGTCTCGCGGTACCGCGACTGCAGGCGACCGTCGTCGATGGTTCACCCATCACGTCAGTGGGTGCATCAGCGATGGGGATGGCCTCGCCGGCCGACACATTCGCAGGGTCGTTTTCCGCACTTTGCGCCGCCAACCCACAAGTCTACTCCTCGGCCAGCTTCTGGTGGACCGCCGGAGGTGAAGGCTTTCCGTCAATGGCACTGTGTTGCCGTGGACTACCGGATCCGTTTCATTATTCCACGCTGCTGACTGGCGATCTCGGCCGCGCGGCATCCGGGACGGGATAACGTGCGATGACACACAACCCGTCCTTTTTCGAAGTCGGGAGCGTCACGCATACCGGACGAGTGCGGGAGCGGAACGAGGATTCGTGTCTGGTACGAACCGACGTGGGCCTGTGGGCTGTCGCTGACGGTATGGGCGGTCATGAGGCCGGCGATCTTGCCAGTGGCATCGTCGTGCAATCGCTCGATGCGATCGGCATGCCGGAGTCAGCCGCAGATCTGCTGGCGGAATGCGAGGAGCGGCTGTTCAGCGCGAACCGGCAGATCCTGGCGCTGAGTCATGAACGACACGGGGCCACCGTCGGGACCACGGCGGCGGTTTTGCTCGTACGCGACGGCTATTATGCCTGCATATGGGCGGGCGATAGCCGGGTCTACCTGATTAACCGCGGCGGCATCAACCAGGTGTCGCACGATCACAGCGAACTGGAGGAACTGATCGCCGAAGGTGCGCTGTCGCGCGAAGACGTGAAGGATTGGCCGAGCAATACCATTACCCGCGCCGTCGGCGTCGCCGATGATCCCGAGTTCGAGGTGGTGACAGGCCCGGCCGAGCCGGAGGATATCTTCGTGATCTGCAGCGATGGCCTGACCAGGCACTTGCAGGACGACGAGATCCTGCAGCACGCCGCCACGCGGCGCGCCCAGGCGGCCTGCGATGACATGCTCGCTCTGGCTCTTGATCGCGGAGGTCTCGACAACGTGACGATCGTGATCGTGCGGCTGCTGACGCCGCGATCCAGGGAGCCGACAAGATCGCCGCTCAATCGGGAGCCGCAACCATGACCCCGAACGATCCATTCCGATCGTCCTACCACGGCGTGCCGTCAGGCACCCGGCTCAATGGCATCTACGAGATCGAAGCCATGATCGGCGCGGGCGGCATGGGTGAAGTCTACAAGTGCCGCGAGATCCAGACCGGATCGCCGGTTGCGGTGAAAATGCTGCTGCCCGACATGGTTGACAACGAGGCGGCGCTCGCGCTGTTCCGTCGGGAGGCCACGGCGCTCCACAATCTTCCGCACGACGCGATCGTTCGCTACTTCCTGTTCACTGTGGAACCGGTGCTGCAGCGGCCGTATCTCGCGATGGAATTCGTGAACGGCCGCTCGCTCTCGAACATGCTCAACGAAGGGCCGTTGACCTTCGAGGCGCTGATCAAGTTGATGCAGCGCGTCGCATCGGGACTGGAGGCCGCCCACGAGCATGGTATCGTCCATCGCGACGTTTCTCCGGACAACATCATCGTGCCGCTCGATGACGTCAGGCGGGCCAAGATCATAGACTTTGGCATCGCTCGGTCGACCCAGATGGGTGACAAAACCATCATCGGATCGGGCTTCGCCGGCAAGGACAATTACGCATCGCCGGAACAGGTCGGGTTATATGGGAATGAGGTCACCGCGAAATCCGATGTCTACAGCCTCGGTCTCGTGCTGTTCCATGCGCTGACCGGACAGAAGCTCGACATGGGCGGCAGCCAGTTTCAACTGGTGGAGAAGCGCCGGCGTGTGCCCGATCTCGGTGCGGTGGACATGCGCATCCGGCCTTTGCTGGAGCAGATGCTACAGCCTGATCCGGCATTGCGTCCGACCATGGCCGAGGTCGCCAACTGGAGGCCGGCTGGTTCGGCTCAGACACCCGCCACGCCGTTGTATGGCTTCGATCCGCTGCGGCGGCCGGAAAGCGGGGCGCCGGCGCCGCAGGACAGGATGCCATCAGCCGCGCGGAGTCGGCGTAGCCGATGGCTGGGTGCGGGCGCGACGGCGGTACTGCTTCTGCTCGGCGGGGGTGGATATGCCTTCTACAAACTGGTTTGGTCGGCGCCTGGCGTAGCGGCCTTGCCGCCACCTCCGAAACTCGCCGGGACAATGTCGCCGCCGAAGGTCGACTCCGCCGGACCACAGTCGGGACGCCAGGAGCAGGTGAAGCTGCCTGCGCCACCGACGCCGACGCCGTCTCCGGCGCTCGAGGGGGCAGGGCGAGCCGAACGCATCCGCAAATATGTGGCTCAATATGCCGGCGGCGACTGCTTCTTCATCCTGCCGGTTGCCGTGAGCCAAAACGCCGCCGTCATCGAAGGCTTCGGCGCCTCGACCGCCCCGTTCGACACCTTCGACAAGGCGTTTCGGCGGGAGCAGGGATTCGAGGCTTCGGTCGGCGTCAGGCAAGTGACTGAGGCGCAATGCCCGGCCGTCAAATTCTTGCGCGAGGTCGGGAGCGATCAGGCGCGAGCGCCGCGTATCACCCTGTCGGCGACAGAGCTGAAGGCCGGCGAAACCCTCAACGGCACCATTGAGAACTTCGCCAACCGCGTGGTGGAGCTGCTCATGGTGTCGGATCGCGGCGAGGTACAGAGCCTGTCTTATCTGCTGAAGCCGGGCATCGACTCGCTATCGTTCACGCTCCCGACAGCGCGCGCGAGCGGTCCGCAACTGCTGTTGGTCGTGGCGACCCCGCAGGTCCTGGACTCGCTGCGTCAGCCGCGACCGACGGCTGCCGACACGTTCTTTCTGCAGGCGCTGAGTGAGGCTCAGCGCAACAAGGTCACGATGATCGCGGCCGCGCGCTACGTGCTGCTCACAAACTGATCGGGTGTTCAGAACTTTCCGATCACCAGGATCTTCAGATCGGCATCCGGCTTGAAGTCGCTTGCGTTATATTCGAGCGTGTTTCCGGAGGATGCCTTGAGCCGCCCCGGACAGAAGCTGACCAAGCGGTCGCTGCCACCTGGGTCGATGGTCAGCTTGAACGAGCGGATCGGCCCGGCCCAATTCGCGCCGGTCTTGAGCACGTAGGATATGCGCCGCTCCTGCAGCTTGGCGGTGTTGGCTTGGCTGTTTCCTGCGCGCCTGTCGAGCTCGGCGAGGAACGTATCCTGGACGCAATACTCCTTCCGGTAACGCGCGACTTCCTGACTGAGTGCGCTGCTACCGCGCAGGCTCGAGCGCAGGATGGTGTCAGGGCTGGAGCCGACGCTCGGCCGATACTGGTGTTCGACGATGACGGCGCGCGTGGGCGGAAACACCTGCTTGCGCACCGCCGAGGTCTTGATAACCCAGCCCGGCACATATTGCTGGCGACCGTTGTCGCTCATGCCAGCGGGCATCAGAAGCCCGTCATCCACGAGCCGGGTTCGGGTCGCCGCGGGCAGGTCGGCCACCCGGATCTCGCGGTCGCCGATCGGCAGCAGCGGCAGCTTGAGATCACGGAGCAGGGCACTGACATCCTTGCTGCCAACCATTGCACGCTGATCGATTGTCAGCGGCGCCGGGCTGCCGTCGACCTTGGTTTCGAAGTCGACGAAGTTGACCGGATCGTTTGACGGCAGTGCAATGTTCTCGGCCTCCGACAGGTCGATGTCGGGCAACGGAAAGGCGACAGTGAGCGTAACCGGCTTGGTGGTGACGTTCGTGAACTGGTAGCGAACCCTGATGCTGTCGAGCGCGATACGAAGATCCTCGCTCTCCATGGCCACATCGTTGGTGCGAACGAACTGGAGCCCACCGATCGACAATTCGGCGGCCGAGTCGTTGGCGCGTGCCGGCCAGCCGGTCGCAACCAATAGCGCGACCATCAAGGTCCTTGCCCGGAACGAGGGGCGGCTCGATGGTCCGTCCACCATGCCGGTTTCAATGCGGCGTCGCAGCATATGCCGGTTCCGTCCGGCGATCGGTCAGTCGATCGCCTTGTAAAGATCGCCCCACTCAGACTTCCAGACGCCGTCCGGATCGCACACCACGATCGCGAGCTTGACGTCGTTGGCCAGCCGGATCGCGCCGCGAAATGCGTCCTGCGCCGGCAACTGGGCGCTGACCTGGTCATTGGTCAGCCGCCCCTCGCTTGCGGAGGCCGGCAGCACGATCGCCCCGGAGGCGCCGTCATTGTCGCGTTTCAGGACCAGCGTGATCGCGTCGGGCTGGACTTCATTGACCTGCTCAAATCTATTCCTGGCCATCGTTTTGCACCGTACGCTGAAAAAGTTCGGACTATCACCGTCCAGTGATAGAATTGAACGCGATCGAGATCGCTCACCACTAATTGACGCGCCGCATTACGGCCATCTCGGATTAGTCGATCCGACGCGGCGATCGGTTCGGGGTACACTGAGGCGAACATGCTTCGTCCAACTAATTGGATCCGGGTATTCATCGTTGGCGCCGGCATTTTCGTAGCCAGCGCGCACGCCGACGATACGGTCGTACGCAGCTTTGCCGGCGGTTCTGCTGCTTCAATGGTCGGCATCATTCCGGCCGGCGAGGACGTGGAACTCGCAGGGCCGCAAGCGCTCACGGCGGATGGTCAGGGCAACCTGTTTGTGCTTGATCAGGTTAACGCCCGGATTCTCCAGTTCGATCCCAAATTGCCGAATTCCGATCCTGATGTCCTCAAGATGCCGAAGGACGTTCAGCCGACCGACCTCGTCGTCCACAACGACGACATCATGGTTTGGGACGGCGGCATACGGACGCTGAAGGCGGCGCCGGGACAGTCCACACGTGGCATCGGTGGCGACGTGATACAGCTTGAGGAGGTCTCGAGCCGTGGTGCGGACGATCAGGTCGCTGTCTCGGCTTTCGCCCAGATGGGATCGCGAGCGCCCGGCAGCGCAACCGATTTGCTTGATCAGAACACCCGCACGGCCATCATCAAGACGACGCGGCAACCCGACCGGCAATATGTTGCTTCCCGAAGCAAGGGTTCGGTGATCGCCGATGTCATTCCGGACAAGGGCAATGCCAGCGTACGGATCGAGATCCAAACCATGGTCACCAACGAGACCATTGGCCAACTCGGCCTTCGCGTGCGCAATCAGCTTGGGACGGTGGACTTTCTCGAGATTGACAACAGCGACCGCTTCTACGTGCTGGCCGAGGACGTTCCGCCATCGGGGAAGAACGCCTCCACATTCGTGGCACGCTATGCCGCGAACGGGCGTCTCGAGGGAATCTACGAGCTGCCTCTGGAAAATACCCCGCTGACCAGGCGGTTCGTCACGGTTTCGGGCGATGGCGACGTCTATTTCCTGCGAACCAAGCCGGACGGCATCGAAGTGGTGGGTGTCGGCTTCCGGCCTCTGGCCAACGCTTCGATTATCGACGTGCGGCCGTCGCGAACGGCAACCGCCCCGGCAGCGCAGCCTGACGTCAAATTCAACGCGACGGCCGCCGTGCGGCCGTCCAATCGCCAACAGGCGATCGAGACCGCGTTTGCATTCGAAGGCATCCAGTGGAAGCTGACGCAGGCGAACTACGGCAGCGATCCCGACAGCCAATGTAGCGGCTTCAGCCGCATTCGCCGGCCGTGGTATCTCCAGGGCAAAGTCAACCAGGAGGTGCGCGGCGTACCCTATTGCTGGGGCTGCCACGGTTCGCTCGCGAACTTCCGGCAGCGGATCGAGAGCGGAACGCTGGCTGGCAATGTCTGCACCCGCAACGCGCCACGGCCGGATGTTGCCGGCGTGGACTGTTCGGCATTCGTCAGCGCCGCGTGGGGACTTTCCGTCCACTACACGACCGCCGCCATCCCCGCGATCGCAGCGCCCGTGGCAAATCCCTGGGACCTCAAGCCCGGCGATGCACTGAACAAGCCGGGCTCGCACGTGATGTTGTTCCTGCGTTTCACGCCTGATCGCAAGGCGGAGGTGATGGAATCCTCGACCGGCGGCTGCAACGGCCGCGTCTGCCGCAACGTCTATCCGTTGGCGAGCCTGCTCGCGCGCGGCTACGCTCCGGTCCGCTTTCGCGCCTTTGCGGATGATCAGACGACAGTTTCGGCGAGCGTCTATCAAGAGACTGAACCGCCGGCAGGCCGCAAAACGGCAAGCAAAAGGCGCTGAACCCGGTGTGTCGTTGACGCTACAGAATGGGTAGGCATGAAGTCGAGGTGGATCACGATGCGGATGCACAGAGGACTTGATGGCAAGATCGGGCGGCTATGCGCCGCCATCGGGGTTGCCGCATTGCTCGGCCTGACAGTCCAGAACGCGCAAGCGGCGGTAGGGTTGGCGATCAGCAATCCGGACGGGGCGGCCGTGCGCGCGCTCGTGATAGGGATCGACGACTACCAGCATGTGCGCAAACTGAAGGGCGCGGTCGCCGACGCCACTGACATCGTGACCAGCTTGAAGTCCATGGGAGTTGGCGATGTCGTCGAATTGACCAACACCCAGGCCGACAGGGCAAGCGTCCTGCGCGAGATCAGCGCACTGGTGGAGCGGACAAAGACCAACGACCTCATTTTTCTGTCGATCGCCGGTCATGGCACCCAGGAGCCGGAGCGCGTCAAGGGCTCGGAGCCGGACGGGATGGAAAACGTGTTCCTGCTGCCGGGCTTCGAAACCACGCCGACTGGGTCCGTTGAACGCGTTCTGGGCAACGAGTTCAACCATTTCATCCGCCAGTTCGAGCTGCGCGGTGCGAAGGTGATCTTCGTGGCTGACACCTGCCACGGCGGTGGAATGGTGCGCGATATCGATCCGCGTGCTGCGGAGATGAGCTTCCGGCAGGTGCCGCGCTATACGTTGCTGGTCGATGAACTGAAGCCGGTGTCGGACAGCAACGATCCGAAGTCCGAGCTCGATCTCGATCACACGGCGTTCCTGGCTGCGGTCGATCGCAACACCAAGGCGCCGGAAGTGCGGATCCCCGGCATCGATGGCCTGCGCGGGGCCCTCAGCTATGCGGTCGCGCGGGCGGTGGAAGGCAGCGCCGACATCAATCACGATGGGAAGGTGACGCTCAAGGAGCTCTTCAGCAATGTTCGGCAGGTGGTCTATCAGCTCTCTGACCAGCGCCAGAACATCGTGACGATATCATCGCAGGCTCAGACGCCGGATACCGACGTCGCCTTCGAATTGACGCGCGGTGTGGTGCTGATCCAAGGGCCGGCTGCGAGAGCGGCCGCTGGTCAGGCCGGAGCGGCTGCTCCCGTCGAGGGAGAGGCGCCCGCGCCGCCGGCTGTCGCGGCCACGGCACCAACTGCTCCGACCCTTGCCGCGGCCACCAAGGAAGTTCCGACCGGCACTGGGCCGACGCCCCTCCGCCTCGCGGCACCGATCCGACTGGCCGCGCTCGACGGCAAGACGAATTATTTTGCGAGCGTGACGCCAAAGGACGTCACAGTGCTGGCTGTTCAACCGACGGACAATCCCGACCTGATCTGGGACCCTGTGTCCCACGACGTGATCGCGTGGGGTGATGTGGTTGCCTATGGGGTGGACGTTGCCAGTTTGCCGACGGTGGTTGACCGGACAGCGGCAATTCGTGAACTCAAGCGCATGGCGACCCGGTCGCCGCAGATGATGCGTATCTGGCCTGACGATCGTCAGCAGCGAGCTGGCCAGACCGTCGAAGTTGACCTGTCTGATGTGGCATCAAGGGCGGTGCTGCTGTTCAATGTGTCTGGCGATGGCACCATCCAGATGTTGTATCCGGTGGGTTCTGATGCGGCGCTGGCCCGATCGGCGAGCTTGCGGCTACCGCTCAGGGTGGGCGAGCCGTTTGGTGCGGAGCAAGTCGTTGCGGTGACCTCGCAGCAGCGCATGGTTGATCTCGAGACGGTCCTGATACAGCTCAACCGGCGCCGCGCCTCGGGGCAGATGATCAAAAGCCTCGAGCACCACTTGCCCGCGGACGCGCGGATCGCCTCGATTGGCTTTTTTAGCGCTCCCTGACTTTTGGGGGGAAGCAGGCCATGCCGCCGTCGAAGCCGATCCGCCACGAGGGATCATGGCTCGCAATTCTGCTGCTGGTGGCAGGTAGTGGGGCTGCGTCCGCAGCGCTGCTGCCGTCGGCATCTCTGCATGTCAGGACGGCAAATGCACCATGGCTTTGGCCTGTACAGGCAACGCGCGGAAAGACCAATGCCGCAAGTGTGTCCCTTGAAATACTGCCGAGCCAGACTGTGAACGTTGGCGGCAAGGTGTCGTTCGGTGTGACCGTCAGGAAGCCGGGATATCTCATTCTGGTGGATGTCGATGCGACGGGGCGGATGTCCCAGATCTTTCCGACTCCCGAGCTATTGGCGCAGTCGGACGGACGCGACATCAATCTCGTCAAGCCCGGCGTCGAATTCGTCGTTCCGACCGCGGCGGCACGGCAGCGTGGCTTCGAGTATGTCGTCGCACCGCCGACCGGGTCAGCGGTGATGGTTGCGATCCTGAGCGAGCGGCGTGTGCAATTGCTCGACTTGCCCGATTTGCCGAGCAAGCTGCAAGGGCAGGCTGAGGCGTTGAGCTATCTATCGGCCTGGACCAGTGAGCTGCGGGTGCCGGACGCCGGCAGCGGAAAGCTGGTGACCAACAATTGGTCGTTTGACGTAAAATCCTATTCCATCAAGTGAGCGTGTGAGGCTAAGGCTCTGTGAAGGCTAAAGTTTGCTTAGCCGGCTGAAGAAGCCGCCCCGGGCGATCATGTAATGAATGTCCTTCGGAAAGGGAAAAGCGCTGCGAACGTTGGAAATCGCGTGCTGGAGGAATTCCCCATGCTGTGGCGCTGGCTTATGGCTCAGCCGGGGCTGGTCGGCGACCTGCGGAATCATGAATTGATCCACGAAAGCCGGGTCCAGATCGTTCACTCTGACCAACTGGCCAAATGCCGGGAACACGTCGTAGTGACCCAAGCTCACGTTGAGAGTCTTGAGTGCAGGACGCTGTGCCTGAGCTCTGTTGCCGTCGGCCGTTGCCAGCCCGCGGCCCATCAGGTCCAGCTTCACCGATTGCGGGAGAGTTGACGGACCATAGACGATCTCGAGCGAAAGGCCGCTCCGCCCCGACAGCCACTGGTACCAGAACGTCGCATCGTCGGGCTGGGCTCTGGCGCCGTAGAGGCAGTCAAATCCCCAACATGCCGTCAGCTTCGACTGATACTTGCCGAGGCTCCCCACGAGGTTGCGCATGCCGTTACCGCCGCCGGAGTGGCATGCGATGATGAGCTTGCCGATCTGGAGCTGAGGAATGGACGTCGAGGAAGCGCCCAGGAAGTTTGCGAGAGCTCCAAGGATCTCGTCGAGGTAGCGCTCGCCCCATGTCGGGGCTGCCAGGTCCGTCACGTTGTAGTTTCCGGCAAAGCTGTCGCCGACGGCATATTCGTAGCCCAGGAAGGGCGCGATGAGCACCACGTCCTTGCCCGAATCCCGCACCTGCTCGCGCAGTCGTGCAGGATCGTTGTGGAACAGGAATTCATGGTCTTTGACGTAGAAGCCATGCAGCCAGATCACGACATCGAACTTGGTGGCTGCTGTTGCGTGCTTTGGTGGAAGGTAAAGCGCCGTCGGTTTCATGCCGGGCGCCTGCCGCTTCGTGAAGAGCGTCACCCCGGGAAAGACGTTGACGTCCTTCTGCTCAAGCTCACACGCCACCACGCAGGTCGCTCCGCTTCAGCCAAGTCAGACACAAGCTCGTCGACCGAGCCGAGGTCTTGCTCGGCGGCTCGGCACACTCGCCGCGCTAGTTGCAGACCTCGGCATTGGGATCGGCGTAGGGGCCACCTCCGCCGCGATATTCGAGATGGCAGCCGCGCTTGACGGGGCGGCACGTGAGGGAGTTACAGTAGATCTGCCCTCCCGCGCCTGATGCGCTGCGCCTGGAACCATCCGACTGCGACTTCGGGCTCGCCTGTCGCGGCGGAAGGTCCGCTGTCGGCTGCGGACTTTCGCGGGCCGAACGATCCGCGCGCGACGGGCGGTCATTCGTATTGCGCTTGGCGACCGGTTGCTTCCCGCGCCGCTTCTCGCATTCATTGTCGTCGTTGAGGAACGAGCCCTCGGCACAGGTGATCTTGCTGCACTGGTCGCCGTCGGGCCTGTAGCCGTGATCACAGATCAGCGGGCAGACCCGCGATGGCCTGAGTTTGATCGTGTCAAGAGCATCGAGACTTGCAAGCTTGACGTCCAGTTTGGTGCCCGCGTGCCGGTTGAACAGGGCGAGCGAGCGCTGCGAAGCCGCATTCCATGCGCCATCGACGGCACCGGTGAAACAGCCAACGCGACTCAACTCGCTCTGTACCGATTTGGCGAGATCGGCCTGGAGCGGCGGGGTGCTCAAAGCGGCTACCTTCGCGCCCTTGTCATCCTGGCTGGAGGCAGCGGCTGCTGCATTATCAGGGGCTGCATTCTCAATGGCAGGCTTATTGCCGGAGAGCATGCCGGCTGCCGAAGTTTCAGATGCAGTCCGCTTGCGTTCGGCCTCGGCTGCCTGCTCCTGCGCCGCCTGTTTTGTCCTTTCGGCGGCAATTCTGGCCTCATCGGCAGCCTTCAAATCCGCCGCCGCCTTCTCCTGATCAGCGCGCTGCGCCCCTTCCGAGGCAAGCCGAGCTCGCTGCTGTTCGGCCTGCCGCGCTTTCTCGGTCGCTGCAACGCGTGCGTCCTCTGCGTCGATTTTGTTCAGCTGAAGCTTGGCCAGACTTGCGTAGTATCCATCGGGATGCTGGGCAAGGAACGCGCTCAGGGCGCCCTTGTTGCCGAGCTGCAAGGCCAACTCGTAGTCTCGACGAACCTCCGACTGGGGGTTGGTCGCCGGTGTCGGTTCCTGTGTCTTGGGAGCAGGAACCAGTGCAACGTCCTCGCCGCCCAGCGAGCCGTAGACATAGGGCTCTTGTCGGTTACCCGTGGCCTGCAGAACATCGTCGCGGATAAAGCCGAAAGCCCTCCGCAAGTCGAGCCCCGGCTTTGCGATATACTTGACCAGGGCCATCGCGTACGGGCTGTTCTTGCTGTTGCCGTCGAGCGCCGTCAATCCGGCTTTCGCGGCAAATGCGATCAGCGTATTGGACACCGTGGGTTCGACCCTGGCGAGCCCGCGGCTAATTGATCTCGAGGCGACCGTCCGTTTCATCGTGTCGGCAAAAGGATTGTTGCGGCAGGCGTCGACGATCACGACCCGTAGCTGCCTCGCAGGCTCGATCGCTAGCAGGACACGGTCGAGAGAGAACGCCTCGTCGTAGATATCGGTGTCACGTTCGAGTCGCGCGTCTGTCGGGATCAGATAGTTCGTCCCATCAATCTCAATGCCGTGACCCGCATAGTATACCAGGGCAATATCGGCATCGCGCGCTTGATCGGCGAATTCTCTCAGTGCCCGCCGCATGTCGGTCGCAGCGAGGTTGAGTCTTGAGTCAACCACATCAAAACCTGCGCCCTTCAAGGTCGCGGCGATGGCCGCAGCGTCGTTGGCCGGGTTTGGAAGCAGTGGGGCATTTTGATAGCTGGAATTACCGACCACCAAAGCCACGCGCTTTGTCGCCCAAGCTGGCTGAGAGGCCAGGAACAGCGAAGCAACAAGAAGAAGACAAACTCGGAGGTGCTTGTAAAATGTCATGGCGAAACATCCAGCATCTGCCCGAAGCATGGTAGCGTCGCGAAGATCGCCGCGCAGAAAATGCTCACCGAATTCATTCGTACGCTATTGGCGGCCACCTGTCTGCGTACAGTAACAATTTCGAGCCCGATCCATTCCTTAAGTTGTCGTTCGGCCAAGTGAACGCGTTCAAGCCCGCACCGAAGATTGTGATGGGGCGCCCGCCTTGAATTGGGGCAATATCCTCCAGTGCTGTCCGCTGCCAAGTAAGGGATTGATTATAGGAGTATTTTTGGGCTTGGGTTTGACCCTTCCGCAGAACGTCGCTCGAATGACGTTTTGGCGAGCGGCGTGTGAAGGGGGCGGGAACCAGTCACGATCATTCCACCTTCGACGAGGGCGCCAAGTGGAATTTCCGACATGCTGATGCCCATATCCGCGACGCCGGACGATGTGAAATTCGGACACTCGTTTGGCTCGCAAGTCCTTCACCGGAGCGCGAAGTGCGCCGCAAGGGAGATGAACTCGAAATCCAACTTTGGAGGATTTTATGCCCATTCCGCTGAAAATCTATATCACGCCATTTGCCGAGAGAGGTGTTGTGGAGCCTGGAAAATGGAGTTGCGACATTGCAAAAAAGGCGCTGGATGTGGTCAATACGATCTGGTCAAAGGCCAAGATTTCGTTCGCGATCAACGATTGCGTGATCGACAAGCCGCTCGATATGGCAAAGAGCGCCCGCAATAATGATAAGCGGGTGCTGGATGTTCTTAGCCTCCGTCATGATCCGGACAATGCGGTCCATATTTATCTGGTCAATCCGATCCAAAATCTCTCAGCAGGCGGCAGCTCATACCTTCATAGCGATCCAGAGCCGGCGAGCTTTGTGCAGTGGTACGGCGATGACTTCGCCAATGGACGCGCCTGGGCCCATGAACTTGGTCATCTGATGAGTGTTGATCACGTCGAGATTGACTACACCAACGAGAGGCAGGCGGCGGCACTCGGCAAAAACCTGATGACGAAAGGATTGAGCGTCGGCAGCAACTTGACCACGCAGCAAGTCGAGACGGCTAAGGGCTCAAAACTGGTCAAGCGATTTGGCGGCTGACGGACGCTTGGGTACAATTGCTGCTGATCTCGCAACGCGGTGCGAGCCTCTTGCGATGATCGATTCCTATGCGTTGCCCTGCGGAGCTTTGTGAGGACGCACCAGATTGTCCGACCATGTCTCGGCGATGTGGGGAAGAGTCAGGTCGCGCTTCCGATCGAGCAGAAGTTCGAGGACGCGCGGCGGTGTCAATGGCAGCTCTTGGATACGCTTTCCGGTGGCGTTTGCAACCGCGCATGCGACGGCCGCTCCGACATTTAGGATTGGCACCTCGCCGGCACCCTTAGTACCGAGCGGCCCCATCGAGGGCGCGCCCTCGTAAAGGCTGATCTCGACCGGCACGACATCGAGCGCCAGTGGCACGCGATAGGTCTCGAAGCCGCTTTGGCAGACCCGACCGTTGCTGCCGATGGTTACTTCTTCATGCAAGGCATAGCCCAGACCCTGCACGACACCGCCCTGGATCTGGCCGTGGATCGCGCGCGGGTTCAGTGCCCGGCCGACGTCCTGAACCACACGATAGTTCAGTACCTCGACATGTCCGGTCTCCGGATCGACTGCGACCTCGCAGTCGTGGACGGCGAAGACGGGGATATCGATCGCGTCGATGAAATGGCCGGCGACGCATCCGGGCATCGCCGGCACGCCCGTGCCCGTGAAAGCGCCGGTCCCCGAGACTGGGCCATTCTTTGCCTGGGCACGGGTCGCGACCTCCGCGACGGTGCGTCCCGAGCCAGGCGCGCCAGCGATCTCAATCCGCCCCTGGCGCATGACAAGATCCTCGGGTGCCGCCTCGATCATCTCTGAAGCAACTTTCAGGAGTTTCGTGCGCACTTCCTGCGCCGCCGAGAGGCTCGCCGCACCAAGCGAGACAGTGGTGCGGCCGCCGCCGACGCCGACATCGTAACCGGCGGCATCCGTATCGGCGGCACGCACGATAACATTCTCTGGCGGTATGCCGAGCGTGCTCGCGACGATCTGCGGCAGGCTTTGCATCATCGAGCCGGATCCGATCTCGACGCCCGAGGTTACGAGCGTCGCCGTGCCATCGGCATTCATGTTCACGGTCGCGGCCGACGGACCGACAAAGACGAACCAAGTGCCAACCGTGGTCGCACGGCCATAGAGCCGCCCGTCGGCGCGATGGGATGGCCTCGTGGCCGAATCGCGCAGCGTATCCATCCGGTCGAGCATCGGGCCGAGCACGTCGGCTTCGAACACCTGGCCGGTAGCACCGAGATCCTTATCGCCGAGCACGTTGCGGCGGCGGAAGAGCAGCGGATCCATGCCGATCCTGGCGGCGATCTCATCGGTATGCCGTTCCAGCGCGAAAGTATTGTAAACGCCATTGCAGCAACGGAAGGCGCCATTTGGCGTGGTGTTGGTGTAGATGGCGCGTGAGACGAGCCGAACCGCGCCGAGCCGATAGTTTCCGCCGAGTGTGTGCGCGGTCATGGTGGTCAGGAAAATCTGCTCGCCGCCATAGGCGCCGCAGTCCATCAGGACGACGGCTTCGCGTCCGATGATATCGCCCTGCCGTGTTACCGCGGAACGGATGCGGATATCGGCATTCTCGCGAAACAGGCAGGTCAGCATTTCTTCCTCGCGGGAATTGACGAGCCGAACCGGCCGGCCACTGGCACGGGCGAGGAGGGCGGCAAAGGGCTCGATCGCGAGATCGAACTTGAGCCCGAAGCCGCCGCCAACGGGCGGCACCGTGACGCGGACCTGCGACGCCGGCACGCCCAGGAGGCGCGCGGTGGCGTTGCGGATGCCCCAGGGGACCTGCGTCGATGTCTCGATGTGGAACCGCCCGTCTTCGTAGCTTGCGACCACCGCGCGCGGTTCGAACGCGACGTGGTTCTGGCGACCGACGCGGAAGGAGCTTTCCACGATCTCGACGTCCGGCCGGGCAAAGGCGGCATCGACATCGCCGCGGACGACGGTCGCCTCCCAGGCGACGTTGCCTTCGCGCGCGCCGCCTTCGAGCAGAACCTCATAGTTGCGCCAATGGGGATGGACCAACGGTGCGTCAGGCGCGAGCGCGTCCGCCATCGTGAGCGCGGCGGGCAGAGGTTCGATCTCAAGATCGACTGCTGCGAGCGCAGCTTGGGCCTGCGCCAACGTGACGGCCGCGATCGCGGCGAGCGGTTCGCCATCATAGCGGATGACATCGCGAGCGAAGAGCGGGTGGTCAGCGATGCCGATCCCCATCATGCCGGGTGCGTCTGCTGCCGTCACGATCGCACGCACGCCGGGCATGCGGGCGGCCCTTGAGGTGTCGAGACGGGCGATACGGCCCGACGGCACGCTGGCGCGCAGCACCGCGGCGTGCAGCATGCCTGGTAGATAGCGATCGATGGTGTAGCGGGTACGCCCGCGCAGCTTGTCGGCAGCGTCGCGCCGACGGAGATCCATGGTCGCGGAAACATCGGACATGTCAGGGTCTCCCGATTATCAAGTAGCCAATGCGAGCAGCGTCGCGTCGATGATGCGTTCGTAGCCGGTACAGCGGCAGATGTTACCGGTCAGTGCCGCACGAATGTCCTCGCGCGTGGCGTCGGGTCTGGTCGTCAGGAGATGCGTCAGGCTGACCACCATGCCGGGAAAGCACATGCCGCACTGAACTGCATCGCAGGCTTCGAGCACGGCCTGGATGCGGTTCAACTGGCTGCGTGTCGCAAGGCCTTCGACCGTCTGGATCTCGCAGCCCTCGACGAGCGCGGCCGGCGTCAGGCAGGAGGGGGCAGGCTTGCCGTCGATGAGCACCATGCAGGCGCCGCAAAAGCCCTCGCGACAGACCGGCTTTGCGCCGGTCAGATGAAGTTCCTCACGCAGGATATCGACGAGCGGGCTGGCAGGATCGGCGGTGGAGGTAACGCGGTCGCCATTGACGGTCAGGCTGAGAGCCATGTGCATCCCCGATGGTCTAGGCGCCAAGCGCGGCAGCTGCCGCGCGGCGAACAAGGCCCGGCAGCATGCTGACGCGATACCAGGCTGGCGCGTCAACGCCGTCGCGCCCGACGAATTCGTCTGCCAGTTCCGTTGCGGTCCGCGCCGCTCCCTCGGCGTCGAGCGGGCGTCCAATCAGGGCGGCCTCGAGCCGCTCCCATCGCCGCGCGATGGGCTCGACAGAACCGACCGCAATCCGTGCGGCCTGCACCCGACCCACCGCATCGATGGTGACCGACAGGCTGACGATGGCCACCGGATAATCACCGGCTTTGCGCAAGGGAAGGCGGGCATGAGCAGTCTTGCGCTCGCTGCGCGGCACGACGATTTGCGTGACCAGTCGGCCGGGCGCCAATGTCGATCGGATCTTGAGAAAGTGCTCCAGCTTCATCCGTTCGCGACCGTCCCGGCCGGCGATCTCGATCTCGGCATCGAGGCAGAGCAACGCCGGTACGCAATCGGCTGCGGCGAAGTCCGGCGTTGCAAGATTGCCGCCGATCGTCGCCATCTCGCGGATCGCCGGGTTCGCGGAGCGACCGGCGGCTGCCGCAAGGACGTCGAATTCGGAGAGATCGGCCAAAGCGGCCGCGAGTGCCGCGTGCGTCACCGCGGCACCGACCTCGACCACATCGGTGCCGATCCTGATCGCTCCGAGTTCGGCGGTCCTGCCGATGGCGACATAGTGTGCTCTCAACGGTTCGTGCCGGATCGGTGATCTCATGATCCATGTGCCGCCGGCAAAGACGGCGCCGGCCGCGCCGTATTCGCTCAGCGCATCGAGCGCGTTCGCAAGCGAAGGCGCGACATAGATTGACGCCGCCGCATTGTGCGCCTCGGTCGGGGCGCTTTGCACGGAAAAGCCGGGGATCATTGGCTACGCTCCAGTCGCAGGCGATCGAGCAGCACGCCGATAATGACGATCGCGCCCAGCACGACCATCTGGACGTATCCGTCGATGCGGGTGAGGTTCATGCCGTTGGACAGGATCGTGATGAACAGCGCGCCGAGCACGGCGGTGCCGACCCCGCCGCGTCCGCCCGCCAGGCTCGTTCCGCCGACCACGGCACCCGCGATCGCCTGAAGCGACAGCGCGCCGCCAAGGTTCGGCTCGCCCGATCCGGTCCGCGCCGTCATCATGATCGCGCCGAGCGCGGCAAGGGCCGAGCACAGCACGTAGGTCGCAACCAGGATGCGTTTCACCGGCAGGCCGGCGACCGCGGCCGCGCGTGGATTGGTGCCGATGATATAGAGCGATCGCCCGAACACCGTGCATGACAGGACCAGGTGGAGTGCGATGCCGATGGCGACGGTGATTACGATGGCCGCTGGCACGCCGAAGATGCTGCCGCCATAGAAAATTTGCGAGAATAGCTTCGGCACGCCTTGCACGGGCCGACCGGAGGAGAGCGTGGTCGCAATCCCGATCGCGATGTTGTAGCTGCCGAGCGTTGCGACGAAGGGATTGACGCCGAGCAGCGCGATGACCACACCATTGAAGAGCCCGCAGGCGATGCCGAGGCCGAAGCCGGCGCCGAGCCCGGCGACCAGCACCACGCTGGTGTCGTGACCCGTCGCAGTGGCGCCGGCCATGGCGAGTGCGGCGCCGACGCTCACCATCGACACCGTCGGGCCCAGCGCGAGGTCGAAGCCGCGCGTCAGGATGACCACGGTCTGGGCCATCGCGAACAGAGCCAGGTAGCTGGTCTGCTGCGCAATATTGAGCAGGTTGGCTGGCGAGAGCACGCCATGGTCGAAGGCGGCGAAGCCGAGCAATAGCGCCACCAGCGCAGCCGGCAGCACCGCATTCCAGATCCAGCGGCCCGACAGCGGCTTGGCGCGATCCGTGTCCTTCGTCATGACGGACAATTCGAGGTCAGACACGAGCCTTCCTCCGCCGGCTGAGTTCGTCCAGCGCCACGGCCGCCACCATGATCACGCCGAGAAAGACCGGTTGAAGGCGGGAGTCGACGTGCAGAAGGTTGAGTGCATTGCCAAGGATGGTCAGGAACAGCGCGCTGATGGCGACGATCTCGACCCGGCCGACGCCACCACGCAAGCTGACCCCGCCGATGACGGCAGCCGCAATCGATTGCAGCATCATTCGGTCGCCGCCGAAGCTTGCCTGTCCGGAGCCAACCTGCGCGGTGAGCAGGATACCGGTCAACGCCGCAAGCACGCTCGAGACGACATAGGTGCCCACGATGTGGCGCTGGATTGACACGCCCGACACGACCGCCGCATCGACGTTCCCGCCGATCGCGTAGACGTAGCGGCCGAACAGCGTGCGTCGCTGCGCGAATACCATCACGAGGATCACGATTAGTGCGACATGGACGGCGGTCGGCAGGCCGAACGCCTGCGCGCGCCCAAAGCCCTTCACGAAGATGTCGGGCATGCCGTAAACGGGAATGCCGTTGGTGATCATGAGGCCGACACCTGCGGTCGCCGACATCGTGCCCAGGGTCACCACGAAGCCGGATACCTTCAGTTTTGCCACGCAGAATCCGTTGACGAGCCCGACCACGATCCCGCAGCCGAGCCCGGCTGCCACACCGCTTGCAATGATGAGAGTGGTGTTCCCGGGAAACGCGGTCGCAGTGGTCGCCAGCGTCTTGGCGGTGACGACACTCGCAAGGGCGACGACGGCGCCGACCGAGAGATCGAAGCCGCCTGCAACAATCACGAGCGCCTGGCCGCAGGCGACGATCGCCAGCAGGGAGGCGTTACGCAGGATGTTGAGGATGTTGATGATGCCGTAGAACTGGGGATCGGTCGCCGACATGCCGGCCACGAGCAGCAGCAGAAGTGCCGGCAGAAATCCGATTCGGCCCGCTATCGATCGGAGGCCGATCGAGCTCTGCGGTCCTGCGGTGACCAGCACCGTGCTCATGCAACCTCCGCCGTGAGATGATCCCGGAAGAAGCTCGAAAGCACGTTCTGCTCGGTCTTCTCGTCACCTCTCAGTTCCGCGGCAATGCAGCCGTGATGCATCACATAGAGGCGGTTCGACAGTGCCAACACCTCGGGCAATTCCGAGGACACTACGATCACGGCGGCGCCAGCCTCGACCAAACGCTTCATGAACTCGTAGACCTCGAGCTTGGCACCGACGTCGATGCCGACGCTCGGCTCGTCGAACAGGAATACGGTCAGCTCGCGCGTTAGCGCGCGCCCGAGCATCACTTTCTGGCGGTTGCCGCCGGACAGCGCACCCGCGATGCGTTCGATATTGGGCGGCCTGAGCTGCAACTGCGCCATGATACCGCCGATCCTGGCGCGCTCCGCGGCCTGTCGCAGCACGCCGAAGCGGGCGAAGGCGGGCAGGTCGAGCACCGTCATCGAGGCGTTCTCGCGGATCGGTCGTGACAGCGCGAGCCCTTCCGCGATCCGATTGGCGGGGAAATAGGCGATGCCGCGCTTGAGGCTGCGCCGTGGGGCAGGGAACTCATACGGCGAGCCGTCGATCCGGATCACGCCGGACGTCGCCGGCTCGATGCCATAGATGGCGCGGATCAGCTCCGACTTGCCGCAGCCGACAAGACCGGCGATGCCGGTGATCTCGCCGGCCCGGGCGTAGAGGTTCACATCGCGAACGCTGCCGTCGGCAAGGGTCAGGTTTTCGACGTCGACCACTACCTTGTCCGGCTTGTGCGTGATGGTCGGAAACAGCAGATCGATCTTCCGGCCGGTCATCAGCTCCACCAGCTCTCCGTCGGTCGATGTCGCAGCATCGAGGGTGCGGATGTGGCGGCCGTCGCGGAGCACGGTGACGCGGTCGGCCAGCGCGCGGATCTCGCGCATGCGGTGCGACACGTAGATCAGCCCGACATTCTGGCTCTTCAGCCGGGCGATCAGCTCGAACAGCCGCCCGGTCTCGCGCTCCGTGAGCGAAGCGGTCGGCTCATCGAGGATCAACAGGCGTACCTTGCCGAGCAGCGCCTTGGCGATCTCGGCCATCTGCTGGTGTGCGCGCGAGAGGTCATCGACCCGTCGCGACGGATCAAGGTCGAAGCCGAGCTCGTCGATGAGCGCTTGGGCGCGCTTGCGCATCTCGCGCGCACGCAAGACACTGCCGTTCGTGATCTCCCGGCCGAGAAACAGGTTCTCTTCCACGGTGAGGCTCGGAACGAGCGAGAATTCCTGAAAAACCGGGCTGATGCCGATCGCGCGCGCTCGTTGCGGCGTGAGATGGCTGATCTGCTGACCGTCGAAATGGAACCTGCCTTCGTCGGGTGGAAAGGTTCCCGACACGACATTGATCAAGGTCGACTTGCCGGCGCCGTTCTCGCCGAACAGGACGTGCAACTCACCGGCACGGACATCGAGATCGACCCGGTCGAGCGCGCGGACGCCCGTGAAATGCTTCGAAATGCCTCGCAATTGAAGCAGAGGCGCTACCGGATTCGGGGCGACGTCGACGTCCATCTGCTGCTCCGCAGGCCGTTGGGACCAGAGGCGGGAGACGCATCTCCCGCCTCGAGCTTTATTCGCAGGCTTACTTGGCCTTGACCGAGTAGACCGGGGTCCAGCTTGCCGGCGCCAGCACGAGATCCATCTGCAGTTTCGGAACGGTGGTCTTGTCGATCACCGCCGCCACCGGCTGGACAAGGCTCATCACCGGTTTCTTCTCGATGAGACGCACCGCCTGATCGATCGCGATCGCACCTTCGCCGACCGGATATTGGGTTGCGAAGGCGAGGATATCGCCGCGGTTCAGCGCGTCGAGCATGGCCTGGTTTTCGTAGGACGATACGATCTTCAAGTCGCTTCGGCCGGCCTCGGCGACGGCACCGATCGCGGCCTCAGCCGTTGGCGCGGTGCCCCAGATCACGTTCATGCCGGGATAGGCTTGCAGCGCGTCCTGGATCAGCTGGAGCTGTACAGCGACGCCGGAGTCGCCGAATTTCTCGGCCAGAACCTTGGCGTTCGGGTTCTTGGCGACGGCCTTCTTGAAGCCTTCGTTGAAAGATTCCGCCCAGCCCGAGCCAGCCGGTCCGGGGAAGGTTACGATGTTGAGCTTGTCGCCTGACTTGGTCTGCGCCAGCAGGCCTTCGCCGGTGACCTCACCCATGGCGACGAAATCCACATAGTTGGCCGCGGGCAGGGCATTGGGCGGCAGCGGGTTGGTGACGCCGACGACCGGAACGCCCTTGGCCTTCGCCTCTTCGAACTTCTTGCTCAACCCGGCGCCGGAGATGGCTCCGACGATGATGGCATCGGGACCGCTCGCCATGCAGTCATCGAATTGCGAGAGCTGCTTGGGCAGGTTCTCGTAACCGCCGGCTTCGTAGAGATTCATGTTGACGTTCATCGTCTCCGCCTGCTTGACGATGCCGTAGGCGACGGCGACCCAGAAACTGTCCTTCATGTGCGGAAAAAGGACGCAGAGCTTGTACGGTTTATCTGCCTTCGGCAGCGGCGTGTACTCCGCGGCCTTGGGCGTACCCGACGACGTGTCGTAAACCTTCATCGGGAACCATGGCGTTTCGGCTGCGGCCGGTGTCATCGCAGTGGCCGCAAGTGAGAGAGCAGCCAGGCCGAGTGCGGAGCGGATCGGCCGAAGTCGGTTGGGTGAAAGGCATATCGTGCTCGTCATAGCGCAATCCTCAGGGTTCGAATGACAGGTAAGGACCGACGACTTCGGATCCTTTTTTATGCACGCGCCACGCCGCCCGTGGGCGGCGTGGTGGCCGATGGAGATCAGGTCCACATCGCGACAGAGCGACGCTCGAAAACTTCTCGGAACTGCCGTGTGGATTCAGGGAGCAACGCACCGGTGCCCCAGTCGAGGATCACCGCGTGCTTGCGGATCACATCGAACACGTCGATCGCGCCGCTGCGATAGCGTTCGGCCACGACTTCCGGGTCCAGCCGGACATTGGCGACGCGTTCGGCTTTGATCTTGGCGCGCAGAGCTTCGGTTGCGATCTTGTCGACCTCGTAGCTGCACAGCTCTGCATCGATCGTGTGCACCACAACGCCATAGTCCTTGGCGGCGCGCTCGACCGAGACGTAGTCGTCCTTGATGTCCTCAATCACGAGATTCAGATCGCGCTCGAGAGGATCGCCGAATCCGCCGCCGCCCGCCGTTGGACGCGAAAAGATGTCGCCTTCACCGATCGGTACATCCGAGAAGATCGAGCCGAGCCGCTCCTCAGCCTTGCCGCCCGCGCGCTTCAAAGTCAGGCCGTGCGGCATGGAAGGCAGGCCGCCCTCGATGCCCCACACCACGGCGCGCTCGCGGTCGCAGATGTAGGAGATCACGGTCTTTTCGGCCTGGAGCATGCGCGACGTCTTCACCACGCCGGCGCCACCGCGCCATTTGCCGGGGCCGGGGGAGTCTTTCAGGATCTCGCATTCAGTGGTCAGGATCGGATTGGCGCGCTCCTGGCCTTCGACCGGTTGCGACATCAGCCCGGTGCCGAAGCAGGCCGTGGTGACATTGCTGCCGTCCTTTCCGTTTCTGCCCCCCCAGCCGCCCGGAAGCCAGTCGTAGAACATGAAGATCGGCTTGTCGGAGCTGCGCGCATCAAGTCCGCCGGTGAGCAGGTATTCGAGATTGAAGGCGCAGGCGAGCGCTCGTTCCGGCATGAGCTTCGACCACATTTCGTAGATCGAGTTCATGATCTTCTCGAAGGGCATAAGGAAGCCGGTGACTGCGATCGGCCATTTTGCATCGACGATCGAGCCTTCGGGCGCGATGATCTCGAAGCAGCGGTAGAAGCCGGAGTTCAGCGGCAGGTCGGGGAAGAAAGTCTTCATGCCGGCGGCGACGGCCGAGAATGTCGAGCCGAACGCCGAGTTGTAGATCGAACCGATAGTCGGATGGCTGCCGGTGAAGTCGTAGATGACGCGGTCGCCCTTGATCGTCATCTTGATGCGGATCGGGATCATACCTTCGCCGCCGGCCGGATCGCGGTCGATGAAGTCGACAGTTTCCCACTCACCGTCGGGCAGCGCCGCGATCCGCTGGCGCGCGGAGCGTTCGACATAGTCCTGCACGGCGGCAAGTCCGGTCTCGACAGTATCGCGGCCATATTTGTTGACGAGACGCAGGATCTCGCGCCCGCAAACCGCGGTCGCCTCGGCCTGGGCCTGGATGTCGCCGATGATCGAGGCGGGGTCGCGCGTGTTGGACGCGATGAGATGTGCGACGTCCTTCTTGAGACCGTTCTTGTCGAACAGGCGGATCGGCGTGATGCGCAATCCCTCGCGGAACATTTCGCGCGCGGCGACGTCGAACGAGCCGGGCACGCTGCCGCCGACATCCGACCAGTGCCCGTTGGACTGACTGAAGGCGATGATCTTGCCGTCGGTGAATATCGGGCGGATCAGGCGGACGTCGGAAAAGTGCGTGCCGCCGGCATAGGGATCGTTGATGGCGAAGACGTCGCCCTCATGCATGTCGCCATCGAAATGGCGCATGACGTCCTGGCAGGTGAAGTGCAGCGTGCCGACGTGGACGGCGATGTCCTGATTGCCCTGGGCCGCACATTCGCCCTTGGCATCGTGCAGCGCGCTCGAGAAGTCGCGGTTGTAGATGACGAAGGAGTAGCAGGTCCGCAGCACCTGCTCGCCCATCTGGTCGACGCTGGTGATGAAGGAGTTTTTGAGAACCTCAAAGGTCACGGGGTCGAGCGGGAGATCTCCGGCCATGGTTCACTCCTTCACGCGGATGATCATGTTGAGATACTTGTCGACCTCGGCGCCGGCACCGGGCGGCACGACGGTGGTCGCATCGACCTGCTCGATGATCGCGGGGCCTTGGAAGGAGAAGCCGCAGGGGAGGTCGTCGCGCGCGTAGACGGGGGTGTCGAGCCCGTTGCCGTCGAACCAGACCCTGCGGCGGCCGACCGGCTCAGGGATCACGCCGGTCGGCTCGTGAACGGCAAACTCGGCCTTGGGGACGACGCCGACAGCCTTCAGATTGAGGCGGAAGAAGCTGACCGGCGCGCTGTCGCGGCGGAAGTTGTATTCGCGCTGATGCTCGGCATGGAAGCTCTGCACAAGGTCGGCAATCGCGCCGATCGGGCGTGGTGCGTTGACCGCGAGCGAGCGCCACTGGCCGCGATACATCATGTCGATCGAGCGCTGGAGCAGGATGTCCTGCTCCGCGACACCTTCATGGGTCAGTCGCGCCAGCGCGTCGTTCTCGAGTGCGGTGAACTGCGCTTCGATATCGGCAGCGTCGGCGTCGGCCGCGTCGACCATGCTGCTCTGGGAAAAATCGTGCTGCATGTCGACCAGGAGGCAGCCGAGCGCCGAGGTCACGCCGGGGTTGGGCGGTACGATCACGACGGGGATCGCGAGCTCGCGCGCGACATCGACGCCGTGCAGGGCACCGGCGCCGCCGAAGGCCACAAGGGCGAAGTCGCGTGGATCGTAGCCGCGGCTGATCGAGATCAACCGCACCGCATCCGACATGTTGGCGTTGGCCACCTTGACGATCGCGTCCGCTGCCTCGTGCAGGCCAAGGCCGAACGGCTTTGCAACGCCATCCTCGACTGCCCGTTCGGCCAGTGCGGGGTCGAGCTTCACCTTGCCGCCGGCAAGGTTGGTGCCGAGCCGGCCGAGCGTGACGTTGGCATCCGTGTTGGTTGGCTGGGTGTTGCCGTTGCCGTAGCAGGCCGGTCCGGGATAGGCGCCGGCCGATTGCGGGCCGTTACGTAAGGAGCCGGCCGGATCGGTCCAGGCCAGCGAGCCGCCACCGGCACCGATGGTGAGCACCTCGATCGAGGCAAAGCGGATCGGATAGCCGAACTCGATGTGCCAGTCCTTGGTGATGCGTGACTGCCCTTCATAGGCCAACGACACATCGGTCGAGGTGCCGCCCATATCGAGACCGATCGAATTGGGGAAGCCGCAGAGGCCTGCGATGTAGCGGCTGGCGATGGCACCGGCGGCGATGCCGGAGCCGGCGAGGCGCGCCGCAAAATCCTTCACGCTGGCCGGCGTCATCACGCCGCCGCCGGTGTGAAGCAGCAGGAGATCGCGGGAGTAACCTTCGTGGGCGAGGCGATCGCCGAGCCGGCTCGTGTAGTTGACGACGACCGGGCTCACGACAGCATTGGCAACCGTCGTTGAAAACCGCTCGTGTTCGAAGATTTCAGGAAGCACCTGTGAGGAGATCGAGACCGGGATGTCGGGCATCTCCGCGAGCAGGATGTCGCGCATGGCGCGCTCGTTGGCGCCATTGAGATAGGCGTTCATGAAGCACACCGCGACCGCCGCGACGCCCCGGCGCTTGAGGATGTGCGCGACGTTGCGCGCTGCTTCGACGTCGAGCGGTTCGATTACCTTGCCACTGGCGTCGACCCGTTCAGGCACCGTGAGGCGGTCGCGTCGCGGAACATAGGGTTTGACGACGTCCTTGTAGGTGTCCCAGAGATCTTCCTTGTTGGCGCGGCGGATCTCGATGACGTCGCGAAAGCCTTTGGTCGTCACCACGGCGGTGCGGGGCAGGCGGCGCGTGATCAGTGCGTTGGTGGCGACCGTGGTGCCGTGCGAAAACAAGGCGACCTTGGACAGATCAATTCCCGCCTTGGACACGCCGCCCATGATCCCTTCGATGGGATCGCGCGTGGACGAGGTCTTCTCGATCCGGATGAGGCCGGTCGTCTCATCCATGATGCAGATGTCGGTAAAGGTGCCGCCGACATCGACGGCCACACGAAGGTTCTGCACCATGCGTCTTCCTTTCGAACAAGCGTTTCGCCGATCTTAGGCAGATCGGCGGCTTGTCTTCTTGACGCTGAGCGCAGGAAGTTTTGTGCGAGAGAGCGACGGGAGCGCGTGCCTTGACCGTCGGCGGATTGCCTAAGAATCGATCATTCGAACGTCAGGGGACGCAGTTTTCAGGAATTGGAGGCGCGTGAGGTCATTCGCGCCTCGCTCGGTGTACGACCGAACCGGCCGCGATAGTTGCGGCTGAATTGTGCCTGGTCCGCAAAGCCCCATTGATAGGCGATTTCCGAAATGCTCTTGCGGCAATTGGGATCGCGCAGCAGGGCGTCGCACATCGAAAGTCGCTGGTTGCGGATATAGGCGCAGACGGTCATACCCTCTCCCTCGAAAATCTGGTGCAGATATCGAAGCGAGATACCGCAGCCGTCGGCGATCATCTGGGGTGTGAGCCGCATGTCGTCGAGGCGACCGCGGATGAAATGTTCACAGCGATGGAGATGGCCGTTGCGCACGGACGAGGAGTGGCCGGTCAGCACGCGGTCGTCGGACTCGATGGCCATCGCCAGGAGCTCGATCAGATGCTTGCCCATCATCGCGCGTGCCGTCTCGTCCATCTCACCGATGCGTTCGCCGGCGAGCCGCAGCGTGTCGACGAACAGCGCGCCGACGCTCCGGTTGGCATCGAATTGCAGCGTGGCGAGACGTTCGGGGCGTGTGATGCGGGCGCGCAGCACGGCGCTGGGGATTTTCAGCACCCACAGCGCCGCCGGATCATGGTGGCTGAATTCGTAGGGCAGGTGGCTGCGCTCGATCACGAAGGCGCCGGGCCGGCAGCGCACATCCTTGCCGTCCTGCTCGAAGCGGATTTCCGCGAGCTCGGGCACGGTGATCAGGAAGGATTCTTCCCGCTCGTTCTGGAGATGCCGCTCGTGACGCTTGTAGAGCAGACCATTGGCGATGTTTCGGGATACGGAGACGGGCCCCATGGACCAGGCGCCGAGGCTGGCGTTGAAGTCGCTGCGGCTTGGAAAACGCAGGTCCAGCGAGAAATAGGTCCTGGAAACGACGTCCTGCCAGTACTGACGCCGGGCTTGCAACGGAATGTCGGTGGTCGCGTAGGTGACTTCCATGTCTCACTCCCCGCCGCCGGCTGTGTTGCATCCCCGGTCGTCGTGTCCCCGCGCAAGTGTGGCGAGGGCAGCCGGACTGCGTCAAGTCGAATAAAACGGAAACAGATATCTTAGATTTCGATTGCCTCCTCGGGCCGATGCCGGTGTTCGAGGCTCACCGGGGGCCTCGCCGGGCCGACGCCGGCAACCGCAAAGCGCATGAAATCGAGGAACGCCTTGGCGGCTTCCGACAGTTTGGTGTCACGCCGCCAGGCGAGGCCCACGTCCATGCTGGGAACCTCATCCTCGATGACGCGGGTCTCGATCCGCTGCCCTTCCAGCGACCAGGGCCGGTAGATCAGGTCGGACAGAATGGCGATACCCATGCCGCCTGCAACCATGGAGCGCACCGCTTCGACGGAGGAGGTGCGGAAGACAGTTTTCGGTTCGAGCGCCGCGTGGGTCCAATAGCGCATCGAGGTGTGCTTGGCCTCGTCGACGGTGAGCATGACGTAAGGATAAGTCGCGATCTCCGCGAGATGCACCCGCTCCGCGCGGGTCAGTGGATGCTCAGGTGCAAGCCACAGCCGGCGCGGCGACCGCAACAAGGTCTCGCTGACGAGCATGGCATTGTCGCGCAGGTTGGAGACCAGCATCACCGCGAGATCGAGCGCGCCGTCGACGAGCGCACGTTCGAGCACGTCGCGCGGGGCCTCGAACAGCTCGATCGTGATGCCGGGAAAGCTCGCCTGGAAACGCATCTGGTGGCGCGGCAGGAAATAGCCGGACACCGTGTAGGTCACGCCGATGCGCACCGTCCCGAACAGCGGCCCCGCGGACATGTGCGTGCTGCGCACCGCTTCCGCGACCGCAGCAAGAATCTGACGGCCCTGGGACAGGAAACGGCTGCCTTCCATGGTCACGGTCACGCCGTTCGGCGTGCGCTCCAGGAGGCGTGCGCAAACGGTCGCTTCGAGCTGCTGGATCGCCGCGGTCACGGCCGATTGCGAGACGTTGAGGTCCATGGCCGCCTGGCTGATGCGTCCGGTCTCGGCTGCGGCGACGAAATAGCGGATCTGTTTCAGAGAAACGGACATCGCGGTTGTTCCGATGTTTGCATAGCTCATGTCTGGTGTTTCTCAGCCCCAGCGTGCCCATGGCAACTCTCGTGCCGAACGAGGGCGTTTGGTAGGACGGCGCAGACACACCTGTTCGCCCCGACCGGTGCCGGTCGGGGCGCCAGATCGTTCGGACCTCCGGCGACTACGCCAGGGCAGACCGGAGCTTGCCCAGCAACTCCGTGCGGCTCTTGCGGGCTGCAAGCGCCTGATCCATGCCGACCTTGACGAACTTGACCGGCGTGTTGGGCTGAAGCTGCCCGATCAAGTCCATGTCCGCGGCGATGACGGTGCCGACCATGAAATAGCCACCGCCCGAGACTGCGTCACGATGCAGCACGATCGGCTCAGTGCCGCCGGGCACCTGGATCGAGCCGTAGGGATAGCAGGCATCGGTGATGTTGGAGGGATCTGAGCCGGCGCCGAACGGCGGCTCGCGCGGCACGAATTCGAGCGGCTTGCCGCCCTTGAAGCGGTAGCCGATGCGATCGGCTTCGGGCGCTACCTTCCAGGTGTCGGAGAAGAAGCCGTTGCCGGCGGCCTCGGTGATGCGGTGCCAATAGAGGCCCGGCATGGCACGCAGCTCCGTCGGCATGCCCGCCGGCTGGCCGCGCAGATCCTTTGCGACCGTGCGGCCATCCTTCACAGCTGTTGCTGCCTTGCCGACCGGCAGCTCGTCGCCGGCTTCGAGCTTTCGGCCCTTGAAGCCGCCGAGCGCGCCGAGCGCATAAGTCGAGCGCGAGCCGAGAACGACGGGAACATCGATGCCGCCGGCGACAGCGATGTAGCCGCGCGCGCCCTGCTTGAGGAAATCGAACGAGAGGATCTGGCCGCGCTTCACCTTGAAGCTGGTCCATGTCTCGCGCGGTTCGCCATCGAGCTTTGGTGGCAGCTCGGCGCCGGTGACGGCGACCGTGGCGTCCTCGGTGAATTCGAGTTCTGGCCCCATGAACACGGCCTCGAGCACGGCGGCACCTTCCGGATTGCCGACGAGCAAATTGGCCGCCGCGAGCGCGTGACGGTCCATGCCGCCGGAAAGCGGGATGCCGATGTGATAGTAGCCGGGGCGCCCGAGGTCCTGGACGGTGGTTGCAAGACCCGGCTTGAGAACCTTAATGGCCATGGAGGACTCCATCGAGCTTGCGGTTATAGGTATCAATATCGCGGTTGAACTCGGTCAGCGAGAACGAGACGTCGCGAATGATCGGCGCAAAACGCCCGGCATCGACATCGGCGACCGCCGCGTCATAGGCTGCCCTGTCGATCGGCTTCCACTTCACGATGTCGCCCGGCCTGAACAGGCACATGAAGTCGCGCAGATAACTGATCTTCTGATTTGGATCGTAGATCGGCATCGGCGTGATGCCGAACATCTGGTAGCCGCCAGCACCGCGCACTGAATAGATGCAACTGAAACATCCACCGTGCCCGACGGTGAGCTTGGGCGTGTCCGTGCGCGGCCGCAGATATTTCGGTGCCTGAAGCTGCCGCTTGCGCTCCACCATCTGGTAGAGGAAGGGCAGGCCTGCAACGAAGCCGACCATCGAGACGAACCAGGGGGCGCTTGAATGCGCCTTGATGAAGGCATCGACGCTATCGAGCCCGTTGATGCGCGCGGCGTATTCGAGATCGGTGCCGTTGGGATCCTGATGCCGCTCGCGGAAGCGCATCAGGGTCTCGTTCGTCCAGGGATCGTTGTAGAGCACGGGGATTTCGATGATCCGCGTCTTGATCACCGGCTCGGATTTCTCGGACCCCGTATCCAACCGCTTCAGCTCGGTGAGGAGATCGTCGGGCTTGATCTGGTCAGGGTCGAACTTGACCTGATAGGACGCATTCGCCGGGCAGATCTCGGTCACGCCCTTGATCTTGGCGTCGCGCAGCGCATTGGTGACGAAGAGGCTTTTGAAGAATGCCTCCAGCGACATCGCTTCGCCGACTTCGGCGAAGATGTGCTCATCACCGCCAAAGGAAAATCGGGTTTGCATGACTAGCGGCCTCCTGTTGCTGACGGGGCGGGTTCTCTCGCGATCATGGGGCAACCTTTGCGGTCGGCAACGGCGCCGCAAGCGTCGCGGCATGGGACTCCAGCCATGGCTCGAGCCAGGCCGTATGAAAGCGTCCGGCCTGCACATCGGCATCGCGTGCGAGCGCCTGATGCAGTGGCTTCGTCGTCGCCAGACCCTCGACGTTGAGCTCGGCAAGCGCGCGTTCGAGCTTTCGGATCGCTCTCGGCCGGTCCTTGTCATGCACGATCAGCTTGCCGAGCAGGCTGTCGTAGAAGGGAGGCACCGTGTAGCCCTGATAGAGCATGCTGTCGAAGCGTACGCCGTCGCCGCCGGGCACGCCGAGCGCGCTGACGGTGCCGGGATTCGGCAGAAAATTCTTCGCGGGATCTTCGGCGTTGATGCGGACCTCGATCGAATGACCGCTGACACGCACTTCGTCCTGGCGGATACGCAAACGCTCGCCGCCGGCGATCTGGATCATCTCACGCACGAGGTCGATGCCGGTGATCATCTCCGTCACGGGATGCTCGACCTGGATGCGGGTGTTCATCTCCAGGAAATAGAAGTCGTGCGTCCTGTCGTCGTAGAGATATTCGAGCGTTCCGGCGCCGCGATAGTTGACCGCTTTGGCCAGCGCGACAGCAGAGGCGCAAAGCGTTTCACGGACCGCTGGAGCCAGTGAAGGCGAGGGCGCTTCTTCCCAGACCTTCTGGCGGCGACGCTGCAACGAGCATTCGCGCTCGAAGCAATGGATGACGTCGTGTCCGTCGCCAAGCACCTGCACCTCGATGTGCCGCGCGCCTTCGATCAGCTTCTCGACATAGAGCCGGCCATCGCCAAACGCTGCGAGCGCCTCGGCCTGCGCCTGCGGCATCAAATGATGAAACTCGTCCGCCGAGCGTGCGATCCGGATGCCGCGTCCTCCGCCGCCGGCCGCGGCTTTGATCATCACGGGGAAGCCGGTTTGTTCGATCAGCGCGAAGGTGGCCTCGACCGACTCAAGGGGCCCTTGGCTGCCGGGGACGGTCGGAACGCCGGCGGAAGCAGCCGCCTCGCGCGCGGCGACCTTGTCGCCCATCAGCCGGATCGATTGCGCGGTCGGGCCGACGAAGATCAACCCCGCCGCCTCGACGGCCGCCGCGAACTCGGCATTCTCGGCCAGGAAACCGTAGCCGGGATGAATGGCGTTCGCGCCGGTGCTCTTGGCCGCGTCGAGGATGACGGCCTGGTTGAGATAGGATTTGGACGCCTGGGGTGGGCCAATCTCGATCGACTCGTCGGCAAGCCTGACGGCGAGCGAGTCCTTGTCGGCCTTGCTGTAGACCTGGACGGTCGCAATGCCGAGCTCGCGCGCTGCGCGGATGATGCGCACCGCGATCTCGCCGCGATTGGCTATGAGGAGCTTTTTGATCGCCATGGAGATGCGGAAAGCCTCAAACGTCGATTTCGGCGATCGGCTGGCCGGCCATCACGGGTTCCTCGTTCTCGGCGAGGAAACGCAGGATCTTGCCGGCAGCGCCAGCCTTCACCTCGTTGAACGATTTCATCACCTCGATCAGCCCGATCGTGTCGCTATCCGCGACGACGTCACCGTCGTCCTTGTAGACCGGCTTGTCCGGCGCAGGCTTGCGGTAGAAGATGCCCGGAAGCGGCGAGAATATCTGTTGGGTTGCCATGGGTTCCTCGTGACGTGATTGCGTTGGTTGTCGGCGAGCCGGTTCAGCGCGCCGTGAGATAGGGACGGACCGCTTCGCGAACAGCCTCTGCGATCGCTACCGCGTTTGGCGTATCGGAATGGATGCAGATCGAATCGGCGCCGACGGTGATGTCGTTTCCAGCCACCGTCCGCGTCTTGCCTTCGCTCACGGCGCGCGTGCATCGTGAGGCGGCATCGATGGGGTCCTTGGCCTCGTGCTCGCGGGTGATGATGAGGCTGCCGTCGGCGTTGTAGTCGAGGTCGGCATAATATTCGGCGACGAAGGTGTGGCCGCGCCGCTCGTAGACCTTTTGATGCAGCGTTCCCTTCATGCCGAGCAGGGGCACCTTGTAGACGTCGGCCGCATCCGCCACGGCTTCCGCGATGTCCTCGTTCCGCGATGCCATGCCGTAGAGCGCGCCGTGCGGCTTGATGTGATTGAGCGCCATGCCCTCAGCGTCGAGGAACGCCTTGAGCGCGCCGATCTGATAGAGCAGGCAGTTGGCCAGCTCCTCGCGGCTGATTTTCATCTCCCTGCGGCCAAAGCCCTGCAAGTCCGGCAGCGAGGGGTGCGCGCCGACCTTGACGCCGAACTCCTTGGCGAGCTGTACCGTCTTGCGCATGTGATTGAAGTCGGAGGCGTGAAAGCCGCAAGCGACGTTGGCGACGTCGATATGGGGCATCAGTGCCTTGTCGTCGCCCATCTTGTAGAGGCCGTAAGCCTCGCCCATGTCGCAGTTGATCACGACCATGTCTCCATTTCCTCCCAACGACTTTGCAGACGAAGAAGCAAGGCCGTCCGGGGTGCGCCTGGCGTGCCCCGGACGGCGCATTGCCGGCTTACTTGGACACCAGATAGTCGAGCGGAATCTTCTCCGAGATCGTCCACTGATCGACCACCTTTGGCTTGCCAGCCTCGGTGTCGACGATCAGGTAACGGCCCTGGTTCTGATGGTGGATGTCCTTGGTGAAGGTGCGCGGCCCGAACAGTGTGGATTCGTTGTTCATCTTCTCGAGCTCGGCCACGACGGCGGCCGCATCGGTCGACTTGGCGCGTTCAACCGCCTTGGCCCAGACGTCGATCAGGACGTAGCCGGGATAGACGTACTGGCTGGACGGATCGCCACCGGTAACTTCCTTGTACTTCTTGTTGAACTCATTGACCTTGGGATTGGGGTCGTCGCCATAGACCGATCCCTGTACGGGGACATAGAAGTTCGAGAGGTCAGGCACGGCGTTCAGCCAGTAGCTGCCGTCGACGCCGGAGCCGTTCAGGATCATCGATTTGATTCCGGCGGCGCGGATCTGCTTGATGGCCGAAACGGCGCCCGGCATCATCGTGCAGAGCATGATGGCATCCGGTTCCTTCGGCAGGCTCTTGATGCGCGTGATCTGCGAGGCGATCGAGGCGTCATCGTTCTTGAAAGTATCGCTGCCGACGAGCTTCGCTTCCTTCAGATGCGGCATCTGCCAGTCGAAGCCGTCGCAGATTCCCTTGTTATAGACGGTCCAGCTATCGAGCAGCCGGTAGAAGTTGCGCGCGTTCTTCTTGTTGTAGGCCCACTCCGCCATGGTCGCGCCTTGTACGGCCGCGAGCACCGAGGCTGAGAACGAGAAGGGGCCGACGCCGGGAATGCCGGCCTTGATCGACTCCGCGCAGAGGAAGAAGGAAACCTTGCCCGCCGCTTGCGCCTGTAGCGCGGCGGGCGCGCCGAAATCGTAGTCGCAGGAGACGATGACGAGGTCGGCGCCCTGGTCGAGCACCGCAAGTCCGGCTTTGGCGCCTTCGGCCTGGTCGGTCTTGGTGTCGGCGAAGACGGGCTTAATCTTCTTGCCGAGCAGGCCGCCAGCCTTGTTGATCTCGTCGATCCGGATCAGGGCCGCATCCTGCGCCGGCTTGTCATAGGCCTGCATGAATCCGGATGCCGCGGTCGCAAAACCGACGACGATCTCGTCGGCCGCCTGGGCCGGCGTGAACCAGAGCGCGGACGCTCCGGCCAGAATGCCAAGTACTGTATTCAAACGCATGAGCCACTCCTCCAATTGAGCAAACGAACGTCAGTTCAGTTCCTTCAGCGCCGTCTGGACGGGTCGCGCCAGACGCCGCTGCAACGGCCATCCGCGCCAGGAGAATTCCTGGTTGCGGGTCAGTCCCGTGGGCAGGTACATCAGGATGACGATGGTGATGATGCCGATCGCGATCTCCTGGACGCCATTCGGCAATGCGACGGTGTGGCCGCCGAGGCTGATGCCCTTCTCGAGATTGCGGAACAGCTCGATCAGCACCGACATCACGACCACGCCCGAGACGGCCCCGCTGAGGCTGTACATGCCGCCGACCACCAGCATCGACAGTGTGACGAAGGTCGTCCGCAGATAGAACGCGCCCGGATTGACGATGCTGAGGAAGTGAGCGTAAACGGCACCGGCGAGCCCGATGATGAAGGCGCTGACGACGAATGCGATGAGCCGCTCGCGGACGATGTCGATGCCGGAGGCGCTTGCGGCGACCGCTTCGTCGCGCGTGGCGCGGAGCGCAAGCCCCGAGCGCGAGATCGAATAAAGGTAAGCGATCGCGATAGCGACCCCCGCACCGAGCCACCCGATCCAGACATTCATGGTCGGCGGAATGCCGACGATCGAGCCTTGTCCGCCCGTCACCGAGTCCCAGTTCGAATAGACGTTGTTGACGACGCCGAGCAGGCCGAAAGTCGCGATCGACGCGGCGATGCCCGACAGGCGCATAATCACGCGCCCGATGATCAGCGCGAACAGTGCCGCGAACACGCCCGAGATCGGGGTCGCCACCCACATGGGCAGTTGGGTATGCAGCAGCCAGGCCGGCAGTCCCTTGAGCGTGATCGACTTCATGACCGGCGGGATGGCGAGCCAGGCGGTCATGTAGGCGCCGAGGCACATGAAGCTGATATGGCCGAATGACAGGAGGCCGGAATTGCCGACGAAGACGTAGAGGCCGACGACCACCATGATGTTGATGAACATCTCGACCGCGGTGCGGTTGAAGGCCCGGCTGCCGAATTGATAGGTGAGGGCGGCCATGATGAGCAGCGCCACGATCAGGATGATCGGTGTCACGATCGTCTGCCGGATGACGGATGGTCGCGTCGACATTCGATCAGACTCTCTGCTTGGCGGATTTCGGTGCGAACAGGCCCTGCGGCCGCACCAGGAGCACGACGATGACGGCGCCGTAGACGAAAGCGTCGCGGAACACGCGGGCGTCATGCGGCAAGGTTGCCTGGAACACGACGCTCGCCCCGCCGATCAGGAAGCCGGCGGCAACCGCTCCCGGAATGCTGCCGAGACCGCCGATCACGGTCGCAATGAAGGCGATCAGCATCACATTGGCGCCCATGCCGATGTCGGCGGTGCCGGAGTTGGTGGCCAGGATCAGGCCGATCGCTGCGGCCAGCATGCCGCTAATGGCGAAGGCCAGCAGGATCACGCCATTGGCGCGGACGCCGAGCATGCGGGCCATGGTGAAATTCTCGGCCGCCGCCCGCATCTCCAGCCCATAGCGCGTTCGCTTGAGGAACAGGACGAGCACGATCAGAACGACCAGCGTAATGACGATGGTCACGACCTGCAGCATCGGGATGTGAGCGCCGAGGAACTCCACCGGCAGGCCGAGGCTAGGCCACAGCGTGATTGATTTTGGCCGGCTCGAATAGAGCATCAGCAGGAGGTGCCGAATGACGAAGCCGAGCGCGAAGGATGCGATCATCATCGTCGCCGGATTGGTGTTGCGGAACCGGCGGAAGACGACGATCTCCGAGAGGATCGACAGCGTGGCGCCGATCAGCAGGAGAAGCGGGATCAGCAGATAGAACGGCAGTTGACCTGCAAACACGACCGCCGCCGCACTGATCGACGGCCACAGCATGGCGAACACGCAGAAGGCGATGAAATCGCCATGGGCGAAATTGACGAGCCGCATGACGCCGAAGATCAAGGCGATTCCGAGCGCACCGAGGGCGTAAAGGCTGCCGAGGCTCAGGGCGTCGAAGACGATCTGCAGGATCTCCGTCATCTCAGTGATCTCCGAAGCCGAAATAGGCCTGCTTCAGGCGATCATCCTTGATCATGTCGGCGGCTGCCCCCTCCAGCACGATGCGACCGCCGCGGATCAGGACCATCCGTCCACCGGTCATCATGGCGCGGGTCGAGCTTTGCTCGACGATCAGGAGCGTGAGCTTGCGCTGTGCCCGCAGCCGCACCAGGATCTCGTAGACCTGGTCGATGATCTTTGGCGCGAGGCCGAGCGACGGTTCGTCGATAGCCATGATGCGCGGTGCGGCCATCAGGGCGCGACCGATGACGAGCATCTGCTGCTGGCCGCCGGAGAGCATGCCGGCCGGGGTGTGGCGGCGCTCGGCCAGCATCGGGAATTCCTCGTAGACGGACTCCAGGTCCTCTGCGATCTTCTTCCGGTCGGTCCGCATGCCGGTGCCGACCTTCAGATTTTCCTCGATCGTCAGCGCGCCAAAGACGTTCCGCCCCTCCGGCACCAGCGAAAATCCGCGTCGGGCGATGTCTTCCGGTGCTGCGCCGGCGACTTTTACGCCGTCCATCGTGATGGAGCCCGATCCGGGCGGCACGACGCCCGCAATGGCGTTGAGCAGGGTCGACTTGCCGGCTCCGTTCGGGCCAGTCACGAACAAGACTTCGCCTTCGTCGATTTTCAGCGTGACCCCACGCAGGGCCGTCAAGCGCCCGTAGCTGACCGTGATGTCGTCGACGGCGAGCAGCGTCATGACGCGACTGCCTCTTCAGCGACGATCGGCGGAATCAACTCGTCGCGCTGCGTGCCCATATAGGCGTGTCGCACGGCATCGCTGTCGCGGATCTCTGCGGGTGTACCGATTTCGATGATTTCGCCGGAGTCGAGGACGAAGATGCGCTCGCAGAGTTCGAGAACGAGGCCGATATTGTGTTCGATCAGGAGCACGCCGACGTTGAGCTCGCTCGCGATCCGCCGGATGCTTGCGGCGAGATCGTGGCTCTCGTGTTCCGACATGCCGGCTGCAGGCTCGTCGAGCAGCAGATAGCGCGGCGTGCACATGATGGCGCGGCCGATAGCGACGCGGCGCTCGTCGGTGTAGGGCAGGGCGCCCGCGATGGTGCCCGCCAGATGTGAAATGCCGAGCCAGGCCAAGACACGCTCTGCCTCCGCAATCGCATCACGACGGGCCTGGCCGAGGCCGACGCCAGTTACCTCCAGGTTGTCCATCACCGGCAGGTCGCGGAAAAGTCGGCCCGACTGGAAGGTCCGGGCCACGCCTTTGCGGCGCAGCTTGTGCGCCGCAATGCCGTTGAGCGGCTCGCCTTCCAGTTCGACGCTACCGACGCCAACCGGCTGAAAACCCGTAAGCACATTGATAAGGGTGGTCTTGCCGGCCCCATTGGGGCCGATCAGCCCGGTGATGCGCCCCCGCGGTACCGCCAGGGTAACCCCGGACAACGCTTTCAAGCCTTCGAATTGGACGCTGACATCGCGAGCGACCAACTCCAAGCCACCGGACATCATCTCAACGCCTTCTCACCCGCGAACCGATGGATTGATTTTTCCGTTCCGCCGGGTGATTGTAAAATTCGAAATATCGTTCACTGATATCGGAAATTTTGATGTCTCTGACGTTCCGTCAGGTTCGGCATTTTATCGCCACGGCCGAAACCGGACGCGTTTCGGCGGCCGCGGCCGCTCTGAACGTGACGCAGTCGGCGGTTACGGCCTCGATCAAGGCGCTGGAAGCCGAGCTCGGCCGCAAGCTGTTCGACCGTCACTCGAACGGCGTGACGCTGACCTTCGACGGACAGGAGTTTTTGCAGCGCGCCCGCGCCATCGAGGCGAGTGTGTCAGATGCGATGCGCGGCCCGCATCGCTGGGGAACGCAGGTTGACGGCACCGTCGACGTGGCCGTCAGCTATACCGTCGCTGGATATTTCCTGCCGCCGCTATTGTCCCGTTTCTGGCGTTCCTTTCCAGGTATAACGGTACGCCTGCACGAATTTCAGCGCGATGCGATCGAGCAGAGTCTGATCAGCGGCAGCGTCGATGCGGCGGTCATGCTCGTCTCGAATCTGCATGACCGGCACTCCATTCGCTCGCGGCTGTTGCTGCGCTCGCCGCGTCGCTTGTGGACGTGTGCCAATCATCCGCTCCTCCGGAAAGACAGCATCAAGCTCGCGGATCTGGCGAGCGAACCCTATCTGATGCTGACCGTCGACGAAGCCGAACGCTCCGCAATGTGTTACTGGCAGCACACGACGCACGTTCCGAACGTCATCTTCCGCACTTTGTCGGTCGAGGCCGTTCGCAGCATGGTTGCGACCGGCATGGGAATCACCATCCTTTCGGACATGGTCTATCGTCCGTGGTCGCTCGAGGGACATCGCATCGATCACAAGACACTCGATGATGATGTCCATACCATGGATGTCGGGCTTGCCTGGAAGAGCAAGGCGAAGCTTTCTCCGGCGGCTCGCGCGTTCTGCGAGTTCGTCGCTCATTCCTACCCCGGGTCTGAACCGGTCCAATTCGACTAGCGGATGCTTCTTACATGCTCCGGAACGGGAATGATTGCGCTTCTGGGTTTCAGTGCGCCCCGAGATAGGCGGCCTGGATACTCTCGTCCGACCTGAGTTGGGCGCCACTGCCTTGATCGACAATCGTGCCATTCTTCAGGACATAGCCACGGTCGGCGATTGCCAACGCCATATGAGCGTTCTGCTCGACAAGCAGGATCGTGACCCCGCGCTTGTTGATCGTCTCGACAATATCGAAAATGCGCTCAACGAAGAGGGGTGAAAGTCCCATCGATGGCTCGTCGAGCAGGAGTATCCGCGGGCGCTGCATGAGCGCGCGGGCCACGGCGAGCATTTGCTGCTCGCCTCCCGACAGCGTACCGCCAAACTGCTTGCGTCGCTCGGCAAGCCGCGGGAACAGGTCGAGCATCTCGGCCATTCGGCTGGCGATATCGGCCTTCGAGCCGACCGTGAAGGCGCCCATCTCGAGGTTCTCGATCACGGTCAAATCGGCAAAGATGCGGCGCCGCTCCGGGACATGCGCGAGTCCAAGGCGCACGACTTCATGCGGCGGCACCGATCCGAGCGAGCGTCCGTCCAACAGGACGTCGCCGGAGCGGATTGGTAGCAGGCGCGAGATCGCACCAAGTGCTGTAGTCTTTCCTGCGCCATTGCTGCCGATAAGCGTAACAATTTCGCCTTCGTTCACTATCACCGATAGATCGCGGATCGCGTGGATTGCTCCGTAGAACACGTCGATATTTTTGACTTCAAGAAGAGGACGGCCGGCCACTCCCGATACATTCGTCATGACGTCTTTCCGCTCTCCGATGTGGCCGTTCGCGCCGCAACGCCGCGCCCGAGATAGGCTTCGATCACCTTCGGGTGCGCCCTGATGTCGTCCGCTCCGCCCTCAGCGATCTTGCTGCCGTAGTCGAGTACGACGATGTGATCGGAAACGGTCATGACAAGCCGCATGTCATGCTCGATCAGCACGACCGCAATGCCAAGCTCCGAGCGGATCTGCAGGATCAGCGCCTTGGCGTCCTCCGTTTCCTGCGGATTCATTCCGGCGGACGGCTCGTCGAGCAGCAGGAGCTTTGGCCTCGTGGCAAGCGCGCGTGCGATCTCAAGACGCCGTTGCTCGCCATATGCAAGACCGCCCGCGGACGTGTCCACTTTGTCGGCGAGGCCGACAAATTCAAGCAGTTGAAAAGCGTCCGCGATCGCGGAATGCTCCTCATTTGCGTAGACGCGCGTGCGGAAGAGAGCCCCCCAATACCCTGAACGCATATGCATCGATCTTGCGACGACGACATTTTCGAGCGCCGTCATTCCCGCGAACAGGCGGATATTCTGAAAGGTCCGCGCAAGGCCTGCGGCCGCGACTTGATCGGGCCGGAGGCCGACTAGGTCAACGCCGTCGAGCAACGCCACGCCAACGTCGGGCCGGTATATTCCGGTGATCAGGTTGAAGAAGGTGGTCTTGCCCGCACCGTTCGGCCCGATCACCGAAATGATCGACCCGCGCTCTACTTTGAGAGTGACGTTGTCAACTGCGGTCAGGCCGCCGAACGACTTGCGCAAGTTCGTCACGTCCAGAAGGAGATTGCTGGTCACGAGGCTCTCCTCGCGTCACGGGCCGAGATTGGACGCCGTTCGGCAGGGACCAGTCCACGCGGACGGTACAGCATCATGGCGATAAGAATGAGGCCGAAGATCAGCCGTTCGTATTTGGATGGCTCGAACTGCGTCGGCAGGTTGGCGAAGGACCAGCCGAAGATCTCAAATCCGGTCGCGCGCAGGTGGTTCAATCCCGCCGAAAGCGATTTGAGGACCTGCAGATTGAGGATCGTGACGAGTCCGGCCCCCATCATCACGCCTCGTATCGAGCCGAGTCCACCCAGCACGATCATCGCGAGAATGCCGATCGACTGATTGAAATCAAAACTTTCGGGGCTGACGAAGGTCTGCTTCGCGGCAAAGAGGACGCCCATTGTGCCCGCAAAGGCCGCGCCGGTCGCGAAGGCGATCAGCTTGGTCCTGACCAGCGGAACGCCCATGGCTTGCGCTGCGATCTCATCCTCGCGGATTGCAACCCACGAGCGCCCGATACTGGAGCTGTCCAGCCTGCGATTGGCCAGCACGGCTACGAGAACCAGCGCCAGCACGACAGCGTAATAGATCAGCGCCTGCCATTTGAAAGCAGGCGCCGTCGTGGCAGTCGCGAGGGCGCGAGCGGCCTCTGTGAGCGGCTGCGCAATCCCCGCGACCCCTTGCGGGCCGTTGGTGATGTTCACGGGCTTGTCGAGGTTGTTGGCCAGGACCCGGATGACCTCGCCGAAACCGAGCGTGACGATCGCGAGATAGTCGCCTTTCAACCTTAGCACCGGTAGTCCGAGCAGCGCGCCGGCACCAGCGGCGACAAAGACGGCGACGATCGCGATGACGAAGAACGCATCGCCTTGCAGTGGAAATCCCGAGCCAAGCAACGCGGCTCCGTGGGGAGAGCTGAGAATGGCCCAGAGGTAGGCACCGACCGCGAAGAACGCGATGAATCCGAGATCCAGCAGGCCGGCAAAACCGACCACGATGTTCAGTCCCAGCGCCAGGACCGCAAAGATGCCGACCTGAATGGCGACATCCAGATAGAATGTGTTGCGCATCCCGATGACGGGCAGGGCACACAGCAGCACGAAGGCCAGCACGAGCCGGCCAACGCGCGGATCGGTCTTGTCGAAGTCGCTCGCTATGAAGAGCGGGACGAGAAGCGCGAGGAACGCCACCGTGTCGATCAGGCCATTGCCAGTGAAGACGAAAACACAGAGCAGGGTTACGGCTAGCGTATAAGCAATCAACCACGTGGATCTATCGGGAAACCGGCCCTGGGCCATGAACTATACCTTTTCCGTGGAGGGACGCCCGAGAAGGCCCGTAGGTTTGAAGATCAAAATGAGAATGAGGATGCCGAAGGCGAAGATGTCCTTGTATTCGGTGCCGATGGCATTGTTCGTCAGGATGGGAACGAACGTGCCGATCAACATCTCGATCAGGCCGAGGACGATACCGCCAACCATGGCGCCGGGAATTGACCCGATGCCACCGAGGACCGCCGCGGTGAAGGCTTTCAGGCCAGGAATGAACCCTGAGAACGGATCAACTCGGCCGAACTGCAGCGCGTAGAGCGTTCCCGCGACGCCGGCGAGCCCGCCACCGATAATAAAGGTCAGCATGACGATGCGGTTGACGTCGATGCCCATCAGGCTCGCCGCCATGCGGTCGGTCGCGACCGCGCGGATCGCCTTTCCAAGTCGCGTCTGACTGACGGTATATCGGAGCCCCGCCAGCATCGCTCCAGCAACAATCAAGATGACGAGCGATTTCATCGGAACGCTGTCGTTGGGGGTCAGCGGCAGCGGAATGTCGAAGAAGGGCATCGATGGGAACGGCCGGATGAACTGGCCGAAGAGGCTTTCGACGAAGCGCACTGCGTCTTGCAGGAAAAGGCTGATTCCGATGGCCGTGATCAGCGGAGCCAGCTTTGGTGCGTTCGAACGTCGCAAGGGCCGGTAGGCGACGCGCTCCGCGAGGCCGGCGAGCGCGGCCGAGACCGCTGCCGCGACAATCATGGCAAGCACCAGTTGGGCGACAGGATGGAGTGGGGAGCCGGCCAGGACATAGGTGAGCAGTTCGACCGCGACGACGGCGCCCACCATGAAAATCTCGGAGTGGGCAAAATTGATCAGGCCCAGGACGCCGTAGACCATCGTGTAACCGAGCGCGATGGTTGCATATAGAAGCCCGAGGATGAGCCCGTCCGCCAGCGTCGGCGGGAGCAATTCGAGAGCCAACTGGAAGGACATGTCGCAGCTTTCCGAAGGCGCGGTTGCCGCGGGGCGCGCCCGGTGTGAGTCAGGGATCGGGGGAGATTTGAGCCGCGGGGCGGAGGGCCCCGCGGCGGCCGTGGAGCTCGATCGCGGCCGGGTCAGGACCCGCCGGGAGCCGCGACGTCGATGACCTTGACGATCTTGTTGGCGTCAGCCGACTTGCCAGCTTCGATCACAACGTATTTCGCACTCGCGATGTCACCGCGATTGTTGAAGGCGACCGGGCCGGTCACACCGTCGAACTTGACGTCGCGAACCGCCGCTGCCACCGCCGCGCGGCTGGGCATGGTGCTGCCCTTGGCCTTGGCTGCAGCGACGATCGCCTCGATGACCACGCGAGCGCTGTCGTATCCGTAGGCGGAGTAAACCTCCGGATCCTTGTTGAACTTGGCCTTGTAGGCCTGCGCGAAGGCCGCGGCGGCCGGCATTTGCGAGAGCGGCAACGCAGTCGTCGTAAAGTAGGCGTTCGCCATGTTCTCCGGCCCGGCGATTTTTTGCAGATCGCCGCTGTCCAGGCCGTCGCCACCAAGGAAGGCCGCCTTGAGGCCCTTTTGCCGCATCTGCTTGATGATCAGGCCGCCCTGGGGGTAGGTGCCACCGTAGTAGATGAGATCGGGCTGGTCGACGCGGGCGCGATTCAGGATGGACGAGAAGTCGGTCTCATTCTGGTCCATGCCGGTGGACAAGATGACATTGGCGCCGTTCTTTCGAACCGCCGCTTCAAAAGTCTGGGCGATGCCGGAGCCATAGGCCGACTTATCGTTGATGATGTAGACCTTCTTTGCCTTCAACGTCTCGGTCGCGAAATTGGCGCCTGCCGGCCCTTGAAGGTCGTCGCGGCCGCAGATGCGGTTCGCGATGGCGTGCGTTGTCTCGCGATCGGTAATCGCTGGATTCGTGTTGGCCGGCGAGACCATCGCGAGATTGTCTTTGGCATAGACTTCCGAGGATGGAATCGCCACGCCGGAATTGTAGTGGCCGACGACGCCGAGCACGGCAGGGTCGTTGAGGATCCGGTTGGCGTTGGCAACACCGACGTTCGGCGTGGCCTGGTCGTCCTCCGGCTGAAGCGAGAGTTGGAAACCCATGTCGGTCAGTTGCTTGCCGAACTGGGCGACGGCCAGCTGGGCGCCGAGCATGATGCCTTCGCCCGCCACGGATTGCTGTCCCGAGAGAGGCGATTGCGTGACGATCTTGATTGCACCTTTTTCTTCCGCGATCGCTGCGCAGGAGAGCAGCACCAGGCCGGTGGTTGCCGCAGCTAGAGTCTTCATCAATTTCATGGTGACTTCCCCCTTTTCGAGAGCGCCCGATCGGCTTACCCAGATCGGCACAAACACGCCTGGGATGGGATCATCGATTGGGGGAGTTCCGCTGGCTATTTGGCGGCTTGCGTCATCATGACGTTTGCTTACGCTCACGCAGCGTCAAATAGCGCCAGAATGCATGGTCCGGGCGAAAGCCCTGTGCCATCGGTGTCAGCGATTTGGGGAGCTGATTGGCGGCAGCTTCGTCCGGCCCGCGGCCAGCCGAGCACGGGTGGGCCGTTGGCGAGATGTGGCGAGGCTGGTGACTGCCAACGCTCGACGACATCCGGTCGTCCTGCCGATCAGAGCAGCAATTGAAGCCTAAAAACTGGACATTTGTCGATAGTGCGCCGCGCTGGCGAACGGCGCCAGTTAGGCGATCGCTGCTTTCTTGTCGGGGTATCTCCGTCGGCCGTGGCACCCAAATCGGTGCGACGATGCCCGGGGGGATTACGGATCGAGGCGTCTCTGCTTGCGCGGCGGCGGGGTTTCCATATTATGCTTTTGGAGCATCAAATAGCGTCAGGTGCGAATGGTCCAGGCGAAAGTCATTGTGAAATCGGCGGAGGATTCCGCCAGCGAGATGCAGCGATCCTTTGCGGAGAATCTTCGTCTGGCCTGCAGTTACGCGCCGTCCGTTTCGGAGGTCTGTCGTCGCCTCGATATCAACCGCACGCAGTTCAACCGCTATCTGCGCGCGGCGGCGCGTCCGTCGCCCAATATCCTCAATCGCTTGTGCGATTATTTTGGAGTTGAAGCGACAGAGTTTCATCTTCCACCGCCGCAATTTGCGCGCATCGTAGCGCTCAAGCGGCGTACGTCGAAGCCGCGTCCACCTTACGCAGACGCGATCGACAAGCTGCGCGCGGCCTCGCTCCCGGCGCTGCGCGGCTATGTCGGCTACTATCACGTATATTATTATTCGATGAGTTCGCCAGGGATGATCCTGCGCGGGCTCACGCATCTGTTCACGCACCAGAACCAGGTCTACTACCGGCGCATCGAACACTTCTCCGATCCGGAGCGGCGGGGTGCCGCCTACAAGTGCCGATATTCCGGCGCCGCCTTGTTTCTCGAGGATCGGATATTTCTGGTCGATTCCGAAACGCTGACCGGCAACGAGGTCACTCAGACCATTCTGTTCCCTTCGCGGCGCAACAAGATCGCCCGGCTGACCGGGCTGATCATGGGCGTGTCATCCGGAAGCCAGCGCAGAATTGCCTGCTCCCGCGTGCTCTTCGAATGGTTGGGTGCGGAGATCGCAATCCGGCCCGCGTTGACGAACTGCGGGCTGTTTGCACCCGATGCGCCGGCGATCCCGCGGTCGATACGGGACATGATCGAGAATACGATGCAGCCGGGCGTACCGCTGTTCTATCCAGTTGACGCATGACGTAGCAGCCGCCGTTCACGACACCGGCGCTAGAGCATGATCCGGAAAAGTGTGCAGCGGTTTTCCGAAAAGATCATGCTCAAGCAATAACCCAGAGCGCGATCACGATTCATCTTAATCTCATCGCGCTTTAGGTGCGACTTGAACGCGTTTGCCGCGCGTGACTGTGATCCGGTAGCGCCTCGGACAATTCCAGCCAAAGCCGGACGAGCGCTGCCTCGGCCGTCTCCTCGTCGCCATTCTCCACGCCAAGACGCCAGAGTGGGGCGCCGGCCGCGTAAGCGCCGGGTGTGAGGCCGCCTTGCTCGCACTGGCTGACTGCCCGCAACCGACATCCTCTTCGGATAGCAGCATCGAAAGCATCAAGGAGAGCATCATTGCTCACGATCGTGCCTGCTCCGAACAACCGCAGGACGGCTCCGTCAAGCTCTGCCAGCGCCGCTGAGACCATGCCGGCGGGCATGCCGGGTGAAATCGTCAGAATCGCCACGCGAATATCGCCGAAACGCCGTGGGCGAAACTGCGGCGCGTCAATCGGTGGTGTGACGGAACGAAACGAATCCGAAGCGCGGGAGTGGCGCTTGACCAGTCCGGTTGCCGCGACCGTGCGCCCGGCGAAGGCTAGCCACACACCAGGCGGCGCGGTGAGGGCTGATTGAAGCGCGAGCTGGAGATTCGGTTCAGCGTCACCGCCCGTGCCGAGTGGGCGCATCGCGCCGCTCAGGATAATCGGAAACGGCGCACCCGCCAGAGACTGACTGAGCGCGGCTCCGGTGAAACTCATCGTATCCGTGCCATGCGTGACGACTGCGCCGTCGCCGGACCAGCCTTCGAGATGTGAAATAATTCGGTTCCAGTGTTCGCGGCCAATGTCGGCGCTATCGACAAGGGGATCGAACGAGCAGATCGACAAGCGCGCGCCGGGCGGTCCAAGCGTGGCGGCGGCGTCCTCCAACACGCCCGCGGCGGGCGTGAGTCCGTCGGCAGATCCGCGCATGCCAATCGTTCCGCCCGTGTGAATGAGCAGGATTTCGGGGCTTCGCTCGCCTGACAGCCCGGCTGCGAGATCTGCGTCCACCTTCATCGATCCCGTGCCGCCTGTGCTGCTGAGTGTGCCTGACATCACGCCTGGACGCCTGCGACGGCACCTCCCGATCGAAGCAAGCGGTGCCTTCCCGCAAGCGAACGGTCAACCAGCTCGCGCGCGACGAGATCGGTGACGTCGATGAGCTTCTTGCTGGTTTCGATATCCGAGATCAGCGGCAATTCGGTGCAGGCGAGAATGACATGATCCGACGTCAGCCTGTCGACGAGGGTCTGAAGGCGTGGCCGCAGCGAGGGATCGCGACTTCCGAGCCGCTTCACGTCGAGAATGAGATTGTGCAGCTCCGCGGTGTCGGCCGGCGTCTCGATCGCGACGATGTCCTGCAGCGACTGGTAGGCAGACCACGGTCCGAGGCTCGTGACCGGAGCGGCACCCAGGAGCGCAACGCGGTCGACCCGGTTGCGTGCAACCCAGGCGGAGAGCGCGGATTGGAAGGACACGAATTCTCCGGGCAGGCGGAGCGAAATGATGCGCGGCGCGAACAAGTTGAGTGTATTGCAGGCGACTGCATAAGCATCCGCCTGTACCGCTATCGCGGCGATCGTTTGTTTTAGGCTATTCCAGACGATCTCTTCGTTTTCTTCGAGGTCCATCGACAGGCCCAGCGTGGGCTCCGACAAGACCACCACCCGCGGGGCGTCGAGATCGCCGCGGAAGTCGCCGCCAAAAAGCATCTGATTGCGGGCAAGAACCTTGCTCCAGAGATCGATTCCGGCCTCTGGGCCCGAGCCGGCAACAATCCCAATCGATGCGCGCGTTGCCCCTTCTGTCGTCGGCTTCATAGCGTCGGCCTTGTTTGCGTGGCGTGTGTTCGTAGATCGTCTTTCGCGACCTCCGAGCCAATTTCGCTTTCTGTCGCTTGATGATGCGAAACGATGCTGGAAGCGCGCCAGAGAGCGTGGCCATGCCGAGCGCGGCCCGATGTTCCTGAGGCTGCGACACGCGTGATCGGCATGGCTCTCTTTCGCCCGCCGCGATCGTCGCTTCCACGCTCAGGCGCGATTGCATCCGTTCATGTTTTGCATTGTCAGGCTTTTGTAACCAGTTGAAATTGCAACATTATTGCGTTTTCATGGTGCCCATGATGATGTGCCGCTTGAGCGAACTCCCAAATCATTGCTTCAAATTTTTGGCTTTGACCGCGATCGCGGCCGCCGCTGTGCGATTCTCAACGCCGAGTTTGGAATAGATTTGCTCGAGGTGTTTGTCGACGGTACGCGGGCTCAGGCCCAGGATCTGCGCTATATCCCGGTTGGTCTTTCCCTTGGACAGCCAAGACAGCACTTCGCCTTCGCGTGTGGTCAGACCTAGCTCCCTTGAAAATTCCGCTGGCGCATCGGCGCCGGAATCCTTGGCGAGGCGGAGCAGGAATTCGTTCGGGCCGAGCTTGCCCATATATTGCAGTCGCAATTGCTCGTTGCCGGGGAAGCAGGACATGATCGTGGTCTTCGCGGCGGTTTTGCCCTTCTGCACCTGGTCCAGCCATTGCGGCATTGGGGCGCGCAGCACGAAATCCTCGATGGCGTCGTTGGCCAGGGTATCTCCGAGAAGCTTTTGGGCCTGCGGCGTTGCCCACAACAGCTTGCCATGGCCGTTGACCGCGAGCAGATAGCGGCCGGAGACGTCGAGGGCTGCGCGCGCGCTCTGGGTCATGCGCGCATTGGCGAGGTGGACGCGGATCCGCGCCAGCATCTCCTCGACCACGATCGGCTTCGTCACATAGTCGACGCCACCGGCTTCCAGCCCGCGCACGATGTGCTCGGTCTCGGCCAGTCCCGTCATGAAGATGATCGGGACACCGTCGAGGCCGGCATCGCGCTTCAACCGCTTGCAGGTCTCGAACCCGTCCATGCCGGGCATCACCGCATCCAGCAGCACGATGTCGGGCGTGATCTGGTCGACGATCCGCATCGCGGATGCGCCGTCAAGCGCGACCATCACGGTCATGCCGGCGCCATCGAGCGCGTCGGTCAAGAGCCGCAGCGTTTCCGGGGAATCATCGACGACGAGGGCGACGTCGCGCTTTTTCGGGTCAGTGATCATAGCTGTGCAAGGTTTTGAGCGCCGCCATGTATTGGTCGAGATCGAAGCGGTCGACCAGCGTGCGCATCTGCGAGACGAAGTCGGCGTGTTCGGGATGCTCGGTGCCGATTTCGTCGAGCTTGAGCTGGATCGCCCTGACATAGCCGAGCTGGCCGAGGCCGATCAGCTCCTCGACATATTTCACCGGCGGCCGCGACCCGCTCTCCGGCCTCCAGAGCGGCACCGCTATCTGGTCGGCCTCATATTGCCATTCGATCCTGAGCAACTGCCTGATGGTTTCGAGCAGCCTCGGGATGTCGATCGGCTTCATCAGGTAGCCGTCATGGAACGGCTGCGCCAGCGGCGTGCCGTGTGCTTCGAGCGCGCTTGCCGATACCATCAGGATGCGCGCTTGGTGATGGCCGTTTGCGCGCAGGGTCTCCGCGACCGTCCAGCCGTCCATGCCGGCCATCGAGATGTCGAGCAGGAAAAGATCGGGCCGGCAGTGCTGCGCCAGCGCGAGGCAGGCTGGTCCATCCGGCGCGCTGAGCAGGATGAAGCCGAGCGGCGTCAGCACCTCGCGCAGAAGGTCGCGATGGGTCGGATCGTCATCGGTGATCAGGATGGTCTTGCGCGGGCCGAGATAACCATAGACCGGGGCTTCCACCGGCGCCTCACGCCTGGGATTGGTGACCTCGGAGAGCAAGAGCTTCACACGGAACGTGCTGCCGCCGCCGACCGTGCTGGTCACCTTGATGTCGCCGCCCATCACGCCCGCGAGCAGGCGGCTGATGGTGAGTCCGAGGCCGGTACCGGTCTGCGGCTGCGAAACGCCAAGCGCGCCGCGCTCGAAGGGGGCAAAGATGCGCTCGAGATCGTCCGTCCGGATACCGGGCCCGGTGTCCGTCACCTCGAACTCGGCGACCGGGCTGCGGTAATGCACCACGAACTGAACGCTGCCGGCTTGCGTAAACTTGATCGCGTTCGACAGGAGATTGATCAGGATCTGCCGCAGTCGCTTCTCGTCGGCATAGACCACGACGGGCAGCACCGAAGGCCGCTTGAACACGAAGTCGATGCCCTTGGCCGCCGCCTGAACGCGGAACATGCCGACGAGTTGATCGAGGAAATCGCTCAATCGCACCTCGTCGCGCGACAGATAGAGCCGCCCAGCTTCGATCTTGGAGATATCGAGGATGCCGTCGATCAGTCCAGAGAGGTGGTCTGCGCTGCGACGCACCACCCGCACCTGATCGCGCGGGCGGGCCTGCAGGCTGCTGTCCTGCTCCAGGAGTTGCGCATAGCCGGAGATTGCGTTCAGCGGCGAGCGCAGTTCATGGCTCAAGCCGACGACATAGCGGCTCTTGGCGAGATTGGCTGATTCTGCGACTTCCTTGGCGCGTTGCAGTTGCGCATCGGTCCGCTTGTGCGCGTCGATCTCCTGGATCAGCAGCGTGGTCTGGCGCCGCGTCTCTTCTTCCGCCGCGCGTCGGCTCTGCTGCGCCAGCACGAACAGCCAGGCGACCACGCCGATGATGATGATGAGCGCAAAGAACACCTTCCATAGTACGTCCGCCAACAGCGCGTCCGCGTGCACGGTCGCCGATGTCTGCAGGTAGATCAGCCCCAGCGTCAATCCCGTCAGGCCAGCGGAGACCGCGAACACGCCCAGATAACGTCCGAACTGCGAGTTGATCCGCGCATAGATCGCCTCGGGCAACATCTTGCCAAGCGTCTCCGACACCTGCGCGCCGGCCCGCGCGTGCGGCTTGCAGAGATCGTGGCAGCGGGCATCGAGCGAGCAGCACAGCGAGCAGATCGGTCCGGCATAGGCGGGGCAGGAGGCCATGTCCTCCGGCTCGAACGAATGCTCGCAGATGCAGCACTGGATCGCCTCGACGTTCTGCCAGCTCCGCTTTGGCTTGCGGGCAATGTAATACTTGCCGTCGGTGGCCCAGGCTATCAGCGGTGCCGAGACGAAGGCCGCCGCGAGTGCGACGAAGGCTGACAGCGCCTTCGCGGTCGGACCGAAAAGGCCGTAGAATGCGCTGATCGAGACGATTGTAGCGATCGTCATGGCGCCGACGCCGACCGGGTTGATGTCGTAGAGATGCGCGCGCTTGAATTCGATCTGCGGCGGGCGCAGGCCGAGCGGTTTGTTGATGACGAGATCGGCGACCAGCGCGCCGACCCAGGCGATCGCGACGTTGGAGTAGAGCGCTAGCGTCTGCTCCAGCGCCTTGTAGACGCCGATTTCCATCAACAGCAGCGCCACCATGACGTTGAAGACCAGCCAGACCACGCGGCCAGGATGGCTGTGCGTCAGCCGCGAGAAGAAGTTCGACCAGGCGATTGAGCCTGCATAGGCGTTGGTGACGTTGATCTTGACCTGCGAGAGGATGACGAAGGTGCCGGTGAGCGCCAGCGCCAGATCTGGTTGCGACAGCACATAGCGAAATGCTTCGAGATACATGTTCGCGGGCTCAGCGGCCTGTTCGATGGCAACGCCGTGGCTCAACGCGAAGTAGGCGAGGAAGGAACCGACCAGCAGTTTGAGCGCGCCGAAGATGATCCAACCGGGACCAGCGCCGAGCAGGGCGATCCACCACGAGGTCCGCGAGGTGCGGCGGTCGCGCGGCAGGAAGCGCAGGAAGTCGACCTGCTCGCCGATCTGCGCCACGAGCGAGAACACCACCGAGGCTGCGGTGCCGAACAGCATCAGATCGAGATGGCCGCCTGGATCGCCATGTTCGCCAGCGAATTTCCGCCACTCGGTAAAGGAATGCGGATTGGCATAGGCGATCGCCAGGAACGGGAGCACGTGAAGGATGATCCAGATCGGCTGGGTCCAGAGCTGGAAGCGGCTGATCAGGGTGATGCCGTAGGTCACCAGCGGAATGATGACGATCGCGCTAATGAGATAGCCGAGCGGCCGTGGGATGCCGAAGCACATCTCCAGGGCGGCGGCGAGAATGACCGCCTCGAACGCGAAGAAAATGAAGGTGAAGGACGCGTAGATCAGGGAGGTGATCGTCGAGCCGATGTAGCCGAAGCCGGCACCGCGGGTCAGCAGGTCGATGTCGATGCCGCATTTCGCGGCATAATAGGCAATCGGGAGTCCGCAACTGAAGATGATGAAGCTGACGACCAGGATGGCAGCGGTCGCGTTGGCGGCGCCGTAGTTCAGCGTGATGGTGCCGCCGATCGCTTCCAGCGCCAAAAAGGAGATTGCGCCGAGTGCAGTGTTGGCGACGCGGGCAGCGGACCAACGCCGCGCGCTCTTGGCGGTGAAGCGCAGCGCGTAGTCTTCCAGCGTCTGGTTGGCGACCCATTGATTGTACTGGCGCCTGACGCGGTCTATCCGCTGCCGCCCTGCCACTTCCTTACTCCTCGCCGCAAACGATCGATCCTCTCGATCGTCAGCAAACCCCGTACCAAAACCTACGTCGCTATTTTGCGGTGCAATATACGCAATCTTGCGTATCTGTGCAGTGCACAATTCTGGGCAATCCTCGCCTGACCAAAAAGCGCGTTCTCGAACCAATGGGGTGCTTATGTCAGACGAAACAAACCAGGGCCTGCAGTCGGCATTGCGCCGTAAGCTGCTGATGGGAATGGCAGCTATTCCCGCCTTGACCATGCTTCCGCGGTCATCTCTTGCGCAGACGCCTGCAACTTCCGCGGTCAACACAACGGGACTCGCGGTCACCGACACAGAGGTGACCGTTGGCATCCTCCACTCTGCGACCGGCACGATGGCGATCTCGGAAACCGGCTCGATCGAGGCCGAAAAGCTCGCGATCGAGCAAATCAACGCCGCCGGCGGCGTTCTCGGTCGTAAGATCAAGTTCATCCAGGAGGACGGCGCCAGCGACTGGCCGACCTTTGCGGAGAAAGCCAAGAAGCTGCTGGTCAACGACAAGGTCGCGGCCATCATGGGCTGTTGGACCTCGGCATCGCGCAAGGCGGTGCTGCCGGTCGTCGAGCAGTACAACGGCATGCTCTACTACCCGACCTTCTATGAAGGTCTCGAGCAGTCCAAGAACGTGATCTACACCGGCCAGGAAGCGACCCAGCAGATTCTCGCGGGCCTGAACTGGATCGCCAAGGAGAAGGGCGCGAAGACCTTCTTCTTCATCGGTTCGGACTACATCTGGCCGCGCACCTCGAACAAGATCGCGCGCAAGCACGTCGAGAACGTGCTGAAGGGCAAGGTCGTCGGCGAGGAATACTATCCGCTCGGCAATACCCAGTTCAACTCGGTCATCAACAAGATCAAGCTGACCAAGCCCGACGTAATCTTCACCGACGTGGTCGGCGGCTCGAACGTCGCGTTTTACAAGCAGCTCAAGGCCGCCGGCATCGACCTCGCCAAGCAGCCGCTGCTGACGATCTCGGTGACCGAAGACGAAATCGACGGCATCGGCGGCGAGAACATCGCGGGTGCCTACGCCTGCATGAAGTACTTCCAGTCGCTCGACAACGCCAACAACAAGGCCTTCGTGCCGGCGTTCAAGAAGATGTGGGGCGAGAAGACCGTGATCGGAGACGTCACGCAGGCTGCCTATCTCGGCCCGTGGCTGTGGAAGCTGACGGTAGAGAAGGCGGGCTCCTTCGACGTGGACAAGATCGCCGCGGCCTCGCCGGGCGTCGAGTTCAAGGGCGCTCCGGAAGGCTATGTGCGCATCCACGAAAATCATCACCTCTGGTCGAAGACCAGGGTGGGACGCGCCAAGCTCGATGGTCAGTTCGAGCTGATCTACGAGACCGCCGATCTGGTCGAGCCCGATCCGTTCCCCAAGGGCTATCAGTAACAGGGACTACCGGTAAGACGCGGCGTCCGTCGCGGTCTCCCTCAACACCAAGCCGCTCCCTGGCGTGGATCAGCAGTCCGCGCCCAAGACCCCCGCGTCGCGAACCTGTTCGCGACGCGGGACCCTATCCCCGACGGAGGATATCGATGTTCGGCGACTACTCGATTGGCGACCTCGGCTCCATCTTCGTCATGCAGGGCTTTGCGGGACTGATCCTGTTCTCGGTCTACGTCCTGATGGCGCTGGGTCTTGCGATCATCTTCGGCCAGATGGGCGTGATCAACATGGCCCATGGCGAGTTCATGATCCTGGGGGCCTACGTCACCTGGATGACCTCGAATTTATTCCAGTCCTACCTGCCGGGTCTGTTCGGCGGCTACTTCTTCCTCGCGATGATCCTGGCCTTCGTCGCGTCCGGTGCGCTGGGAATGCTGGTGGAATGGGTGCTGATAAGGCACCTCTACAAGCGACCGCTGGACACGCTGCTTGCGACCTGGGGCCTCAGCCTGATGTTGCAGCAGGCCTATCGCTCCGTGTTCGGTGCGCGCGAGGTCGGCGTCGAGCTGCCGCAATGGATGCTCGGGTCGCTGCAAGTGACCAGCAGCATCGAAGTGCCGATCAATGGCGTCTTCGTGATGTGTCTTACCGTGCTGATCACCATCTCCGTCGCCTACGTGATGTACAGGTCGCGCTGGGGTCGCCAGGTGCGCGCCGTCGTGCAGAACCGCATCATGGCTGGTGCGGTCGGCATCAACACCGAAAAGGTCGATCGCTACACCTTCGGCCTCGGTTGTGGGATCGCAGGCGTCGCTGGAAGCGCCTTCACGATGATCGGCTCGACCGGGCCGACGTCCGGACAGCTCTACATCGTCGATACATTCCTGGTGGTCGTGTTCGGCGGCGCCGCGAGCCTGCTCGGCACCATCGCCTCGGCCTTCTCGATCTCACAGACACAATCCACCCTCGAGTTCTTCATGTCGGGCTCGATGGCCAAGGTGCTGACGTTGCTCGCCGTTGTCGGGATCCTGATGCTGCGGCCGCAGGGGCTGTTCGCCCTTAAGGTCCGCAAGTGAGAAATAGAGGCTGATGCAATGACCGACAATCGCTTCTTCAATCGATCGGAGCTCATCGGAATTCTGGTGCTTGCGGTCCTCCTGGTGGTGATCCTTCCGCTCACGCTCGATGTCTTCCGGCTCAATCTGGTCGCAAAATATCTGACCTATGCCTTCGTCGCGCTCGGGCTGGTGATCTGCTGGGGCTATGGCGGCATTCTCAGCCTCGGGCAGGGCGTGTTTTTCGGTCTCGGCGGCTACTGCATGGCGATGTTTCTCAAGCTCGAAGCATCGAGCGTCGAGAACACCAAGATCCAGTCCACACCGGGAATTCCCGATTTCATGGACTGGAATCAGATCACCGCGCTGCCGTTCTTCTGGAAGCCCTTTCACAGCCTCACCTTCACGATCGCCGCCATTGTTCTGGTGCCCGGTATCTTCGCCCTGATCATCGGCACGGCGATGTTCAAGCGCCGGGTCGGCGGGACCTATTTCGCCATCATCACGCAGGCCGTCGCGGCCATCCTGACCATCCTGATCGTAGGGCAGCAGGGCTACACGGGCGGCATCAACGGCATGACCGACCTGCGCACGCTGAAAGGGTGGGACGTCCGTCCCGACCACGCCAAGATCGTCCTGTACTTCTTCGAAGTCGGATGCCTGTTCGTCTGTGTCATGATCGCTCAGTTCGTCCGGCACTCCAAGCTCGGGCGCATTCTGGTCGCGATGCGGGAGAAGGAGGACCGGGTTCGGTTCTCCGGATATAGCGTCGCCAACTTCAAGATTTTCGCGTTCTGCATCGCGGCCGTATTCGCAGCGATCGGCGGCGCCATGTTCGCGCTCAATGTCGGCTTCATGTCGCCGTCCTTCGTCGGCATCGTGCCGTCGATCGAGATGGTGATTTACACTGCGGTCGGCGGCCGGCTTTCGATCCTCGGTGCGGTCTACGGCACGCTGCTGGTCAATTTCGCCAAGACCGGCCTGTCGGAATCCTTTCCCGAACTGTGGCTCTTTGGATTGGGCGGGTTGTTCATCGCCGTGGTCCTTGCCTTCCCGAACGGTCTCGCCGGGATCTGGGGTGACTATGTGCAGCCGCGCATCGACCGCCTGATCTCGTCGCGCAAATCGAAACCCGACGGCGGCTGGACCGACAGCTCGGTCGCCGACGGCGCGCCTGCGGAGTGAGGAGATCATCATGCTCATAGGTCACCAGCCCAAGGATTTCCTGCTCGCGGTATCCGGCCTGACCGTCTCCTTCGACGGATTCAAGGCGGTCAACGATCTCTCCTTCTATGTCGACGAGAACGAAATTCGCGTCATCATCGGCCCCAACGGTGCCGGCAAGACCACCGTGCTCGACCTGATCTGCGGCAAGACCAAAGCAACCTCGGGCTCGATTCAGTTCCGCAGCCAGGAGCTGACCCGGATGAAGGAAAACGAGATCGTGAAGGCGGGGGTCGGCCGCAAGTTCCAGAACCCCTCGATCTATGACGATCTCACCGTGTTCGAGAACCTGGAAATTTCCTACCCGCGCGGCCGCTCGGTGTTCGGTGCGCTGACCTTCACCCGTGACGCCGCGGTGCGCGACCGCGTGCATGAAGTTGCCGAAATGATCTTCCTGAAGGATCGGCTGAACGTGAATGCCGACCTGCTCAGCCACGGCCAGAAGCAGTGGCTCGAGATCGGCATGCTGCTGATCCAGGACCCGGACCTCCTGATGCTGGATGAACCCGTCGCCGGCATGAGCGTGTCCGAGCGCGCCAAGACTGCCGAGCTTCTCAACCGCATCATCAAGAACCGCTCGGTGCTGGTGATCGAGCACGACATGAAGTTCGTCGAGGACATCGCGCACAAGGTCACCGTGCTGCATCAGGGCCAGATCCTCTCGGAGGGCACGATGGAGAAGGTGAAGAACGACCCCAAGGTCATCGAAGTGTACCTCGGTCATTAAGGAGCGGCGCATGTTGGCAATTTCCGATCTTCACGTCGCCTACGGCCAGAGCGAAGTGCTGCACGGTCTCAACGTCAAGGTTGCGCCCAACGAAATCGTCGCGATCATGGGCCGCAACGGTATGGGCAAGACGACGCTGATGAAGTCGCTGATGGGCATTTTGCCGGCGAAGAGCGGCTCCGTGACCATGGACGGCGCCGAGCTCGGCGCGCTCAAGAGTTACGAGCGCGTCGCCAAAGGCCTCGCCTATGTGCCGCAGGGACGGATGATCTTCTCGACCATGACGGTGAAGGAGAACATCGAGACCGGGCTGGTCGTCGCCGGCGAATCCGAGGTGCCCGGCGATATCTACGAATTGTTTCCGGTGCTGCTGGAAATGAAGGGTCGCCGCGGTGGCAATCTCTCGGGCGGCCAGCAGCAACAGCTCGCGATCGCACGCGCACTCGCGACCAAGCCGAAGGTGCTGCTGCTGGATGAGCCGACCGAAGGCATCCAGCCCTCGATCATCAAGGACATGGCGCGGACCCTGAAGCGCATCCGCGACGAGAAGGGGCTCTCGATCGTCGTGTCCGAACAGGTCCTGAGCTTTGCGCTCGATATCGCCGATCGCATGCTCGTCATCGAGAACGGCGAGATCGTCCGCGACGATCCGCGGAACTCCGTCGATGCCGCGCAGGTCTCGAAGTATCTGTCCGTCTAATCAACCGTGTAAAAGGGGAGCATCTCGATGCCAGAGACACTGATCAAAGTCGATCTCACCAAATCGGCCTATGAAAACGACATGGTGCACAATCGCTGGCACCCCGATATTCCGATCGTGGCGTGGGTCAATCCGGGCGATGACTTCATCATCGAGACCTATGACTGGACCGGCGGTTTCATCAAGAACAACGATTCCGCCGATGACGTGCGCGACATCGACCTGTCGATCGTGCACTTCCTCTCCGGCCCGATCGGTGTCAAGGGTGCCGAGCCCGGCGACCTCCTCGTCGTCGATCTCCTCGACGTCGGTCCGCTCAAGGAGAGCCTCTGGGGCTTCAACGGATTCTTCTCCAAGCAGAATGGCGGCGGCTTCCTCACCGATCACTTCCCACTTGCGCAGAAGTCGATCTGGGACATCAAGGGCCTCTACACCTCCTCACGCCATGTGCCCGGTGTGAATTTTGCGGGCCTGATCCATCCCGGCCTGATCGGCTGTCTGCCCGATCCGAAGATGCTGGATACGTGGAACAAGCGCGAGGCGGAGCTGATCTCGACCAATCCGACCCGCGTGCCTGGCCTTGCCAACCCGCCGTTCGCGCCGACCGCGCATGGCGGCCGGGCCAAGGGCGATGCCAAGGCCAAGATCGGTGCCGAGGGTGCGCGCACCGTGCCGCCGCGCGAGCATGGCGGCAATTGCGACATCAAGGATCTCTCGCGCGGCTCAAAAATCTACTTCCCGGTCTATGTGCCCGGCGCCGGTCTCTCGATGGGCGATCTGCACTTCAGCCAGGGCGACGGCGAGATCACTTTCTGTGGTGCCATCGAGATGGCCGGCTGGCTGCATCTGAAGGTCGAGGTGATCAAGGACGGCATGTCGAGGTACGGCATCAAAAACCCGATCTTCAAGCCGTCGCCGATCACGCCGAACTACAAGGACTATCTGATCTTCGAGGGTATCTCGGTCGATGAGGCCGGCAAGCAGCACTATCTCGACGTTCACATCGCCTATCGCCAGGCCTGCCTGAATGCGATCGAGTATCTGAAGAAGTTCGGTTACTCCGGCGCCCAGGCCTACTCGATCCTCGGCACCGCGCCGTGCCAAGGCCACATCTCGGGCGTGGTCGACGTGCCCAATGCCTGTGCCACCCTGTGGCTGCCGACCGAGATCTTCGACTTCGACGTGATGCCATCGGCGGCCGGTCCCATCAAGCACATCACGGGTGATATCCAGATGCCGATATCGCCGGACAAGTAATCCCTGCGCGAGAAGGAGGCGGGGCGGCTTCGTCTTTGCCGCCCCGCATCCGCCGCGGGTTGGGTTGAACAGACAACAGCGTAGGGATGATGCGATGCCGGTCTATGAATATTGCTGTGACGACTGCGGTCCCTTTAAGGACCTGCGCCCGATGGCCGAATGCGACGATCCGCAGGCGTGTCCGCAATGCGAGGTCCTCGCGCCGCGAGTGATTCTCACCGCGCCGAATTTCTTCTGCATGCCCTCGGAGAAGCGAAAGGCCCACGCCGTCAACGAGCGCAGCACGCACGCGCCGCAGACGCTCGCGCAATACAAGGCCTCGCATGGTCCCGGTTGCGGCTGCTGCTCGACAGGCAAGACAAAGCCGGCGCGGCTGACGACCAAGACGAGAGGTGGCGCCAAGGGCTTTCCGACCGCGCGTCCCTGGATGATCAGCCATTGACGTTCACGCGGCCGTCTGATCGGCGGCCAATTCAAACCAGAACAGAAGGCATCGCCAATGCTTCACGGTGACATTTCTTCCAGCAACGACACGGTCGGCGTCGCGGTCGTCAACTACAAGATGCCGCGGCTGCACACCAAGGCCGAGGTGCTCGACAACGCCCGCAAGATCGCCGACATGATCGTGGGCATGAAGACCGGCCTGCCGGGCATGGATCTCGTGATCTTTCCGGAATATTCCACGCACGGCATCATGTACGACTCGAAGGAGATGTACGACACCGCCTCGTCGATCCCGGGTGCGGAGACGGAAATCTTCGCGGACGCGTGCCGCAAGGCCAAGGTTTGGGGCGTCTTCTCGCTCACCGGCGAACGTCACGAGGAGCATCCGCACAAGGCGCCGTACAACACGCTGATCTTGATGAACGACAAGGGCGAGATCGTCCAGAAATACCGCAAGATCATGCCGTGGGTGCCGATCGAGGGCTGGTATCCGGGCAACTGCACCTATGTGTCCGAGGGGCCGAAAGGCCTGAAGGTCAGCCTGATCATCTGCGACGACGGAAACTTCCCGGAGATCTGGCGCGATTGCGCCATGAAGGGCGCCGAACTGATCGTGCGCTGCCAGGGCTATATGTATCCGGCCAAGGAGCAGCAGGTGCTGATCTCGAAGGCCATGGCCTGGGCCAACAACGTCTATGTCGCGGTGGCTAACGCCGCGGGCTTCGACGGAGTCTACTCGTATTTCGGCCACTCCGCGATCATCGGCTTCGATGGCCGCACCTTGGGTGAGACCGGCGAGGAGGAATACGGCATCCAGTACGCGGGCCTATCGAAGAGCCTGATCCGCGATGCGCGCCGTAACAACCAGTCGCAGAACCACCTCTTCAAGCTGCTGCATCGCGGCTACACTGGCATGATCAATTCCGGCGAGAGCGCGAAGGGCCTGGCTGCCTGTCCCTACGACTTTTATTCGAAGTGGATCGCCGATCCCGAAGGCACGCGGGATATGGTCGAGGCGATGACCCGCTCGACCGCGGGAACGGCCGAATGCCCGATCGAAGGCATTCCCAACGATAAATCCGCGACCAACTACTAGGGCACGTACTCATAAATCGTGGTGATTCCCGCTTTGACCAGACACCCGACCGTCTTTGTGCGAGACCGCAGTAATACGCGAAGGGCCATCAAGCGACGTTCCAAATGAAGGGGGCCGCCAACTGAGGCGGCCTTACTCTGCGGGCTGGTCGCTCAACGATTTTCGTGGCGATCGTTCAAGCTATCAACTTCTCGATCGTCTCCGGCAAAAAAGCCTCGTTGGGCAAGCGCTCTGGCCCGACCATTGACGCCGGCAGAGGAGACAATTGGCGATTGCGCATACGTTCGGCAACCCGGGCCCTTCGGGCCCTGGCTTCTTCCCCGAACTCCACCCTCAGCTTTGTTGCGAGACGTGCCGAAGTTCGCAACCGGCGCATCCGCTCGCGTCTTTCCTCGACGTAAGGCAAAAAGTCACTCCGATTCCAATTCCTGTTCGAGATAAGAATGTCACTTACAATCCTGACATCTCGCGCGGCAATGGATACTCCTTGACCAGTAATTGGATCGTTATGCCCGGCGGCATCGCCGACGAGAACCACGCCAGGAGCGGTCGGATCGTCCACCCAGTGATCTTCGTTAGAGAACGAATTGAAGGGACCGATTGGGGTGCCGGCAAGGACAGCCTCCGCATAGGGCAGGCACTTCAGCCGGAAGGCCCGCAAGAGCCTCGCCTCTCTATCCGGTCCAGCAAACTTCGCTCGATCGGCAAAGTCGTAGGCCGCGTAAAGCCGAACCAGATCGTTACCCTGCGGAAAGATCAAATAGTGCAGACTGCCCTCGGTCCCGATTGTCTGTATGTTTCGAGGGAAAGCCGGAACGTTCGCAACGAGCATTCCACCGATGAGACTGTGCGGTTCATCCGCGAGAACGGAGAAGCCTAGCTGCTTTCTCACGGTGGAGTTGCGGCCGTCGGCGCCAATGACAAGGCGCGGCTTGAGTTGGATCGGTGATCCATCGGATACAAATGATACGGTCGGTCGATTGCCTGCCGTGACTTCGATATCTTTGATACCATTTAGGACTTTCGCTCCGGCCGCCCTCGCCGACACAGAGAAAGCGTTACACATCGTCGGATGGCCGATACACAGAGCGCCAGCGACGTCGGGCAACAGCTTGGAAACGTCTAATGCCCGCTCCTCGGCGACCTCGGGTGACCAGTTTTCATCGTAGGGAATGTTGCGCTCAATGTGCAGGCCGCCGTTCTCGTAAAGAACGTCGAGAAGCCCCAAGCGTTTGAACTCTACGACTCCCCAAGGCGGCATGTATTCGCCGCGTACCCGATCAGGATAAGTCGTTTCACGTTCTAGAACGAAGACTTCCAAACCATTTCTGGCCAAAACGGTGGCCAAAACGCCACCGGCAATTCCTCCACCAACAATGACGACATCCGGCGCCAAATCAGCCATGTATTCTCCAAATCAATAAGAAAACCAAAGCAGCACAATCAGTCACGACGACAAAATCAGAAAGTGACACGACCTTGACGGCCAAAAAAATGCGTCACCTCTTTGATAGCCTCCGCCTCTACCAATATTGAAATGCCTGTTCCAAACAGAGTCAACCGGAAGCAGGGGGCAAACTTTTGTGCAACTCCGCTGGCGATGCCGAGCCAGCACAAAGAGCACGGGCAGAGGAGGGCCCCCGGTCGCGGCGGCTGTAGCTATTGGCGTTTCTATCAGCCGAGTTCTTCGAGGCGGCGGGTCTGACGCGCGATCAGCCGTTCGATGTCGGCAATGTCTGCGGCCGACAGCGCTGCGCCCGGCTTGCGCAGGGTTGCGGATGCTATGACGCCACGCCTGGCCAGAACATATTTACGAACGGCAAGGCCAGGGCCGGGCTGTTGCTCGTAACGAGCCAGCGGCAGATAGGAATCGAACAGGTCGTGGGCGCGATCGACGTTGCCCGCCGTGTGGGCGCGCCGAACGTCGACCATCATCTCCGGATAGGCGAAGCCGGTCATGGCACCGTCGGCGCCGCGGCCGAGTTCCTCGGGCAGGAAGACGCCACCGTTTCCGACCAGGATCGAAATTCGCCGCGCTCTGCCGGCATCGCTGGCTGCACGCAGCGCGGATAGCTTGGCAAGGCCCGGCCAATCCTCGTGCTTGAGCATCACCAGATTGGCCAACCGCTCAACGATGGTCAGGATCACTTTGGGCGTGAACTGCACTTGAGTCGTCAGCGGAAAATCCTGGAGCACGAGCGGCGCGCCGGCGATCGCCTCGGCGACCATGTCGTAGTAGCCGACGATCTGATCGTCGGTGCGCAGCGAGGAGGGCGGCGCCACCATGACGCCTGCGGCGCCATCGTCCATCACCGCGCGGGTCAGCTCAGCCATGGCGGCCAAACCCGGCGCCGATACGCCAACGACGATCGGAACGCGGCCAGCGGCGCGAGCGAGGACGTGGCGAACCAGCCGCCGGGACTCTTCCGCGGTGAGCTTGGGCGCCTCGCCCATCATGCCGAGCAATGTGAGCCCGGTTGCCCCCTTCTCCAGATAGAAGTCGACCATGCGATCGGTGCTGTCGAGGTCGAGCGCTCCGGTGTCGGTGAAAGGTGTTACGGCGATCACGTAAACGCCGTTCGCAGTTTCGTTGAGCAAAGCCATGGGGGTTTCTCTTGTCTTCAGGAGGCTGTTGGGCAGGGGACAGTCAGTTGATCTCGCAGCGGCAGACAGAACTAGGATGTCGCGACATCGGCTTGAACCCATTCGAGAGCAGAGATCACGCCGCTGATGAGATTGCTGGCCAGGAGATGCTCACTTGTGAGATCGCTGCCGCCGCGGACTTCGATCAGTGAATCGCCGATGCGATCGATCTGCCGTCGCATCTCGCGTGCGAGCTTGATGGCTTCGTCCTCCTCGATCGCCTGAAAGCGGAGGCGCTCACCAGGGCGAAGCTGGGCCAGCCGGGGAAGATCCGCGGAGATGACGGTGGCAATTTTCGGATAGCCACCGGTCGTCTGGCGATCGGCGAGCAGGATGATCGGCTGGCCGTTACCGGGAATCTGGATGCTGCCGAAGACGATGCCATCGGAGACGATCCCCACGGCGCCCGCATGGGCGACCCGGGGTCCTTCGAGCCGGCAGCCCATGCGATCGGACAGGGGAGTGACAGCGTAGTCGGAGCCGAGGAACGTTGCGATACCCTCGGCGCTAAAGGCGTCGTCCTGCGGGCCGAGGAGGACGCGGACAGGTCCATTCGGTCGGACGCGGCAGGCGGGGGACACCATGAGATGCGGCCTGCCCGGCAAACCCGGGAGCGCCAGTGGCAGCAGATCGCCCTTGCGCAGCGGACCGCCGTTGAGCCCACCGAGCTGGCTGCGCGAATGCGTCGCCACGCTGCCGAGCATCGGCTTGATCTGAAAGCCGCCAGAGACGGCGAGAACGGCACGCGCTCCGTCCCGCGCCGCGCCGATCACGAGGTGCTGGCCTGATTTCAAATCATGCGTCTCGTGGGAGGTAACCGGACGGCCATCGATCATCATCGCAAAATCGGCGCCGGCAAGCGCGATGCGTATGTCACCATTGACGCAAGCGAGCACCGGACCGGCCAGGGTGACTTCGAGCGCAGCGGTGCCGACGGTATTGCCGACCAGCGCATTGGCGATTGCGAGCGCAATCGGATCCATCGCCCCGGACTCGGAAATGCCGAACCGTTGCCAGCCGCGACGGCCGAGGTCCTGAATTGTCGTGGCGAGACCGGGCTCGATTACTTCAAGATGTGCAGACATCGCGCCGCTCACGCCGTGTGCTCTTCTTTTTCGGCGATGATCTCGCCGGCTTCCGCGGCGCGTTCGAGTGCAGCACATTCGGCACTGCCGATCGGACGAAAGCGAACGAGATCGCCGGCGCGAAACAGGAAGGGCTCGGTCTCGCGCCGCGGATCATAGGAGCGCACGGGCGTGCGTCCCAGCATGTGCCAGCCGCTTGGTGCGGGGAGCGGTGGAGAAATGGCGGCCTGCTGGCCTCCGACGGAGACGCTGCCTGGAGGCACGACCAGCCTTGGCTCGGGGCGCCGGTCGACGTGAAGGAAGGGATCGAGCCCGCCGAGATAGGTCAGCCCGGGCATGAAGCCGATCATGTAGACGCGATATTCAGCCGCGCTGTGCCGCGCCACGATGTCGTCGGTCGTCGTATTGAGGCGTTGAGCAAGCCAGTCGAGATCCATCCCATTGTCGCCGCCATAGGCGACGGGAACGGTCCAACGACGACGAAGCTGTCCCTCCGGCGCCACCGGCGGCCACAGCGCCATGATCTCGGATTCGACATCGCCTCGTGACAGTACGGTCGGATCGAAGCAGACCAGCAGCGTGCGGTAGGTCGGTACGAGTTCCACGATACCGCGCAGCGCGCGATCGGTCAGCGCGCGGTCGAGATCGACGACGCGCGCATTGACCTCCGCGGCGATCCCGTCTCCGACTTCGACGGTCAGCGCTGCGTCGCCGGACCGGCGGAAACGCGGCAGAGCGTAGAGAGCGTCGGATGTCATGCTTGTTGATCGCTCGTCATAAGATTTATGGCCGCGCTCTACTCTTCGAAAAGTGACGCAGTCCCATGCAAGCGGCGCGCCGGATTCCTCGTGACCTGCGCCTCACGCCATGTCTATATCGTACACGCGCGAAACGAGGACGACGATGACTCTGATCGATATGAACTGCGACATGGGCGAGGGCTTTGGCGTCTACACGCTCGGCGACGACGCCGAGATGCTGCGAACCGTCACCTCCGCGAACATCGCCTGCGGCTTCCATGCCGGCGATCCGCTGGTGATGCATCGCACCTTGACGGACGCGAAGGCCAACGGCGTGCAGGCGGGTGCGCATCCCGGCTTCCTCGATCTCTGGGGCTTTGGCCGCAGGCCGATCCAAGGCGAGCGTCCCGCCGACATCGAGAAGATCGTCCTCTATCAAGTGGGCGCCCTGATGGCGCTGGCATCCGACGCCGGTTGCGTCATTCGCCACGTCAAGACGCACGGCGCGCTCGGCAACATCGCGGCCGAGGACCGCGATCTCGCTGAAGCGGTGGCACGGGCGATCCGCACCATCGATCGCAACCTGATCTTCGTGGTGATGCCCGGTCAGGAGACCGAGCGCGCCGGCGAGAAATTCGGCCTGCCGCTGGTGCGCGAGATCTATGCCGATCGGGCCTATGCCGACAACGGCAATCTGGTGTCGCGTCGTCTTGCGGGCGCCGTGATTCATGATGCGGAGGTCGCTTCCGAGCGGGTCATTCGCATAGTCGAGGATCGCGCCATCACCTGCCTGTCGGGAACGCGGCTGCCGACCCGGATCGACAGCGTCTGCGTCCATGGCGATACGCCGGGTGCGGTCGCGATGGCGCAGCGCCTGCGCGAGCGGCTGGCTTCGGCCGGCATCACCCTTGCCCCGATGTCGGAGGTCATCGGCGCCTGATTTCGGGCGCAGGCGATCATCGTTCCTCATTCCAGCATCAGATGGGTGAGGACGGTGGCCGCGGCATGAAAATCCTCGATCCGCATCGCTTCATGCGGATTGTGGCTGCCATTCTGGTTGCGCACGAACAGCATGACGCTGGGGATGCCGGCATTGGCGAACACCGCCGCATCGTGGCCCGCACCGCTCGGCATCGACAGATGCGGGATGCCGAGACGATCGGCGATGCTGCCGAGCTGGCGCAACAAATCTGCGCTCATCACCGCCGGCTGGCTCCCGGTTCGCTCTCCGAGCGCGAAGCGGACGCCGCGCCTGGTCTCGATCTCGGCGACGAACGTCAGAAGCCGGGCGTGGATTTCATCCAGGAGATCGCGATCGGCGCTGCGCACGTCGAGACAGAAGTTGAGCTCACCAGGGATCTTGCTGAAGCCGTGCTGGCTCGCGTCGGTGAAGACCTCGCCGAACGTGATGGTCGCGGCTCGGCCGGCGCCGTCGAGCTCGCTCCAGAACCGGTCGAGTGACTGGATCAGGTCCGAGACCGCGAACACCGCGTCTTGACGGTACCGGCGCGGCACCGCGCCGGAATGCCCGTAGCTGCCGAGGCAACGTGCCTTGCGATAGCGAAAACTGCCGCTGATGCCGGTGACGAGACCAAGCGGAATCTTCTCCGCTTCCAGCGCCGGTCCTTGTTCGATATGCGTTTCGACGAAGCCGTGGACGCGCTCGGGCGTGAGCAGCCGTTCGCCCTTGGCGACCCCTTCAGGCGACAATCCTAGCTCGCGCATGTGGTCGCGAAGCGGGCGTCCAGTGTCGGAGCGGGGCAGATCGAGCAACTCGGGGGGCAGCAGGCCGAGCAGGGTGCGGCTGCCGATATAGGAGGCAGGAAACCAGTTGCTCTCCTCGGCGCGGGTCGCGACGACGATGACCGGACGTCTCGGCCGTTGGCCCGCACGCTTCAGTCCAGCGATCGCGGCAAGTCCCGCGATGACGCCGGCGGCCCCGTCAAAGTTGCCCCCGTGCGGCACAGAGTCCAGATGCGAGCCGACGACCCAGGCCGGAAGATCGGGCTCCGTTCCCGAAAGAGTGAGCAATAGATTGCCGGCGGCGTCGACGGCGCGGATGAGTCCGAGCCCGGCGGCCTCCTTGCTGATGAGATCATGCGCGCGCTGTTCGCCGGTACCATAGGCATCGCGGGTCACACCCGGCTCGTCGTGGCTCTGCTCCGCCAATTGATCGAAGAGGCGAACCGCGAGCTCGCGGTCCGCGCTGAGCAGCGGGTGAATGGTCATGCGCGCGCTCCGCGGCGTTGCGGCCAGACCGCAGGGTTAACAAGGAAACGAGGCCGTTCGCCGGCGAGCGCCGCGAGGACGCCGCTGGCGACGTCCTCCGCGGTGCGGGCAAGGCTCGCTTCGGTCGAACCGGCGATGTGCGGCGTCAGTAGCAGCCGCGGGTGGTGGAGCAGGGGATGATCCGCCGGCATGTTTTCGCTTGCGAAGACATCGAGACCGGCACCGGCAAGCGGGCCATTGTCGAGCGCATGGATGAGGGCCATCTCGTCCACGACGCCGCCACGGCCGGTGTTCACCAGAAACGAGCCCGGCCGCATGGCCGCAAATTGCGTCGCGCCGATCAGCTCTTTGGTGGATGCAGTCAGCGGCAAATGCAGCGAGACGATATCGGATCGCGACAGCAGGTCACGAAGCTCGGCGACAGGCTCGACGCCGGTCTCCGCGTAGATTTCCGGCGCGGTTTCGAGGGAATGGGCAATCACCTTCAGCCCGAGCGCCTTCGCGAGAAACGCGGTCTGGCGGCCGATGCTGCCGAAGCCGACAACGCCGAGCGTCAGCCCATGAAGCTCCACGAGCCGGGTGCGGTATTTGAAGCCGAAATCACCGGCGCGCGTGGCGCGGTCGGCTGCGGCCAGCGACTTGGTGAGTGCGAAGATCAGTGCAATCGCGTGCTCGGCAACGGCGCGCACATTGCTCTGCGGTGCATTGACGACGGCGATTCCGCGTGTGGTTGCGAGCGGAACGTCGATCGCATCCACACCAACGCCGTGGGAGCCGATCACCTGGAGCGCCGGCGCAGCCTCGATCGCGGCGGTCGGAAAGCCGGCGCTGCGCGTCACGACGACGACGCAGTCGCCAGCCTCCCGGACGAGCGTTTGTGCATCGACGACCTGTTTGAGATGACGCAGCGTGAGCCCGCCCCGCACGAGGAGATCCAGCCCAGCCCGATGGATCGGCTGAACGATCAGGCAGGTTCGCGAAGCCTCGGCCATGCTCATTTCCTGTGCATCGGGAGCCTAAAAAATACCATGTGAACTCCAATGGTATACCATTAACCTGCGGGCATGGAGTTTTTCAAGAGTTGAAATTCGGCTTCGCAAACGAGAGCAGCCGGCGCGCTGAAAACGCATTGAGCCGGCCGGCGAGATGGAGAGAGAAGGTGGCATTCGTCGGGAGACACTCGTGACCGCAACGTCAGCCGATGCGCCGATCCTGAAACTGAAGGACATCCGCAAGCGCTTCGACGCGAACGAGGTGCTGAAGGGCGTGTCGCTCGACGTTGCCGCCGGCGAAGTGATCTCGATCATCGGCGCCAGCGGCTCCGGCAAGAGCACGTTTCTGCGTTGCGTCAATCTGATGGAGATTCCCGACGAAGGTTTCATGGACTTCGGCCGTTTCTCCTTCGACTACATCGAAGGGGCGCGGCGCCAGCCGACGCCGCTCCAGCTCCGCGAATTGCGCGCGCAGATCGGCATGGTGTTCCAGAGCTACAATCTGTGGCCGCACATGACGGTGCTCGAAAACGTCATCGAGGCGCCGGTGCGGGTCAAGAAGGTGCCGCGCAAGGAGGCGATCGAGCAGGCGGAGGCGCTGCTCCAGCGCATTGGTCTGTACGAGAAACGCGGCGCCTATCCCTCGAAATTGTCCGGCGGCCAGCAGCAGCGCGTCGCGATCGTGCGGGCGCTGGCGATGAAGCCGGAGGTGATGCTGTTCGACGAAGTGACATCCGCGCTTGATCCCGAGTTGGTCGGCGAGGTGCTGGAGCTGATGGGATCGCTCGCCACCGACGGCATGACCATGCTGCTGGTCACCCATGAGATCGCGTTTGCGCGCGACGTGTCCTCGCGCGTCGTCTTCTTCGATCAGGGCGTCATCGCCGAGGCGGGGGCGCCGCGCGACATCCTCGCAGAACCCAAGAGCGATCGTCTGCGCCAGTTCCTCAAGCGCGTCCTGCATCAGGGGGTGGCCGGATGACCTTCACCCCGTTGTTTCACCGGATCTGACGACGATGAACCTGACGAACATCAAAGAGTGGATCGTCGACTTCGCGGCCTACGTGCCTGGCTTCGCGAAGGCTGCCGGGATCGTTCTCGTCTTGACGCTGCTGATCATCATCGTGAGCTGGATCTGCGGTCTGATCGCGGCGCTCGGCAAGCAATCGCGATTGAAGTTCGTCCGCTCCGCCGCATCCTTCTATGTCTGGTTCATCCGCGGCACGCCGACCCTCGTGCAGGTGTTCATCGTCTATTTCGGCTTTCCGCAGCTCGGCCTGAAACTGTCGCCATTCGTCGCCGGCACGCTCGCGCTCGGCATTTCCAGCGGCGCCTATGTCGCCGAAACCATCCGAGCCGGCCTCACCGCGATCCCGAAGGGCCAGATGGAATCCGCGCTAGCGCTCGGCATGAGTCGGGCCGGTGCGATGCAGCGCATCATCCTGCCCCAGGTGTTCCGCATCATTCTTCCCTCGCTGACCAACGAGGCGATCGCGGCGCTGAAGAACACCTCGCTGCTGTCCACCATCACGGTGGTCGAGCTGACGCTCTATTCGCAGCTCCTGATCGCCAGCACTTTCCGGCCCTTCGATTTCTACATTGCCAGCGCGTTGATCTACCTCGTCATGACGTCGCTGCTCTCCAGGCTCGCGCACTGGCTCGAGCGGCGTTACGCGCTTCGTTACTGACCTTCAAGGAAGCGACAATTCACGGACATGCAAGCCACAACCACGAAAGGACCCGATTGATGATCTCGCGACGGCAATTCTCCCTCCTGGCAGTCGGCATCGGCCTGACGCTCGCAACTCCCGCATCCGCCGCCGATCTCGAGCTGATCCAGCCAGGCAAGCTGCTGGTGGCGACGCAGGGCACGTTCGCCCCCTTCTCCATGCGAGGGCCGGATGGTGAACTCGATGGCCTGGAGATCCGCGTCGTCAAGGAGATCGCGCGTCGTCTCAAGCTTGAATACTCGCCCGTCATCAGTCAGTTCGATGCCGCCCTCGTCGGCCTTCTCGCCGGTCAGTACGACATGACCAGCGTTTCGATGGACATCACGGCGGCGCGTCAGAAACAGGTGACCTTCGCCGACGGCTGGCTCGCATCGGGGGCCATGATCCTCACCCGCAAGCAGACTGGGATCCGCACCGGTGAAGATCTGAAGGGTAAGAATGTCGGCACCGTCGCCGCCTCGACCTTCGGCAAGATCGCCGAGCAGAACGGCGCCACGCTGAAGAGCTACAAGGCGGAAGTCGACGCGGTACAGGATCTCGTCAACGAGAATCTCGACGCCGTTGTCACCGATGCGGTCGCCGCTAACTACGCGATCAAGGCCAGGAAGTTGCCGCTGGTCACCGGCGAGGGCACACTGAGCCAGGTCCAGAAGGGATTCGCCATCCAGAAGGGCAAGCCGAACCTGACCAAGGCGATCAACGGTGCCTTGGCGGATATGATCGCCGACGGTACCTATGCGAAGCTGACGAGCGACCTGATCGGTTTCGATCCGCATCCGAAAGAGCCGATCCGCAGCGAGCTCTGAGCAATCGCTGCAAACGTCGAATCAATTTCGCCCGGCTGTTCCGGTAGCTTCGGAGACAGCCGGGCGCAGCAGTGAAGGAAATTGGCGACATGCCGCGCAGGCCGACTACAGCGAGGAAGGCATCCAGCCGACATCAGCCCTCGTCCGACGTGTCCGTTCTGCTCGCGCCGACCGAGAAGAGCCTGAGCCAGCTCGCTTATGAGCGTATTCTGGACTTGCTGGTGAAACGCGAGCTGCCGGCCGGCACGGTGATGCAGGAGCGGCGGCTCGCTGAGTTTCTCGACATTTCGCGGACGCCGATCCGCGAGGCGCTCTATCGCCTGGAAACCGAGGGGCTGGTGGCGCGTGCGCCCGGCAACAGCCTGATCGTCAAGGAATTCTCTCTCCATGAGTTCATCGAGATCCTGCAGGTCCGCCGGGTTCTCGAGGCCGAGGCGGCGGTGCTGTCGATCAATCGCATTGCGTCGCCGGAGCTTGATGATGTGGAGGCGCACATTCTGCGCCTGCGCGAACGCGGCGATCCCAATACGCCGGAGAATCGCGAGATCGACAGGCGGTTCCACGAGCTGCTCGCCGAAAACAGCGGCAATGCCGTCCTCGCGGGCTTGATCCGCGATCTGCGGCTAAAGACCCAGATGTTCAATCTCAGCCGTCTGCCGGAGCGGTTCATTCCCGTCCACAACGAGCACCTGGCCATCATCGCTGCATTGCGGGCCAAGGACCCTGCGGCAATTCGTGCCGGCATCGACGCTCATATTGAGAACATCAAGCTCAGCATCATGCGCAAGCTCGGCGCGATCGGCTGATCAGGCGATCGACGCGAAGCGGCGAGGTGACCAGGCTGCGCTCGATGGTCTGATCTATCCCGCCTCAAGGACGGCGCCGAAGGCGTCCGCTGGATCGAGAACTGCGTACGCTCGGCCGGCGCCGACTCGGTGTGGGAAAAGGTGCTTGACGAAGCGGCAGAAGCCGGGTTCGGTGGTCTCGAGCTCGGACTTACGGCTATCTGCCCCCCGATACAGCGCGGTCTCGGGCGCGTTTGAGCGGCGTGGGCTCAGCATCGTTGCCGGGACCATCTTTGAGGGATTTGGTCTCTCCGAAAAATCGTGACAATCTGCTCCGGCAAACTGATGAGATCTGCCCGCTGATCGTGAGCCTTCCCAAACCCGCGATGATGGCCAGCGTCATGAGGCGCCTTACCTCACGGTCATGGATTGGGGACACGACGTGCGCGACTTCGCAGCCGGCCATTTGGATCGCGCGCCGCGCCTTGGAGCAAGCTGGAGCGCGACCTCGCAAGACCGGCTCGATTCTCGGCGATCTCGTGGCCAGCCGCGATTTCCTGCGGCGAGCAGGCTTCTAGTATAACCGAACAGAAAGTGAGACCAGCAATGACAGTCAAGATCGGCGTGATCGGCTCGGGAGCCATCGGCCGCGACCATGCCCGCAGGATCAATCACGTGCTCGCGGGAGGCAAGATCGTTGCCGTCACCGACGTGAACCGGGCGGCGGCGGAGGCCGTCAAGGCGGACGTGGCACCGGATGCGGCGATCTACGCGACGGGGGAGGAAGTGGTCGCGGCGAAGGACGTCGATGCGGTTCTCGTCACCTCCTGGGGCGCGACGCACGAGCAATATGTTCTCGCAGCCATTGCCGCCGGCAAACCCTGCTTCTGCGAGAAGCCGCTCGCCACGACGGCGGAGGGCGCGCGGCGGATCGTCGAGGCGGAGGTGGCGCTCGGTCGCCGGCTCGTGCAGGTCGGCTTCATGCGGCGCTATGATGCGGGCTACGTCGCCCTCAAGCAGGCGATCCGGACGCAAACGGGAGCGCCGATCATGGTCCATGCCGCCCATCGAAACCCCACGGTGCCCGAGGCCTACGTCACGCCGATGGCGATCCACGACACGCTGATCCACGAGATCGACGTGCTGCGCTGGCTGCTGGACGACGACTACGTCTCGGCCCGTGTGCTGTTTCCACGTCGGGCCGCGCGGTCGCATGCCAAGCTGCGCGACCCGCAGGTGGTGGTGCTCGAAACGAAGAAAGGCGTTCTGATCGACGTCGAGATATTCGTGAACTGCCACTACGGCTACGACATCCAGTGCGAAATCGTGGGCGAGGACGGAACCGCATGCCTTCCCGAACCCATGGCGGTCGAGCTGCGGCTCGGTGCGAAACTGCAGAACGAAATCCTGACCGATTGGAAGGACCGTTTCGTCGCAGCCTATGACGTCGAGCTTCAGGACTTCCTGAAAGCAGCGGCGGCGGGGACGGCAACGGGTCCGAGCTCGTGGGACGGCTATGTCGCGGCGATCACCTCCGATGCCTGCGTCGCTGCGCAGGAAAGCGCAGGCGCGCCCGTCGCCATCACGATGGCGGACCGGCCGTCGCTCTACCGCTGACAAGGAGCCGGCCGATGAGCAAACTCGACGTTATCACCATCGGAAGATCTTCGGTCGATCTCTACGGCGCGCAGGTTGGCGGGCGACTGGAGGACATGGGATCGTTCAACAAGTACATCGGCGGCTCTCCGACCAACATCGCTTGCGGGGCGGCGCGGCTCGGACTGAAGTCCGGGCTGATCACCCGCGTCGGCCACGAGCACATGGGCCGGTTCATCCGCGAACAGCTCCAGCGGGAAGGCGTCGACGTGCGTGGGGTCAAGACCGACCCCGCGCGTCTGACTGCGCTCGTCCTGCTCGGCATCCGCGATGAGGACCAGTTCCCGCTCATCTTCTATCGCGAGAACTGCGCGGACATGGCACTCTCCGAGGACGACATCGAGGAGGCCTTCATCGCCGATGCCCGTGCGCTCGTGGCGACCGGTACGCATCTGTCGAACCCACGCACCGAAGCAGCCGTCCTCAAGGCGCTGCGGTTCGCCCGCGCCCACGGCGCCCGCACCGCCCTCGACATCGACTATCGCCCGAACCTCTGGGGCCTTGCCGGCCACGATGCGGGTGAGAGCCGCTATATCGAGAGCGACGCCGTCACCAGGAAGCTCCAAGGCACGCTTTCCCTCTTCGACCTGATTGTCGGGACGGAGGAGGAGTTCCACATTGCCGGCGGCTCGACCGACACAGTCGCCGCGCTGCGTGCGGTCCGGGCGCTGACCCCGGCGACACTCGTTTGCAAGCGCGGGGCGAAGGGCGCAGTCGCCTTCGCGGCGGACATCCCCGACAATCTCGACGACGGCGAGATGGGCCCGGGATTTCCGATTGAAGTCTTCAACGTGCTCGGCGCCGGCGACGGCTTCTTCGCCGGGCTCCTGCGCGGCTGGCTCGACGACGAGAGCTGGCCGAAGGCGCTCGAATACGCCAACGCCTGCGGCGCCTTCGCGGTCAGCCGCCACGGCTGCACGCCGGCCTATCCGTCCTGGGAGGAGCTCCAGTTCTTCCTGAAGCGCGGCATCAAGGTGAAGGCGCTGCGCCATGACGCCGAGCTCGAACAGATCCACTGGGCCACCAACCGGTCGGGCGACTGGTCGGAATGCCGGGTGTTCGCCTTCGACCATCGTTCGCAGCTCGAGCAGATGGACGGCTATACGCTCGCCAAGGGTGGCGCCTTCAAGGAATTGTGCCTCGAGGCTGCGCTCGAGGTGCAGGGTGGGAAGCCTGGCTACGGCATCCTTTGCGACAACCGCATCGGCCGGCGCGCGCTCCACGCCGCCTCCGGTTCGGGCCTCTGGATCGGCAGGCCCTGCGAATGGCCGGGCTCGCGGCCACTCTCCTTCGAGCCGGAGCTGGGGGCAGACTGCGGGACCCTCGGGGAGTGGGCGCGCGAGAACGTCGTGAAGGTGCTCTGCTTCTGCCATCCCGATGACGACGCGGCGACGCGCGCCGCGCAGGAGGAGAGCGTCAAGCGCCTGTTTGAGGCATCACGGCGCAACAATCTCGAATTCCTGCTGGAGATCGTGGCGTCGAAGGTCGGCGCGGTCGACGATGGGACGACGGCGACGCTGATCCGGCAGTTCTACGCCGCCGGTATCTATCCGGACTGGTGGAAGCTCGAACCGCTGGCGAGCGCCGCCGCCTGGGATGCTGCCTGCAGGGCGATCGAGGAGCACGACCGCTATACCCGCGGCATTGTCGTGCTCGGTCTCGATGCGCCCGAGGCCGAACTCGCCGCAAGCTTCCGCGTCGCCGCCGGCTTCCCGCTGGTGAAGGGCTTTGCGGTGGGGCGCACCATTTTCGCCGAGGTGGCGCGGACATGGTTCAAGGGGGGCATGTCCGGCGAGGCCGCCGTCGCCGAGATGGCACGGTGCTACCGCCGGCTCTGCGAGATCTGGGACGAGGCGCGCGCGGTGGCGCGGGAGAAGGCAGCATGACCAGGACGATCCGACTGACGGCGGCGCAGGCCATGGTGCGATGGCTCTCGGTGCAGATGACGGAAGAGGGCGGGCGCTTCATCGAGGGCGTCTGGGCGATCTTCGGCCATGGCAACGTCGCCGGTCTCGGCGAGGCGCTGCACGGCATCGGCACGGCGTTGCCGACTTGGCGCGGCCAGAATGAGCAGACGATGGCGCATACGGCTATCGCCTATGCCAAGACCATGAAGCGTCGCAAGGCGATGGCCGTGACCTCGTCGATCGGCCCCGGCGCCACCAACATGGTGACGGCGGCTGCGCTCGCACATGTGAACCGCCTGCCGGTCCTGCTCATCCCCGGCGATGTGTTCGCCAACCGTCGCCCGGATCCGGTGTTGCAGCAGGTCGAGGATTTCGACGACGGCACGGTCACGGCCAACGATGCCTTCCGGCCAGTGGTGCGCTACTTCGATCGCATCACGCGACCCGAACAGTTGTTGACCGCGCTACCGCGCGCGCTCGCCGTGATGACCGATCCGACCAATTGCGGGCCGGTGTGTCTGGCCTTCTGCCAGGACGTTCAGGCCGAGGCCTACGACTATCCGGAGGGCTTCTTCGAGGCCAAGATCTGGCGCATCCGCCGGCCGCTGCCCGACCCGCGCGAGGTCGAGGAGCTCACCGGGCTGATCCGCGCGGCCAGGAAGCCGGTGCTGATCTCGGGCGGCGGCGTGATCTATTCCGGCGCCGAAGCGACACTCGCCGCTTTCGCCGCGAAGCATAACATCGCCTTCCTGGAGACCCAGGCCGGCAAGGGGGCGAACGCCTGGACCGATCCCCTGAACTTCGGCTCGCCCGGCGTGACCGGTTCGGAATGCGGCAACGCGCTCGCGTCCGAGGCAGATCTCGTCATTGGCGTCGGCACGCGCTTCCAGGATTTCACGACCGGCAGCTGGGCCTTGTTCAAGAACGGCGCCCGCAAGCTCGTCTCGATCAATCTGCACGGCTACGACGCCACCAAGCACGGCGCGATCGGTGTGGTCGGCGATGCCAAAGTGGCGCTCGAACAGCTCTCGGCCCTGCTAGGCGACCACAAAGCGCAAGCCCCGGATGTCGCTTCGCGCGCCGCCTGGCACGCCAAGGTGAAGGCGGTGACGGCTGCGCCGGAGGGGATGGCCAACGTGCTGCCGACCGACGCGCAAGTGATCGGCGCGGTGCAGCGGGTCGCGACCGATAAGACGGTCGTCATGTGCGCCGCCGGCACCATGCCGGGCGCGCTGCATGTCCTGTGGCAGGCGGCAGCGGGCGGTTACCACATGGAATACGGCTATTCCTGCATGGGTTACGAGGTCGCCGGCGCGCTTGGAATCGCGCTCGCCGCGCCGGATAAGGAGGTCGTCTGCTTCGTCGGCGACGGCTCCTACATGATGGCGAATTCCGAACTTGCCACCGCCGTCATGCGTCGCGTCCCCTTTACCGTCGTGCTGACTGACAACCGCGGTTATGGCTGCATCAACCGGCTGCAGATCGAGACCGGCGGCGCGGAGTTCAACAACCTGTACAAGGACTGCGCCATCGAGGCCGGACCGGAGATCGACTTCGTCGCCCATGCCCGCTCCATGGGCGCGCATGCCGAGAAGGCGACGAGCATCGCCGATCTCGAGGCCCGCATCGTCGCCGCGCGTGGCCGGACCAAGCCGACCGTCATCCTGATCGACACCGATCCCGTGCCCGGCACCGGCGCCGGCGGTCACTGGTGGGACGTCGCGGTGCCAGAAGCCGGCGGCCCAGAGCGCCTGGAAAAGGCGCGAGAACGTCACGCAGTCAATTCACGATTTCAGCGCACTTTCGATTGAGGCCCTCTCATGATCCTGTACGGTACCAACCCCATCGCTTGGTCGAATGACGACGACTGGAGCATCGGCGACCATCTCTCGCTCGAAGACTGCCTCGGCGACTGCCGGACGATCGGGTTTGACGGCATCGAAAAAGGCCACAAGATGCCCGATGATGGCCGGGCGCTCAAAGCGAAGCTTGCCGAATACGGCCTGCGTTTTGCCGCCGGCTGGCATTCGACCAATATTCTCGTAAACGATATCGACACGGAGAAGAAGAGCCTTCAGAGCTTCATCGATATGGTGAGGGCTGCCGGTGGAGATCATATCAACGCGTGTGAGTGTTCGAACACGGTGCATGGCGACGACGGTGCGGCGGTCAACAATCGTCCGATCATGACCGATGAACAATGGGATCGCTTCTCGAAAGGATATGAGGAGCTTTCGAAATACGCTCACGATCAGGGCGTGAAGATGGGGTACCACCACCACATGGGCACCATCATTGAAAGCGGGGCCGATATCGACCGCTTCATGGAGATGGCCGGTCCCCATACCCGGTTGTTGTTCGACACCGGCCATGCTTTCTTCGGAGGTGCCGATCCATTGGAGGTCGTGCGCAAAAATATCGGCCGCATCACTCACATCCATTGCAAGAATATTCGCCCTGCGATCATGCGCGAGGTGCGTGAGAAAGGTCTGAGTTTCCTCGAGGGCGTGCGGCGAGGAGCGTTCACGGTACCGGGCGATCCGGAAGGCTGCATCGACTTCGAGCCGGTGCTGACGACTGCCGCCCAACATGGCTATTCGGGCTGGATCGTCATCGAGGCCGAGCAGGACAGCCTCGTGCGCGAACCGCTGAAATATCAGGGCATAGGCTTGCGCACGCTCAAGGAAATTGCCGCGCGCGTCGGGCTTGCGTAAGCACGATTGGTTGTCATGCCGCCGTCTGTGCGGCACGTCGGGAGAGACACATGGCGGAATTGCTGCGCAAGCCTTTTGGCACACACGGCAAGGTGCACGAGATCACGCCGCAATCGGCGGGTTGGCGCTATGTCGGCTTCTCGCTCTACCGGCTGCGTCCGGGCGAGCGTGCCGCGGAAACGACGGGAGATCGCGAGGTCGTCCTGGTCATGGTCGAGGGCAAGGCCTCCGTGACTGGCGGTGGGCAGGATTGGGGCAGTCTCGGCGAGCGCATGAACGTCTTTGAAAAGACGCCGCCACATTGCGTCTACTTGCCGAACGGTGCGGCCTGGGAGGCGACCGCGGAAACCGAGTGCACGATCGCCGTCTGCTCGGCCCCTGGCAAGGGGCTGCACGCGGCACGCCGGATCGACCCCCAGGGGATCCGTCTCACTGAGCGCGGCAAGGGAACGAATACGCGCTACATCAACAATATCGCGATGGAGAACGAGGACTATTGCGACAGCTTGCTGGTCACGGAGGTCTTCACCCCCGCGGGCCACTGGTCCAGTTACCCCTCACATCGCCATGACGAGGACGATTTCCCGCGTATCACCTATCTCGAAGAAACGTACTATCATCGCATCAACCCATCCGACGGCTTCGGCATTCAGCGTGTCTACACGGACGATTCGCAGCTCGACGTGACGATGGCCGTGCATGATGGAGACGTGGTTCTGGTTCCGCGCGGGCACCACCCCTGCGGCGCGCCCTATGGCTTCGAGATGTATTATCTCAACGTCATGGCCGGCCCCTTGCGCAAATGGCGTTTCCTGCCGAGTCCGGCGGTCGAATGGATCATGAAACGCGACGCCTGAGACGCGCCGCGAGGCCGTGTGATTCATCCTAATCTCATCGCGCTTTAGAAATCGGATACCTTTCCGACCGTAAATCCGGCAAAGCGCTCCGGCCGGTAGGGTTTGGGATCGACGATCGGCGCCGCGCCGGTCACCAAGTCCGCGACGAGGTGTCCGGACGCTGGGCCGATACCAAAGCCGTGGCCACTGAAGCCCGCGGCCAATATCAGCCCGGGCAGGCCGGACGCTTCCCCGATGACCGGCACGCCATCGGGCGTCGAGTCGATGTAGCCGCCCCATGCGGCGGTGATCTTCGTGTCCTTCAGTGCCGGTAACAGCTCGAGGGCGCGCCGATGCGTAAGTTCAATCGTGCTTTGATCGGGTGTGGGATCCAGGATGCGAACGCGCTCCATGGGTGTCTGGCCGCCGACGTCCCAACGGCGGAGCGTTTCATGTTCCGACCTCACGCCTTCGAGGCCGCCAGGGAGCAGACTGCGCCAGCGGCGCAAGAACATCGGCAGGAATTGCGGGGCGAAGCGGAGCTGCTGCGCGGTCGGATCGACGCGGCCGCGACCACTGATCGCGAGTGTATATCCGCCGTCGCCGCGTTTCGTCACCGAAACGGCGGTGGTGTGGAGCGCGTCCGGCAGGCCCTTCGCGCCTGCCGAGACGGACAGGATGGACGAGCGGATCGAAGCGAGCGGAAGGCGGATGCCCGCCTGGTGGCAGAAGGACGAGGACCACGCGCCGCCTGCCAGTATCGCGACGGGCGTGCGAATTGCGCCGCGCTCCGTCACGACCGCGCTGACGCGGCCACCCTCTGTCTCTAGCACGCGAGCCGCGCACATCTGGTGCACGGTGCCCCCACGCCTGAGGATCGCCCGCGCGACCGCCGGGGCTGCATTGGCGGGATCGGCGGTTCCGTCGGTTGGCGAGAAGACGCCGCCCTTCCAGATGCGCCCGGTCGCCGCGCCGCGCTGCGTCGCCTCGGTCGCATCGAGCATGTGCGTGGTCACGCCGGCCGTTCGAGCGAAATCGCGCCAGCGCGCCCAGCCATCGAGCTCGGCCTCATCGTTGCTGAGGTAAAGGAGGCCGCAGCGAGAGAAGCCGGTGCTCTCGCCGCTTTCGGCGCCAAAGCTCTCCCACAGGTCCAGGCTCTTGGTTGCGATCGGCAACTCTCGCGCATCGCGGTTCTGCTGGCGGCACCAGCCCCAGTTTCGGCTGGATTGCTCGGCTCCGATCCGCCCCTTTTCCACGAGAGCGACGCTGAGGCCCCGCAGGGTGAGATAGTAGGCTGCGAACACCCCGATAATGCCGCCTCCAATGACCACCACGTCGGCGCTGCTGGGAAGATCCGGCGAGGTCTCGATATGGCTAAGTGGCGCGGGCATCATGACGTCCTAGACTTCGCTCGCTGCATCGTAAGTCGCGCATCGGCGCGGACGGCGCTGGATTTGATGGTAGTCCAGCATTTTATGCTGTATCCTCACGATCCTGCAAAACGGCATTCTGCCCGAATGATGTGACGTCAGCGGCAGACAACGGACGCAGGATAAGTGGGTTTCTGGCTGATTTGGCCAAATTTTCTGCTGTGCCTTTCGGCGCGTGTCCAATGGAGGATCGTCAATGAAGCTGGATCGGATCGACATCAAGATCCTCCACGAACTCCAGAAGAACGGTCGCATCACCAATGTCGAGCTCGCCGAGTTGGTCAACCTGTCGCCGAGCCCATGTCTCATGCGTGTGAAGAGACTGCAGAGCGAGGGCTACATCGAGGGCTATTCGGCCCAGATCAATGTGCGCAAGCTCGGACAGACGCTGACCGTGTTCACGGAAGTGACGTTGAAGAATCATAGACAAATCGACTTTGCCCGCTTCCTGTCGGCGGTCGACAAGGTCGACCAGCTGATCGAATGCCATCTCGTCTCGGGAGGTTACGATTACATGCTGAAGTTCGTCACCGCCAGCATCGGCGAGTACCAGACGATCATGGAGCGGCTGACGGACATGGACATCGGCATCGACAAGTATTTCAGCTTCGTCGTCCTGAAGTCGCCCATCGTGCGCACGCAGATGCCGTTGACCAGCCTTTTTCCAGCTTGATCGCGCGCTGCGCCAGCCGCTTCTACTGGTGGCAATAGGCCCGCACTTCTTCGGCATTCTGTTTCAGGCTATCGAGCCAGGTGGGATCGAGTTTGGGGACCGAAGAGAACAGGAGCCGCGTATAAGGGTGTTGCGGTGCCGCCAACCGGTTCGGCGTGATCTCCTCGACCTTTTGGCCGCGATACATCACGATGATCTCGTCGCAGATCGCCTCGACGACCGACAGGTCGTGGCTGATGAAGATGTAGGAGAGGCCGAGCTCGCGCTGCAACTCCTTCAGTAGCTCGACGACCGCGGCCGCCACGACCGTATCGAGAGCCGACGTGATCTCGTCGCATAGGATAAGTGTCGGCTCGGCAGCGAGCGCTCGAGCGAAGTTCACCCGCTGCTTTTGACCGCCTGAAAGTTCTCCCGGCAATCGATGGCGCACCGATTTGGGGAGATGGACCAGATCGAGAAGCTCGCTGACGCGCGCATCGCGCGCCTTGCCCTTCATGCCGTGATAGAAGGTGAGGGGACGCCTCAAGATGTCTTCCACCGACTTCGCGGGGTTGAGCGCTGTGTCGGCATGCTGGAACACGATCTGAATCTGGCGGAGCTCGTTGCGGGTGCGGCCGCGGCCCGCTTTCCCCAATTCGCGCCCGTCGAAGATGATGTCGCCCGCATGGGCCGGCAGGATCCCGGCAATCGCCCGGGCGAGGGTTGACTTGCCGCAGCCGGACTCGCCGATGACGCCGAGATTCCGTCCCCGATCCAGCTTGAGGCTGACCGCCTCGACGGCGCTGATCAACGGCTGTCCATCACGCTTACGTGGGCCGTAGCCGACGGTCAGATTATCGACCTGAAGCAGGTGACCGCTTGTCGTGCCCTCGTGTTCAGGTTCGCGCTGCTGTGCCTTCGGCCGGAACGCCGCCAGCAGTTCCCTTGTATAGGGGTGCCGGGCCTCCTCGAGGATATTGCTGGTCGTACCGGTTTCCTGGACCGTGCCGTCTTTGAGCACGACGATCCTGTCGGCGATCTGGGCGACGACGGCCAGATCGTGCGAGACGTAGACGCCGGCGATGTTGTGCTGCGCCGTGACAGCCTTGAACGCGCGCAGCACCTCAACCTGGGTCGTGACATCGAGCGCCGTGGTGGGCTCGTCGAAGATGACGACCTTCGGCTGGCCGATCAGCGCCATCGCGGCGGCGAGGCGCTGCAACTGACCGCCCGAGACCTGGTGCGGATAGCGGTTGCCGATCGTTTCCGGCTCCGGCAATGACAGCGCTTTGAACAGCGAAAGGGCTTTCGCTTGCGCGTCAGCGGCGGACATCAGCCTGTGAATACGTGCCACCTCGATGACCTGGTCCATGATGGTGAGTGCAGGGTTGAAGGCGGCCGCAGCGCTCTGCGGCACGTAGGAGACCCTCGTCCCGCGAATGCCAGCGCGTTCTGCTTCCGAAAGTTTCACCATGTCGACGCCGGCCAGGCGCACCTCGCCGCCGGTGATCGCGCAGCCTTGCCGGGTGTAGCCCATCAGCGTCATGGCAATCGTGGTTTTGCCCGAGCCGCTCTCGCCGATGAGGGCGACGATCTCGCCTTCGGCGATGTCGAGGCTGACGCCCTTGATGATCTCGACCCGCCTGCCTGCGTCGGTCGTTGCCTCAACCCTGAGATTGCGGATCTCGACGAGGTTTCCGGTCATTCGGCGCTCCGGTCGCGGATCCTGCTCGGCAGGTTGTCGATCAGAAGGTTGACGCTAATCGTGAGGCTTGCGATGGCGAGCGAAGGAAAGATCACCGCCGGTGCCCCAAAGGGCAGGCCGCCGATATTCTCGCGAACCAGCGCTCCCCAGTCGGCATAGGGCGGTTGCACGCCGAGCCCGAGAAAGGACAGGCCGGAGAGCAGGAGCACGATGAAGACGAAGCGCAGGCCGAGGTCGGCAAGCACGGGACCGAGAATGTTGGGAAGGATCTCGGAAGCGATGAGATAGGGCAGGCCTTCGCCCCGAATGCGGGCGACCACCATGAAGTCCATTGTGTTGACGTTGACGGCGAGAGCGCGGGCGAAGCGGTAAGCTCCCGGGGTGTAGATCACCGAGAGTGTCGCAATCAGCGCCGGGATCGACGAGCCAACCGCGGCGACCACGACGAGACCGAACAGCTTGCTCGGAATCGAGTTGAGCGCATCGAGAAACCGGCTCAGCATGCTGTCGAACCACCCGCCGGCAACTGCTGCCGTCATGCCGAGCGCGACGCCGCTGAAACAGGCGATGGAGACGGCGGCAAGCGAGATGCCAAGCGTGTAGCGCGCTCCCATCAGGATGCGCGAAAAGATATCGCGGCCGAGATAGTCGGAGCCAAACCACAGCTCTCGGCTCATGGGCCCGAAATAATCGGTATCGACGATATCGCCGACCGAATGCGGGATAATGTGCGGAGCAAAAACGGCGACGCCACCCCAGAGAAGGATGATGCTCAGCGCCGACGCGCCTATGAGATTGAAGCGATAGCCCAATCGCATGCCGAACCGGCCGAACGAAGTCGCTCTCGTCATCGCAGCCTCGGATTGGACAGGACGGCGATGATGTCGGCGGCCGTGATCAATGCCAGATAACCCAGGCAGAAGATCATCGCGCAGGTCTGGATCAGCGGCAGGTCGCGGGTCGAAACGGCATCGACCATCAGCTTTGCGACACCGGGATAGTTGAAGATGGTCTCCACGATGATCACGCCGCCGAGCAAATACGATAGCGAGAGTGCGACCGAATTGACGATGGGGCCAAGCGCATTGGGCAGCGCATGTCTCAGCACCAGCCGGGGGCGCGAAGCGCCCTTGAGGAGTGCCATCTCCACATAGGGCGTGTTCAATGTCTCGACCACGGCGGCGCGGGTCATGCGGATCATCTGCGCCGAAACGCCGAATGTGAGCGTCACGACCGGCATCGCGTAGATCCGCATCAGGTCGTACAACGACTTGGCCTCGTTGGTGAGGGACAGCGCCGGCAGCCATTTGAGGTAGACCGCGAAGAGCAGCACCGCCAGGGTTGCGATCATGAACTCCGGCACCGAGATGATGCCGATGGTTGCGACGGTCACGATGCGATCGTAAAGAGTGCCGCGCCACATAGCGGCAGTGATGCCAAGCGTCAGGGCGAGCGGCACGGCGAGCGAGGCGGTCAATCCTGCAAGCTTCATCGTGTTGGCGAACCGTCCGCGTATCAGATTAGCGACCGGGACGTTGTTTGCATAAGACGTGCCGAAATCGCCCTGGAAGAGGCCGGCCATCCATCTCAGGAAGCGGATGATCGCGGGATCATTGAGATGCATGGCCTTGCGCAGACCCTCGACGGCTTCGGGGGTCGCGGATTGGCCGAGCAAGATCGTGGCCGTATCGCCGGGCAAAAGCGCGGTGGCGAAGAAGACGGCAAAGGAAACGATCACGAGCGTGATCAAGGCGATGAGAAGCCGCCTCACCACAAGCGACGCAACTTGTCCTCTCACATTCGCGCTCCCGCACCACGCCGGGTTTTTCAGCTCATGGTTCCGATGGCAGGAGCCAGAGCAGGGACCTCGCTATGCGCCGGTCAGGCGGTAAGCCAGACGTACTCGGCGAAGGCGTAGCCCATCATACCGCCGAGCGGGTTGGGCTCCAGTCCCTTCAGCTTGGCAGTGATGGCATCCACATTGGAGATGTAGGCCGGAATGATGGTGCCCGCTTCTTCCGACACCAGGACCTGCATCGCGTTATAGATCTCGCGGCGCTTGGCCTGATCGAGCGAGCCGCGGGCCTCGATCAGCATCTTGTCGAATTTTTCCGAGCTGAACCGGCTTTCGTTCCACGGCGCATCCGACTTGTACAGCAGGGAGAACAAGATGTCCGGCGTCGGACGCGGGTTGATGTTGCCGAAGTGGATCGGCGCCTTCAGCCAGTAATTGCTCCAGTAGCCGTCGGAGGGTACGCGCTTCACATCGAGCTTCATGCCGATCTGGGCGGCCGTCGCCTGGACGATCATGGCCATGTCGATCGCCGAACCGGCCGCATCGGAGGTGATGACCTCAATGGTCTGGCCGAGAACGCCGGCTTTCTGGAAATGGAATTTGGCCTTTTCCGGATCGAACGATTTAGGCTTGAGGGCCGCGTTGTGGTAGAAGTTGGCGGGCGACACCGGTTGATCATTGCCGACGACGCCGAAGCCGCGCAGTGCCGATTTGACGATCTGCTCGCGGTTGACGACGTATTTCATGCCCTCCACGAAATCCCGGTTGTTGCCCGGCACCATGTCCATGCGCATGTTCAGGTCGGTGTAGGTGCCCGACGTGGTCGTCGACAGCGCGAAACCAGTCTGGCCTTCGAGCAGGCGCACCGATCGCGGGTTGATCGACGCGGCGAGTTGGATGTCGCCGGACAGCAGGGCGTTGATCCGGGCGTTTTCATCAGGAATGGCGAAAAACTCGAATGAATCGACGTTCGGACCGCTCTTGAAGTAGTTGGGATTTCGTACGCCGATCGAGCGCTCGCCGGGTTCGAATTTCTTGCACGTGAAGGCACCGGTCCCGTTACCTGCGGAGAAATCGGTCGTGCCGTCGGCCACGATCATGAAGTGATGCATGGACAGGATCGTCGGGAGATCTGCGTTGGGGCTCGCTAGCGTCACCTCGACGGTCGTCTTGTCGACGGCCTTGAAGTCGGTCATTTGGGAAGCGATCGCCGCGACTTTCGACCCGGTTGCCTTGTCCAGGTGGCGCTTCAGCGAGAAGATGATGTCGTCGGCGCTGAGGTCCTTGCCGCTATGGAAGGTGACGCCCTTCTTCAGCTTGATCGTCCAGGTTTTGGCATCGGCGCTCTCGATCGACTCGGCGAGCTCCATCTGGGGCACGCCTGCCTGGTCGAGGAATGTCAGGCGGTTGTAGAAGGAGCAGCAGCGCACATAGTCGGTCGACAGTGAGGCTTTGGCCGGATCGAGCGTGTCGGCGGTCGAGGAGGACCAGGCCGCCGCTTTCAGAGCGCCGCCTTTCACGGGTGTCGCCGCCAACGCTTGCGACGCGCGGCCGAAGACCGCGCCGGCGGCAGCCAGTGCCACGCCATTGGCGAGCATGAACTTCAGGAGGTCGCGGCGCGAAGCCCCGCGCCGAATAGCGCTCTCGACCATGGCGTCGTCTGAACAGGACCAGTTCGTCGTCGTGTCGCTCATGTCAATCCCTCGTCGCTGGCTAAGGCTATGGCTCTTGCTGCGGTGAGCGGCAGATTGTTCTGTCGCGCCATTATGGTGGATGCCGGCCCGGTCTCTGCAAAACGACCAGGCCGCGGCGCCCCTTAAGGACTGCATTCTTTCCCGCGGTCGAAGTCTGGCAGGATAGTCCCGCGGCTGTGGCCGAAAAAACCACGGACCGCGGCACAAAATTGCGAAGATGCCTCGGTTTCTAGTATTTCGGACCTGCTTGCAGCCGCCCCATTGTGCATGCCTACTAATATTGCAGTGCGGCGCGAACTTCGGCATCGGCCAGCGTATCGTCGAGCGTCCTGGCGGTGCGCTCGATGATGGCGTCGATATCGGACTCCGAGCAGCAGAGCGGCGGGGCATAGCCCAACACGCCTGTCGGGAAAGCCCGGATGACGAGGCCGTGTTTCCAGGCGCGATCGAAAATGCGCTTTGCTGGTTCGGCTGCGGCGGGAAGCGGTGTCTTGCGTTGCTTGTCGGTGACGAGTTCGATGGCGGCAAGCATGCCACGGCCCCGCACATCCCCGACAAGGGGATGATCCCTTAGCGACTGAAGGCCCGCCATCAGACGTGCACCCGCCTTAGCACCATTCGCGAGCAAGCCGTCTTCATAGAGACGCAGCACTTCAAGGGCGACCGCGGCACTGACCGGATGCGCGGAGTAGGTATAACCGTGGCCGATGGCGCTGGAACCCGCCGCATCGGCGATCGTGTCGTAGACATGATCCGACAGGAACACCGCGCCCATCGGCACGTATCCAGAGGTCAATCCCTTGGCGACGGTCATGAGGTCCGGGACGATTTCGTCCTCGCTGCACGCGAAAAGCGGTCCGGTCCTGCCGAACCCGGTGATGACCTCGTCCGCAACGAAGAGGATGCCATAGTCCTTGCACCGCGCGCGCATCGCTTTCATCCAGCCTTTGGGCGGCACGAGCACACCGCCTGAGCCCTGGATCGGCTCGGCATAGAATGCGGCGACGCGTTGCGGGCCTCCGATCTCCTCGATTTTCGCATCGAGCGCAGCCAGCGAGGCTGCGATGATGGCGTCCCCGTCCGCTCCGGCTGGATTGCGATAGACATAGTGCGACGGAATCCTGTGCTGCCAGTTGAACGGCAAGCCGAACCCGGCATGGAAAGCGGGCAGGGCCGTCAGCCCGGCGCCGACGGCCGACGAGCCGTGATACCCCTGTTCGACGGTGATGAAATGCTCACGCTGCGGCTCGCGGCGGGCGTGCCAGTAGTAACGGATGAAGCGGACCGTGCTGTCGACTGCATCCGAACCGCCGAGCGTGAAGTAGACGTGGTTCAGGTCACCGGGAGCTCGCTGCGCCAATTCCGCGGCGAGCCGGATCGCCGGCTCCGAGCCGAGGCTGAAATAGCCCGTTGCGTAGGGAAGATCCTGCATCTGCCTGGCAGCGGCCGCAACGATACTCTCATGCCCATAGCCGGCATTGACGCACCAGAGCCCGGCAAAGCCGTCGATGAGCTGATGTCCGGAAGCGTCCGTCACGGTCGCTCCCTTGGCCGACTTCAGCACCCTGACGCCGGCCGCCTCATGCCCCCGGTAGGATGTGACGGGGTGGACGAGATGAGCCCGATCGAGCTCGATGAGTGAATTGCTGAGCATCAAGGTCTCCGCTTATCCAAAAGCCTGGCTGGCGAGGGCGAATGCCGTGAATGTCGCGCCGCTGGACCGGGCAACGACGGGGCGCTGCATGACAATGCCCTCGTCCACCGGGACGAGGCCCTTGTCCGTGAGCCAGGCTTCCAATTGAGAGGCCTCGGCAGTATCCACGCGAACGAAGCGTCCTTCCCGCCCGGCCATGAAATAGGCGAGCAGAGCCTTCCCGCCGTCCGCGTTCGCGGCCACAACAGGACCGATCACCTCACCTCTGCCGAAGGCGCGTGACGCCGCAAATCCGGCGATCCTTTGGCCATCACCGAGCACCGCGAGATGGCCGACCTTCACGAGGGCACGGAGCAGATCTTCCCGGCCAGCACCGTATGAGCTCCTGTCGAGCGCGAGGATCTCCGGGATATCGCGAGGCTCTGCCGGCCGGACATTGGCGGGCAAGGTGACACGCAAGGCGTGTCCCTGATGCTGGACGATTGTTCCGGTTCGGCAAAAGCCGAGCTTCTGATAGAGCGGCAGGCCTTCACTCGTTGCAACGAGCCTCAGCGCACGCTCTCCCGCCAGCGCGATGGCTGCCTCCATGAGCTGACGGCCCAATCCGCGTCCACGAGCGGCTTCATCGACGATGACCATATTGATGGTTGCGACATCCCGCTGGTAGGGCGTCATCAGAACCGTCCCGACAACGGTCGAAGCATTCGCGTCCAGCGCGACGAATCCCGCGCTCAGGTCGAGTGCCAGTTGCCAGTCCTCGAGCCGGTGCGGCCACTTGGCTTGACGTGAAAGGCGCAACGCACCTTCGAGATGTTCGGGGCGGAAGGCGGTGAGCGAGATGGTGCTCTGGGTCATCGAGTCGTTTTCCTGTCCGGCGCCAGTCTCGTATTTTGGCGACGTGCAGATCGTCTGAAGGCCGCCGCGCGAACGATATCTTCCACCGCAGCCAGCGGAAAAGCCGCATCTTATGCCGCACGAGTGCTCTATTGTTGCGGCTCTGACATTGCGCGAGTACACCAGGATAGGGATGATGAGCCAGTTTCGTCCTAAATTCGTGACCTTCGACTGCTACGGCACGCTGACGAATTTCCAGATGGCGGAAGCGGCGCAGGATCTCTATCGCGCGCGTCTACCCGAACCGCAGATGGCTGCGCTCGTGCGGGATTTCGCGGCGTATCGGCTCGACGAAATTCTCGGCGACTGGAAACCCTATGCCGACGTGATCCACAATGCGCTGGAGCGCGCATGCAAGCGCAATGGCGTTGCCTTCAAGGCCGAGCATGCGCAGATGGTCTATGACCGCGTGCCGAGCTGGGGGCCGCATCCCGACGTTCCTGCCGGGCTTTCCAAGGTTGCCAAGGAGATTCCGCTCGTCATCCTCTCGAACGCCATGAATGCGCAACTTCCTTCCAACGTGGCGAAGCTTGGAGCGCCTTTTCACGCCGCACTCACCGCCGAACAGGCTCGATCCTACAAGCCTCGCATGAAGGGGTTCGAGTATATGTTCGATACGCTGGGCTGCGGGCCTGAGGACGTGGTGCACTGCTCATCGTCCTTCCGCTACGACCTGATGACCGCTCATGATCTCGGCATCAAGAACAAGGTGTGGGTCAATCGGGGGCACGAGCCCGCGAATCCCTACTACGGCTACGTTGAAATCAAGGACATCGGCGGCCTGCCAGGCGTGTTCGGACTCTGAGCTGGCGGGATCTGCGGTGAAATACGTCTCCTACTGGCACGATACCGCACCAGACTTCTCCGGCGGCGCCGAAGGTCCCGTCGAGGGGCACTATGACGTCGCGGTGATCGGTGGCGGCTTCACGGGCCTGGGAGCCGCGCGCCAGCTCGCGAAGGCAGGAACCAGGGTCGTTGTCCTGGAGGCAGACCGGGTGAGCTGCGGAGCATCGGGCCGCAACGGTGGACATCTCAACAACGGTCTGGCCCACAGCTATCTTGCCGCCAAGGCGGAGTTGGGGACGGAGCGAGCCATCGCGCTTTACCGCGCACTTGATGCCTCGATCGACACGCTCGAGGCGCTCATTGCGGAGGAGGGCATTGCCTGCAACTTCCGCCGTGCCGGCAAGCTGAAGCTCGCCTCCAAGCCCAAGCACTTCGATGCCATCGCGCGGAACTTCGAAGCGGTCCATCGCGAGGTGGATCCGGACACCGCGTTGCTGTCGCCCCAGGATCTAAGCTCGGAGATCGGTTCGCCCTTCTTTGGCGCGATGCTCTCGAAGAAGAGCGCGATGATGCATATGGGGCGCTATGGCGTCGCACTGGCCGAGGCGGCCAAACGCCGCGGCGCGATCATCTTCGAGAAGGCTCCGGTCACCGCGCAGGTGCCGGAAGGATCGCGCCACCGCTTGACGACGCCTCGTGGCAGCGTCACCGCCGATCAGGTGCTGCTGGCGACAGGCGCCTACACCACACCGAACTTTCCCTACTTCCGTCGGCGCATCATCACCGTCGGCAGCTTCATCATAGCGACCCGTCCGCTGGACGCGGCCGAAATCGCGGCCACCATGCCGGGCAACCGCACGTGCGTCAATTCGATGAACGTCGGCAATTATTTTCGGCTGGCACCCGACGATCGCCTGATTTTCGGCGGCCGCGCGCGCTTTTCGGCGACATCAGATCAGCGTTCCGACGCCAAGAGTGGCGCCGTGCTCATCGACAGTCTCACGCGAACCTTCCCGCAACTCGCCGGCATCCCGATCGACTATTGCTGGGGCGGGCTCGTCGACATGACCAGCGATCGCTACCCGCGCGCCGGCTATCAGGACGGGCTATGGTATGCGATGGGCTATTCCGGCCATGGTGCGCAGCTGTCGACCCATCTCGGCATGATCATCGCCGATGCGATGCTGGGACACGAAGATCAAAACCCGACGAAAGGCCTCGACTGGCCCGCGGTGCCCGGCCATTTCGGCAAGCCATGGTTCCTGCCGCTGGTGGGGATGTACTACAAGATGCTTGATCGCCTTCAATAGTCCCGCCTCGCGGTGCGAGCGGAGAGGGCGCGAGCATACGCCCCCGTCGTTCCGTCGTCGCCTAGACTAGCCCAACCCGCCGATGTGGAAGGTCTTCATCTCGAGATATTCCTCGATCCCGACCTGCGCTCCCTCGCGCCCCAAGCCGGATTGCTTGACACCGCCGAAAGGGGCCACCTCCGTCGACACCATGCCGGTGTTGAGACCGATCATGCCGGCTTCTAGCGCCTCCGCAACACGCCAGGAGCGCTTCAGGTCTCTGGTATAGAAATAAGCCGCCAGGCCGAAGGGCGTCGCATTTGCAATCGCAATCGCCTCCTCGTCGGTCTCGAAGCGGAAGAGAGGCGCGACAGGACCAAATGTCTCTTCGTGCGCCAGCACCATATCGGTGGTCGCCTCGGTCAGGACGATCGGTGCGGTAAATTGCGGACCCTTGGGCTGCGTCACCGGTCGGGCGGCAATACGGGCGCCCTTGGACAGCGCGTCGGCGACGTGGCGGTTGATCTTGCTGATCGCCACCTCGTTGATCATCGGTCCAATCGCCACGCCGGGTTCGAGACCTGATCCCACCTTCATCTTTTCGACGCGGGCGACGAGCTTGTCCGCGAAGGCATCATAGACGCCGGCTTGCACGAGGATCCGATTGGCGCAAACGCAGGTCTGGCCGCCATTGCGGAACTTCGACATGATCGCACCTTCGACCGCGAGGTCGAGATCGGCATCGTCGAAGACGATGAAGGGCGCATTTCCGCCGAGTTCGAGGCTCAGCCGCTTGACGCTGTCTGCGGCGCCGCGCATGAGCAGCGAGCCGATGCGCGTCGAGCCTGTGAACGAGATCTTGCGCACTGTTTCGTTGGCCATGATCTCCGCGCCGATCTCTGTCGGCAGGCCGGTGAGAATATTGATGACGCCGGCGGGAATTCCGGCGCGCTCGGCCAGCACCCCGAGAGCCAGCGCCGAATAGGGCGTGAAATCCGACGGCTTGATCACGACGGTGCACCCCGCCGCGAGCGCGGGAGCCACCTTGCGCGTGATCATGGCGTTCGGGAAATTCCAGGGCGTGATGATTGCGCACACGCCCACCGGCTCCTTGAGAACAACGATGCGCCGATCGGGCGTCGGCGAGGGGATCGTCGTGCCGCCGATACGCCGGGCTTCCTCCGCGAACCATTTGACGAAGGAGGCACCGTAGCGGATCTCGCCCCTGGACTCGTCCAACGGCTTGCCCTGTTCGAGCGTCAGAATGCGCGCCAGATCGTCCAGATGCGCGATCATGAGCCCATGCCAGGCTTCCAGAAGCGCGGCGCGCTCGGCGTTGGTCTTCGCACGCCAGGTGGCGTAGGCCTTGGCCGCCGCGGCAATAGCGGCGTGCGCGTCGTCCCGCCCCATATTCGGTACGGTGCCAAGGATGGCCTGCGTTGCCGGGTCGATCACGTCGATCGTCGCTTCCGAGAGCGCTCCCAGCCATTGGCCGCCGATCAAGCCCTGCTGGCGGAAGAGCTCTTTGTCGTTCAGCTTCTGCATCTGCTGATCCTTCGATTAGGAGAGACGGGAAAGCACGGCTGCGGTGATCGCCTCGGTGCGCTCTTTGCCTGGCACCGTGCCGATGCCACGGGACGTAGTGGCCTCCAGCGCCGCCATGATGCGTATTGCGGCGTCAGTCTCGCCCAGATGCTCGAGCATCATCGCCCCGGACCAGATGGCCGCGATCGGGCTGGCAATGCCGAGATGGGCGATGTCCGGTGCCGAGCCATGAACGGGCTCGAACATCGAAGGAGCGCTGCGGTCCGGGTTGACGTTGGCCGAGGCGGCAAAGCCGAGTCCGCCCTGGATGGCGGCGCCGAGATCGGTCAGGATGTCGCCGAAGAGGTTGGATGCGACGACAACGTCGAGGCTCTCCGGCGCCATGACCATGCGGGCAGCAAGCGCGTCCACGTGGTAGCTCATGCATTCGACATCCGGATAGTCGGCGGCGACCAGCCGTGTCACCTCGTCCCAGAAGACCATCGAGTATTTTTGGGCATTCGACTTGGTGACCGAGGCAAGTTTTCCGCGTCGCTTGCGCGCCTGGTCGAATCCGAATCGCAATATTCGTTCCACGCCGGCGCGCGTAAACACCGAGGTCTCGACCGCGATCTCGGCGGAGGTGCCCTGATGCACGCGTCCGCCGGCGCCCGAATATTCACCTTCGGTATTCTCGCGGATGCAGAGAATGTCGAACTCGGTTGCCTTCAGCGGGCCGTTGACGCCCGGGAGCAGGCGGTGCGGCCGAACATTGGCGTACTGCGTAAATCCCTTGCGAATCGGCAGCAGGAGACCGTGCAGCGACACGGCATCGGGTACCTCCGCCGGCCAGCCGACCGCGCCGAGCAGAATGGCATCGAACCCCTGCAGCGTCTTGATGCCATCAGCAGGCATCATTGCGCCCGTTTCCTTGTAGAAGGCGCAGGACCACGGAAATCTCGTGCCATTGAGCACGAAGCCCGAATGCTTGGCGGCAGCCTCGAGCACGGTCCATGCGGCTTCTGTCACATCGCGGCCGATCCCATCACCGGGAATGAGTGCGATTGCGTAATTCTTCACGAAAGCTCCTGGATGTGGATGAGCACGCTGCTCGAGCGGTGGTTGGTGCAGCTCGGACTCATGACACCGTGACGTAGATCTTGCGGACGGTCTCGATGGTTTTCCAGACGCCGGTGAATCCCGGCTTCATGACGAAGCTGTCGCCGGCTCTGAACGTGAGCGGGGCGCCGCCGTCCGGCGTAATCTCGATCACACCGGCGAGGATGTGACAGAACTCGAAAGTTTCCCCCTTGATGGAGCGCGTTTCGCCCGGCGTCGCTTCCCATACGCCGGTATGCACGAGCTCACCCTTGGCCATGTCTTGCGCCCAGGTCTTGTAGTGGGGAGCGCCGGCAATGAGCCGCTCCGGCATGGGGCCGGATTCCTTCGGGGCGAAAGCCGGGTTGGGATCGATCAGTTTCAGCAGCAAGTTTGGCTCCTTTCAGTAACCACGGGTCCGATCCACGAGCCCGATGAGATCGAGGCCCGCCTCATATCGCTTGATGTTGTCGATGACTGCGCGCGCGGCGGTATCCGCCTGGGTTGCGCTTGCCACATGCGGGGTCAGCAGCACTTTCGGGTGGGCCCAGAAGCCATGATCGGCAGGCAGAGGCTCCGGTTCTGTGACGTCGATGACGGCGCCGGCGAGCTGGCCGGCATCCAGAGCGGCCAGCAGCGCAAGGTGATCGAGCTGCGCGCCACGCCCTGCATGGACGAGGGCTGCGCCTTTTGGCAGCCGCGCAAAAAGTTCGCGATCCAGGATCCCATGCGTGGCCTCGGTGAGAGGCAGCAGGCAGACGAGGATGTCGGTCTCACCGAGCATCTGGTTGAGACCGGCCTGGCCGGAATATGTTGCAACGCCCTCGATCGTCTTGTCCGATCGGCTCCAGCCGCTCAGGCGAAAGCCGAAGGGCTTCAGGCTCTCCAGCACGGCGCAGCCGAGCACGCCAAGCCCGAGCAGCCCGACCCGCCGGTCGGCAGCCTGCTTCTGCGGCAAGGCCCGCCACTCGTGTCGCCGCTGCAAATCAAGATAGGCCGGAAGGTTGCGGTGGAGCGCCAGCACTGCGAGGGTGGCATACTCCTGCATCATCCGGATGATGCCGTCTTCCACCATCCGGACCACCTTCACCTCGGACGGAATCGCCTTGATCGGAAATTGGTCGATGCCGGCCCCGACTGAAAACAGGATTTCAAGCTTGCGGTACCGTTCGAGCGCCTCCGGCACGGTCCAGCTGATGATGTAACGTACGCCGTCGGGATCGACCGTGGCCGGACCGATCGCGAATGGCAGGTGCGGGAGTTCGCGGGCGAAGGCCTCACGAAAAACCGCTCCGCGCTGCGCGTCGGAATTGAAGAGAAATGTCATGTGTCGAATTTGGTCGCACAGGGAATGGCGATCTCGCCGGGTTGAGCCATGCTACCGGACCGAGCTTCCAACCGGTGCCGAATGCGACCGCGATTTGGTGGATTGTTTCGTACGGCGGCTGTTCTGAAACGTAATCTGCGGCGAGGCTCGGTTTATGCTGAGACTGACCGGAGCCTTGGAGCCCATCCAGGAGTAGCGGCTTCGACCCATGTCAGGCCGATCAGGGGGAGACATGAAGCCCCGCACGACCAGTTCGCTCACGATCGATGCTTTCGATGCGCGCGCCGTCGACATCGATACGGTCGAACTCGAGCAGCTTTACACCCTCTCGATCGGCGTCGGCTGGCCGCACCGGCCCGAGGACTGGCAGTTTTTGCGTGAGATGGGCTACGGCATCGTGGTTCACGATGAAATCGGACGGGTGCTGGGATCGGCCATGTGGTTTCCCCATGGGACGGATTTTGCCACCGTCGGCATGGTCATCACCTCACCCCGCCTTCAGGAGCTTGGCACGGCCCGGTGGCTCATGAAGCGCGTTCAGTCCGCGTGCAGGGGACGCAATCTCCGCCTCAACGCCACGCGCGCGGCGCACAAGCTCTATCGCTCGCTCGGCTTTCGCACCGAGCGAACGGTGTTCCAACGTCAAGGCGAGGCACGATCCGGCGAGATGCCGGGCCCTCTCGAAGGAGCCGAGCTACGTCGTCTGGACGCGGGGGATCTGCCGGCCATCGCCGAACTCGATGCGCAAGCGTTCGGCGCTTCGCGCCGGACGCTGCTTGCTGCTCTACTTCCGCAATCGGTGGGATTCGCGCTCTACCGGCACGGTCGCCTCGAGGCCTTCGCGCTGTGCCGCCCGTTCGGGCGGGGGCATGTCGTGGGGCCGGTGGTCGCGTCAAACGACGCGGACGCGATCGTGGTGATTGCGCCGCATGTCGCCGCCCATGAAGGAGAGTTTCTGAGGCTCGACACGCACCTCGCCGAGGGCGAGTTCAGCTCCTTCCTGGCCCGGTCAGGCCTTGCCTTTTTCGACACCGTTACCACGATGTCGCTGGGAGGAGATTTTCGTGATCCGAATATCCGATCTGGAAAGCAGCCCGTAACTTACGGGCTCGCAAGCCAAGCGCTCGGTTAAGCCAAAATCATTGGGCGTCCGCCATGCCGGCCTTGTGCAGTTGGCATTCCCTGGGCAGATCGAAGTCGTAGCTGGAAGGAACCGCGATCGTCCATTCCGGACGGATCGAAGTCGGGGAATGCGTCGGCCGGCGCCGTCTTATTGCAATTCCAGCCCCGCAACGACGATTGACAGTCAATTATTACATGTATAAAAATATGCAAATTCATATATTATGAGATGCCTGAATGGACACGCATCCGCTCAAGCTCAAGGTGCAGTCGGTTGTTGCGGAGACGCCGTTCATTCGGAGCCTTGTGTTCGGCGTGGAGGGCGGTGCCGTGCCGCGATGGCAAGCGGGTGCGCACATCCGCGTGTCGCTCCCGAATGGGGGGGATCGGCCGTATTCCCTGATGGCTTTGCCGGGCCTGGCTGAAGGCGCTGTCGCGCTGGGGGTGTTGCGTGAGGAGATGTCGACCGGCGGCTCGCAGTTCATGCATGCGCTGAAAACCGGCGACATCGTGAGAGCGACCGCACCGGTCAACAATTTCCCTCTGCAGGGAGGATCCGCGCCGGCGCTGCTGTTCGCCGGCGGCATCGGCGTCACGCCGATCCTGTCCATGGCTGCGGAGCTGAACGCGCGGGGAATTCCATACCGCCTGCATTATGCCGGACGAACGCCGGGGCGGCTGGCCTTCCTGCCGCAGTTGCAGGCGATCTGTTCAAAAGGCTTGGCGGTTCACTACGACAGCGATGAGTCCCGCCTGGATGTCGCGGCGGCGCTCGGCGATGCGCCCGCAGATGCTCACGTCTACGTCTGCGGCCCTGCGGGCATGATCGATGCGGTGAAGGCGGGCGCGCTCTCCAGGGGCGTCCCGGCAGATCGCATCCATTTCGAGCTGTTCAAGGCGGAGCAGCCCGGCTCTCCCAACAAGCCGTTCGAGGTCGAGCTCAAGTCGACAGGGCAGGTCATTACGGTTGCCACAGATCAGAGCATCATCCAGGCGCTGGAGGCGGCAGGGCTCGACGTCCTCTACGACTGCCAGCGGGGCGATTGCGGCATCTGCCAGTGTGGCGTGATCGCAGGCGTGCCCGATCATCGCGACGTCATTCTCAGCGACGACGAGAAAGCGTCCAACAAGGTCATGCAGATCTGCGTGTCGCGTGCGAAATCGGAACGGCTCGTGTTGGATCTCTAACGGGGAGGCAAGGGGGCGCCATGGCGAAGTACGGAAATAATGCCCGCGCGATCGAGCGGCTGGTGCGTGACGCCGAGGTGCATCGCGACGTCTATGTCGACCAAGAAATCTTCGAGCTCGAGATGGAGCATCTGTTCCCGAATAGCTGGATCTATGTCGGGCATGCCAGCCAGTTGTCGAAGCCCGGCGATTTCATCACCGCCAATATCGGCCGGCAACCGGTCATGGCCAGCCGCCATACCGACGGCTCCATCCACGTGTTCTACAACCGCTGTCCACACAAGGGCGTGAAGATCGCTTCCGAGCCCTGCGGCAATACCGGCAAGTTCTTCCGCTGTCCCTATCATGCCTGGTCGTTCAAGACCGACGGCTCGCTGCTCGCGATCCCCCTGAAGAAGGGCTACGAGGGAACCGGCTTCACGGACACTCAGGCGAACGAGGGGCTATCGAAGGTCAAGAACGTCGTTATCTATCGCGACTTCATCTTCGCGCGACTGAGCGACAGCGGCGTCTCCTTCGAGGACTATTTTGGCGAAAGCCTGTCGACGATCGACAACATGGTCGACCGTTCGCCGGAGGGGAAGCTGGCCATCGAGGCCGCGCCGATCCGCTACATGCACACCTGTAATTGGAAGATGCTGGTCGAGAACCAGACCGATACCTGCCATCCGATGGTGGCGCATGAGAGCTCGGCCGGCACCGCCGTCAAGGTCTGGAAGCGCGAGCAGGGCGACTCCACGGAGACGCCGATGGCCGTGCAGCTCTACGGGCCCTTCATGAGCCCGTACGAGTTCTACGAGCAGAGCGGCATCCGGATCTGGCCGAACGGCCATGGTCACACCGGCGTCGCCAATTCCATCCATTCCAACTATTCGGACATCGACGGCTATCTAGGCCAGATGGTCGCAGCCTATGGCGAGAAGCGGGCTCACGAGATCCTGGGAGAGGTCCGGCACAACACGGTCTATTTCCCGAACATCATGGTCAAGGGTGCGGTGCAGATTGTTCGCAATTTCATCCCGATCGCGGTGGACAAGACGCTGGTGGAGAGCTGGGTTTATCGTCTGGTCGGCGCGCCCGACAAGCTCTATGAGCGTGCGCTGATGTACAACCGCTTCATCAACGCGCCGACCTCGATCGTCGGGCATGACGATCTCGAAATGTACGAGCGCGCCCAGGAGGGGCTGAAGTCCAACGGCAATCAATGGGTCAATCTGCGCCGGCTCTACGAGAGTAACGAAGAGCAGGACGTCACTGCGGTCATCAATGGCACGTCGGAGCGCCAGATGCGGAACCAGTTTCATGCCTGGGCCAAATTCATGACCATGGACATGGACAAGCACGTCGAGGCCGCGGAATGATCAACGAGAAGACCATCGCGGATTTCATCTATCGAGAGGCCGAGCTTCTCGACACGATGCAGTGGCAGGCGTGGCTCGATCTGTTTCATCCCGAGGGCCGCTACTGGATGCCGCTCGAATGGCAGCAGCAGGATCCGGTGCTTCAGCCCTCGCTGATGTACGAAGACCTGTTGCTGCTGAAAGTGCGCGTCGAGCGATTGGCCGGCGAGCGTACCTTCAGCCAGAAGCCGAAGAGCCGTTGCCACCATCTGCTGCAGGCGCCGCAGATCGTTGCGTGCGACGCCGCGGGCGGCGTGTTCAAGGCGCGGACATCCTACATCTACACCGAGACGCGCGGCGACTTGCTGGAGCGCTATTCGGGGTGGGCGTCGCACGATCTGGTCCAGGTCGGCGATAGCCTGAAGATCAAGCTCAAGCGCGTCGATCTCGTCAATTTCGACGCGCCGTTCGGCAATATCCAGCTCTTCATGTGAGTATGCCTTGACCGCTGCATCCACAGTCCATGCCCGCTTCCGCGAGATCGCCCTCCGTCGGGGGGAGGCCGGCTTTCTCAATGTCCTGCCGGAGACAGCCGACATCTACGGCATCGCGGCCGGCGAGATTTCATATCGTGCCATGCTCGAACGGGTGGAGCGCTGGCGCACGGCGTTTGCGGACCGCGGCTATGGCGAAGGCCATCGGGTCGGGCTTCTGCTCCAGAACCGGCCGGTCTTCGTCGAGCTGTGGTTCGCGCTGAACGCGCTCGGTGTTTCCGTGGTGCCGATCAACCCGGATTTGCGCCTCAGCGAGCTCGAATACATCATCGCGCATTCCGAGATGAATGCGGCATTTGTCCTCGCTGAACGGCGCGACGAGGTCGAGACGGCGTCGCGCCAGGCCGGCCGGCCGATTCCGGTGGTGACGGACAGCGGCGACATTCCGGCTCCGTTCGGCGGCCCGCGGCCGGCGAGTGCGGGTGACGGCTCGACCGAATGCGCGTTGCTCTATACCTCGGGAACGACCGGCCAGCCCAAGGGCTGTGTGCTCACCAACACCTATTTCCTGCATTCCGGAAACTGGTATCGTGATGTCGGCGGGTTGATCGATCTGAAGGGCGATGGCGAGCGGATGATCACGCCGTTGCCGCTGTTCCATATGAACGCGATGGCGGTCTCGCTGATGGCGATGCTGTCGGTCGGTGGCAGCCTGACCATGCTCGATCGCTTCCATCCGCGCACGTGGTGGAATTCGGTGCGGGACAGCCGGGCGACCTGCCTGCATTATCTCGGCGTCATGCCCTCGATGCTGATGAGCGCGCCGCCGTCTGCGCAGGATCGCGCGCACACCGTGCGGTTCGGCTTCGGCGCAGGCGTGGACAAGCTGCTGCACGCGCCATTCGAGGCGCGCTTCGGCTTTCCGCTGCTCGAGGCCTGGGCGATGACCGAGACCGGAAGCGGCGGCGTGATTGCCGCGAACGTCGAGCCGCGCAAGGTTGGCACGAGCTGTTTCGGCCATCCGGCGCCCGAAGTCGATGTTCGGATCGTGGACGATGGCGGCAACGATACGCCGATGGGAACGCCGGGTGAGCTATTGGTGCGGCGCGCGGGTGTCGACCCGCGCTACGGCTTCTTCAGGGAGTATCTGAAGAATCCGGAAGCGACCGCCGAGGCCTGGAAGGACGGATGGCTCCGCACCGGCGATATCGTGTCGCGCGATGCGGATGGCGACCTTCATTTCGTCGATCGCAAGAAGAACGTGATCCGGCGCTCCGGCGAGAACATTGCCGCGGTCGAGGTCGAATCCGTTCTGAACCGCCATCCTGCGATCCGGCAGGCCGCGGTCGCCGCGACGCCCGATCAGGTGCGGGGTGACGAGGTCGCGGCTGTCATCATCGCCGAGCAGGCCGGTGCCGACCGCGCGCTCGCCGAAGACATCGTAGGCTGGAGCCTCGAGCAGATGGCCTATTACAAGGCGCCGGGCTGGATCTGCTTCGTCGATCAACTTCCGCTGACCGCGACCGAGAAGATCCAGCGCGGCGGACTGAAGGATTTCGTCGCGAAGCTGATGCGCGATGGCGCGTTCTTCGATCTCCGCGATCTCAAGCGGCGGCAGGTTTGAGACATGCCGTTTGCAGGGAGCCGATCATGAGCCAGACCCGCACCACACTCATCACCGGAGGCAATTCGGGGATCGGCGAAGCGCTGGCGAAGAAGCTCGTCGACAAAGGACAGAGGGTCGTCTCGGTCGGGCTGGAGAAGCCGGACTGGACCCACGATCTGCTCACGTCCTATCGCGCCGACCTGACCAGCATCGCGGAGACGCGGGCGATTGCGCAGGAGATCTGCCGGGATCATGCCGTCGATTGTCTCGTGCACAATGCGGGCATCATCCTGCCGAACCTGCTGCCCGACGCGAAGCCGGAAGACATCTTGACGCTGGCGCAGTTGCACCTGGGCGCGCCGATGCTGCTGACCCAGGCGGCGATGGAGGGAATGCGTTCGCGCCGCTTCGGGCGGATCGTGTTCGTGAGTTCGCGCGCCGCCATGGGCGCGGCCACGCGCTCGGCCTATTCCGCCACCAAGGCCGGCGTGCACGGCATGGCGCGGACGTGGGCGCTGGAGCTGGCGTCGAGCGGAATCACGGTGAACGTGGTCGCGCCCGGCCCGATCCTGACCGACAATTTCTGGGGCGTCATCCCGAAGGGGTCCGAGCAGCAGGAGCGGATGGCGCGCAACGTTCCGGTCGGGCGGCTCGGCTCACGCGAGGACGTGGCCCATGCGATCAGCTTCTTCCTCGACGAGCGCTCGGACTTCGTGACCGGGCAGGTGCTCTATGTCTGCGGCGGCACCAGCCTCGTCGGACTCGGTCCCTGACCGTAGAGCATGATCCGGACCCGGAGGGCCGCGTTAGCGCAAAGTGTGAAGCGGTTTTCCCTCGCGACAAGCGCGGAACGCGTTTGCGCGGAGATCATGCTCCAACAAACGGGGTCAGATCTGGTTCTGGCGGATGTTCTCGACCATCTTGGCCAGCACGCGGGCGCAGACCTCGATCTCGTCGGGATCGATGCCCACGGTTAGCCGGTCATAGTTCTTCTCCATGATCGGCCAGATCTTTCGCAGGAGGGCCTCGCCATCAGGTGTCAAGCCAACGACGCGGCGACGCTGGTCCTCTTCCGCGATCTCGCGTTTGACGAGACCCGATGACACCATCGACTCGACCATGCGGCTCGCGGTCGACTGCTCGGTGACGGCGAGAACGGCGATCTCGTTCACGGTCAGGGTCTTGTAGATGAACAGGACCGACAACGTCCGGAATACGACGTTGTTGACGTTGTGCTCGCTCAGATCGCGGTTCTGATCGAGGTTCCAGCGATTGGCGAGCCGGTTGAAAAGATAGGGAACATAGCTTTGCAGCTGGTCCCGTGTCCGCGGTGGACCGGATTTCCATCTGCTCCTGGATTCTTTGGCCATTATTTCCTGCGACTCTGCTTCGTGCTCTCGGTGCGAAGTTTTGAGGAGAGGGACCGCAACACCGAAAGTGCGGTCTCCAGTTCCTCGGCGGGGATACTCTCGAGCCGATTGCTGAGATGCTTCTTGTGCACGTCAGCCGCCTTCCTGAACAGCGCGTCGCCCTTCGGCGTCAGGCGCACGATGAACGACCGGCGGTCCTCGCTCGACATTTCCTTGCTGATGAGATCGTCAGCCAGAAGACGCTGCACCAGCCCCGAGACGTTGCCGCCGGTCACTTTCAAGTTCTGCGACAACTGTCCGAGCGCCATTCCGTCCCGGTAGCGATCGAGCTGGGCGAGCACGTCGAACTTCGCCAGCGACAAGCCGAACTCCGAGTTCAGCATGGAATTCAGGGACGCAAAGAGTTCGCTATGCAGAGACAGCAGTTGCAGCCAAAGCCGGGTTTCGATCTGCCCGAACACGGGACCAATGCTCTCTTTGAGTGCTGCGGGCATCGCATAACCATCGCGTACAGAGTGTCTTGGTAAGGGGGAAATTACAGCGGGTCTTCTGCTCCGATTAACGCCTTGAGAATCGCAGTCAAGATGTCCGATCTTGACGTCCACGGAGGCGAACGGCAATCCGATCCCGTGCCGTCCCCGACGACGTCAGGCGAAGGTCCTGATGGTCTGAATCACGCCGTCGAGCTCCTTGCCCGCGCTGTCCTTCAGCGCCGCTTCCCGCAGCCGGCGCGCCCAGTCGGCGGCATCCTCGCGCTGCTCGACCAGCTTGATCGCGGCCAGCGTCTTGTCGAACTTCGACAGGCCGCGGCTGTGGGTATCGGAATAGCCTTTGACCAGCCGCCGGCATTGTAGGATTTCGACGCCCAACTGATAGTTGGCCTGGACCGCCTCTGCCGCGGCCTTGAGCCATTCGTCCCGATGGGCTGTTTCAACGGCGTGACGCAACGAGCCGCGGCGCATGCCGCGAAGTCCGCCCACGACATAGAGCGTGAGGAACCAGGGCAGCGAATAGGTCCGCACCCGACGTCCCTTGTTGACGCGACGGTCGAGCCAGCCGAGGAGGCGCGGCCTGCCGCCAAGCCAGCGGCCGAAGCTCGCCGGCAGCATGCCCATGACCTCCTCCATGCGGGGATGCATGAACTCGGTGGTCTGGAGCACCTGGTCCTGCGACAGCTCGAGCTCGCCCTCGATCCGCGCGCGGCGGCTGGATCTGGTCTTGAGATCGGCCACGCGAATGACGTCGTCATAGGTCATGGCGTTGGCGAGATATTTTGCCGCGGCCTGCGTGAAGGCAAAGTTTCTGGAGGCGCCGCCAGAGCTCCGATCGGTAGCGTGGAGCTTGCCGAGGATGTCGAGATATTCGCCGCCATAGGCGGCGTCCTGGAAATCGACGACCTTCTTCAGCCCGGCCCGGCTCATGGCCTGTACGGCCTCGGGCAACTCCTTCGTCAGCCGGGCGATGAGACCGGCAAGGCGCGGATCCACAGCCGTGGGAGAGGGAGCGTTATCGGCTGCCTTGGGTGGCGGCGGCGTCGCCGGCTCCGGGGATTTCGACTGCACCCGGTCCAACGCAGCCTCGAACGCGCGGACACTGGCCGCCGCGCCTTTCCCGCCGGCGCGGATCACGTCGAGATAGCTCTCGCGGCTGAAGGGCAGCACGCCGGCGCCTGCAAGCGCGCCGAACATCGCGGCCGAGATGACGCTGCCATTGGCGGTCGCCAGCGCGTTCATGTCGAAGATGATCTCGGTCTTGGCGGCTACCCCGATGGCGCCGGTCACCGCACCCTTGTCGGCGATGCCGTTGCCCGGCGCGATCTTCTCGCCGATCGCAAACGACCGGTGATTGGACGCGATCAGCGTCGTGCGGTCGGGCGTCACCAGGCCGCGCAGGATCGAGCGTCCGGCCTCCATGAATTCCGCCGCCATGACCACATCCACATCGCCGGGCGTCGGCATCAGCGACAGGATCGGCTTGCGGCCATCGAGCGGCGGCATCGCCTCGATGTAGTAGATCGTGGCGCCGGTGCGCTGGGCGACACCGGGCACCGAAGTGGACTGCGCGACCCAGGCATGGTTCTCGGCGAGCTGGACGATCCAGTCGGTCAGGACGCCGCCGCCTTGGCCGCCCATCGCGACGATGGCGAGGGAGATCGGCCGCTCGGTCGCGTCACCCGCGGCGGGAAGGGCCAGTCGTACCGTCTCGTCTCTCATGCCAGCGCCTCGAGTGCCGGACGCCGGCGGTCGCGCCGCCGTTGCAGCCAGCCGATCACGGCCATGGCGACCTTGGACTTGAACTTGTCCCAGCCGTTCGGATTGTGAATGACGTCGGCGCGATAGAACGAGGGACACAGCACGGCCGCTTCCGCGACCTCGCCGCAATTGCCGCAGCCGACGCAGGAGTTATCGATCGCCGCAACGGGATCGTCGCGCAAGGGATCGTCCAGTTGCTTCACCGACAGCGACGGGCAGCCTGAGAGGCGGATGCAGGCATGGTCACCGGTGCAGACGTCCTCGTCGACGCCGAAACGTTCCTTGACGATGCGGACGCCGTCCTTGATCGCCTTGTTCATCTGCGGCTTCACGCGGCGCTGCTTGTTCAGCATGCATTCGGAGGAGGCGACGATGACCTTGGGACCTTCCTCCTTCGTCGTCAGCGCTTCCTTCAGCGTGTCGCGCATCCGGCCGACATCGTAGGTGCGGTCGATCTGCCGGACCCATTGGCCGCCGATGCCCTTCACGGCCTGCACGATCGAATTGTTGGTGTTGCGCCGCTTGTTGATCGCGCGCGATGACAGGATGTCCTGACCGCCGGTCGCCGAGGTGTAGTAGTTGTCGACGATGACGAAGACGCCGTCATGCTTGTTGAAGACGGCGTTGCCGATGCCGCTGGTCAATCCATTGTGCCAGAAACCGCCGTCGCCCATCACGGCGATCGAGCGCTTGTCGGCCTTGACGTTGAAGGCGGAGGTCGAGGCCGGGCCAAGGCCAAAACCCATGGTCGTCGCGCCGATGTTGAAGGGCGGGAGGATCGAGAACAGATGGCAGCCGATGTCGGCGGAGACGTGGTGCTGGCCAAGCTCCTCCTCGACGAGCTTCATGGCGGCGAAGATCGGCCGCTCCGGGCAGCCGGTGCAAAGGCCGGGCGGACGCGCCGGTACGACCTGCTTCAGCTTCTCCACTGCGGGGTGATTGAGCACGGGGGCTGCGTCCGGCGCCGGCGGCCGGTTGCCCAGAAGCCGCGGCTCGGTCTTCTCCAGGAATTCTCTGACGCCGCCGAGCAGGACCTGCGCGGTGTAGTCGCCGCCCATCGGCAGCACGTCCTTGCCGTGGACGCGCGCCTGGATGTCCTTGCGGCGCAGCACCGTGTTGATCGCCTGCTCCAGATATTCCGGCTGACCTTCCTCGACGATGAGAACGGCCTCCTTGTCGAGACAGAACTCCGCAACCTCCGTGTCGATCACGGGGTAGGTGACGTTCATGACGTAGAGCGGGACCTGCGTGTTGCCATAAGCATCCGAGAGCCCGAGATATTGCAGCGCGCGGATCACGTTGTTGTACATCCCGCCCTGCATGATGATGCCGACCTTGCCCTGGTTCGGCCCCATCCACTCGTTCAGTCTGTTGTCCCTGACGAACTCGACCGCCGCGGGCATCCGCGTCTTGATCTTCTCCTGCTCATGCTCATAGGCCGCCGGCGGCAGCACGATGCGGCCGACATCGCGCCTGGGATTGTTCAGCGCGTCCTTGATGGTGTGAGCCGGCTTGACATTGTCCTTGCAGGCAAAGCTTCCATGCATGTGACAGGCGCGCACGCGCACCTCGAGCATTACAGGGGTATTCGAGACTTCCGAGAGCTCAAATCCCTTCTCGATCAGGTTGACGATGCATTCATGGTCGGGACGCGGATCCAGGAGCCACATCTGCGATTTCATCGCGAAGGCGTGGGTGCGCTCCTGCATGATGGAGGAGCCTTCGCCGTAATCCTCGCCGACGATGATCATGGTGCCGCCGGTGACGCCGCCGGAGGCGAGATTGGCCAGCGCGTCGGAGGCCACGTTGGTGCCGACCGTGGACTTCCATGCCACCGCGCCGCGCAGCGGATACATCACGGAGGCCGACAGCATCGCCGCCGCTGCCGCTTCATTGGCGGAGCTCTGGAACACGACGCCGAGATCGTCGAGCACGTCCTTGGCGTCGGCCAGCACGTCCATCAGGTGCGAGATCGGCGAGCCCTGGTAGCCGCCGACATAGGCGACACCCGATTGCAGGAGTGCCTTGGTGATGGCGAGAATGCCTTCGCCACGGAAGGTGTCGCCGTCGCCGAGCCGGAGATCCTCGACTTCGCGAGCAAAAGACCGTTCCGCCATTGCAGCCTCCAGAAATATGCGATAGCATACGTTTACATGTGAAGTAAGTCAACGCCGTGCCACGCCATCGCGCTTGCGGATCTCTGTTCCGGAGGGCGATCATGAGCCAGCGACAGAGTAGGGCCAATGCTGAAGCTGCCGCGCTTTAAAGCTGCCGCCGTCCAGGCCTCACCTGTATATCTCAACGCGAGCGCGACCGCCGACAAGGCAGCCTCACTGGTGCGTGAGGCAGCCAGCCATGGCGCGCGGCTCGTCGCGTTCCCTGAAGTGTTCGTTCCAGGCTATCCCTACTGGAACTGGATCACCGATCCCGTCACGGGAAGCGCATGGTTCGAGAAGCTCGCCAAGGCATCGATCCTGGTGCCGGGTCCGGAGATCGACGTCGTCCGCAAGGCTGCCCGCGATGCGGGATGCTACGTCGTGCTCGGCGTCAACGAGCGCAGCCCGGTCTCGCTGGGTGCAATCTACAACACGCTGGTCTTCATCGGGCCGGATGGCGCGCTGCTCGGCAAGCACCGCAAGCTGGTACCGACCTGGGCAGAGAAGCTGACCTGGACCGGCGGTGACGGATCGAGCCTGCGCGTCTATGATACCGAGATCGGGCGTCTCGGCGGGCTCGCGTGCGGCGAGAACACCAACACGCTCGCGCGCTTTGCGCTGCTCGGGCAGGGTGAGTTCGTGCACGTCGCAAGCTACATCTCGCTTCCCGTCGCGCCGCCCGACTACGACATGGCGGAGGCGATTAAATTGCGCGCGATTGCTCACTCCTTTGAGGGCAAGATCTTCACGATCGTGTCCTGCTCGACCGTGTCGGAGGAGATCATCGCGGCCATGGAAACCGTCGTCCCGGACGCGCGGGCGCGCCTGCAGCGCAAGTCGAGCGCATTCTCCGGGATCATCGGGCCGGACGGCCGCGTGGTCGGGGATCCCCTGATCGACGATGAAGGTATCGTCTACGCCGACATCGACCTCGAGCGCTGCATTCAGCCGAAGCAGATGCATGACATCGTCGGGCACTACAACCGGTTCGACATTTTCGATCTGAGGGTCAATCGTCGCCCGCTCGCGCCGCTTGGCCTCTCGGAGGGAGAGCACGCTGCGGGCGAAGCGGGGGAACAGGCGGGCTTCTCGTCGATCCCCGGAAAATCGGAATGACGGCTCCGGCGGCGCCGCCTTCCGCTGCGCCTTCGCGACAGGACTTTTGAGACGGGACTTTTGAGACAGGACTTGGAGGACAGGATGCGCGAAAACATCATCGGCCGGGCCAATGTCGAGGATACCCCCGAGCTCAAGGCCTATTACAAGGACCTCGAAAAGTACGAGGCGGGCGCGCTGTGGACGGTGGCAAACAAGATCGAGCCGTGGCAGCCGCAGTCGGCATCTATTCCCGTGCTCTGGCGCTACAGCGATCTGCGTGAGCACGTGCTGCGCTCGGTGGAGCTGGTCTCGCCGGAGAAGGCGGGACGGCGGGTGATCTACCTCAACAATCCCGGTCGCCGCGAGGTGTCGGCCGCGGTCGGCTGGCTCTATTCGGGATTGCAGGTGATGCATCCGGGCGAAGTGGCCTCGGCCCATGCGCACTCGGCCTCCGCCCTGCGCTTCATCATGGAAGGGGCGGGCGCCTACACCATCGTTGACGGTCACAAGATGACGCTGGGGGCGCGCGATTTCGTGCTGACGCCGAACGGCACTTGGCACGAGCATGGCGTCGAGGGTAACGGCTCGGTCTGCATCTGGCAGGATGGGCTCGATATTCCCCTCGTCAATGCGCTGGAAGCCAATTTCTTCGTCGTGCATCCGAAGATCCAGCAGGAGGAGTCCGGCTACCCCGTCGACGACATGACCAGGACCTGGGGCAATCCCGGTCTTCGGCCGGCTGACTCGAAATGGTCGAAGGGCTATTCGCCCATGTTCAAATACGAGTGGGAGCCGACCTACGACGCTTTGCGAAAATATGCCGCCGCGACCGACGGATCGCCCTATGACGGCATCCTCATGAACTACGTCAATCCGATCACCGGCGGGCACGTGATGCAGACGATCGGCGCGAGCATGCAGTTGCTGCGGCCGGGCGAGACAACGAAGTCGCATCGGCACACCGGAAGCTTCATCTACCAGGTCGCCAAGGGAAGCGGCTATTCGGTGATCGGCGGCAAGCGCTTCGAGTGGCAGGAGCGTGACATTTTCTGCGTTCCCTCCTGGGCCTGGCACGAGCACGGCAATGCATCTTCGAGCGAGGATGCCTGCCTGTTCTGCTTCAACGACCTGCCCGTTATCGAGGGCCTCGGTCTCTACCGGGAAGAGGCCTATGGCGACAATGCGGGTCATCAGCCGGTCGCCGCCTGACGTGTCCTTGCAGAATTCAACCAGAAAAGTCGGATAAAAACCTTCATGCGTCTTGTCACCTACACCCTGGGCTCCAGCGGCGCCCGCCTTGGAGTTCTCGTCAATGGATTGGTTGTCGACGTCGAGCGCCTGGGGGCATCGCGTGACCAGGCTTGGCCGTGCGACATGCTGTCGTTCATCGACAACGGCGCGACGCTGCTGCCGGCGCTGAAGGAGTGCCTGGAGAGCGCCAGCGGTCGCCTACCGGTCGGCTCCGCCGTTCCGATCGAAGATGCAAAGCTGCAAGCGCCGATTCCGCGACCGCGGAAGAACATCTTCGGCATCGGGCTGAACTACCGCGCGCATGTGGCGGAGTCCGCCAAGAGCCTGGATACGGACAAGGATCTGCCGAAGCAGCCGGTCGTTTTCTCCAAGCCGCCGACCTCGGTAATTGGTCCCGGCGCGGCCATCCAGCACAATGCGAAGATGACGCAGCAGCTCGACTGGGAGGTCGAGCTCGCCGTCATCATCGGCAAGACCGCGACGCGCATCCCGGTCGAGAAAGCGATGGATCACGTCTTCGGCTATTCGGTGATGATCGATATTTCCGCGCGCGACAATCGCCGCGCCGGCCAGTGGATCTTCTCCAAGGGCATGGACACCTACGCGCCGTTCGGCCCCTGCATCGTGACGGCGGACGAGATTCCCGATCCGCATGATCTCAGGCTCTGGCTGACCAAGAATGGCGTCATGAAGCAGGACTCCAACACCAAATACATGATCTTCGATATCCCGGTCCTGATTGCCGACATCTCGTCGGGCATGACGCTCGAGCCCGGCGACATCATCGCGACCGGAACGCCCGAAGGCGTCGGCGCCGGCATGTCTCCGCAAGAATGGCTGTGGCCCGGCGACGTCGTGGAAGCCGGCGTCGATGGCGTCGGTGTCATCAGGCACCCCGTTGTTGCGATCTGATGACGCAGTTCTCATTCGATCGCGAATTGAGGTTCGGGGATTGCGACCCCTCGGGCATCGCCTACTTTCCGTCCTACCTGAACATCCTCAACGGCGTCGTCGAGGAGTTCTGGGCGACGATCGGTTTTCCATGGCCGGAATTGATCACGGTCCGGAAGATCGGGACCCCGACGGTGCATCTCACCTGTGATTTTTCACGGCCGTCGAAGTTCGGCGATCTCCTGACGTTCAGCCTGCACATCAGCAAGGTCGGCCGCGCCTCGCTCCATTTGGCGCACGTGGTCTCGGGTGCAGGCGGGACGCGGTGGAAGGCCCGCCAGATCCTTGCCGCGACGTCTCTCGTCGATCACCATGCCGTTTCCTGGCCCGACGACGTCCGTACCGCGCTCGTGGCGCGTTTGCACGTGGGGGAGGGCACGGAGGTAGTTTCCTGATGATCTCGTTCTTCATGACGTTCTCCGATCCGGCCGGCGAACGCCGGATCCAGTCCGATGATCTTGCCGCCGCGGCGGCCGTGATCGGATCGGTCCCGCACATGACCGAGGGCTTGCTGTTCACGCCGCTGGAGCATTCCGTCGACCACCCCCACGGGGCCGATGGTTCGGGTCCGACCTTCGCCGTTCAACTGCGCTTTCCGGACCTCTTCGCCTGCGAAGCGGCACTCGACCGCGGCGGAGTTCTCGCTAACCTCGCGGCGGGTGGAGGCCTGCCGAGCCTTGCGGGACTCGATGTCACGCATCAGGCGATGGTGACGCGCTCGTTTTCGGTCGACCTTGCCGCGCATCCCGAGGGAACGACGAGCCCGTGCAGCTACCTCGTCCACTATCCCGGGCCGGCTGACGATCTCAATGCCTGGAACCTGCATTATCTGGAGCATCATCCGTCGATCATGCGGACCTTCCCGAACGTTCGCCAGGTCGAGATCTACACGGGCATCGATTGGGTCGACCGGTTGCCGTCGCGGCGGGTCGCGTACATGCAGCGCAACAAGCTGCTGTTCGACAGCCCAGACGCGCTGTCGCACGCGCTGGCCTCAGACGTGATCAAGCGCATGCGTGCGGATTTCGTCCAGTTTCCGCCGTTCGCGGGGGGCAACAAGCACTTTCCGATGCTGACGAGGACGGTTCGGCTCAAGAGGTCTCAGGGCGCGGACTGATTGACGGCAGTCAGCCTTAGCCGGATGGATGCGAGCTGGACGAAAGCAAGGTAGCTGGCCGCAAGCTCGTCGTAGAGCGGTGCTTGGCGGTCACTCGAAGCGGCTCACCTGGGCCGTGACAGCTTTGCTTTTTGCAGCGTTGATTGGCTGCTTGCTTCTGACCTCCGGTTGCGCTTGACCAGCTTCAGAAATGCCAAGGGTACGGGCCCGAGCTCGTCAGGACTCCTTGTGACGGCATGAAGTGTACGACGCATGTTCGGGCGCAGTTTGATCGTAACGAAACCTTGCTGATCCAGCGGCAACGCCAGTTCGGGCATGATAGTGAGCCCAAGCCCCTCGCTCACCATGCTCGTTAGCGTTGCATTGTCGCGCACAAGGCAGACAATGTCGGGATTGCTGGAGGCGGTCGCCAAGAGTTCCTGAACGAGCGTTTCGCACCCGCCTCCAGACAACAGCATGCGTTGCCCGTCCAGATCCTTCAGTGCAACGGATGTTCTTGCGGCGAAGGCATGCCCATGAGGTACCAGCACGACGTAATCATCCTGGAAGACAGGCAACGCGGTCAACTCCGCGAGCGTGCGGCTGGTGAATCCGACCTCAACGATCCCCGCTTGGACCCATGCGGTAACTTCAGGATCGGTTCCTTCGTAGAGCGTCACCGAAATATCGGGATGGGCGGCACGAAGCTGACGAAGCCAGCCCGGCAACAAGCGTATCGCGGCACTCTGGACAACGCCGATGCGCAAGCTGCCGCTCAATGCGGCTGAACGGCGGACGCTGCCTGCGAGGCGCTCGACCGCCGCCAGGACCGCGCGGGCCTCAGCCAGCGCCGCGACGCCTGCGCTCGTCAGCGTGACGCCATCCCGACCCCGCACAAGAAGCTGTGCACCCAGTGTTCTCTCCAATGCGGCCACCGCCTGGCTGACCGCTGACTGCGACAGGCACAGATGATTGGCCGCAATTGTGAAATTGCCTTTCTCCGCGACACCGCAAAAGCAGCGTGTCTGGACCAGAGTGATATTAGAAAACAAGATCGAGTCTCATGCGTAGGATTAATTTGACTGATGCTATAGCGCCGACTAGCAATCCTGCAAAGCGAGAAAGCAAAGCGGAATTTTGCGATGTCCACCGTTGACCACGATCAATTGACTGTTGGTTTGGCCCAGATTGCGCCGGTCTGGCTGGAGCGCAGGGCAACAACGGAAAAAGTGGTCGATTGTTGTGTGAGAGCAGCGAATCGTGGCTGCAGCTTCGTCGCGTTTGGCGAGGCGCTTGCGCCCGGTTACCCCTTCTGGATCGAGCACACCGACGGCGCACGATTTGAGTCAAGCCTTCAGAAGGAAATTCACGCGCATTACCTCGATCAAGCCGTCCAGATTGAGGCCGGCCACCTCGAGCCCGTGACCAAGGTTGCCGAGGAACTTCGCCTCGCGGTGATGCTTGGGATTATCGAGCGCCCGGCTGATCGTGGCGGCCACAGCGTCTACTGCTCACGCGTCCACATCGGCAGCGACGGGAAGATCGCGTCAGTACATCGCAAGTTGATGCCGACGTATGAAGAACGCTTGAGCTGGGCGCCTGGCGACGGCAACGGCCTGCAAGTACATCCCGTCGGCCCTTTCAATGTCGGTGGGCTCAACTGTTACGAAAACTGGATGCCGCTCTCGCGTGCAGCACTTTATGCGCAGGGCGAAGATCTGCACGTGGCCCTTTGGCCGGGTAACTTGCGCAATACGGAAGGCACCACGCGCTTCCTCGCTCGTGAAGGTAGGAGCTATGTGTTAGCCGTCTCTGGCCTAATGCGGAAAAGTGACGTGCCGCCGGACAGTCCCGCGAGAGCCATGCTTGAAAAATGCCCGAATGTGCTGGCGAATGGTGGGTCATGTATCGCCGGGCCGGACGGCGAGTGGATCGTTGCGCCTGTGACGGACATCGAGGACTTGATCGTTGCAACACTGGATCAGCGGATGGTACGGCGCGAGCGGCAGAATTTTGATCAGGCAGGCCACTATTCACGGCCGGACGTGACGCGCCTGCTGGTCAACCGCAACCGGCAAGCGATCGCGTCGTTCAGTGAGCACGCCGAATAGTGCTTCGGATACGTCTCCTCCTGGCTTCATATCAGGAAACTCCTGCGAGGTCGCCTCGTTGTGCTGTATACAATCATCCGATCAAATGGGGCTCGTATTCGAAAATGTTGAACTTTGCGCTGGTGGCGGTGCTTGTTGTTGCACTCGGTGGGATTTTGTTCGGCGTGAGGTATATGCGGCGCGAGGAATATTTGCCGTATCATGCCGTCGTGGCCGGAAAGCCTTTCGCTGAACTCGATCCCGGAGTTCAGGCGGTCATTCTCGGTATGCTAAAAATCATCGGGGGCGGCTTCGCTACCCTTGGTGTCACGTTGTTGTGGTTGTGTTTCGCGCTTCATGAGGGTGAGCGCTGGGCACCGTGGGCGATCCTGACCATCTCGGCTGCCGCGCTCGTACCGATGTTGTATGTAGCCACCACACTGCGGACGTTCCGACCCGGAGCGCCAATACCTGTGCGGCCGACACTCGTTATGATGCTCTTGATTGCAATCGGTGTTGGGCTGTCTCTGCTGGCACGCTAAGGCCCACGTTGGTCCGCTTTCAGGCTAAGATCGGACCGAGGGAATGACTGGTCACGAGATGAGCGTCGAGATCCGTCACCTGCTCGACCACAAGCATCACATTCCGACCGTTGCGGCGTGGCAGCAAGCGGAGTTTGGCTATCTGAGCCCCAACAGCACCGTGGCGCAACGTGCCGAACGGCTGAGAGGCGCCAGTGACAAAGCGCGCCTGCCGATCTCCCTGGTGGCGATCTCAACCGATGAGGGCGATCTCGTCGGCTCGGCCAACATCGCTGCGACCACGCTAATCCATAAACATCTCACGCCCTGGTTGTCGTCGGTATTTGTGCCGCCGGCGCAACGTGGCAGAGGCATTGCCTCAAAGCTCGCATTGGCCGCGATCTCGGAAGCCGATCGGCTCGGGTTCGACAAGATCTATCTTTTCACGCCAAGGAACGAAGCCCTCTATGCGCGTCTCGGCTGGGAGACGTTCGAGCAGGCTGCGATCAACGGTGTCCCGGTTTGTCTGATGGCGAGGGCTACGCGATGAACAGTGATTGACAGCTTCGAACCAGTTGAGGTCATTCAAAAAACCGGAGAGGTTGCGAGCCATGCAACGGGCGGTAATTATTTTGGTTATTTTGCTTGTAAGCTCCGTTGCTGCGCGCGCCGGCCAAGTTGTAAATGAGGTTTACCGGGATCTCATTAGGCCGCACGGGCACCCGCGCGGTGCCGCTATCTCACAAGCCGCGCTCGATTTTTGCTATAGCCAGACTGGTGACATTCGAGGCCTTGCGGATACCGCTGCATTCAAACAGTGCATGCTCGGTCGCGGCTATCGGTGGCAAACTACGAGGATACAGGGGAGGCCGGCACCCGAAAATGGCCCGGACTGGTGTATAGCACATGACATGATGTGTTAGTTCGCCTTAGATGGCCGGCAACCGAGCAGATGCGGGAATATCTTTAGCCCAAGTCCGTTCCGGGCCGACGTCACCGGTCAGGCGAACATAGTAAAAGGCCGCCAACTGCGGCGGCCTCTTGTTCACTTATCGCTTCTTTGGTTTTGGCTTTGTAGCGGGTCTCTGTGTAGCGATTTCCGTGCGGACAGCTTGTGCTTCTTGAGCCAGCCGTAAAGCCCGAAGCCGCTCCATATTCGCGCGAACGGCGACAGCCTTAGCTTCGGCTTCTTGGAGTGCCGTCTCGGCTTCCGCTCTAGCTAGTCGCAGCCTGTTAGCTTTGGCAAGCTGCTCTGGAGACTGACTGTCGGGTTTGCCCGACATCAAACGCGCAGGTTTTCTGCGCTGCTTTTGCCACGCTTGGGGTCGACTTTGACTTCGTAGGAAATCTTTTGGCCTTCTGCCAAGCCAGAAAGTCCGGCGCGTTCTAGTGCGCTGATATGCACGAAAACGTCTTGGCCGCCGTCATCCGGCGCGATGAAGCCGAACCCCTTTTGACCGTTGAACCACTTCACCGTACCCGTTGCCATTGGCGTTTCCTCTATGTTTGTTCCTTGGAGGAATACCACAATGGGGTCGTTTTGGACACAGCGCCCTGTATCTAACGCCCGCTGGCTCACCGGGAGCGGCACCGGATCGATGGCGCGAGGCCGGAAGCTGAGTAGCGCAGGTTCCACTGCCAAGGACCCCACCCGCCTTTATCGAGGCGGGTTCAATCCACTGTGAAGCCAGCCCATAGCTTCGGAATTAATCGGGTCTGCGGGAGCTTGTGCTTCGTATATCGTTGGGCAGTTAGTACACCTCAAGGTTCGGTGCTCGAACCCCGGTCTTCCCGGTACAACCCTGAGAACCGCCACCTTGCCTCCGCACCTCGGGCAGCGGGGCCACATCGTCTCGCGGGGTGAAAGCTTGTTAGTGAGCTGCGCGTCGAGCATGAGACGCTCCCTTCTACTGTGAGGGCGGGAGCACAACACTCTCAGTCACCGATAAAGGCCACGGGCGGCGCGGTGATGACGGCAGCCTACGCCCAACGCACGCATCGCGTATAGCAAAAAAGACACACAAAAACCCGGCGAAAGGTGCCAACTGTGGCAGCGTCAATGCCTTGTCTGGTCCATTTCGAACGTGAACTTAGCCTGCAGCACCGGGCCGTTGTCATCTTGGACTTCGATGGCCATTCGGTGCCGTGGGGAGCTATCGCCGTTACCCCTGACTGCGTTCTTTGCCATGTCTACCAATGAGCGAGCAGCTTCTTCCTCTACGGATTCAACGTCGGGGAGTTCTATCCCTTCAAGGCGCAGCCGAATTGGTTATGGTTGTTTGGGGTTCGTGGCTGCGACGCTCGGAAGCGCGCGGGTCGGACGCTTATCATTGGGTTTCTTGACTGGGGCGGCAATCAATCCCTCTCGAATGGCCTGTTTCCGGGCCAGCTTGCGAGCGCGGCGAATCGCCTCGGACTTCTGGCGTGCCGCTTTTTCCGAGGGCTTCTCATAGAAGCTTGCCCGCTTCATTTCTCTGAACACGCCTTCGCGTTGCATTCTCTTTTTAAGAATTCGAAGCGCCTGCTCGACATTATTGTCGCGAACCAAGACTTGCATTCGTTAGAACTCCTAATTCGCCGCACTATGTCTGAAAAGACGCAGCCTGCGACGCAGAGCGCCGCGACAACTTAAGTGGCCAACCGTCATATGGTTCCCCGCCGACTACGTCAATCCAGACATCGTGACCGGCTGTTGGCAGGTCTCTGAAGGGGTCACGTGTCAAACAAATTCGGAAAAGTAGCATATCGTCGCGCCGGCGGCCATGGGCTACTTTGCATGGGGTTGTTTTCGATGTTTTGGTTGTGGGCTCGCCGAAGCCTCGGGACGGAGCCTGATCTCGCCCTTTAGTGCCCGCCCAGATAGGCGGAGATCAGCCGGGGATCGTGGATCAGATCTTTGGCAGGGCCGGACTGCACGACCTCGCCGGTCTCCAGCACATAGCCGTAGTCGGCGGTCTCGAGCGCGGCGCGCGCGTTCTGCTCGACCAGCAGGATGGAGACGCCCAGCTCGCGCAAGGATGCGATGGTGCGGAAGATCTCGCGCACGATTAGTGGTGCGAGGCCAAGGCTCGGCTCGTCGAGCATCAGCAGTTTCGGCTTGGCCATCAGCGCGCGCCCCAGCGCGAGCATCTGGCGCTCGCCGCCGGAGAGCGTGCCGGCGGCCTGGCGCTGCCGCTCCTTCAGTCGGGGGAAGCGATCATAGACCTCATCGAGGGTCTTCTGGACGCCGGAGCGGTCGCGCAGGCTGTACGAGCCCAGGAGAAGGTTGTCGGCAACCGACATCTCGGAGAACAGCTCGCGCTTTTCGGGCACGAGGCAGAGCCGGCGCTCGACGCGGTCCTCGACGGACATCCTGCCGATGTCGCCGCCCTGGAACATCATGCGGCCGCGCGATGCGAGCAGCCCGATGGCTGCCATCAGCAGCGTGGTCTTGCCGGCGCCGTTCGGGCCGATGACGGTGACGATCTGCCCTTCCTCGACCGACAGCGAGACGTTGCGGACGGCTTCGACGTTGTCGTAGCAGACGGTCACGTCGGTCATGGAAAACATTTCGCTCACGCGACGCCTCCGAGATAGGCCTCTTGCACCCGCTCGTCGTTGCGGATCGCGCTCGGGACGCCCTCGCAAAGCTTGGACCCGAAATCGAGCACCACGATGCGGTCGACCAGCGACATCACGAATTCCATGTCGTGCTCGACGATGAGGATAGTGAGGTGATCCGCCCGCAGCGAGCGCAAGAGCTCCGCAAGCCTCAACTTTTCCTGGCGGCGCAGGCCGGCTGCCGGCTCGTCCAGCACCAGCAATGCGGGGTCTGCGGCGAGTGCGCGCGCGATCTCCAGGATGCGCTGATTGCCGAGGGGAAGATTGCCCGCGAGCTCGAACGGCTTGTCGCCAAGCCCGACGCGCTCGAGCTGCATCAGCGCCTCATGCCGGGTGCTGGCTTCCTCGCGCTGGTTGAGGCGGAAGGCGCCGGCAAGCAGGCCGGTGCTGGTGCGGCCGTAGGTGCCGAGCATGACGTTTTCGAGGAGGCTCATGCGCGGCCGCAGCTTCACATGCTGGAATGTCCTGGCGACGCCGGCCCTGGCGATGCGGGATTGAGGATCACGCGTGATGGGACGTCCCGCAAAGACGATCTCGCCCTTGTTGACCCGGAGCGCACCTGTCAGGCAGTTGAACATCGTGCTCTTGCCGGCGCCGTTCGGTCCGATCACGGCAAGAATTTCACCGGATCGCACTTCGAAGCTGACATTGTTGACCGCGACGAGGCCGCCGAACCGGCGCTCGGCGCCATCGACCTTCAGAAGAAGCTCGCCCGGCGTCGGCTGGGGACGGCGCGATAGCGGCGGCGCCGGCTGCGGCCGCTCGCGTTTTGTCTTCGGCAGATAGCGCGCAACGAAAGGCACGATGCCCTGCCGCGCCCATTGCAGGAACAGGATGAACAGCGCAGAGAAGGCGACGATCTCGAGCTGCCCGGATGCGCCCTTGGCGATCAGCGGCAGGTAATCCTGCACGCTGTTCTTGAGCAGGGTGACAATGGCGGCGCCGACGACGCCGCCGAGCAGGCTGCCCGCGCCGCCGACCATCGTCATCATCAGATATTCGATGCCCATGCCGGCGTCGAACGGGCCCGGGCTGATGAAGCGGCTCATATGTGCGTAGAGCCATCCGGAGAGCGAGGCCAGGAAAGCCGCGATCACGAAGGTTACGAGCTTGATCTGGAAGGCATTGATGCCGAGACTTTCGACCAGCGTGTTGCCGCCGCGCAGCGCCCGCATGGCGCGGCCGAGCCGGGAGTCCAGGAGATTGTAGCCGAGGAAGAGCACCACGGCGACAATGCCCCAGATCAGGAAATAGATCTGCGCGCTGGAGACGAGCGCGAACGAACCGAGGCTGATCGGCGGGATCGACGAGATGCCGTTGAAACGGCCGAGCCCTTCGACGTTGCCGAACAGGAAGCCGATCGCAAGCCCCCATGCGACGGTCGAGAGCGACAGGAAATGGCCCTGAAGCCGCAAGGTGACGACGCCGAGGACCGCCGCGACGCTGCAGGTCAACACCACGCCAAACAGGAGGCCGAGCCAGGGCGATTGCCCGTTCAAGGCGGAGACCCAGGCGGTCGCATAGGCTGCGATGCCGACGAACGCTGCCTGTCCGAACGACACGATGCCGCCGACGCCGGTGAGGAGCGCAAGGCCGATGGCGACGAGCGAATAGATGCCGATATAGTTCATCAGCGTGACGCTGAACGGGCTCAGGACGAGGGGCGCGAGTGCGAGGCACACCACCGCTGCCACTGCCGCAAGCTGGACATGAAAGCGGGTCATTCCTCGATCTCCTCCTCGGAATGCAGCGAGGCGAGGGACCGCCAGATCAGGATCGGGATCAGCAGCGAGAACACGATGACGTCCTTCAGCGCGCTGCTCTGGAAGGATGCGAAGCTTTCGAGAATGCCGACACCTACGGCGCCGATCGCGGCACCGGGATAGCTGGTCATGCCGCCGACGATGGCGCCGACGAACGCCTTGAGACCGATCAGGAAGCCGGAATCGTAGAACACGGTATTCACCGGCGCGATCAGAATGCCCGAAACGCCCGCCATCAGCGAGCCCAGGAGATAGGCGATGGTGCCGGCACGCGCCGGCCGTATTCCCATCAGCCGGGAGCCGGTCCGGTTCACGGCCGTGGCGCGCAGGGATTTGCCGACCAGCGTGAAGTCGAAGAAGAGATAAAGGAGGCCGCTGAAGACGAGCGCCGCGATCACGATCAGCATGGTCTGGCCCGAAATCAGGACGCCGGCGAACTCCGTCGAGAACGACGTCAGCGGTTCGGTCCGAACCCCTTCGGGACCGAAAAACAGGAGACCAAGGCCCACCAGCGCAAAGTGCAACGCCACGGACACCGTCAACAGCAGGAGCACGGTACCGTCGGCGATCGGGCGGAACACGATCCGGTCGAGCAGCGGGGAGATCGGCGTGATCAGCATCAGCGCGAGCACGAGCCGGACGGCCAGCGGCGGGTCCATGCGCATGACGAGCCAGGCGGCGCCGACTACCGCCAATGGCAGGACCAGATAGAAGAGAAGTGCGCGCGGCAGGAGGCGAATCTCACCGTCGCGCATGAGCGAAATGATTTCGATCAGGGTTGCGAGACAGGCCAGGATCACGACCAGCGCGCCGGTCCCCGGAAAGCGCTTGGCGTCGAGGGCGGCCAGCGTCAGCGCGGTGAACGCGGCGATGTCGCCAAAGGGAATGAAGATGACCCGCGTCACCGTGAAGATGAGGACGGTTCCGATCGCCACCAGCGCGTAGACTGCGCCGGTGGCGATCCCGTCGATCGCAAGAATGGCCGCGATGTCGCTCGTCATTGAGACGCCGTTCCCCCGTTCTGACCGCCTGCCGTCTTTCGTTTATGGCGCGTACTTCCAGGCGCCGCTGGTCAAGCGGACCACGACCAGCGAGCGCTCGTCGACGCCGGTCACTGCACCGGGCTTGAAGTTGTAGACGGCATGCACGCCGGGCAGTTCCTTGGTGCTGAGGATGGCGTCCCGGAGCGCGGTACGGAATTCCGCTGTGCCGGGCTTTGCGGTCTTCAGCGCCCGCTCGGCGGCGTTGGCAAAGATCAGCCAGGCGTCGAAGGAGTAGGCGGAGAACCCGTCGGTGGTCGGAATGTTGTGGGTCTTCTGGTAGATCGCGCGGAAATCGAGCGCGATCTTCTTGGCAAAGTGCTCGTCCGGAAGCTGCTCGGCCACGATCACGGGGCCGGCGGAGACCTGGATGCCATCGGCGGCCTTGCCGCCCACATTGACGAAGTCCGGATTGACGAGCGCCACAGTGCCGTAGGTATTTCCCTTGAAGCCGCGCTCGGAGAGCGTGAGGAGAGGCAGCGCGCCCTGCGTGCCGGAGCCACCGATCAGCACGGCGTCGGGACGTGCGGCCATGACCTTGAGGATCTGCGCGGTCACCGAGGTATCGGTGCGGGCATAGCGCTCGTTGGTCTGGACCTTGATTTCGTCAAGGGGCTCGGCGGCCTTGGCACCGTTATAGACGAGGTCGCCCCACGCATCGGAGAAGCCGATATAGCCGATGTTCTTCATGCCGTCGCGCTTCATGCGATCTTGCGACGATCTTGACGAGGAGTGAAGCCGGCTGCGGCACCGAGACGACCCATTGCTCCGGCGATTCCGGAAGCTTGCCGATCGGCGAGACCGCGATCATCGGCACCTTCAATTCGCTGGCGACGGCCGCCATGGCGATGGTCGAGGGCGCCGTCGCCGTGCCGATCAGGAGGTCGACCTTCTCTTCTTCGACGAGCTTGCGCGCGTTGCGCGTCGCGGCCGACGGATCGGAGCCGTCGTCGAGCTGGATCAGGCGGACGGTCTCGCCGTTGATCGTCTTCTTGTATTCATAGGCGGCATTGATGCCGCGCCCATAGGGGATGCCGATCGACGAGCCGTTGCCGCTCAGCGAGGTGACAAAGCCGATGGTGATGTCGGCCTGCGCAGCCGGCGCTGCGAAGACGCCGGCGACCAGTGCGATTAGGCTAAGAGTCTTCTGCCGCATTTGCGTTGTCCTCCATAGATGCTGGGTACGAATGTCTGGAAGCCGGGCAGGGAGCCCGAGCCGCGAACGAACCGATTGAAGGCATTGCTGCAGCGCCAGACGCGGCGAAAGAAAGTTCGCTCGGCCGGGCGTCAGCGGCCATGGCGAGGCGTGCCGCTCAAATGGCGGGTGGGTCGGTGGAAGCCGGCGGGCATCTGTCGAAGCGAAGGAAGGCAAATGCCGCAGCCGCGTTGCGCGACCGGCGATGTTGCTGCCGGCCATTCAGGCCTGACGATAGTCCACGCGATCGAGTCTCTCAAAATCGGTGCCCTGCAACATCATTGTCATGGCCACCGGCCAGCTGCCGGGGGCGGATTACTTAAAGCCTAAAGTATTATCCGTGGCGTCGTCAACACGTGTCACGGCGCTGTCAGAAAAAAATGTTGTTGCATACAATTCCGTCAGAGTGCGCCATTTCCTTGGTCTCTTTGACCCACGAAATCCTCCTCCTCGTCGCGATCAGGAGGTGCGCTTGGCCGGCTCCGCCGCGCGCATTTGACGCGACAATTAGTTTATGGTTGAAATATCTCCATCGGCAGCCGGCGGCCGATCCTCCCGTCACCGTTTGAGGAGAAGGGCGATGCGCATCTTCTGGCAAAGTTTCGTCGATGCGAGCGTGAATGCGCCCTATATGGCGCTGCTGTCGGAGTATCTCAACAACATCGCCGCGCCCGGTACGACGGTTCATGTCGAGGGCATTTCGCCGCCGGATCGGGAGTTCGGCCGGCTCGCTGAATTGCGCTGTGCCGTTCAGGCGATCGACAACGGCATTGCAGCCGAGGAGGCCGGGTTCGACGCGTTCGTGATGGGTCACTTCCAGGATCCCGGACTTTACGAGCTCCGTTCGACGCTCGCCATTCCCGTGATCGGAACTGGCGAGGCGACGTTGCTTGCGTCCTCGCAACTCGGCCGGCGCCTCGGCCTCGTGACGCTCGATCCCGTCTTCGAGGTCTGGCACTACGAACAGGCCGAACGTTACGGCCTTGCGGATCGCGTCGTCCACGTGACCGGCCTCGGCTGCAAGCCGGAGGACTTCGCAAGTGCGTTCGCGGGCGATCAGGTGGCCCATGCCCGGATGATCGCGGATTTTATCGCCTGCGCCCTTCCGCTGGTGGAGCGCGGGGCCGACGTGGTGATCCCTGCCGGTGTGCTGCCGGGTCTGCTGATTGGGCGGGAGCACGGCATGAAGGTCGGACACGCGCCTGTGGTGAATTGCGCCGCGATGGCGTTGAAGAGCGCTGAGATGTGGGTACAGCTCAGGCGGCTCAATGGCACCGAGCCGAGCCGAGGGCCGAGCTTCAAGCGTGCCAGCGCACTCGCCCGCGACGATTTCCGCGCGCTGCTCGCGCGTAACGAGCGTTAGCGCCGGGGGCACCGACCAGTTCTGGAGAGCAAGACATGATGAGACCCGAGAAGATCCTTTACGAGACCGAAGTGACGGCAACCGGAGGCCGCGACGGCAAGGCCGCGAGTGCCGACGGCCTGCTGGCGGTGTCGCTGTCCTTGCCGAAATCGCTGGGCGGACCCGGCGGCGAGGGGACCAACCCGGAGCAACTCTTTGCGGCCGGTTATGCCGCGTGCTTTCTTGGCGCCGTCAAGCTCGTGGCGCGCACCCGGAAGATCGTGCCGTCGGCCGAGCCGTCCGTCACTGCGAAGGTTGCCATGGGACCGGTCCCTGTCGGCTACGCGCTCGCGGTTGAACTGAAGGTGAGCCTGCCCGGCGTCGAGAAATCGGTGGCGGAGGAAATCGTCGCAGGCGCGCACGAGCGGTGCCCTTATTCGAACGCGACTCGCGGCAATATCGATGTGAAGCTGGCGGTGATCTGAGGCGGGTAAGCAAGGCAGGCAGCCGGTGAAAAATTCGCTTCGCACGCCGTACGACGGCATCGTGATGGCGGCTCCCGTCACGATCCCCTATGTGCGCTATTCCATCGACAGCGCGCAATGGTGGATCGGCCGGGCGCTGAGCGCGCTCGTTGCGCAGGCCGGCATCAAGGCTTCCGACATCGACGGTCTGTGCGTCTCCAGCTTCACCATGGGAACCGACAGCGGGATCGGACTGACGCAGCATTTTGGGTTGTGCGTGAGATGGCTGGACACGATCCCGCTCGGCGGGGCCAGCGCCATCGCAGCGTTGCGGAAGGCCGCGCGCGCGGTTCAGGCGCACGATGCCGACATCGTGGCTTGCGTGGCCGGCGACACCAACCACGTCGATTCCTTCCGCCTGACGCTCGAGAATTTCTCGCGCTTCAACCAGGATGCGGTCTATCCCTATGGTGCGGGCGGCGCCAATGCGAGCTTCGCGCTGATTGCGCGCAACTATATGCGGACGTTTGGCGTCACGCGCGAGGATGTTGGCAGGATCGCGGTCGCCCAGCGCGCCAACGCGCTGCGCAACCCGCATGCGCTGATGAAGGCGCCGCTGACGATCGAGCAATATCTGGCGGCCCGTCCGATTTCCGATCCCATTCATCTCTTCGATTGCGTAATGCCCTGCGCCGGCGCCGAGGCCTTCCTTGTGATGCGGGACGAGACCGCGGCATCGCTCGGATTGCCGGCCGCGCGATTGCTGTCGACGATCGAGCGGCACAACGCTTTCGCCGACGACCAGATGCAGGTGAGGGGCGGTTGGGCGATGGACGTCGGTGAGCTCTACGCGATGGCCGGCGTGAGGCCTGACGATCTCGATATCGTCCAGACCTATGACGACTATCCGGTCATCACGATGATGCAGTTCGAGGATCTCGGCTTCTGCAACAAGGGCGAGGGCGCAGAATTCGTGCGCCAGCACGATCTCACGATTGACGGCGACTTCCCGCACAATACCTCGGGCGGACAGCTGTCGGTCGGACAGGCCGGTGCAGCCGGCGCCTATCTCGGTCTCGTCGAAGGGCTGCGGCAGGTCCTGGGAGCAGCCGGTCCCACACAAGTGAAGGATGCAAAGCTCGGTTTGACCTCGGGATTCGGTATGATCAACTATGACCGCGGCCTGGCCTCGGGTGCCGCGATCTTTGCAGGGCCTTCGCGATGATCGATCCGATTGAACCGCCTCGGCGCAAGAACCCGCTGCTGCGGACGCGGCTACCTGCATCGCCGCCGCGGCCGCGCAGCAGAACATCGCACGGGTTCACGCGCGCCGCCGCCGAAGGACGCTTCATGCTCCAGCGCTGCGAGGGCTGCGGCGCCTTCGCGTATCCGGCACGCGAGGCGTGCCCCGCCTGCCTGTCGGCCGGTCTTGCGTTCGTCGATGCGCCGCGTCGCGGCACCCTCCTGGCTGAGACGACGGCGCGCGTGCCGAGCGACGTCTACTTCCGCGAGCGGGTGCCCTGGCGCATTGGGCTCGTCAAGATGGACGTCGGTCCGACGATGGTGGCGCATCTGCATGCCGACTGTAGCGAGGGCGCGCCCGTCCTCATGTCGTTTCAGCTCGACAAGAGCGGTCAGGCGGTGGCCTTTGCCCGACCCGAGGGGGAGACCCCCAACATGGCAGATGACAGGCAGTGGCGGGAAATGACGGCCGATCCGAAGTTCCGGCGGGTGCTGGTGACCAACGGCCGCAGCGTGGTCGGCCAGGAGGCCGTTGCGGCGCTGAAGGCTGCGGGCGCAAAGACGGTGTTCGTCGGCGTCGCCGAACCGTGGCGGCCGTTTGCCGGCGAGAAGCTGCTGCGCGGGCAGGAGGGGATCGAAGTCGTGACGCTCGATGCGGCCGACGAAAAGTCGGCGACTGATCTCGCAGCCGACATCGGCGGCAAGGTCGATATCCTCGTCAACACGACGGAATATGTGCGGCCCGGCGGCCTCCTGGACCGCAGGGGCACGAGCATCGCGCGCGACGAGATCGACCAGGCCTATCTCGGCTTCATCAATCTCGCGCAGGCCTTCGGGCCCGCGATGCGGATGCGCGGCGCTGATGGCATCAACAACAGCGTCGCCTGGGCCAACATCCTCTCGGTCTACGCGCTGGCGAACTGGCCCGCTTTCGGCGCCTACTCGGCGTCGCAAGCGGCCTGCCTGTCGCTGTCTCACTGTCTTCGCGCGGAGCTGAGGCCCGGCGGCATCAAGGTGATGAACCTGTTCACGGGACCCGTTGACACCGAGTGGTTCCAGACCGTGCCACCACCGAAGGTCGCGCCGCGCGCGGTCGCGCAGGCGATCGTGTCCGGGCTCAGAGGCGGACTCGAGGAGATGTATGTCGGGGACGTCGCGGAGGAAATCCGGCAGCGTCTCGCCGCCAATCCGAAAGCGCTCGAGCGCGAGCTCGACAGGTGAAGCTAAGGTTTTAACCAAGCCGGAGGACGTGACAATGCAGAGCAAGAAACTCCTGGAGCTGGCGGGCGCGATTTCTTCCGGCGCGGTGCGCGTCGTCGATCTGACCTTTACGCTCAGTCCCGATTTTCCGGTCATCGTGTTGCCGCCGGAATTCGGGCAGGCGGCGCCGGTCCGCATCCAGGAGATTTCGCGCTATGACGGTCGCGGTCCAGCCTGGTACTGGAACAACGTGACGTTCGGCGAACACACCGGCACGCATTTCGACGCGCCGATTCACTGGTTCACCGGCAAGGATCTGCCGAACAATGCCGTCGACTCCATGCCGACGAAGGACATGATCGCGCCGGCTTGCGTCATCGACTGCTCCGCGGAGGCGGCGAAGGATCCGGACTTCTTGCTGACGGTCCCGCTTGTCGAAGCCTGGGAGGCAAAGCACGGACGCATCCCCGAGCGTCACTGGGTTCTGCTGCGTACCGATTGGTCGAAGAAGGGTTGGCGCGATTACTCCAACCTCAGGGACGACGGCGCGCACACGCCGGGCCCGAACCCGGCCGTCATGAAATGGTTGGTGGAGGAGCGCGGCATCATCGGCTTCGGCACCGAGACCATCGGCACCGATGCGGGGCAGGCCGGCCATTTCCAGCCACCGTATCCTGCGCATCATTTCCTGCATGGCGGCGGCCGGTACGGCCTTCAGTGCCTCTGCAACCTCGATCTGCTTCCCGCTACCGGCGCGGTCATCGTGGCTTCGCCCCTGAAGATTCAGAACGGCTCCGGCAGTCCGCTACGCGTGATCGCGCTGGTGGCGTCGAGCTGACACGGCGGATGGCGCTTGCCGTATAGAAGAAACGAAAGAAACGAAAGACAGGTGCCATGATCTCGATGAAAAATCTGCTGGCTTCAGTTGCGCTGCTCGTCGCCGTTCCGGAGGTCGCGCAGGCAGACATCCTCGTCGGGTTCATCACCGGCCTCAGCGGGCCGGTGTCCTCGATCGGGATCCCGAACGCGAAGGGGATTGCGGCGGGCGAGGCCTATGTCGGCGAGATCGGCGGCGAGAAGCTTCGCGTCATTTCGCTCGACGACGGCTCCGATCCGACGGCGTCTGCGCGCAACGCGCGCAAGCTCGTCGAGCAGGAGAAGGTCGATATTCTGATCGGCACGTCAGGCGCGCCGCAGACGCTGGCGATGGCAACCGCCGCTATCGAAATGAAGATTCCGATGATCGCGGTATCTCCGATCGCGCCGGTGCCGCCCGGCGATGGCGGTCCCTGGGTCGTGCAGACGCCGCAACCGACGCCGCTCCTCGTCCAGGGCATCGTCGATCATATGAAGGCGCGAGGGCTGAAGACCGTCGCATTCATCGGTTTCTCCGACGCCTTTGGCGACCTGATGTACGATTCGCTCGCGCAGAGCGCCAAGGCGGCCGACATCAAGATCATCGCCAATGAGCGATACGCCCGGTCGGATTCCTCGGTGACGGCCCAGGTGCTGCGCGCGCTCGCGGCGCGGCCGGACGCCATTATGCTCGGGGGTACGGGAACGCCGGGGGCGCTACCGGTGATCGCTCTGTCCGAGCGCGGATATAAGGGACCACTGTATGGCAATCACGGCCTCATCAGTGCCGATTTCCTGCGCCTCGCCGGCAAGACTGCCAACGGCATCATCTGCCCGACCGGGCCGGTGACCGCGGCGGAGCAGCTTTCGGCCGACAATCCGATCCAGAAGGTTGCGCTGGCTTTCCGCGCGGCCTTCGAGAAGGCGAATGGCGAGGCGCCAACCGACTCGTTCTCTTCCTATTCCTTCGACGGCTGGCTGATATTCACAGATGCGGCCAAGCGCGCGATGGCGACTGGCGCCAAGCCGGGCTCGCTGGAATTCCGCACTGCGCTTCGCCAGGCGCTGTTCACCACTAAGGAGGTTGTCGGAACGCAGGGCGTCTACTCCTACACACCAGCGGATCGGCACGGCGTCGATGACCGCTCGCGAATCCTGGTTCAAATCGAGGACGGAAAATACAAGCTACTGCCCTGATCGGGCGCGATCGTGACGGAGAGCAACGTGCAGGCAAAAGCCGGCAAGACGGTAGAGCAGGGCAATGCGATGCTGCTGCCCTGGGCGCGCGCTGTCGAGCTGTTTCCACCGTCGGACAGGATCCTCTCCACGATTCTGACGCGGCAGGCCGAGCGCTACGGCGATCGCGTCCTGCTAGTCGCCGGAAAGGCGCGCTGGACCTATGCACAGACGGCCGCGATCGCGGCCGCATCGGCCCAAACGCTCATCGACGCCGGCATCAAGCCCGGCGACCGGGTCGCGCTGATGTGCTCGAACCGGCCGGAATTTCTCCAGGTGTATCTGGGCTGCGCATGGCTCGGCGCGATCGTGGTGCCGATCAACACCGCGCTACGGGGCTTCCAGCTTTCCCATATTTTTCGTAACTCGCGTCCCGCGCTGCTCGTCGTCGAAGCTCCGTTTCTTACGGCCATCGAGACCGTCGACGCTGACGTCGAACTGCCATCTCAGACATGGACGATCGGGTCTACGACTGGGACGAAGATGTCGTCGATACCATTGCCCGCCCTCAGGATTGGCGCTTCCCCAGGCGCGGTGCGTCCAGGCGATGCCGTTGCCATCCTCTATACGTCAGGCACCACGGGTCCTGCCAAAGGCGTGTGCTGTCCGCAGGCGCAGCTGTTCTGGTGGGGCATCTATTCGGCGCGGGCGCTGGGCATCGGCGAGGGCGACGTGCTGTTCACGACGCTGCCGCTGTTCCACACCAATGCGCTGAACGCATTCTATCAGGCGCTGTTGAACGGGTGCACATACGTCCTGGAGCCGAAATTCTCGGCGTCAGGTTTTTGGGCGGGCGCGCGAGCGCACGATGCGACTGTTGGTTATCTGCTCGGCGCCATGGCGTCGATGCTGCTGGCGCAGCCCAAAACCGAAGATGACAGGGGTCATCGGCTTCGCGTCGCGCTTGGTGGCGGCGTGCCGCCACAGATCCACCAGCCGTTCCTCGAACGGTTCGGAGTGCCGCTGGTCGACGGCTATGGGTCGACGGAGACCAACTTCGTGTTCGCGGGGACGATCCCGTCCGATCGCCCGGGGACCATGGGGTACCTTGCCGACGGCGTCGAAGCCCGCATCGTCGATGAAAACGATTCAGAGGTGCCTGATGGGCAGGCCGGCGAGCTCGTCCTTCGCGCCAGAGAGCCCTTTGCGTTCGCCACCGGCTATTTTGGCATGCCGGAGAAGACGGTCGAGGCCTGGCGAAATCTGTGGTTTCACTCTGGCGATCGCGTGGTCCGGGATTCCGATGGGCATTATCGCTTCATCGACCGCATGAAGGACTCGATCCGGAGGCGCGGCGAAAACGTATCCTCCTGGGAGGTCGAACAGACTATCCTGTCGCACCCCGCCGTTGCGGCTTGCGCCATTTACCCGTTGCCGTCCGAACTGGGGGAGGACGAGGTCGCGGCCGCGATTCTGCTCGAGCCTGGCCAATCATTGGAGCCCGTCGACATCGTCAGGCATTGCGAAGGGCAGATCGCCTATTTTGCCATTCCCCGCTACGTGCGCATCGTGAGCCAGATGCCGCTGACGGAGAACGGCAAGATCAAAAAGGCTGTGTTGCGCGATGCGGGCGTGACGGCGGATACGTGGGACCGCGAGGTGGCCGGCATTCGGGTGCGGCGCTAGAGCATGATCCGGAAAAGTGTGAAGCGGTTTTCCGAAAAGATCATGCTCAAACAACAACCTAAAGCGCGATGACGATTCATCCCAATCTCATCGCGCTTTGGTCGCGGCGTCGGCTCATGGCTTCTGCATTGTGTCCCTGACGGCGCCCTTGAGCTCGTCGAGCTCGCTGGTCAACCCATCGAGCCGATCAGCCGGGAATCCGGCCAGCAGCTCGGCCAGCCATGAGCCATGCCTCTTGGCCATGCGTCTAAACGCTTTCCGGCCTTCGACGGTCATGCAAACGATCTGAACGCGCCGGTCCAGCTTTGAAGGCGTGCGGGTGATGTAACCATCCTCGACCAGGCGATCGACGATGGGGGTGAGGTTTCCGGCGGAAACCATCAGGCGCTTGGGCAGCTCTCCCAGAACCAATCCGCTCGGCTCGCGGTCAAGCTGGGCCAGAACGTCGAAGCGTGGCATCGTGAAATCGAATTCCTCGCGGAACCGGCGCCGCAGCTCGCCCTCGATCAGGGTCGTGCACGCGAGCAGCCGGAGCCAAAGCCGTGTCTGAGCCCTATACTCGACCTCCTGATCAACCCCGTTCTTGGGCGAAACAGGTGGGGACTCCTTCGCGAGTGCCAAATCGAATCTCCTAGGGCATCTAGGCCTGTTGAAAGGCGACGACTTCGACGTCGTCGCAAGATAGTTTATGCCAAAAGTAAATTCAAGGCTCGTTCAGGACGCGCCGAGGCGGCTCTCAGTATAAAGAATTTGCGTCACTCGGATGGATCACGCACCGAACGGCAATCACTGCGGCTTGCCGACAGGCCTCCTTGACAATCCCTTGGCGAGTATAAATATTTTATACGTAAAATAACTTGGTGGTGCGAAGGCCTCTGCCGCGACATCCGGGTCTATTTGGGCAATCGGCTCGGACACGATCCGATTGGACACTATCCCGTCGGGGATGTCAGGTCGGTTAGATTCCGACATCCCGCCTTGTCAGGCTCGTCGTTCGATCATGGCAGAATGGGTGCGTGGTAGGTGAAAGTCATCATCAAGAGCGCAGCCAGGATCATGACGATCGGGAAGTGCACGAAGAATTGCACAGAGGTGTAGCCGATCAAGTCCTTTGACTTCAATCCGAGCACGCCAAGCAGAGGCAGCATCCAGAACGGGTTGATGAAATTCGGCAGCGTCTCGGCGATGTTGTAGACCATGGTGGTCCAGCCCAGATGAGCTCCGATTTCGTTGGCCGCCTTCATGATGTAGGGCGCCTCGATGATCCATTTACCACCGGCTGACGGGATGAAGAAGCCGAGCACCGCGGAATAGATTCCGATCAGGAACGAGAAAACGGTCGAGTTGACCGAGACGTGTGCGAACCAGTGAGCAATGGTATCGGAAAGCGTCAAGCCGCTGCCGTTTGGCACCTTGGTCAGCATGTGTGCGATGCCGGCGTAGAAAGGAAACTGCAGCAGCAGGCCCGAAATGCTCGGCGTTCCCTTGGAGAAGGCCTCGAGGAGGCTGCGGGGACGCCAGTGCAGGAGAATGCCAAGCACCAGAAACACGAAATTATAGGTGTTCAGGCCTGACAGGGTGATCAGCGGATTGCCGGATTGAAAGGTTTGCCAGAGCCAACCCGATGCCAGTGCCACGATCAGAATGGTCAGAACGGGGCTGAACTCGAGAAAATCGCCAGGCCGTGCCGGCTTCTTTGGCTCGATCCGGTCGTCATCAAGAGACACGCCGAGATCCTCTGCCGTTCTCGTCAGTGCCTCATTTGGTGCGGTCAAATAGCAGATCGCGGCAGAAAGAGCTGTCACGACGATAATCGTGACGAGGTTTTGCCACGTCAGGATCGTCTCGGAGAAGCCGATGACCCCGGTGATCGGCAACAGCGAGCTCGGAATGCTTGCCGCGTTGGCCTGAAGCTGGGCGACCGATGAGGTGATGCCCAGCGTGAAGCCGCACCCGAGGCCAAGATAGCCCGCCGCACCGGCTGCGCGATAGTCGAGCTTGATGTCCTTGCGTCGCGCGATCTCGCGCACCAAGAGGCCCGAGAAGATCAGGCTCAGACTCCAGTTCAGCAGCGACAGAAGGATGCTCAGGACGCCGACGAAGACCACGGCGCCGCGCGCGCTGGAGGGTACGCCGGCCAGCCATCGCATCAATGCTGAGATCGGCGGCGACATCGCAACCACATAGCCACCTACGGCGGCCAGCGCCAACTGCATGGTGAAGGGAATGAGATTCCAGAAGCCGTCGCCAAAGGCGCGGCTGACCGCAAGCGGTGAGCCGCCATGCGCGATCGTACCGAGCGCGATTACGACCACGGCGATCAGCACGAACACATAAGCATCGGGAAACCAGCGCTCTGCGAAGCTGACCATGTACTGCGAGAATCTCGCAAGCGGGTTGGCCTGTGTCGGCACCTTCTCCAGGAAGACGGCTTTATGTGTCGTATCGGTCATTGCGGCCCCCATAGTCGCGTTGGTGTTGCGTTCAGTTGATGATTTGCCGATCAGAGCGCGAGCGTTAGTTCCGAGAGCGGAACGGATTGACAGGTCAGGCACTGGTCGGTCGCGCTGTCGCCGTCGTTGAGCTGAGCGACGTTGCCGTCGACGACGCGCATGAGGCAGCTCTCGCACTGGCCGACGCGGCAGCCGCTAGGCAAGGACAGGCCCGCCGCTTGGGCCGCATCGAGAATCGTCCCGAGTTCCGGCGTCCAGGTGAAGCTGCTGTCACTGTCGGCAATGTGGACGGTCTGCGGCTTCAGCGTTCGCGGTACGATCGGCGGCGAGGCGAAAGATTCCGTGAATATGTCGAAGCGCGGGACGCCTCGCTCGACCAGCTGAGTCGTCATCGACGTCGTGAAGTCCGGCGAACCGCAGAGATAGGCGAGGGGCCTCAGCGGCAGTAACGGTTCGATCGCCGACAGATCCAGCCGGCCAGCGTAGTCGTAGTCCGCGGGGCAACCATCTTGCGCGCGCGGTGCCGAATATGCCGTGACAAGCTCGAGCTCCGACAGCAGGTCAGCGAGCTCCCGCAACCGCCGGGCGAAGGCATGCTCGCTGCCGTTGCGGCAGCCATAAAGCAGCAGAACCTTGGTAACGCGCTCCGCCGGCTCCCGTCGCGCCAGCGCTTCGAGATGACTAATAAAGGGCGTGATGCCGATTCCGGCGGCAAGAAAGATCAGCGGCCGGGGTCCCTTGAGCGGTGGAGCAAAAATGCCCTTGGGCGACCCGATCTGAACCTCATCGCCGACGGCGAGACGATGGACGTGATCGGAAAGGCGAACCGCATCGCCGATAAGGCTTGAATCGCCGGACCGCCGCTTCTTGACAGCGATTGACAGTACATCCCGGCCGTCATGGCCGGTCAGTGAATATGCGCGGGCGACATCGAGCCCCGGCACGCTGAGCAGAATGTGTTGCCCTGGGCGAAACGCGGGGATCGCGCCGCCATCGCGCGGTGCAAGATCCAGCCCGACGACATCGTTGGCCTCGGTACGAACGGCGACGACCACAAAGCCGCGCTTGCCGGTCCAGTGACCGCGGCTCGCGGTCTCGTCCTTGCGGATGTCGCAAGTCGTGGCGCGCAGCGGCACTGAACCGCTCACTGGATCGCGCGTCGCATCGCTCAAGGCATCGTTCATATTCGACGTCGGCGATCCGGCGGGCGGAATCGCATCGCGTCCCAGCGGGGGACAATCTTCCCACCAGCCGAATTCGGCGACGGCGACGCGATCGTCGAGCGCATCATTCAGCCGCACGCGCAGCCGGACTTCGCCGGTTGGGGTTTTGACGATCGCCCAGTCGCCGTCACTGAGGCCGCGCCCCGCTGCGAGCGTCGGGTTGATTTCGATGGCCGGATCGGGCGTCTTCTTGCGAAGGGAGGCAACGTGACGATGCGAGCTGTGGACGAACCAGCCGCTCTTGGCCGTCGTGAGCACCAGCGGAAAGCGACTGTCGGAAGGCTCTGTCAGCGGACTTTCGGCAGGCTCGATATGGCCCGGCAATGGCGCGTAGCCATGTTCAAGCATCAATTCCGAATAGATCTCGACGCGGCGGGTGGGGGTGGCGAAGCCCGCAACCGCGCCGTCCTGTCCTGGCAGAGCGTATTTCTCATGACGAAGGAGCTGGGGGAAACGCAGGCCCTCGGGATGCCGGCGCAACTCTTCGACCGTCACACCGAGGGGGGCGAGCTGATAATTCCAACCGGCGTGGATATCGCCGCCGCCGAAGAACTCATCGACGTGGCCCAGCCTGACCGCGAGTTCGGTTGCGATTTCATAGTCTGCCTTGCTGGCGCCGAGCCGTGGCAACATCTGCGGGCGAAACTGGATGGTCTCGACGGCCTCCTGCGTGATCTCGAAGCCGATTTTCAGGGCGTCCCGTTCCCACGGCATGTTTGCCGGCAGCACGATGTCGGCGTTCGCGCCCGTCGGATTCATGAACATGTCGACGTGGACGTGGAAGTCGAGCGCGCGCAGCGCCTCGCGATTGCGCGAAGAATGCCCCTGCGACACCATGAAATTGGTGCCGAAGCTCATCAGTGCCTGGACCCGGTAAGGCTCGCCGGTCAGAACTGCACGGCTGAAATCCCGAGCCGTGATCCATCCCCGGCTTGGCGGCCCGAGCGGCAGGTCGTTGAGGCCGAGCGCCTTGGCCTGTTGCTCCGGTGGCAACAAGGCATAGTCGTTGACGGTGCGCGTCGGAGGCGGTGCCAGCCAGACATTGCCGCCAGGCCTGTCGCACGCGCCGGTGAGCGCGTAAAGCGTCGCAATGACCCGCTCGATCATCGTCGCGTTTGTGTGCTGACCAACGCCGGTCCAAGAATGATACGCGAGCCGTGGGCTGTTCTCGAACAGCTCGTAGAAGGCCGCGATCTTGCTCTCGTCGAGCCAAGTCAATTCGGCCACGCGAGTGATCGTATAGGGCGTTGCCTCGGCGGTTAGAAGGCAGAAGGCTGTTGCCGCCGTGATCGCACGGCCATTTTGTGCGGTGAGTATGATCCGACCGTCCAGCCTGCAGCAGGCAGGATCGAGTTCCGCGACGCGAGTATCGACAGCGCGCGCCGCTCCGGACCGGTCCAGCGCGACGAAACTGTCCGTCGGTTGATCGGCCCAGAGTTCGCTTGCACGAACGAAGCGGCCCGTGTCGGTGTCGATCAGCAGCGGTCCGTTGGTCCAGCGCGTCACGAAATCCGTGTCGTATGATGTCGTTGTGATGAGGTGCCGGATCGCGCCCATCGCGAGCGCGCCGTCCGCGCCGGGGCGGACACGCAACCAGATGTCGGCCTGTTGTCCGGATCCGTTCGGTTTGGGATCGACCACCGCGACGCGCGCACCGCGCCGCCGTGCATCGGCGACACGCGTTGCCTGGGCCAGCCAGGTGCGGGCCGGATTATGACCCCACAGCACGATGACGTCGGCACGTTCATAATCGGGAACGCCGATGCCGCGTCCGAAGGTCAGGGCATGGGCAAAGTCCTTGTGCCAGCCGCAGATTTCGATCGCGTAGATCAGATTTGGACTGCCGAAGCAGCGGATGAAGCGCTCGACCCATTCGAAGCTGTCGACCATCGGCGTGCCGCTCGGCGTGGTGACGGCGAAGGCCACGGCTTCGGCACCGGACGTCTTGCGAATGTCGCCGAGCTTTTGGGCGATCTCGCCCAGCGCCTCGTCCCAGGAGATTTCGATCCAGCCGGGATCGGTGGAGTCACGGGGCGCCGTCCGGCGAAGGGGTTGGGTCAGGCGGCGCGGACTTTGCACCATCTCGGGTGCGGCGCGGCCTTTCGCACACAGCGCTCCGCCGGTCGGATGTCTGGGCAGCGGCTCGACACCGATCAGCTGCCCGTTCTTGATGACCATGGTCGAGCCGCATCGGGATCGACAGAGCGTGCAATAGCCGGGTACGCGCTGCGCCATAAGGAAGGCCATACCGTCTGAAGGGTCAACAATAGTAGCGCATTACTGTAAAGCGCTACATAATGTCATCTGCGGCGTATCCGTCGTCAAGCCCTTTTATTGTGCGGTAGCCAAACCTGACTATTGTGCCGCCGACGAACCGGATGATTCCGGAGACGACGAAGCGGGATGGGAATGGACCAGAATTTACGGGAGCAGGTGCTGCAGCAGGTGCGCGCGGAGATCATTTCCGGTCAGAGCATGCCGGGGTCGATGTATTCCGTGCCGACGCTTGCCGCGAGCCTCGGCGTATCGACGACGCCCGTCCGCGAAGCGCTGCTCGAATTGGCGCGCAGCGGGTTGATCGAGCCGATGCGCAACCGCGGCTTCAAGGTGGTCGAGCCGACCTTGACCGAGCTTCGCAACCTCTTTGATCTCCGCGAGGTGCTGGAGCTCCACGCGGCAACGATCGTCGCGCGCAAAAAGAAGGACCTCAAGGAGCTGGTTCGCTTCGCCGATGAGGTCGCCCGTGCGGTCAAGAACGAGGACATCAGGCTGTACCTCGAAGCCGATCGAACCTTTCACCAACTGCTGACGGCGGCGGCGGACAATGCGCGCCTGACCGAAATGGTGATGGGATTGCGCGACCAGATGCGGCTTTACGGCATCAAGTCGCGCGCGGGCCTTGCACGTCAGAATGAATCCGCCGCGGAGCACTATCAGATTATCGAACTCGCGATGGCCGGCGAGGAGGTAGCCCTCACCAGCCTTTTGAGGCGTCATATCAGAGCCTGGGAGCCGATCTTCATTGAGGCACTGTCGCGGATGACAAATCCGCGCGAGCCGATCGTCGCCAGCCGCGATCGTGGACGGTAGGCGCAGCCTCTCACGGGATTCTTCGCGCTTTCACGAGAGTTGCGCAGTTGCGTGTGCGATACGCTTGCATGCATCTTCGAGTTCGACAGCGGAGGTCGCGTAGGAAATCCTGAAATATGGTGAGAGGCCGAACGCCGAACCCGGAACGACTGCGACGCCCGCTGCGTGCAGAAGATGCGCAGCAAAGTCGTTGTCGCTCTCCAGTGTTCTCCCCTCAGGAGTGATTTTGCCGATCACGCCGGCGCAGCTCGCGAACGTGTAGAAGGCGCCCTCGGGCACGCGGCAGGTGATGCCGTCGATCCTGTTCAATGCGCCGACGACAAGATCGCGCCGCTCTTGAAACGACCGACAGCGATCGCGGACAAAATCCTGCGGGCCATTCAGCGCTTCGATGGCTGCGGCCTGACTGACCGACGAAGGGCAGGAGGTCGACTGGCTCTGCACGAAGGCCATGGCCCGGATCAGGGCGCTTGGCCCGCCGCCATAGCCGATGCGCCAGCCAGTCATCGCGTAGGCCTTCGACACGCCGTTGACGGTCAGCGTCCGGTTGCGCAGAGCCGGCTCGATTGCTGCCGGCGTAACGAAGCGAAAGCCGTCGTAGACGATATGCTCATAGATATCGTCGACCATCAGCCAGACGTGCGAATGCTCGAGGAGCACGTCGAGGATCGACCGGTAGTCGGCCTCCGAGTAGGCTGCGCCGGACGGGTTGGACGGCGAGTTCAGCATGACCCATCGCGTGCGAGGCGTGATGGCGCGCTCAAGATCGTCGGTCGACAGCCGAAAGCCATTGGCCTCGGAACATGGCACCAGCACCGGCGTGCCGCCAGCGATGGCGACGATGTCGGCGTACGTCACCCAGAACGGCGTCGGGATGATGACCTCGTCGCCAGGATTGATGGTGGCCATCATGGCGTTGAAGAGCACCTGCTTGGCGCCGGCTGACACGGTGATCTCGTCCTGCGCGAACTCGAGCCCGTTGTCGCGCTTGAACTTTGTGCGAATGGCGGCCTTGAGTTCCGGCGCGCCGTCCAATGTGGTATACTTGGTCGCGCCGGCGCGCATCGCGCGCTCGGCTGCATCTTTGATCGGGTCCGGCGTGTCGAAATCAGGCTCGCCCGCGCCGAGGATGATGACGTCCCGGCCCTGGCGCTTCATCTCCGCAGCGAGCCCGCTGATCTTCAGGATCTCCGACACGCCAATCGACGCAAGGCGGTGGGAGGGGCGGAATGACGCCGAGCCGTCGAGGGGTGCGTTCATGCGTCCACTCCTTACGCCACGTCGAACTTGACGCCTTGGGCGAGCGGCAATGTCCGGCCGAAATTGATCGTATTGGTCGCGCGGCGCATGTAAGCCTTCCAGGCATCCGAGCCCGACTCGCGCCCGCCGCCGGTTTCCTTCTCGCCGCCGAAAGCGCCGCCGATTTCGGCGCCGGAGGGGCCGATATTGACGTTGGCGATGCCGCAATCCGATCCGCGCGTCGATAGGAAAGCTTCGGCTTCGCGGAGATCGTTGGTGAAGATCGAGGACGAGAGTCCCTGCGGGACCGCGTTGTGCAGGTCGAGCACCGCATCGAAGTCACGATATTTGATCACGTAGAGAATGGGCGCGAAGGTCTCGTGCTCGACGGGGCCGATTTGTCCTGCGATCTCGACCAGCGCCGGGCGGACATAATAGGCCTCATCGGCGCCGTCGGAGAGGAGCCGCTCGCCGCCGAATACCGTGCCGCCCGCGGCGCGCGCCTCGCTCAGCGCTTTCTGCATCGCGGTGAAGGCTGCTGCGTCGATCAGCGGGCCGACCAGGGTGCCGTCCTTGAGCGGGTCGCCGACGGTCACGGACGCATAGGCGTGCTTCAGGCGCGGCACCAACGTCCCGTAGATGCTTTCGTGAACGAAGAGACGTCGCAAGGTCGTGCAGCGTTGACCTGCCGTGCCCATGGCAGCGAACGCGGCTCCGCGCAATGTCAGGTCGAGGTCGGCCGTCGGCGCGACGATTGCGGCGTTGTTGCCGCCCAGTTCGAGGATCGCGCGCGCAAAGCGTTTTGCGAGTCGCGGTCCGACGACACGACCCATTGCCGTCGAGCCGGTCGCCGACACCAGAGGCACCTTTGCGTGATCGACGAGGATTTCACCGATCTCGCGGCCGCCAAACAGAACGGTGGAAAGCGCGTCCGGCGCCTTGCCGCCGTCCGCCCTGAAGCGCTCGAGCGCGCGATCGAACAGCGCTTCCGTCGCAAGCGCCGTCAGCAGCGTTTTCTCGGACGGTTTCCAGGCGATGCTGTTGCCGCAAATGAGCGCCAGCGCCGCGTTCCAGGACCATACGGCGACGGGGAAGTTGAATGCCGAGATGATCCCGGTGACGCCGAGCGGATGCCAGCTTTCCATCATCCGGTGCTCGCTGCGCTCCGTCGCGATGGTTAGGCCGTAGAGCTGACGCGACAGGCCTACCGCGAAATCGCAGATGTCGATCATCTCCTGGACTTCGCCGAGGCCCTCGGACGCAATCTTGCCGGCCTCGATCGATACGAGCTTGCCGAGCGCCTGTTTGTTGGCGCGCAATTCCTCGCCAAGCAGGCGAACGAGCTCGCCGCGTTTCGGGGCGGGGACAAGTCGCCATTCGAGGAAGGCCGCGTGCGCCTTGTCGATTGCGGCCCGCGCATCTGCGGCACCGATTTCGTTCACATGGCCCGTGATCTCGCCGGTGATCGGCGATCGTGCAATCAGCTGGCCGCCGGTGTAGCGGCTCCGCTTGACGCCAAGTGTGCTCAGGAGCGTGTCTGCCTCGCCCGCCAGGGATTTGATGGCGCGTGTTGGAATCCGGGTCGTGATGGTCATGGCGGTTTCTCTTGGATGATTGAAAGGCGTTCGATCAGGCCATCGCCCGGCGCGCGAGGTGTGGCGAGCCTAGCTGGGCCAGAGCTTGCTCCAGGGAGTCTCTTTCTGCCTGCGCGTAAAGCTTCATTTCATCGTGAACCTTGGCGCCGAGGGCGGTCTCGAACGCAACCTGGTTCGAGCGCGCGGCGTAGTTCTGCTGCTGGTTGGTGCCGAGATTCGACTGGAAGATTCCTGCCGCACTGACGGGGAGGAAATCCTCGTAAACGATCGGATCGTAGCGCAGAAAACCTGCCGCCACCAAATCATCGAGGCTGGAGGACAGAGTGTGGCCCTCGCGGGCCTGAAGGCCAACGGGCGTTGCCGAATAGCGGAAGAAGGCCAGGCCTTGCGAGCGAAGCTCCGACCAATCATCCGGGAACACCTTGAAGCGCTCGGCCAGTTCGCTGTCGTAGTCGCGCACGGTCGCGCCTACCTGCCGCACGGAGGCGAGCAGTCGGTCGTAGAGCTCGCGGCCTTTGGGCGTGAGCGCAACGCCACGCTGCTCGATCTCGCCGAACCGAGCCGTATGCGTCCCTGGAGTACTCTTGGCATTCGCTTGCCTGAAGAGAATCGGCTCTTCCAGCGCCTTGAAGCTGGTCTGGCGCAACAGGATCGGGCAGTCGCGGCGTGGTGGGCCTTCGATCACTGCCTTCGGCGCAATGCCGCGTTGGGGCATACCGGCCTGCACGGCGTCGATGTCGAGCGTGCGCGGCGTCAGATGGTTGATATGAGGGCCTTTGAAACTCACGACGTCGGCGATCAGTCGATGAGCGTCGTGCAGCCGTTTGTAGACCTCGAGACCGACGGTTGCCTCGCTGTGCCAGCGGAAGGTCTCGAGGGCCTCGCGAACGAACTGCTCGGCCTGCGTAATGGTCAGGTGACCTTCCATCTCGAATATGCGCGTGAGTTCGAGGGCCCGCGGCGTGAAGATGCGACGCCCGGCGAGAATGCGCTCAGCATCCAGGCGAAGAGTGTCGTCCTCGATCAGGTCGAGGCGCAGCAGCGAGGTGAACACCCGGAAGGGGTTGCGGCGGAGCGCTGTATCGCCGATCGGCCGAAACGCCGTCGCGTGGACGGGCACGCCGGCCACGGACAGATCATAGTAGCCCACCGGGTGCATACCCATCACCGCAAAGACGCGACGCATGTTGAACAATTCGTCCGCACGCCCCAAGCGGATGGCGCCATGGCGCTCGACGTTCAACCGCTCGAGTTCATCGCTTCGTTCGAGGCTCGCACGGAGCTGCTCGTGCCGCCGCAACGCTTCGCGATTGATATCGTTGACGAGTTCTATCAGGGTGCCGTATTGCGGCACTTCGGCCCGATACATTTCCGACATGGCGCGGGAAAACAGAGTGCGGATCTCGTCTGCGTTCGCCCGCAGCGCTGGCATTGGAATTCTCCGTTGACGGATCGGCCGTCATATCCGGCTCGACCATGGTCATGCATTTTCATCATGATCGTGCGATTAAATCTTGCATAAGTCGCCAATTCAAACGATGTTTGCTCAGAAGATCATTCTGAATTGGAATGATGAAATGGACCCGCAAACACCTCGTCGCTTCCTTCCGTCGACCGCCATCTTGGCGGCGTTTGAGGCCACCGCGCGGACCGGCAGCATGACGCTGGCTGCGCGCGAGCTTCAGCTGACTCAGAGTGCTGTCAGCCGGCAGATCAAGATTCTGGAGGAGCAGCTCGAGGTCGAGCTCTTCGTCCGCGAGCGCCAGACCGTTCGACTGACCTTGGTCGGTGAATCCTATGCCCGCGAGGTTCGCGAGGCGCTGCACAAGATCAGCACGGCCTCCTTCAATCTCCATGCGAACCCGAGGGGTGGCACGCTCAATCTCGTCATCCTGCCGACGTTCGGCACGCGCTGGCTCGCGCCGCGCCTGCCCAGGTTTCTGGCTGCGAATCCCGGGATCACGATCAATCTCACGACCCGCTTGTCCTATTTTGATTTCCGGGCCGAGTCCCTGGACGCGGCGATTCACTTCGGTCAGCCGGAGTGGCCTGGGGCCGAGATGGCTCTCTTGCGATCCGAACAGGTCGTCCCTGCGTGCAGCCCCGGCGTGAAGCGGCAATATCGCTTCAGTGTTGCAGGCGATCTTCGAAAGGCCCCGCTGCTCAGCATCTCGACCCGCTTTCATGCGTGGGATCGGTGGTTTTCCGTTCACGATGTGTCGGGCAGAACCGCTCAGGGGATGGTGTTCGACCAGTTCGCGACCGCAGCCCAGGCGGCGATCGCCGGCCTCGGTGTAGCGCTGCTGCCGACCTTCCTGATCCAGGATGAGCTCGCAAGCCGCAAGCTGGTCCGCGCCCTCAACCTGCCGATGGAAAGTCCCGAACGCTATTACCTCGTCTGGCCTTCCGAACGGGCGAAGTACCCGCCGCTCGCGGCGTTTCGGGAATGGCTGGTCACGGAAACCGCGCCTGACCGCTGATCAAGATGCACTGGACCTTTTCCCGGCGGAGCGCAATAATTTCCCGTCGTTTTGTTCGGAAACAAGCAATTTGGAGGGTTGAAAATGGCACGCCCGGCGGATGTGAGGAAGGATCAGGATCTCCTCAACATCCTGATCGCAAATGCGCGGACGTCGATCTCCGATATCGCCAAGGCGCTTGGCGTGTCCCGCGCGACCGCGCAGGGCCGCATGGCGAGGCTGGAAAAGGAGGGAACGATCGCCGGCTACACCGCCGTTCTCGGCAAGCAGGAACATGTCACGGCGATCTCGGCGATCATCCTGATCGAGCTTGAGGTCAAGCAGCAAGGCAACGTGATTGCAGCCCTGCGCAAGAAGGCCGAGGTCGTCCATTGCTACACGTTGAGCGGTCCGTTCGATCTGTTCGTGAAGATCAATTGCGCGACCTCAACTCATCTCGACGAGATCATCGACTGGATCGCTGAGATGGACGGTGTACGCCGCACCACGTCATCCATTCTTCTCGCCAGAAAATTCGAAAGGTGAATAGGGCGCAGGCAAAACTCTGCCTCAAAGGTGTTGTCGCTGCCCGATTTTCCGGCAAAATTGCTCATTTCCCATCGAAATAGAACTTGACCCGGCGGATTGTAACAAAGTTAGCGTGATAGCCGGCGGTTTGGCTATTCATGTCGTCCCGATGCTCCCGGATAAAACATTCAAGAAGGAGCAATCGAAAAATGAATGGTGCGTCCGCTCTCGTGAGCATGCTGTCCGGATACGGCGTCGAAGTCATTTTTGGCGTCCCCGGCGATACCAACGTCGCCTTCTACGAGGCTTTGCGAACGACGAGGGATGCGCCGCGTCATATCATGTGCCGCGATGAGCGCTCCGCGGTGTTCATGGCGGACTGCTATGCGCGCTTGTCCGGCAAGCCGGGCGTGGCGGAGGTGCCGAGTGGCGCGGGCGCGCTTTATGGTCTGCCCGGCGTAGCCGAAGCGAACAAATCGTCGGTACCGCTGATCCTTCTCGTCAACGACATTCCCCAGCCCGGCGTCGGCCGCGGCACCCTGACCGAGCTGCCCGTCGAGGAGTTGTTCAAGCCGATCAGCAAGCGCGCAGAGACGCTCGCTCATATTGGAAAACTGCCCGAGCTGGTGCGGCGTGCCTTCCGCGAGGCGACAGGCGGTCGTCCGGGCGCCGTCGTGCTCGCATTGCCGGAGGACGTTCTCTATCAGGAGCTTCCGGAAGCAGCCGTGTCGCTGCACGTCGAGCCGCAGTGCCGACAGGCGCCGTCGTTCCGAAGCAGGCCGCCGGATGGCGATCTCGACGCTGCCTGCAAGGCCATCCTTGCCGCCGAGCGTCCGCTGATCGTCGCTGGCGGTGGCGCCAATCGCTCCGGCGCGGCGGCCGCCATCACGGCGTTTGGCGAGCGGCTCAGCATACCCGTTGTCACCACCATCACAGGGCAGGGCGTCATTCGCGATGACCACAAGCTCGGCATTGGGATCATCGGCGACAATGGCTTCCATCCGCACGCGGTGTGGGCTCTCGGACGTGCCGACCTCGTGATCTATGTCGGCTGCCGCATGGGTTCGGTCGCCACCATGAATTGGCAATGGCCGGTGCCGAACGGGGAGACGCGCATCGTCCAGATCGATCTCGAGCCGGAGGTCATCGGCAACACCTACGCCATCGACCATCCGCTCGTAGGCGACGCGCGAGCCGTGATCGATGCTCTACATGCCAAAGTACCCGTGGACCATGTGCCCGCCACGGCGGGATGGGTTGGCAACATCAACAGCCGGCGTGCGGAGTTCTGGGATGTCATGGCGCCGCATCTCGAGAGCGACGCAGTTCCGCTTCGTCCCGAGCGGGTCATTGAGACGCTCAACCGCTTCATGCCGGTGCCCTGCAATGTGGTGTCGGATGCCGGCACGCCGACACCCTACGCGACGCGCTTCCTGCGGCTGCGCGATCCGCAATCCAAGCTCGTGATCCCGCGATTTTACGGAGGGCTCGGTTATGCCATTCCAGCAGTGATAGGGGCATATTTTGCAGCGCCACATCTGCGGCCCGTCGGCTTGTTCGGCGACGGTTCGCTCGGCATGTCGGCGGGTGAACTGGAGACGTTGTCGCGGCTGCAGATCCCGGCCGTGCTGGTTCATTTCAACAACGCCTGCTTTGGCTGGATCAAGGCGCTGCAGCGGGTCGTCGACCGCGACCATGCCCGCAAGGCGCCCGGGCACGGCGAGGCCGTTCCGGTCAACGACCCGAATTTCAGCGTGGACTTCGGCAACTACGACATGAGCAAGCTCGCCGCCGTCTACGGGATCCGCGGCTTTCGCGTCGAGACGCCCGCGCAACTGGAGACCGCTCTTCGTGAAGCATTCGCGCTTAGCGAGCCGGTTTTCGTCGACGTCGCGATCGAATCCATCGCCGATCGCCTGCCGCCGGTGTTCTCGTGGCTGAAGAAAGTGGGCGCCGATCCGGCGGCGATTGGCGTCCAGGCAGCTCTCTAGAAGGGGTTCGAAATGGCTCATCCATTGCAGAAGATCGCAGTCCTTGGCGCCGGGCAGATCGGCGCCGTGATCGCCGGGATGCTGGCGGCGCACGGGCACGAAGTTACGTTGGCCGACGCCTCGGAAGCGCAACTCGGCTTGAGCGCAGGACAAACCTTCGCTACCAAGGTCGTGGACGCTGGAGAACTCCATGCGGTGCGCGGTTTCCTGAAGGACCAGGATATCGTCGTCAGCGCCTGTCCGTATTTTCTCAATCAGGGTATCGCGCGAGTCGCTGTGGAGACCGGAACGCACTATTTCGACCTCACGGAGGACGTGGCGACGACGGCCTATATCAAGGAGATCGCGGCGGCTGCCGACGTGATGCTGGCGCCGCAGTGCGGGCTCGCGCCGGGGTTCATCTGCGTGCTCGGAGCCGACATGGCGGCCCGTTTCGATACGGTGAAGGCCATCAAGATGCGGGTCGGTGCGCTGCCGCTCTACCCCACCAATGCCTTGCGTTACAACGTCACCTGGTCCGTCGACGGACTGATCAACGAATACTGCAATCCCTGCGAGATCGTGTTCGACGGCAAGTCGATTTTGGTGCCGGCGCTCGAGGGCGTCGAGAGCGTGATGATCGACGGCGTCGCCTACGAGGCGTTCAACACCTCGGGCGGGCTTGGCACATTGACGGAGACGCTGGCCGGTAAGGTCCGCGACATGAGCTACAAGACGCTGCGCTATCCCGGTCATGCCGAGATCATGAAGCTCCTGCTGCAGGGCTTGGGGCTGGCCGACGATCGCGAGACCATGCGTCGTATCCTCAACCGCGCCGCGCCGTTCACCCGAAAGGACGTCGTCGTGATCTTCGTGACGGGCATTGGCGAGCGCAACGGGCGCATGGAGGAGGACAGCATCGTGCTCCGCTACGACGGCAGGCCGGAGCTCGGTGCGATCCAGCTCACCACGGCTGCCGGTTGCGTCGCGATGGTGGAGCTGTTCCTCGCGGGCAAGCTGCCGGCAAAGGGGTTCGTGCGGCAGGAGGATGCGAGCCTTGCCGATTTCCTCGCGACACGCGAGGGCGGCCGGCTCGCGAGAGAGGCGCGCAGCTCCGAGACGAACGATTTTGCAGGACGGTTCTCCACCAAGAGAGCCGCTTAGGGAGCGCAGAGACCGATAGACCGGTCGCGTCAGAATCAGGGTTTGAGGAATTCAACTGGAGAGGGGAGGCCTGGTATGGTCAATCGTCGTGAAATCGGATCGCTCGTTGGGCTCGGGGCCGCTGCGGTGGCTATGGCGGCCGGCTCCGCTGTGTCCCAGGCCGTTGCCCAGACGCAGCCAGCCGAGAGCACGTTTGCTCAAATTCGCAGAACGAAAAGGCTTCGTATCGCCGGAATAGTCGGGACCGAGCCCTATTATCACAAGGATATCGCCACGGGGCAGTGGTCGGGCTTCTGCGTGAGCATGGCAACCGATCTCGCCAAGGCACTCGAGGCCGAGGTCGAGATCATCGAGTCGACCTGGGGCACCTCGGTGCTGGATCTTCAGAGCAACAAGATCGACATCATGTTCGGCCTCAGCCCGACGCCGTCGCGCGCCCTGATCCTCGAATTCACGCGCCCGATCATGAACAACACCTTCACGATCATCGCCAAGTCCGGTTTCGAACCGAAGACATGGGAAGATCTCAACAAGCCGGAGGTGCGGGTTGCCGTCGATATCGGCTCCACCCACGATCTCTACGCGCGCCGTACGCTGCCCAAGGCAACGCTGGTCGCATTGAAGACGCCCGATGAGGCCGTGCTGGCGGTGCAGGCCGGGCGGGCAGATTGCCTGATCCAGGTTGCGATGCTCTCGCTGGTCACGGTCAAGAAGAATGCGAAAGTGGGCAAGGTCATCATCCCGACTCCGATTGCCGCGCAACCGACCTGCTGCGGCGTACGCGTGGACGTCGATACCCGCTTCCGCACCTATGTCGACAACTGGCTCGAATACAGTCGCTCCCTTGGCGCGTTGCGGGAGTGGATTCTCACGAGCCTGTCGCTGGTCAATATCCAGGAGCAGGACATTCCTCCCGGGCTCCAATTTTGATTTCAAACTGCCCGCGTCTTCAGATGACGCGGGCAGTTTCGTCTCAATAGCGTCGTTGAATTTGGGCCAACCAGCGTACGACGAATCAGGGAACATCGGATCGATGCAACATGGGCGACATCCTCCGCTGGGCTATTCGCAATCGCTGAGCATGGGATAGCTGTGATGCATTATGACTGGAGTTTCGGTTTCCTTCTGCAATACAGCAAGCTGATCGGTGTCGGGACCGCCTACACGATCGGCTTTACGATCCTGACCGCGGTGAGCGGATTTGTAATTGGATGCGTGGTCGCAATCGCAAGCCTGTCCAAAATGCGGTTCGTCTCGACCCCGCTCGTAACGCTGGTCGAGGTGTTTCGCTGTACGCCGGTATTGGTGCAATTGGTGTGGATCTATTACGCGCTTCCAGTGCTCATTGGCGTAGAACTTTCGCCCGCGGTGGCTGCGTTCATCGCGCTCAGCTTCTACGGTGGCGCCTTCTATTCGGAAATCATTCGTGGCGGCATCGTATCGATCGACATGGGGCAATGGGATGCTGGCCGCGCGCTGGGCATGCGTCGCTTCGATCTGATGAAGCGCATCGTCATGCCGCAAGCCCTAAAGCGGATGATTCCTCCGCTCGTCAACCAAGCGGTGCTGCAACTGAAGAATACTTCGCTGCTCTCGGTCCTGGCGGTCCCGGACCTGCTTTACCAAGGTCAGCTCATCACATCCGCGACCTATCGGCCGCTTGAGACCTACACCATGATCGCAGTCATCTACTTCCTCATCTTGTTCCCGATGACGCGCGCTGCGAGCGTGCTCGAAGCGCGGCTGGCGCGGTGAGGCACGGCGATGTCCATCAAAGAGGGAAGCGCTCCCGTGTCTGATGTCCCGATGATCGAGCTGGCTCACGTGAAGAAGGCGTTTGGCCCCGTCAGCGTCCTGAAGGACATATCGCTGCGGGTGCCCCGCGGCGGTGTCGTCGCGCTGATCGGTCCGAGCGGATCGGGTAAGTCGACGCTGCTGCGGTGCCTCAATCTGCTGACCATCCCCGAGAGTGGTTTTATCCGGGTCGGCCAAAGCACCATGGATTTTACCAATGGGCACAAGCTGCCGGCTGACAGGGAGCTCGCGGCATTCCGCGCGCGGACCGGCATGGTGTTCCAGAACTTCAACCTGTTTCCGCATATGTCGGCCATCCAGAATGTGATGGAGGGACCCGTCACGGTTCTGAAGGTCGAGCCGGAGATGGCCCGCGAGACGGCACTTGGGCTCTTGGACAAGGTGGGGTTGAAGGACAAGGCGGAGGTCGCCCCCGACAAGCTGTTCGGCGGCCAGAAGCAGCGCGTGGCAATCGCGCGTGCTTTGGCGATGAAGCCGCAAGTGATGCTGTTCGACGAGGCGACGTCCGCGCTCGATCCCGAGTTGGTCGGCGAGGTTCTCGCCGTAGTCCGCCAACTCGCGGCGGAGGGAATGACCATGGTGCTCGTGACTCATGAAATGGCATTTGCGCGCGAGGTCGCGGACACCGTCGTCTTCATGCGCGATGGCGTCGTCGTGGAAGAGGGGCCCGCTCGGCAGGTGATCGACACGCCGCGTCAGCCCGCAACGCGAACGTTTCTCAGCCACTTCCATAGCAGTGGCTTGCCGTCAGTTGCCGCGAACGGATGATTGCCTGACGAGCTGCGGCCGGGTCGAGGGGAATGAATCAAGACAGGACAGCACTCCGCATCGCCGTGATCGGTGCCGGCATCGTCGGCGCTGCGACCGCATGGGAGCTCATCAAGGACGGCCACGAGGTCACGCTGATCGAGCCGGGCGAGCCGGGCGGACGCCAGTCGGCAAGCTATGGCAACGGCTCGTGGATCAGCCCGGCTTCGATCATCCCCATGTCGATGCCCGGCCTGTGGCGCAAGGTGCCGGCCTATCTCTTCGACCCGAACGGACCGCTCGTGCTGCGCTGGACGGCACTGCCCGTGTTGGTGCCCTGGCTGCTGCGATTTCTTGCCGCCGGATGGACGGTTGCGAAGGTCGAGCGGACCGCGCGCGCGCTCGCATCGATCCTGCGCGACGGTCCCGCGCGCCACGCCGCGCTCGCGAAGGAAATCGGCAAGCCGGATTGCATACGCCGGACCGGTCTGCTCTATGCCTACCCCGATCGCAAGGCGTTCGAGGATGAATCGCTCGCGTGGCGGCTTCGTAAGGACAACGGGCTGCGATGGGTCGAGCTGGATGCCGGCGAGTTGCGTCGTGGCGAACCCGATCTGAGTTCCGACTATCAGTTTGGTGCATTCGTTCCCGAAGGCGCCCACTGTATCGATCCCGGCGCCTATGTATCTGACATCGTCGATGCCGCGCGGGTGCGGGGCGCCGTCATTGTCAAGGCGAACGCAACCGGCTTTGTCATGGCCGGCGACCGTCTTGCAGCTGTCGTCACAGATCATGGCCGCGTCGAGTGTGATCGGGCCGTGATCTGCGCCGGCATCTGGTCAAAGGTTCTTGCCGAGGCCGCAGGCAATCGCGTGCCGCTGGCGAGCGAGCGCGGCTATCACGGCGTGATTGCATCGCCCGCGGCCGGCCCGAGGCTTCCGATCATGCCGAGCGATGGACGGATGGCGAACACGCCGACCCCAGCCGGCCTGCGGCTTTCGGGACAAGTCGAACTCGCGCAAGTCGAGGCCGAGCCGGACTGGGCGCGCGTCGAAATTCTCGTCGGTCACGCTTTGCGGACCTATCCCGGTCTCGGATCACGTGCGGAGCTGACGATCGATCGCTGGATGGGGCATCGGCCATCGACGCCGGACGGCCGTCCCGTCATCGGCAAAGCATCGGCGTCGGAAGACATCTTCCACGCCTTCGGACACGGACACATCGGCCTGGCGTCAGGCCCGATTACGGGCCGGATCGTCGCCGATCTCATTGTCGGCAGGGATGCCGGCATCGATCTCGCACCGTTTTCCGCGACACGTTTTCACAACTGACCTGGAGACCACAATGAAGCTGCGAGGCGGCTGCACGAACTACGGAGAGACGATCGGAGTCCTGATGCTGGACACGAGGTTTCCGCGCCCACGTGGCGACATCGGGAATGCGCTGTCCTACGACTTTCCCTTACGCTACAAGATCGTGCGCGGGGCCCATGCGACCAAGATCATGGGCGACCATCCCGACTCGAGCCTTCTCGAGCCGTTCGTGGTGGCGGCCCGGGAATTGGAAGCCGAGGGTGTCAAGGCGATCACGACGAGCTGCGGGTTCCTGGCCCCGTTCCAGAAGCAGCTCGCCGCGGCGGTGAATGTTCCGGTCTTCACCTCCAGCCTGATCCAGGCGCCGCTGATCCATGCGATGCTGCCGCCGGGCAAGATTATCGGCGTCTTTACCGAGCGCGGACATCACATGAATGACGACCATTTCCGCGGTGTTGGCTGGTCGGCGAATGACATCCCCGTCCAGATCCAGGGCATGAAGCCTGATGCGCAGTTTCCGGCGACCTATATTGTTGGCCGGGAGGAGCTGGACACCGATGTGCTGCGAGCCGAGATGATCGAAATGACCGAAGCCTTCATGGCCTCCTGCAAGAACCCGGGTGCCATCCTCTTCGAATGTACCAACATGTGCCCGTTCTCGAAAGACGTCGCGGAAGTGTCGGGACTCCCTGTCTTTGATATCAACACGATGATCAACTTCTTCTATCGCGCGGCCAATCCGGTCCCGTTTCTGAGATAAGACACGAGATGGCGTTACTTGGGTTTACCGGCCCGTATGGTTTGGCTCGCTTATTCGTTCCGATCCCGGTTCACACGCGATACTTGGCGGACTTCATCATCACTACGTCCAAGTTTAGGTTCTCGGTACACACAGGTGGCTGAATTTCCAATCAACTGCTCTGCCGATGGAGCAGGGTGAAACGCGTATCGATGACGGCCTGTTCCGGCTCGCCGTCTGGGTGCGAGATCCTTGCGATGATCAGCCGCGCGGCTTCCTTCCCGATCAGGTCGCCAGGCGGGCGGATGGTTGTCAACGACGGATTGGAGGCCGCGCTGAAGCTCAAGTCGCCGAAGCCCACCACGGACAGGCGCTCGGGGATTGCAATGCCGAGGCGCTGGCACTCGAAGATCACGCCGAGGGCGATATGGTCGTTGGAGCAGGCAATCCCGTTCACGTTCGGAAAGCGATGAAGGGCCTCGCCGAGCAGCATGGCGCCGACCTCGGCGCTCGACGGCGCAGGATGCTGGATGATCTCCGCAGTGACGTCCGGCACGTTCCGCGCCGTCTCGACGAAGCCCTGGGCGCGCCGTGCAGCGCGACGATCCTCGTGCAGGCGGGCGCCAAGAAACAGCAATCGCTTGCGTCCTCGCTGAACGAGATGCGACGCGGCGGCGTGACCGACCTGGTCGTGGTGAAAGCCGACCGCCATGTCCATAGTCTGGGAACCGAGCTCCCAGATTTCGACAACCGGCACGTTGCTTTCACGCAACAGCCTGCGTGTCGCAGCGCTGTGGGAGAGGCCGGTCAGAACGATAGCGGCGGGGGCCCAGGACAGTGCCGTGCGCACCAGACTTTCCTCGTCGTGCTCTTTGTACTCGGTGTGGCCGAGCATCACCTGCAGTCGCTGCTTGCCGAGTTCTTCCTGCATGGCCGCGACGGTCTCGGCAAAGAAAGCATTGCGGACGGATGGCACAATGATGCTCACGACGCGCGATGAGGCCGCAGCCAGGCCGCCGGCCATCAGGTTCGGCACGTAGTCGAGCGCTTCGATGGCGCGTGCGATCGAGTCGCTCGCCGCCGCTGAAACCGCATCGGGCTTCCTGAAATAGAGGGACACCGTGGACGGCGAGAGCTCGGCGCGCGCCGCCACATCCATGATCGTGACCCGTTGCATCTTGCGCCGGGTGCGTGTGGGCTTTGGTGCCGCCATTCCCTTGGTGGTCCAAAATAATAGCGCTGCAATCTAGCCGAGGTTCTGTCCGCAATACAATCGCATTCTTCTTGTCAGAAAAATATGATATGATGATCAAATAGATACGCGAAGATCCCATCTCCTGGCCCGCCGGATCGAGTTGGAGCCGGCGGACGTTTTCTTGGCCTTTGATTTCAGAAATCGTAGCGCTATTGTCGGCTGCAGCGGCTTCACCGGCCGTAGGGATGCGGGACGGGAGAACAGGCCTCATGGCTTCGGTCAGCCTGCGCAAGCTTGAGAAGAGCTATGGCGCGTTTCGCGTCGTCAAGGCCATCGACCTCGAGATCATCGACGGCGAGTTCGTGGTGCTGGTTGGTCCGTCGGGCTGCGGCAAATCGACGACGCTGCGCATGATCGCCGGACTCGAAAGGATCAGCAGCGGTGAGATCCGGATCGGCGATCGTATCGTCAACGATCTGCCGCCGCGCGAGCGCGACATTGCCATGGTTTTCCAGGACTACGCGCTCTACCCGCACAAGACGGTACGCGAGAACATGGGGTTCAGCCTGAAGGTGCGGGGCGCGAGCGCGGCGGAAGTGGACGCAAAGATCAGGGTCGCGGCGGAGATGCTTGGCATCACCCATCTTCTCGACCGGCGGCCGGGACAGCTCTCCGGTGGACAGCGCCAGCGGGTTGCGATGGGCCGGGCCATCGTTCGGCGGCCGCAGGTGTTCCTGTTCGATGAGCCGTTATCCAATCTCGACGCGAAGCTGCGCGGTCAGGTGCGCACGGAAATCAAGAAGCTACACCAGACAATAGGGACCACCATCGTCTATGTGACCCACGATCAGGTCGAGGCGATGACGTTGGCCGATCGCATTGTCATTCTTCGCGGCGGCGACATCGAGCAGATCGGAACGCCCGATGACGTCTACAACAATCCGGCGAGTGTGTTCGTCGGCGGCTTCGTCGGCTCTCCGTCGATGAACTTCGCCAAGGCCAGGGTTGCCCATGGCTGTCTCGATTTCGCCGACGGCAATCGTCTGCCGCTTACGGCTTTGACCGGCACCGGGATCTCGGCGGCTGATGGGCGCGATTTTATCGTCGGCATCAGGCCCGAGCATTTCACATCCGGGACGTCCGATGTCGGCCTGAATTGCGAGGTTCAGGTCGTCGAGCCGCTCGGCTCCGATACGCTGGTGCATTTTTCGGTGGGCGGCGCGACATTGACCGCGCGGCTGCCGCCCGAGTTGCGCCCGCAAACCGGCGAAACGTTCAAGCTGGGCCTCGACCCTGCGAAGATTCATCTGTTTGATGCGGAGACGGAGCGTGCCTTGCAGTGAGAAGTGCCCGGCGAGGGCGTCAACAACAAGCTAGAAATGTCGCGAGCAAGCGGCGATCTTAATCGGGAGGACGGCATGAGTTTGGGACGCATTTCAAAGATAACAGGACTGCTGCTCGGATTTGGAGCATTCGCATTCGCAACCGGCGCGTCCGCCGAAACCCCGTTGAAGGTCTTCATCACAAGCCAGGGGCAGCCCGGCATCTGGCGCGCGGTGCTCGATCAATACGAAACGCGCAATCCGGGCGTCAAAGTCACTATCGAACTGGGCGGCGCGACCTCAGATCTGCAGGCGCAATATCTCAACACAGTCATGACGGCGAAGGACTCTTCACTCGATGTGTTGATGCTCGACGTCATACGGCCGGCGCAGTTTGCGGCTGCGGGCTGGACCAGCCCGTTCGCAAGCGAAAACATGTCGGCTTATCTCCGCGCCTATGCCGAGGCGAACACCGTCAATGGCAAGGTGGTGGCGCTCCCCGCCTTTGCGGATTCCATGTTCCTCTATTATCGCAAGGACCTGCTCGACAAATACGGGCTCCAGCCGCCAAAGACCTGGGACGAGCTCGCTGCCGCCGCGAAGAAGATCGCGGACGGTGAGAACAATCCGAATTTGCAGGGCCTTTCGTTTCAGGGCAAGGCGATCGAAGGTGCGGTCTGCACTTTCCTCGTACCGTACTGGAGCCAGGGCAAGGCGGTCGTGAAGGACGGCAAACTCGATTTCGATCGTGAAGCCGCCACGAAATCGCTCGCGCTCTGGAAGAGCTTCGCCGACAGTGGTGTCGCCAAGAAGAACATTGCCGAGGTTGCGACCGACGACACGCGCAAGGAATTTCAGGCCGGCAACGTCGTATTCGCGGTGAACTGGGCCTACGCTTGGGCCATGACGCAGGGCACCGACTCCGCCGTGGTCGGCAAGGTCGGCGTCGCGCGGCTCCCGGCGGTCGAGGGCGGCGAACAGACGACTTGCCTCGGCGGTTGGGAGTGGGGCGTCTCCGCCTTTTCCACGCATCAGGAGGAGGCGAAGAAGCTCGTCGAATACCTGTCGAGCCCCGAAGTCTCCAAATTCATGGCCGTCAACGGCTCATTGCTGCCGACCTACGGCAGGCTCTACAAGGACGCGGACGTAACCAAGGCGGTGCCGTGGTTCGCCGACGCTCAGCCGATTGTCGAGACCGCGAAGCCGCGTCCGGTGACGCCGCGTTACAACGAGGTCAGTGAAGCGATCCGGACCACGGTCAACGCGGTGCTTGCTGGCGTGACCACGCCGGCGGACGGCGCCACCCAGATCGAGGCGCGCCTGAAGCGGATCCTCCACTAAGGCACGTTCCGGCGACGAGTGGGTGTGTTTCTGTCCGCATCCCGCTCGTGGTCGCGAATTCCTGCGGTCGCCTTGTGCGCAATCCGGATCGGACTTAATGACGATGACATTCACGTTCAAGAACGCTGCCGGTCGCGTGGGTGCGCGACGTGCGAGGCTGTCGCGCTGGTTTGATCCGGACGAAACGACGCTCGCCGTGCTGCTCTTGGCACCCGCCGCGATCCTGCTCAGTGTGATGATCGTCTATCCGGTGGGCCGGCTCATCTACACGAGTTTTCTCGACCTGTCGCTGACGTCGGGCCTGCCGGCGCGATTCGCCGGGTTCGCGAACTTTCAGCAGATGCTGGAAGATCCGGTCTTTTGGCAGGCGACCTGGAACACGATCCTGATCACGCTCATCACCGTGCCCGGCGCGCTGATCGTCGGGCTCGGGCTTGCGCTGCTCGCCAATCTGCCGTTCCAGATGCGATGGCCGGTGAGGCTCTCGCTCCTGATTCCGTGGGCGCTGCCGCTCGCGTTCACGGGCCTGATCTTTGCCTAGTTCTTCCATTCGGAATACGGCGTCGTCAACGACGTGCTCAATCGGGTCGGCCTGCCGGGCGTGATCTGGTTCAATTCGCCGCGTCTCGCGTTCGCCGCGATCTGCCTCGCCATCATCTGGAAGGCCTCGTCCTTCATGGCGATGATCATTCTCGCCGGATTGCAGACTATTCCGCGTTCGCTTTACGAGGCCGCGGACGTCGACGGGGCAGGGCGCGTGCGGCAGTTCTTCGAGATCACGCTGCCGCTGCTGAAGCCCACGATCGTGGTCGCGCTGATCTTCCGCACCATTACCGCGCTGCAGACCTTCGATATTCCCTACATGATGACGGGCGGCGGGCCGGGCACCGCAACTGCGACGTTGGCTATGTACATCCATCAGAACACTGTGTCGTTCCTCGACCTTGGCTATGGATCCGCGCTTGCGGTGATGATGTTCGGCCTTTCGATGTGCGTCACGGCGCTTTACCTGCGCGTGATCCGCGGCAATGGGCCCGCATCATGAGCACGGCTGTCTTCTCCGCTCTCGGCTCGGCCTTGTCCGGCAAACCGTTGCGGGCCATTGCCGCGCTCATTCTCGTCGTGAACGGCCTGTTCCCGGCGCTGTGGATTCTGCTGACCTCGTTCAAGCCTGAGGCGGAGCTTACGCTGAAGCCGATCACCTGGCTGCCGCAAGCGGCGACGCTGCGGAATTACATCCAGGCGTTCTCCGATCAACCTCTACTCACGTTCCTATTCAACAGCTTCATGGTTGCGCTGTTGTCGACCGTACTGACGCTGCTTGTTTCCGTCCTCGCGGCCTATGCCTTGGCACGGCTGAATCTGAGATTTCGCGGCCTCATCATGTCGCTGATCATCGCGGTCTCGACCTTCCCACTGGTCACGCTCCTGGTGCCGCTGTTCGAGACCATGCGCGCGCTCGATCTGCTCAACACCTGGACAGCGCTGATCCTGCCTTACACGGTGCTGAGCCTGCCGGTATGCACGTTGGTGCTGACGTCGTTCTTCGAAGGCATTCCGCGCGATCTGGAGAATGCCGCCATGATCGACGGCTGCACGCGCTTTGGCGCGTTGTTCAAAGTGGTGGTGCCGCTGTCTGCGCCCGGCGTATTTACCGCGGGAATCCTCGCCTTCGTCAATTCATGGGACGAGTTTTTGCTCGCGCTCTCGTTCAATTCCAATCCAGCACTGCGCACGCTGCCGGTCGGAATCCAGCTTTATCAGGGCGAGTTTGCCTTCCCCTGGCCGGTGATCTCGGCCGCGCTCGTCGTCGGCATCGTACCGGTGGCGATCCTGATCGTGATCTTCCAGGAGCGTGTGGTCTCGGGGCTGACGGCGGGCGGCCTCAAGGGATGAGGAGCCAAGACCGTGCCGGCTATAGCTATAGATCGCGGCGGCACGACGGCTACAGCGGGGTGTGCCGATGACGAGTTGGTCCAGTATCCATTGAGCGGTGATTTGCTTGTGATGCGGGTCGATGTCCCGGGTCTCGGGAAATCGCTCTTCAATCGTTTCGTCTAAGCAGAAACATTACGAGGTTCATGAGATGACGACCTACGACAGCGTTCGCTACGCCTCCCTTGCGGGTCGCAATGTGCTGATCAGCGGTGGCGCCTCCGGCATTGGCGCCGAGATGGTGAAGGCTTTCGCATCGCAAGGATCGGCCGTATCGTTCATCGACATCGCTGAGCAAGCAGGCGCTGCGACCGCGGCCTCAACGGGGGCGGAATTCATCGCTTGCGACGTCACGGACATTGCTGCACTCCGTGTGGCGATTGCGCGCGTGGAAGAAAAGCGTGGTCCCCTTGCGGTGCTGGTCAACAACGCGGCCCGCGACGATCGCCATGCCATGGCCGATGTCGAGCCCGAGGCCTGGCGGCGCACGTTGTCGCTCAACCTTGACCATCAGTTCTTTGCAACCCAGGCGGTGAGCAAGCGGATGGCCGAGGCCGGCGGGGGAGCGATCATCATGCTCGGCTCGGTTTCATGGATGCGCGGAATCCCGGGGATGGTCGGCTATACCGCGGCGAAAGCTGCGATCAACGGCATGACCAAGACGCTTGCCCGCGAGTTCGGTCCGGCCGGAATTCGCGTCAATTGCATTGTGCCCGGTGCGATCGTGACCGAGCGCCAGCTGCGGCTCTGGACGACGCCCGAGGTCAATCAGCGGTTCATCGATAGCCAGGCGCTCAAATTCCGGCTCGATGCCACGCACGTGGCGCGCCTGGCGTTGTTTCTCGGCTCGGACGAAAGCTCCGGCTGCACCGGCGCGAACTTCGTGGTCGATGCCGGCCTCACATGATCACCGAAAGAATGGACATGAAACTCGAGACCACACCGGCCGGCTTCACGCTCTCGCTCAATGGCCGGCCGATCCTCAATCACAGCGTGACGAGCCCGTGCGTCTTCGTCGGGCGAGGCGACGACCGCATCGAGATGCATCGCGGCCGCTTCGAGATCGAGGACCGCCTGGTCGAGCGCTGTCCGCTCGCGCATGCCGAGATCGATGGCGAGCGCATCACGCTTGCGGCCGGGAAGGGGCAGGCGCCGCGGCTCATCATCACGCTCAAGGGAGATGCGATGGTGCTGCAAGCAGCCGATCCATCGGTGAACCGGTTCTGGATCCGCATTGCGGCCGATCCGGATGAGCACGTCTGGGGCTGTGGCGAACAGTTTTCCTATTTCGATCTGCGCGGCCGTCGTTTTCCGCTGTGGACGTCCGAGCCGGGCGTCGGGCGTGACAAGAGCACTGAAATCACGTTCAAGGCGGACGTCACCGACAAGGCGGGCGGCGATTATTACCACACCTACTATCCGCAGCCGACCTATGTCTCCTCGGCACATTATGCGCTGCATGTCGCGACGTCAGCCTTCAGCGTGTTCGATTTTCGCGACGGCTCGTTTCACGAGATCGAGGTCTGGGCTGTTCCGGAGCGCATCGAACTGTTCGCTGCGCCGTCGTTCGTCGCGTTGGTCGAGATCCTGTCCGACCGCTTCGGGCGCCAGGCGCCGTTGCCCGAGTGGGTCTATGACGGCGCGATTATTGGATTGAAGGATGGGGCGAATTCGTTCGAGCGCCTCGACAAGATGCGCGAAGCGGGCGTCAAGGTCTCCGGTCTCTGGTGCGAGGACTGGGTGGGCATCCGGCCGACCACCTTCGGCGCGCGGCTATTCTGGAACTGGCAGGCGAACGAAACGCGCTATCCGGGCCTGCGCCAGCGCATCGCCGAATTGAACAGCGACGGCATTCGCTTTCTCGGCTATGTGAACCCGTATCTCTGCGACGACGGGTCCTTGTTCAAAGAAGCCGAGGCCGCGGACTATTTCGTCAAGGATGGCGCCGGCCGAACCGCCCTGATCGATTTCGGCGAATTTCACTGCGGCATTGTCGATTTTAGCAATCCAGACGCCGCGGGATGGTTCTCCGAAGAGATCGTCGGCGCGAGGATGCTCGATTACGGCCTGTCTGGCTGGATGGCCGATTTTGGCGAGTACCTGCCGACCGACGTGCGTCTCGCCAACGGCGTCGATGCGAAGCTCATGCACAATCAGTGGCCGACGCTGTGGGCAGAGGTGAACTCAAAGGCGGTGGCGAGCCGAGGCAAGACCGGCGAAGCGCTGTTTTTCATGCGCGCCGGCTTCACGGGCGCGCAGAGATATTGCCCTTTGCTCTGGGCCGGCGACCAATCGGTCGACTTCTCGCGTCATGACGGGCTAGTCACCGTGATTTGCGCCGCCTTGTCGTCCGGCCTGCTCGGCAATGCGTATCATCATTCCGATATCGGCGGTTACACGAGCCTGTTCGGCAATGTCCGCACGCCCGAGCTTCTCATGCGCTGGGCGGAGATGGCGGCATTCACGCCGGTCATGCGCAGCCACGAGGGCAACCGGCCGCGCGACAACGTTCAGCTCGACGGCGATCCCGTAGTGCTGTCGCACTTTGCCAGGATGACCGCGATCTACGTTTATCTCGCACCCTATCTCAGGACATTGGCGCAAGAAGCGGCGCGCCGCGGCCTTCCAGTGCAGCGCCCGTTGTTCTTGCACCACGAAGCCGATGGGCGAACCTACAGTATTCAGGATAGCTATCTGTATGGTCCCGATGTGCTGGTTGCACCCATCTGGCAGGCATCTCAAACCGAGCGGACGCTGTATCTGCCAACCGGAACCAATTGGAGTCACGTCTGGACTGGCCAGTCGTTCGCTGGGGGCGAAGAAATCACGGTCGGTGCTCCGCTGGGGCAGCCTGCGGTCTTTTACAGGGCGGATTCCCCGTTTGCGTCGCTATTCGTTGCTCTTCGGGACGTGTAGTCAGTCCAACTAACCCGCAATGAGCCGCGCTGTTTCCTCACGATGCGCTTTGCTATGCGGGAGGCGTGTGCACTGGGAATCCGCTCCTCCGGCTAGTTGTCCAAGACCCAATGGTCTTGGCCGGCCGCACGATAGCTACGTTGCGGAGGCAGGTAATCAGCAGGCCGCCACGGGTTGTTGACCTCCTCATTCAACAGCAGGCGAGTGCGATGGCGCGACGGGTCTGCAATCGGGACAGCCGCCATCAGCCGTTTCGTGTAGTCGTGCTGCGGATTCTCGAACACGGCCCGACGGGGGCCGATCTCGACGATCTCGCCGAGATACATCACCGCGACGCGGTGGCTGATGCGTTCGACCACCGCCATGTCGTGGGAGATGAAGAGATAGCCGAGGCCATATTTCTCCTGCAGATCAAGCATGAGGTTGATGATCTGCGCCTTGACCGAGACGTCCAGCGCCGAAACAGCCTCGTCCGCGATGATCAGCTTGGGTTCGAGCGCCAGCGCGCGGGCGATGCAGACGCGCTGACGTTGTCCGCCTGAGAACTCGTGAGGAAAGCGGTCGGCCATCGACGCCGAAAGTCCTACGCGCTCCAGCAGTTTGCCGGCCCGTTCTGGCGCCTCCACGCGGCTTGCAAGGCCATGCGCCACCATTGGCTCGGCGATGGCGGCCCCGACGCGGATGCGCGGATTGAGGCTGTCGAATGGATCTTGGAAGATCATCTGCGCTTCGCGGCGGATCTCGGCGAGCTGAGACTTTCCGGATCCGATCACGTTCTTCCCGTCGATCCTGATCTCGCCCGAGGTTGGATCGGTCAGCCGGAAGATCGAGCGACCGGTTGTGGATTTGCCGCAGCCGGATTCGCCGACGAGCGACAGCGTCTCGCCGCGCCGCAATCTCAGCGAGACGCCTTCGACGGCATGGATGCGGCCGACGGTCCGGCGCAGCAGCCCCTTCTTGACCGCGAAGCGGGTGACGAGCTTGTCGATCTCGAGAATTGGCGCGGATGCGTGATCGACCGTATCTGCGGTCGGTGTGGTCGGGCGGATTTCGCCGGTCGCCATGTCGACCTCCGGGAAGCGCAGAGGCCGCTCGAGTCCCCTCATGGACCCGAGATGCGGAACCGCGGAAAGGAGCGCGCGGGTATAAGGGTGCTTCGCGGCGACGAAGATGTCGCGGGTCATCCCGGTCTCGACCACGTCGCCGCGATACATCACCACCGTCCGGTCCGAGATCTCGGCGACAACGCCCATGTCGTGGGTGATGAAGAGGACGGACATGCCTTCCTCTTCCTGCAGCGACTTGATGAGTTCGAGGATCTGCGCCTGGATCGTCACGTCGAGCGCCGTCGTCGGCTCATCCGCGATCAATAGCTTCGGGCTGCAGGCCAGTGCGATCGCGATGACGACGCGCTGGCGCATGCCCCCGGAAAAGTTCATCGGGTATTCGTCGAGGCGCGAGCGCGCCGCCGGGATGCGGACCTTCTCCAGCAGCCGGACGGCTTCCGCCCGCGCCTGCGCGTGCGACATGCCGCGATGGTGCACTAGGACCTCGGTGATCTGTTCGCCGATCCTGAGCACCGGGTTCAGGCTCGTCATCGGCTCCTGAAAGATCATGCCGATGCGGTTGCCGCGAATGGACTGCATCTTTGACAGCGGCAGCTCGATCAGGTTCCGACCTTCAAAGTCGATCCGCCCCGTGACCCGCGCGTTCGACGGGGATAGAAGCCGCATGATCGACATCGCCATCACGCTCTTGCCGGAGCCGGATTCGCCGACGACCGCCACGGTTTCGCGCGCGCCGATGTCGAAACTGACGTTACGTACGACATTGCGCCACTCCTCGCCAACGCGGAAGGAGGTCTCGAGCCCGGATATCGAAAGGACGGGCGAAGTCATGTCTCAGCTCTCTCGCCGCGGATTGAGGATGTCGCGCAGCGCATCACCGATCAGGTTGATCGCCACGATGAGCAGCAGCAGTGCCAAACCAGGAAAAAGGCTGATCCAGTAGTCGCCGGACAGCAGGTATTCGAAACCGTTCGAGATCAACAAGCCCAGTGACGGCTCCGTTACAGGCAGCCCGATGCCGAGGAAGGATAACGTTGCCTCCAGCATGATCGCATAGGCGACGCGCATCGTCGCCACGACGATCAGGGGCGGCAGGCAGTTCGGCAGGATGTGCCGGAATAGGATCGCCCGGTCCGGCAGCGCCATGGAGCGAGCCGCGTCGACGTAGGCCCGCTTGCGCTCGACCAGTGCCGAGCCTCGGATCGTGCGGGCGTAGTAGGCCCACTGAGTGACGATCAGGGCGAAGATGATCTTGTCGATGCCTTGTCCCAGGATCGCGAGGAAGATCAGGGCGATCAGGATCGCTGGAAAGCTGAGCTGGATGTCGACGATGCGCATCAGGAAGGAGTCGACCCGGCCGCCGGCATAGGCGCTCACCAAACCGATCAAGGCGCCGAGGACGAGCGCGGCGGCGGCGCTGCTGAAGCCGACCAGAATGCTGGTGCGCAATCCGTAGAGAATGGCGCTCAGGAGGTCGCGCCCCTGGCCGTCCGTACCGATGAGGTAGACCAGGCCTGCAACGCTCCGCGAGCCGGGTGGCAGGCGGCTGTCGAGAATGTCGAGCTGCGACAGGTCGTACGGGTTCTGTGGCGCCGTGATCGGGGCGAGCGCGGCGGCGAGCACGAAGACCGCCACCGTCACGAGGCCGATCAGCGCCAGCCTGTCCCGCAGCAGCGCCGAGACGACCTGCCGGAAGGGCGAGCGGGAGGATCGCCTCGGCGCCGCCGACGCATCCGTATGCACCGAAGCCGTGACCTCGCTCTCCCGGCTCATCAGGAATTCCCCTCGAGGCGAACGCGCGGATCGGCAAGCGAGTACAGGATGTCGACCAGCAGATTGATGACACTGAACATCACGACGGTCATGAGCAGGTAGGCCAGGATCACCGGGCGATCGAGGACGCCGATGGCGTCGATGATGAGCTTACCCATCCCGGGCCAGGCGAAGATCGTCTCCGTCACCACGGCGAAGGCGATCAGCGAGCCGAGCTCCAGGCCGATGACGGTGATCAACGGGATCAATGTGTTCTTTAGCACGTGCACGAAAACAATCCGGCGCTCTGGTATGCCCTTGGCCCGCGCGAAGCGCACGAAATCGAGCTGCATCGTCTCCATGACGCCGGCGCGGGTCAGGCGGATGATGAGCGAGACCTTGAACATGGCCAGATTGAGCGCCGGCAAGATCAGATGGGCGAGACCGTCCCGCGTCAGGAAACTGAATGGCACGCCGAAGATTGCCACCGTCTCACCGCGCCCCGATGCCGGCAACCAGCCGAGACGGACACTGAACAGCATGATCATCATCAGCCCGATCCAGAAGGTCGGCAGGCTGAAGCCGAGGATCGAGAAGGTCATCACCGACTTCGCGGCAAGGCTCTTCGGTTGCAAGCCGGCGTAGACGCCAAGCGGTATGCCGAAGACGAGCCCGATGATCAGCGCGAAGAAGGCGAGTTCGAGCGTCGCCGGCATGCGGTGGAGGATCAGCGAGAGCGCCGGCTGGTTGAAGACGAAGGAGTTGCCGAGATCGCCCGACAGGGCGCGGGTCAGGAACAGCCAATATTGCTCCCAGACAGGCTTGTCGAGTCCGAAGGACTGGATGATCTGAACACGCTCCGCGGACGTCGCCGTCGGGCTCAGCAGGACGTCGACCGGATTTCCGACCAGATAGAGGCCGGCGAAGACCAGCACCGACATGACGAAGAGCGTCAGGACTGTCTGGACCAATCGGCTGAGGAGATAGCCACTCACGGCTTTGGGCCTCCCCGCGGCATGACGTCGGACGCGGCGTTTCCGAAAGACGCGATGCGGGTGCTGGCCGGTGCGGTGCCGCCGAACTGTACCTCGATGACGTGCCGGTTCATGCCCGCTCCCGGTCGGCGTAGCGGGACAACCGATCGAGCAGCAGAGCTATGACGCCGTCGGCATCGACCTTCGTCACAATGTCGGCATTCGGTTCGAGCCCGCTCTTGCCGTACCAATCGGCGACTGTCTGCCCCATGCAGAGCTCGCTCTCGTGCTCGACGAAGATGCGGGCACGCTGCGTCTCGAACAGATGCGGCGCCAGCAGATAGGCGATGACGAGGGGGTCGTGCAGGGGCCCGCCCCGTGAGCCGTAGCGGCGGACGTCGTTGCGGTCCCAGAAAGCCATCAGCTCGGTCAAGGCCTCGGAAATCCGGCCGCTGACGCTCGCGAACTGCGCCACATGCTCCGGCTTGAGAATAACCTGATGCGTCGCGTCGAGCGGCAGCGCAACGATCGGAATCTCACTCGAGAAGACGATATGCGCGGCGTGCGGATCGGCCAGGACGTTGAATTCCGCCGTCATCGTGCGATTGCCGGGCTCACGATAGGCGCCGCCCATCATCACGATCCGCTCGACCCCCTCCGCGATCTGCGGCTTCATGCGAAGCGCGACGGCAAGGTTCGTCATCGGCCCGAGGCAGCAGATCGTGACCCGCTCGTTCCGCTCTGCGGCCCTGGACAGAGTCGCGACCAGGAACTCGACCGCTGACAAGGGCTCGGCGGTCTTCACGGGGTCCGACAGGCTGGTGTTTCCCAACCCACTTTTGCCGTGGAACTGGCCGTGGATCGGCTCACGAAGGATCGGTCTGAAGCACCCTGCAAAGACAGGAATATCAGCCCGCCTCCCGAGTTCGCAGACCTGGAGCGTGTTCCGCACCGTCCGCGCGAGTGGCTGGTTGCCGCAGACCGGCGTGATGCCGAGGATGTCGAGCTCCGGCGATACGAAAGCCGTCAACAGCGCGATCGTGTCATCGATCCCCGGGTCACAATCGACGACAATCGGAATGGTTTTCATAGTCAGCGACGCCTCTGGTCGATGGGACAGGTTGTGCTCGCGCAGGAGGGCCAGCCGTCAGCGCGGCAGATGACCGGCTTTTCGAACCCGATCAATTGGATTTCACATAATAGGGCAGAGTGTAGCCGTCCGACCGGCCCTCATAGGCGAGCTCCTTCCTGATCGCCCAGGTGTTTGCCAGATAGAAGACCGGGATGACGCCGAGGTCGCCCATGGCGATTTGGGTCGCCTGTCGCAGAAGCGCTTCGCGCCGGCCGCTATCGAGCGTGGCCCGCGCCTGCGTCAGCGCCTCGTCAAACGGGACGCTCGAATAGCGGCCGCGATTGCCTTGCCCCGCCTTCTCGCCATAGGTCTCGAGGATCGGGCCGAGCACGCCGGAGGCTTCTCCGGTTTCGACCGCCGCGCCGCCAATGATGAAGCTGAATTCCAGCGCTGAGGCGCGTGTGAAGTAGACGCTGCCCGGAAGCGTGACCACCTCCGTCTTGACGCCGATGCGGCTGAAGAACTGCCCGATGGCCTGCGCGACCTTCGAGTCATTCGGGTAGCGATCGTTGGAGGCGTGGAAGGTCAGTGAGAAGCCGTTTGGATACCCTGCGGCGGCGAGCAGCTGCTTGGCCTTTTGGGGATCATAGGGATCGACCTTGATGCCCGGATCATAGCCGAAATAGCCCTCGGGAACGAGCTGGCCGGCCGGAACGCCTTGTCCGTCCATGATGCGGTCGACGAGCAGCTCGCGGTTGATCGAGACCGACAGCGCGCGACGGACCTCCGGCTTCAGCAGCGGGTTCTTTCCGTCCGCTCCCTTCGCGAACGGCGATTCAGTCCGAGCCTGATCCATGTGCAGGTACATGATGCGGTTGCCAGCGACACTGACTACCTTGAGCTTGTCGGATGCTTGAAGCTTGCGTGTGTCGGCTGTCGGGATGCTTTCGATCATGTCGACGTCGCCGGCGAGCATCGCAGCCACGCGGGCGCTGCTGTTCTTGAAGACCCGAAACGTGACTTTGTCCCACGGCGCCTTCTCGCCCCAGTAGGCATCGTTGCGCTCGACGACAACGTTGTCGTCCGGCAACCACGATACGAACCTGAAGGGACCGGTTCCAATAACCCCCTTGCCGGCGTTCAGCTCCTCGGTACCGATCTTCTCCATCTTCGCCGGCAGAATGGCGATGCGGCTGAGGTTGTTGAGGAGAAGCGGGGTGGGACCGTCGGTCTTGATCCGAACGGTGAGCGGATCGACCGCCGTCACATCGACGATCGACTTGACGTAGGCGGCGAAGGAGCTCGGGCTATTCCTGGACGCCAGCGACACGCGCCTGATGCTCGCGGCGACATCCTCGGCGGTGAAGTCGCTCCCGTCGTGGAACTTCACATTCGGGCGCAGCTTGAACTCCCAGGTCGTGTCGTCGAGCGTCGTCCAGGACAATGCGAGCGCCGGTTGGATCTGCTGCTTGGCATCCTGATTGACGAGACCGTCGAAGATGTTGCGGGCCATCGCGCTGTTGGGGCCAACCACGTAGAACTGAGGGTCCATCGACGTGGTCGAGGCCGCCAAGCCGACGGTCAGGTCCTTCGCGCCGGCCAGCGGCATTGCGAAGAGGGAAGCCGCGAGCGCGGCCGCGACGACGGATTTCATGGCCGATCCTCTCCCTTACCTATCCACCGGCACTGTCGACGGCTTGCACACGAAATATTATGACTTTGGTCGACGGGGAAATTGTATTAACTGCTCGAGCCATGCCTAAATGTTATGAGGAGAGTTCGCCATGCGCCTAAAGCCGCGGCAGGTCGAAGCCTTCCGGTGTGTGATGATGACCGGCGGCATCACAGCGGCAGCCGACGCCATGAACATCACGCAGCCCGCCGTGAGCCGGCTGATCCGCGACCTCGAGGAGGCGACCGCGCTCACCCTGTTCGAGCGTCAAGGCGCACGGCTCGTCCCCACACTCGAGGCGACGCACTGGTATCGCGAGGTCGAACGACTCTATCTGGGCCTCGACCAGCTCACCCGCGCGGCGGACGATATCCGCAAGCACAAGAACGTCGTGCTCCGGATCGCGAGCGTGACCTCGCTGGTACGCCCCTACTTGCATCGCGCTATCCTCGACGTCATCGGCGGCCGTTTCGACCTGCCGCTGGTGATCGACGTCGAGAACAGCCGCCACATCTGGGATATGGTGGAGAACCACCGCTACGATCTTGGCTTCGCGTTCGGTTCGCCGCAGATGTCGGACAAAACGGCGTTGCCCCTGCACAATTCACAGGCCGTTGCCGCCGTCGCACCGGGTCACAGGCTGGCATCACGCGACGTGATCACGCCGGCGGAGCTGAGGAAGGAGCGCGTGCTGATGCCGGGGCGGAACTCGCCGCTGAGGCTCGCGCTCGATCGGGCCTTTGCGAGCGAGGACCATGCTCCGGCGAGTACGATGGAGACATCGATGCTGAACTGTTGCTGTTTCGCGGCTTCGGGCATGGGGGTCGGCATCGTCGACCGGACCAGCATCGTCGCATCCGGCGCTGACCTCGTCGCCGTCCCCTTCCGCCCCGGCATCGAGGTATCCTATTTCGCCATCCGGCCGTCCGGGACTGTGCGGATGCCTGTGCTCGAACAGCTCGTCAGCAGAATGCGAGAACTTTTGGTGTCCTGATCCACCGTGGCGCGCGATATTCACCTGCATAGCGAGGGCTTTCATGCGGGATCTCCACGGATCAATGCGGGGGAGGCGGTTGCGACCAAGCGCCTCATCAAGTCACCGCGGTGCGCACCAGCCGCGTGAAGGCAACGACTTCGTCGCGACGATGGTGATCGTTTGGCGGGGCGTATGCCGGTTCGGGAAAAGCCCCGAGCGTTACGACGATCAACTGCTCCTTGCGGAATAAATCGACCCGCTGACCCGCGTGCCCAAGCGCTGACATGACCCCGTCGCCCAGCCACCAGCTGTAGCCGTAGTGCGTAATGTCTGCGGCGGAAGGCGCGGGCACCTCGAACGCAGGTTTGGCGGTTTCGTCAACCCAACCTTCCGGCAGGACGCGGCGGCCATCGATCACGCCATCATCCAAGACAAATAGGCCAAACCGGCCGAAATCGCGCAAGATCATGCCCGCACGGCTGCCGCCAATTTCCTGTCCGTCCTCATTTTCCAGCGTGTAGAAAGCGTCGCGTTCCATTCCGGCAGGCTGCCATATCCGCTCCGACATGTAGTCGGCGAGCGTCGTGCCGATAGCCTTGCTGAGCGCTGCGCCCAATAGGTACGTATCGCCGGAATTGTAGAGGAACGTTGTGCCAGGAGCATGCGCACGCGTGAGGGACGCCATCAATTTCAGTACGCCGCCCGGCACGCGATTGGCCAAGGACTTGCTGTAGCGGTTCACGTCCGATGTGGAGTCGGCGTAGTTCTCGTTCCAGCGAACCCCGGACGACATTGTCAGCAGATGGCGAAGCGTCACCCCGTCATAGGCCGAGCCCTTGAGCTCTGGCAGGTAGCGGGTCAGCGCCTCGTCCAGAGACTTGATGGCACCGTCGTGGATTGCTGCGCCGACGAGCATGGTCGTCATGGATTTAACGGTCGACATCGTCGACCAGCGGTCGTGCTCCTGCAGACCCAGAGCATAGCGTTCCAGTACCACGCGGCCGCGGTGGATCACCAGAATTCCGACCATGGCATTGCGATCCATGAAGGCGCCGACGTCGAACTCCGATCCGTCGGCGATATCGCGCAGCGAGAGCTCGGGTCCCCGCGGCAGCGACCGCGGTTGGGGCCCGCAACGGATGGTTCGATGGGCAAAGAGCTTGTCGACAACGCGGTACGCGTAAGGTTGGGCCCAGGGCGGCAGATAAAGAAACTCCTCAGCGCGTGGTAGATGATGACGCGGCAGCGAGAGCGAAGCCGCGGTATCGCTCGACAGAACATCCGATCTGCCCAAGATTGTCTCCTTCGTTCCGACGCGATGCCAGGCCCTTTGGCCTAGCGCCGGTCCGCTCCTTCAAAGGTTGTCAGCAATAGATCGTCCAACGCGGCGATTTCTTCGCCGCCGCCGAAGATTTTCGACAGAGGGGAGGGGGCTGCAACGGCTGGCCAACCAGGGGCGCCGTTGCGTGCGAACGCGACGAGTGCGTCGGACATTTGTCGAGCGACCATCGCCGCATTGTGTGATCCGGCCATGAGCGGCAGCTTATCCGATGGTTCCACGCCCCAGACGAAAGGCTCGTCGAAGCCATGCGCGGCTCCGAAACTGGAAAGCTCGCCGGCAGGTGCCCAGTCGAACCGAAAGAGATAGGCCGCGCCGCCGGAATGTGCATGCGCCAACGCGGTGCGGACGGCCGGCAAGCGGTACACCACGTCGGTCAGAAACTGCTCCCGCAGTTGCGCGAGATCTGCGCCGGGGGCGCGTGCACGATAGGACGCAAAGATTGCGTCTCCCTTGCCTTGGAAGAACCGGTCCATCTCGGCTGCCAGCGCTTCTCTCCTCTCGGGGATGGCCATCACGCCAAGCGAGAACCACATGCGCGATTCATCGCGGGTCGAGCCGAGCACGATCGGCTTGTCGCGACAGATGCCGCGACGAAAGACCTCCAGCGGATGTTCAACAAGTGTGGTTCCGTCCTCGACGATGCCGAGCGCGCGACCACCCGGGGCGTTGCGCGCACCGAGGTCGCTCGCGAGGATTTTTGCCTCGGCATCGAGAATGCGATCGGGCGGCAGCGCCTCCAGCGCTCGACGATCGCCGATCGCGACGCCGGCGGCAGCAAGAAACTCCCGTGCGCGATCGGTGGCGCTCGTTCGATCGAAGACGCGTGAAGCGGAGCCGGATTGCAGGAACGCGCGTTGGAAGAGCGACCGGGCGGCAGGGATCGCGAACAGCGCCGTCGCCATGAACGCGCCGGAGGAAATGCCGAAGATAGTAACATTGTCCGGATCGCCACCGAGTGCGCTGATGTTCTCGGCTACCCATTCCAGCGCAGCGACGACATCCAGGAGCCCGACATTGCCAGCGCCATAGGGCTCTCCCCACACGTCACCCAGATGCAGGAACCCTAGCACGCCAACACGAAAGCCGACACGAACAATGACGCAGTCGCTCTTGTTCGAGAGTGCCGCAGCATCCTCGACGCCTTCGGTGGCACTGCCGCGCTGAAAGCCCCCGCCGAAGAGATGCACGAGGACCGGTCGCCGCGCCACGTCGGGGGCCGGCGTCCAGACGTTGAGATAAAGGCAATCCTCCGAGACGGATTTCGGAGAGGTGTCGCCAAACAAGCCGAGGGTCGGGCCCACGGCCTGGAGCGGTGCGGGCCGCGGTTCCGTGGCATCCACTGTGGCCGTCGTCCGTCGGCGCGCGATCGGCTTGCAGAACCGAAGCGGACCAATCGGTGGCTCGGCATAGGGGATTCCGAGAAACGAGTAGCCGTCCCTTGTTTGTCGACCGACCAGCGTGCCGAATGGTGTGTGTCTCGCGAATTCCATGGCTACTCCTCCGCGAGATGACAGGCGACACGATGAGAGGAGGCGACCACGCGTGCTTTCGGAACTTCGATTGCGCAACGATCGAATGCGCGCGGGCAGCGCGATCGGAACACACATCCAGCAGGCAGGTTTGCCGCGCTCGGGATATCGCCCTTCAGAGGCGCGCCCTTGCGCGCGCGACCCGGCGCGGAGTCCAGAAGAGCCTTGGTGTAGGGATGTCGTGGCGCGGCATAGACGGACGCCTTCGGCCCCTCCTCGACAATGTTGCCGAGATACATGACGGCGATCCGGTCGCACATGAATTCCACGACACGCAGATCGTGGGAAATGAAGAGCAGCGCAAGACCGTGGAGTTGTTGCAGGTCGAGCAGGAGGTTGAGCACCTGGGCCTGGACCGACACATCCAGAGCGGACACCGGCTCATCGGCGACAATCAATTGAGGCCCGGTCGCGAGTGCCCGCGCGATGGCGATGCGTTGACGCTGGCCGCCGGAAAACTCGTGCGGAAAGCGGTGCCTTGCTGCCTCAGGCAAGCCCACCTCGGCAAGGAGCTGCGCGACGCGGCGGCTCCGTTCAACGGAATCACCGATACTATGAACCTCCATCGGTTCGGCGATCAGTTGCTCAATGGTCATCCGGCCGTTGAGCGAGCCGAATGGATCCTGGAAAATCATCTGCATGTGCCGGCGCTCGCGCCTCAACGCCTCCTTCGAGAGCGTTGCCAGATCCTGGCCGCGAAAGCGGATGGCTCCCGCGGTCGGCTCCACCAGCCGCAGCACCAGGCGCGCTGTGGTCGATTTGCCCGAGCCGCTTTCGCCCACGATGCCGTATGTCTCACCTCGACCGATTGTGAAGCCGACGTCACGCACGGCATGGACCTGATGAAAGCTCTTGGACAATCCGGCAACGTCGAGAAGCGCATCCGTCACGATGCTTCTCCCGCCAGTGGATGCCAGCATCGAACCTCCGAGCGCGCGATCGTAGTGAGTGCCGGCCGGGTCGCGCAGCGATCGTTCTGCTGCGGGCAGCGTGGCTGGAATCGGCAGCCGCTCGGCCATGACCCCAGCGACGGCACCTGGCCCGGGATGGGCGAGAGTCGGGCTCTTGCCTCGCCCGCATGGGGAATCGCGTCGACCAGACCGCGCGTATAGGGATGGTGCGGCGCCTTCAGGCATTCGACCGGTGTGCCGGCCTCCACCTGGTCTCCGGCGTACATCACGACGGCGCGGTCGCAGAACTCCGCAACAACTTCGAGGTCATGGCTGATGTAAAGCATGGCGAGACCGATCTCGGCGCGCATGGCGATGAGAAGATCGAGCACCTGCGCTTGGATTGTGACGTCGAGCGCAGTGGTCGGCTCATCGGCGATAACGAGCTTGGGATTGCACGAGATGGCAATCGCGATCATCACCCGCTGCCGCATGCCGCCGGAGAGTTCGTGAACGTAGGCGTTGAGAAGATCGCGATCCTTCGGCAGACCGACCCGGGTGAGCAATTCGCGAGCACGATCCCGGGCGGCGCGCGCCGAGAGATCGAGATTATAGCGAAGCGAGTCCATCATCTGCTGGCCGATGGAGAGCGTCGGATGCAACGAGGTCATCGGCTCTTGAAATATGAAACCGATGCCACGTCCCCCCACACGCCGGCGCTCTTGGGGTGAGAGCGCAGTCAGTTCGCGGCGATCCAGCTTGATCGAACCGGAGACGGCGGCGCCTGGTGGGGGCAGGCCGATGATCGCTCGCGCGGTCATCGACTTGCCACAGCCGCTCTCGCCGACCAGCGCCACGGCCTCGCCGGGGCCGATCGAGAATGAGAGGTCGGTGACCACGGGCACCATGCGGCCCGAGATCGGCAACGAAACGGAGAGGTTCTGCACCTGGAGTATCGGAGGGCGCTCGGTCATCCCAGCCTCACACGCGGATCGAGCAGTGCGTAGATAACGTCGATGATCAGGTTCAGCGCCGCGAGCATCAGGGCGATGAGCAGCACAGCGCCCTCGACGACCGGATAGTCACGTCGGGCAACCGCGTCGATGAGAAGCTTGCCGAGGCCGGGAAGCGAGAAAATCAGCTCGATGCTGACTGCGCCCGACAACAGATAGCTGGCCGAAAGACCGGCGACCGTGACCACTGGAATGGCGGCCGTGCGCACCGCATAGCGGCCGATCACCATGACCTCCGGAAGGCCCTGAGCGCGGGCGGTAACGATATAGGGCTCGCCGAGGACGTCGAGCATGGAGGAGCGCATCATCCGGGTAATCAAGGCAGATTGGCGGATGCCAAGCGCGAGCGCCGGCAATGCGATGGTGGCGGCCGAGGCAAACAGTCCATCAGTGGGCGGAACGTAGCCCGATACGGGGAACCACTTGAGGGTTACCGCGAACAGAAAGATTAGGAGCAGCGCCAGCCAGAACTCCGGCAGCGAAATGCCGAGCACGGCGACGCCGACGAGCCCGCGGTCGATCACCGTATCCTTGTTGATCGCGGCCATCACGCCAAGGATGCTGCCGAGCGCCACCGCCAGGAAGAGCGCCGCCAGCGCCACTTGCAGGGTCACGAGCGCATATTGCGGCAATAGATCGATGACGGGTTGCTTGAAGAAGAAGGAAGTGCCGAGCTTGAGTGTCACCACATTCTTTGCCCAGAACAGGAATTGCACAGGCAACGGCTGGTCGAGACCCATCTCGGACCGAAGCGCGGCGATCTCGCCCGGCGTTGCTTGATCGCCAAGGATCTGGGCAGCCGGATCGCCAGGCGCAAGCCGCAGCAGCAGAAACACAAGGACCAGCGGAACAACGATGGTCGGGATCATCAGGAGGAGGCGGTGGCCAAGGAAGCGCAGCATACCTACCTCCGCGCCAATCGTGGATCGAGACTGTCACGTAGCGCATCGCCAAGCAGATTGAGCGACAGAATGGTGAGCACCAGTGCCGCGCCGGGGAAGACCACGATCCACCAGGCGTTCTGGATGTAGTTGCGCGCTTCCGCAAGGGCGCTCCCCCAGCTTACGTCCCTGGCGCCGACGCCGAGCCCGACAAAGGAGAGCGCGGCCTCGCCGAGGACGGCCGCCGAGAAGATGAAAGAGGCCTGGACCAACAGCGGCGACATGATGGCGGGAAGCAGGTAGCGCGCAAGGATGCGCCGGTCCGGGACTCCGACGGCGCGAGCCGCCTCGATCATCGGCAGCTCGCGCAACACCAGGATCTGGCCGCGCACGACGCGAAGCACCGGCGCAACGAGGACGATCGAGAGCGCGACGATGACCGTGGTGACGCTCGGGCCAAGATAGCCCGCGGCAGCGGTGGCGAGCACGATGGAAGGAAACGCCATCAGCCCGTCAACCAGCCGCATCAGCACAACGTCCACGCGCCGGTAGAATCCGGCGGCGAGCCCCAGCACGATTGCGACGGACATCGAGATTGAGGAGACGAGAAGTCCGACCAGCAGCGACGTCCGGCCACCGAAGAGAACCATCGCGAACATGTCGCGGCCGAGATGATCAGTGCCGAACCAGTTCTGCGGCCGCGGCGGCTTGAGGCGGATGCCCGGCGAAATGCGCAGCGGCTGGGCGTTGGTGAGATAGGGGGCAGCGAGGGCAAGCACCACAAGCGCAACGAGGACAAGGATGGCAAAGATCGCCGTGCGATTGCGCAGCAAGCGGCGCCAGGGCCCCGGTGGCGCCGGCGGCGTATCGAGCATTGCGTCCGTAGCAGCAGCGGTCACGTGCCAATCCTCGTCACTTCGCGACAGGCACGACGTTGTAAAAGACCTGGGTGTTGGCTGGGCTCGTCTGCAGGTTTCCGACACCCTTTCGCGCAACGTAGAACGAGGCTTCGGTGCCGAATTTGACATACGGCATTTGATCGTAAACGAGCTTCTGGATGTTCGACCAGATCTCGACGCGGGCCTTCTGATCGCTGGTCGTCGCCAGCTTCTTCACCAGCTCTTCCTTGTTTGGATCGTTCCAGAAGCCGGGATAGGTCGCATTGAGATAGGGGATCACCACGGGGTCGACGTAGGTCGGCAGGAATGAGGAGAAGATGTCGAACTTGTCGGCGTCCGACCGCGTCTGGATGTAGGTCGCCGCGGGCATGACCTGAAGGTCGATCTTGATGCCGTATTCCTCGAGTTGCTGCTGGGCCGTGAGCGCCGGCAGGTAATGGCCCTGATAGAAATCCTTGGACGTCAGCCAGCGCAGGGGCTCGCCCTTGTAGCCGGCTTCCGCGAGCAGCTTCTTCACCAAATCCTTCTTCGGCGTACCGAAGCTGTCTGCGCCGGCCTTCGTGTACCAGATCGACTTGCGGTCCGGCACCCAACTCGGATCGATGACGTAGAAGGCCTGATCGCCCTCGGCGGCCAGCATGATCGGATCCATCTCCAGAGCGTGATAGATCGCTCGCCGCATGGCCACATTGGCCATGGGACCCTTCTTGGTGTTGAAGACGGCAGTCAATGACTGGTTGTCATTGATGACAACGGGCTGGACTGACGCATTCGCCTTCAAGTCGGCATGGAAGTCGAAGGGGAGCGTTGTCGCGATGTCGGCTGCCCCGGTGAGAACGTTGTCGCGCCGCACGGACGGCTCGGCCTGAGGAAGGAACACCAGCCGGTCAGATGGTGCCTTCTTGGCTCCGGCAGAGCCCGACATCGCCTCGGTGCGCGGCTTGTAGTCCGCAAAGCGCGTGAGCACCGCCTGCCGGTCGGCCTGGAACTCGGTGACCTTGTAGGGGCCGGTGCAGTCGAGCGTGTCGACGGCCTGGGTCGCGCTCTTACCTGCCAGGGCCGACTTGGACATGATCACGGCCGGCGTCAATGTCAGAAGGCCCGGAATAATTCCGGTCGGGCCGGTGAGTTTGAGAACAACCGCATCCGGTCCGTCCGCAGCAATGTCGGACGTAAGATTCTTCAATACAGCACCGGTGCCAGCGCTCTCGCGATAGCGCTTCAGCGAGGCGATCACATCGTCGGACGTCATGGTCGCGCCCGAGTGGAATTTAATGCCGGACCTCAGCTTGAAGGTCAGCGTCAGAGCCTTCTCATCGTAGCTCCAGCTATCGGCCAGCATCGGCTGTGGCTGCCAATTGTCGTCAAGGCCGGTCAGGCCCTCGCAGACATTGCTGGCGACGAGCCAGTTGGTGCCGAGCGTCGTGATCGTGGGGTCCAGGGCCGATGGCAGTTGCGGAACGACGATGCGCAGATCTGCCGCTCGCGCCGGACCGGTATGAAGAGTAGCGGCTGCAAGTGTCGAGCCCAGCAAGATCGCGGCGCATCTCAAGATGCTGTTCATGGACGTTTCTCCTGTCGATTGTCCCGCCGATTCTTGCCGGCGTCTTTGTGATTCACTGCCGTTTGATCGCGCGCCCCTTCACGAAGGCGTCAGGTCCATGTCGAGAAGAATGGAGCTCAGCGCCTTTCCGTGCGCGTCAAGCGCAAGCGATCGGGTGACGCCGCCGCCAAGTGCACCTTCGATGACGAAGTTGAGTGCTCCAAGCTTCGGCAGTTCATATCGTGTTACGCGGGCCGGGTTCAGTCCTGCCAATTGCGTCCGTACCCGCTCTTCCGTGACAAATTCGCAGATGCGCGGAAAATCCTCCGCGCGATAAGCGATGACCGAAATGTTCGAGGTGTTGCCCTTGTCGCCTGTCCTCGAATGGGCGACGTCACGTAGCTTCATGTTGTCACCTCCAGCATCTCGACGCGCGGCTGGGCCCGCTCACGCGGAATCAAAACCGATACGACACCGATTGTGCGCCGCGTGGTCTTCGATGCGCCGCCGCCACCAGCCGGGCCGTTGGTGTAGAGCGTCTCAACCTCATTGCCGATGCAAAGCGCCTCGGCCTGACTCCGGGTGCGTCCGGCGATCCGGATCCTGACCTCTGCGGGTTCGCCGCGCGACGCACCGGGGTATAGCGAGTCGACGCCGATGAGGTCGGCGCGGATTTCGCTCACGGCTACTCCGGTGATCGCCAGCCGCTCGCGTACGATCTCGATGGCCAGGCGTCCGCGCGCGACCGCACCGGGCCCGGCATAGGAGATCTCTCCTTCGCCAATCCAGCCATCATTGTACCCGACCGAGACCTTCAAAGAGCCGTTGTGCGGCCTGCCGCGTCCGCCGACGATGCGCACCCTGTCAGGTGCGATCTCCTCGACTGACGCATCGCTGAAGTCAGCGACAAGATCGGGCTGGAAATACGCGGCGGGATCGTGGATCTCGTACAGAAGCTGCTCCTTGCAGGTGCCAACTGTGACGGCGCCGCCGGTGCCGGAAAGTTTGGTGATCACGGCTTCGCCATCGTCACGGATCTCGGCGATCGGAAAACCGAGCCGGGCGAGATCCGACACGTCCTTTTTGCCGGGATCGGCGAAATAGCCGCCCGTCACCTGGCCGGCGCATTCCATGAGGTGGCCGACAAGCGTGCCCTGGCCGAGGTTGTCCCAGGCATCCACGGTCCAGCCGAACTCGTGGATCATGGGGGCGAGGAAGAGCGCCGGGTCGGCAACGCGGCCGGTCACGACGACGTCGGCTCCTGCCGCCAGAGCCTCAACAATTGGTGCTGCACCCAGATAGGCATTGGCGGAGAGAATCCGATCGCCAAGATCCGAGACATGTCCGCCGGTTTCTTCAATCGGCCAGTTACCGGACTTGACCACGTCGAGAACGTCATCACCGGTCACAGCCGCCACCTTCAACGAGAGGCCGAGTTCCCTCGCGATTCCGCCAATGCGGCGGGCTGCGGCGAGCGGGTTGGCTGCGCCCATGTTGGAGATGATCCGCGTCCCGTTGCCGAATGCGGCCGGCAGCACCGCCCTGATGCGTTGCTCCAGAAGCGGATCATATCCGGCATCCGGATCGGTCTGGCGCGCGCCCTGGGCGAGCGCGATGGTCCGCTCGGCGAGGCACTCGAAGACGAGATAGTCGAGGTCGCCGGACGTGGCGAGGTCGACTGCCGGTTCAATGCGGTCGCCCGAATAGCCGGCTCCCGCTCCGAGCCTGATGCTGCGCATGCCCTGATTCCGTTTCCCCGGCCCGGACTTCGACGATCCGGCTCACAGCGCAATAAACATCCGAGAGATCGATTAGTATAATGAATTTATCGGATCGCAGTGATAGAGCAACATTATGGATCTCTCGCTTCGCCAGATCAGGGCGTACCTTGCAGTTGCGCGCTCGCTTAGCTTCACGCGTGCAGCTGCAGAGACGAATCTGTCGCAGCCGGCGCTCACCGTGCAGATCCGGTCCTTGGAAGAGCAGCTTGGCATCAAGCTGTTCGACCGCAATAGCCGCTCGGTCGAATTGACGAGGTTGGGGCGCGAGCTCGTGCCGGCCTTCCAGCGCATCCTTCGCGAGTTCGACGAGACGGTGACGGGGGTCCGCGACATCGCACGTCACGGTGGTGGTTCGGTCCGGCTTGGCGCACTGCCGTCGTTTGCGGCGGGCATACTGCCCGACATTATCGTGCGCTTCCGGACGCGTTTTCCTCGGGTCGCGCTGACCATTAAGGATGCGATCGCCAGTCGCGTAATGGACCTGGTGCTCTCAGAGGACGTGGACCTCGGCGTAGTTGGCGGAGAGCCAATTCATGCCGATCTTGATGTCGTGCATCGTGCCGAAGATCGGCTCAACGTCATCTTTCCGGCCGGTCATGCCCTGGCGCGAATGAAGCACATCGGCGTCGAACAATTGGCGACCTTTCCGCTGATCTTGATGGATCCGGCGACCAGCGTTCGCGCGACTGTTGATACCGCTCTAGCTGCTGGAGGCCATCGTATCGAGGCCGCATGTGAGGTGACCTACATGATGACAGCAGTCGGCATGGTGCGTGCCGGCCTCGGCATTACGATCTTGCCCGCATCCGCTCAGGAAATCCGAGCCGAACCGGCTCTGGTGGCCCGTGCCATCGACGACCCGCGCTTCGTGCGGTCCATCGCCGTTGTCCGAAAACGCCGTCGCACTCTTCCACCAGCGGCGGAAAATTTCATGGCCACGCTGGTGGAGTTTCTCGGTGATCGAGGGCTCGAGCCGAAACGAAGTGACCATCGCAGTGCTCGTGCGAAACGGCGACGGACCCGCCAGTCGGACTCGGCATAGAGACATCACCGAACCCTTTTTAGCTTGACCGGGTTGTCGCGGTTTGGCCCCTTGCGCAAGTCAGGAGCGCACGCCTCTCGACGTACGAGAGGACTGACGAGAGGAAAATTCAATTTGGGATGGCCTCGGTCTTGTATCGCCAAGCATGGACGTAGTTGATCGGTGACGGGACGGCTTGTGGTTGCGACGGCGACAGGCACCTCTAGCGCCCAAAGTCGCTCACGGTCAGATCAACCCAGCACCTTGTCGAGAAATTCGCGGGTGCGTTCCTCGCGTGGTGCGCCGAAGAATGCATTTGGCACGCCGTGCTCGACGATGACGCCGCCGTCGGTGAAGTAGACGTGATCCGCCACCTCGCGGGCGAAACCCATTTCGTGAGTGACGAGAATGCATGTCATGCCTTCTGCGGCGAGGTCACGAATGGTGACGAGCACCTCCTTCTTGGTTTCGGGATCCAGCGCAGCGGTGATCTCGTCAAACAGCATCACCTTGGGATTCATGGCGAGTGAACGAGCAATGGCTACGCGTTGCTGCTGCCCGCCGGAGAGTTCACCCGGGTAGGCATTGAGCTTGTGCGAAAGGCCGACCTTCGCAAGCAATCGTAAGGCGCGTTCCTCAACGCCGGTGCGTGCCTGTTTCAGAACGTGGATCGGTGCCATCATCACGTTCTGCAGGACGGTCCGGTGCGGGAAGAGGTTGTACTGCTGGAAGACCATACCAACGTCGCGGCGCAGCGCCAGCCTGTCGAGCTTTGGATCGTGAACTTCGCGGCCAGCAACGGTGATTGAACCCTGATTGATCGGGACGAGAGCATTGATGCAGCGCAACAGGGTGGATTTGCCCGATCCGGACGGTCCGATGATGCAGATCGTTTCGCCGCGGCGAATTGTAAGGCTCACATCTTTCAGAACTACGAGAGCACCAAAATGCTTCTCGACGCCCTGAACGACGACGACGGGTTCGCCAAGTTGATGTTGGCTCGTCATGGATCAGCCCTTTAGATGATAGCGCCGCTCCAGAGCCAACGTCGCCCGCGCGATCGGATAGCAATAGGCAAAGAACAGCAGGAGGAGAAGGAGGTACATCGGGATCAGGAGCTCAGGGCGGCTTTCCGCAATGAGCGCCGCTCGTGTGACGGTCAGCCCGTCCTGGATGCCAACAATGGAGATCGTCGTCGTCGCCATGGTCAGGATGGCGTAGAGGTTCATCCAGGGCGGAATCATCCGCTTCACGGCCTGAGGCAAGATGATCATCCACATTGTCTGGTGCCGGTTAAATGCAAGCGCCTCGGCCGATTCCCATTGGGCGCTCGGAATCGACTTTATCCCGCCGCGAATGATCTCCGAGATGTTGGCGGCCACAGGTAGCGCAAGGCCGATGACAGCCTTTGCCCAAGCCGGAAACGTGAGCGTAAATCCGGCGACGCGGAATTCGAATGGCAATAGGAACATCGCGTAGAACAGCAATACGAGCCAGGGCGCATTGCGAAAGAACTGGGTTATTGCCCACGCAATCTTCCGGACTGCTCCAATCAGCGAGACTTGTGCGACGCCGATCAGCGTGCCGACCACGGTGCCGAGTGCCATGGAGAGGAAGCTGATTGTCACGTTGAACAGGAAACCCTGGAAGATCAAGGGTGCCCAGCGCAAGAGGATCGTCAACGCATCGTCTCGGCCGGCCGGCGTATTGGCTTGCGCCAAGGCCAGCGACGCCGCGAAGAGCATCGCGATGGCCGCGAAGACGCCGGCACTCAGCAGCGTCCGTACGCCGAGACGAGTGGGGGCGATTGGCTTTGCGCGGAACGGCTTTAGAACTGGGAGATCGGTCACGCTCGTCTTCACCAGGAGTATCCCGGGATACGCATTGCTCGCTCCCAGCGACCCATGATCCAGACCAGTACGGCGACGAGGAGCACGTAGGTGACGAGCAGCAAGTTCATCATCTCGCGGATGTTGAGTGTTTCTGACCAGATCTGCGAAGCCGCATAAAGCAATTCCGGCACGCCGATGGCGTAGGCGAGCGTCGTCGTCTTCACGAGGTTCACCAGGTTGTTGTTGAGCGCCGGCAGGCAGATGCGGAAGGCCAGAGGTATTACTATCTCACGGTAAAGCCGAAGTCTCGTATAACCGAGAGATTCGGCCGCCTCGATCATGGTGGATGGCACGGCCTCAATACCGGCACGGAAGATCTCGACGTTGAAGGCACCGGCAAAGAGCGACAATGCGACGATTGCCCATGCCGTGCCGGAAAGAATCGGGGTCTGCCCACCATGACCATCTGAGATCGTCGGAAGCAGTCCTCCAACGGCAAAATAGAAGAAAGAGAGCTGCACCAACGGTGGCGTATTACGGAATAATTGGACGTAGGCGCGCACGAGAAGCCGTACGATGCGCGACCGGCTGCCGGCGAACCAGACCCCAATCAGCCCCAATAGGAGTGAAGCCAGGATCGATACGATCGAGATGTAGATCGTCGTCCACAGGCCTGTCAGGAATCGAGCGCGGTCGAACTCGTCGTAGAAGACGGAGAAATTGATCCCCTGCGCATCGTTCAAGCGCTCAAAGAAGGCGGCGATCACAGAGGAAACCCTTCAGAAGAAGCGTCCAAGCGGTGCGGATCGGGCAGCTCTTGTCGGAGCACAGAGCATGATCCGGAAAAATGTGGAGCGGCTTTCCGAGAAGATGATGCTCAAACAACAACCTGATGCGCGACAACGATTCATCCTAATCTCATCGCGCGCGCCAAGGGGAGGGGTCGCTTACCCGCCCGCCTTGAATTTCTTGTTCGTCTCGATCAGATAGGGGCTCTGCTTGATTCCCCATTTGGTCTCCAGCTCGAGCAGCTTGCCGCTCTTGTGCCACTCCACCGACATCTCCTTCAGCAGCTTGCCGAAGGAGCCATCGAGGTCATCCAGCCGCACGCCGATCGCCCAGAGCTGTGGGTCCTCAGAGGCAAGCGGCATTTCGTAGTCTGCCCACTTCGGATCACCGCCGGCGAGCGTCGAGACGATCAGCGTGTCATCGAACACAAAGGCGACGCAGTTATTGCCCTGCAGCGCGTTTAGCGCATCCGGGACCGACGGGAACACAACCAGTTCCGGATTGTACAATTGAGAAACCCGGCGATTAAAGTAGGCGCCTTGGACGGCACAAACTTTGCGGCCTTTGAGGTCAGTCCATTGCTTCAGATTGGCACTCTTCTGCGCCAAGATATTGGTGGCGCTCGCGTAGTAGTTGGGCTCGATCATGCCCACGATCTTGCGGCGCTCTGGAGTGTCGCCCATGGTCGCAAGGATGACATCGATGCGCCCCTGCTTGAGGAACTCCATACGATTGGCGCCGGTGACCGGCACCAGCTCGAGCTTGACGCCGATCTTGTCGGCAACTGCCTTGGCAAGATCGATCTCCAGACCAATGATTTGCCCGGACGGCTCCAGGAAGCCCCATGGCTTGTAGTCGTTCTTGACGCCGACGGCGACCACGCCCTTCTTCTTGATTTCGGCGAGAGTATCCTGCGCCATTGCCGGCGCCGCGGCCAGGATGGCGGTGAAAGCGAGAGCAATCGCGGTCAGTCGTCTCATCGGAACTGTCCCCCTCAACATCCGAAAGCGTGAGGATTCCAGCTAAGGGGGCCAAGGTTTTGTCTGCCTGCGACGTTCTTTTGCCCGTCAGCGTCGCCGTTCCTGCATTTGTTGCACTCGGTCGATCCTTGGCGCCCGACCGAAGCGTGCGCGATAGGTCCGAGAAAAATGACTTGCGCTCGAAAAACCGCAGGCCAACGCGATCTCGAGGACCGAGAGACTGGTTTGCCGGGCCAGGTCACGCGCGCGGTCAAGTCTCAAGGCAAGATAGTGCTCGCCGAGCGAGCAACCGAGATGTTGGCGGAAAAGTCGCTCGAGGTGTCGCAGCGAGACGTCGGCAAGTCGTGCCAATTCGTCCCGCGGTACCGGATTTTCAACAGTCTGCTCCATGCGGCCGATGACGCGTAGCAGGGGTGCGTGCGCGATACCAAGGCGTTCTCGTAATGGCATTCGCTGAGGGCCGGTCCCTTCGCGAACATGGGTCTGCAGGAACCATTCGCTGACCGCCACCGCCAACTCGCTCCCGTGTTCGCGAGCGATGACGGCATGCATCATGTCAAGCGGAGCGGTGCCGCCGCTCGACGTCAATCGATCACGGTCAATTTCGTAAAGCGAACGTCGCAGATCGAGTTCGGGGTAGTCCTCGACGAAGGCCGGTGCATGCTCCCAATGAATGGTAAAGCGGTAGCCCGTGAGAACTTTCGCACGCGCCAAAATATAGGGCCCACCTGATATGCCACCTATCTTGACGCCTCGCCGAGCGAGTTGCCGCAACCAGGCGAAGGTCGGCGGATGCTTGAACAGGGCTGGATTGCCACCAGCGCAGACGAAGACATAGTCGAAATGCGCGTCTGTCCCCACGCGAAATTCCGTTTGAATGCGCACACCGCTAGAGGCGGCAGCCGGTTCACCGTCAATCGAGATATGGCTCCAGCTATAGAGTGCATGACCGGACAGACGGTTTGCCGCGCGCAGTGGTTCAATGACTGACGCATAGGGCAGCATGGCGAATTCGGGGATGAGCAGGAAGCCGACATGAGCCGTCGGCTTCCGACGGGTGTCGCTTTTAGGCAATCGTGAGTCGCTGAGGATCATGCCGCCGAGACTATGTCGTTCAATCTGCATCAGACAAGCGGGACTTCTACTGCCGCTGTCGTCATCCTTGGATCCGCCGATGCGTTATTCTGTCTTCTCCCTCATCGCCCAAGCCTTCAGCGGTCATAGCGGTTGGCAGCCGGCCTGGCGCGACGCTGCGCCTAAACCCGAATACGACGTGTTGATCATCGGCGGTGGTGGCCATGGTCTCGCGACCGCGCATTATCTCGCCAGCCGATACGGCATCAGCAACGTTGCGGTGGTCGAGAAAGGATATATCGGCTCCGGCAACGTTGGTCGCAACACGACGATCATCCGCTCGAACTATCTCCTGCCTGGAAACACCCCGTTCTACGAACTGTCGATGAAGCTCTGGGAGGGATTGGAGCAGGACCTGAACTACAACGCGATGGTCAGCCAGCGCGGGGTACTCAACCTCTTTCATTCGGATGCTCAGCGCGACGCCTTCGCACGCCGCGGTAACGCGATGCGCCTCGCAGGGGTCGACGCCGAGCTGATCGACCGCGCACAGGTGCGCGCGATGCTGCCGTTTCTCGACTACGAGACAGGCCGCTTTCCTATCCGGGGTGGGCTGTTGCAGAGGCGCGGCGGCACTGCCCGCCACGACGCGGTCGCCTGGGGCTATGCGCGGGCTGCCGACAGCCGTGGCGTCGACATCGTGCAGAATTGCGAGGTGACCGGTCTAACCATCTCGGATGGCCGCATCTTCGGTGTCGAGACCACGCGCGGTCCGATCAAGGCGAAAAAGGTCGCACTCGCTGTGGCGGGCAACTCCTCGCGTTTGGCCGCGATGGCCGGGATGCGGCTGCCGATTGAAAGCCATGTGCTGCAGGCCTTCGTCTCCGAGGGGCTCAAACCCCTGATCGACTGCGTGGTGACGTTCGGCGCTGGCCATTTCTACATCAGTCAGTCGGACAAGGGGGGCCTCGTCTTCGGAGGCGATATCGATGGCTACAATTCCTATGCCCAGCGCGGCAACCTCCCGGTGATCGAGGATGTCATGGAAGCCGCGATGGGCCTGTGGCCCGGCTTGGGCCGGGTGCGGCTGTTGCGCCATTGGGGCGGCATCATGGACATGTCGATGGACGGATCCCCGATCATCGATCAAGTGCCGGTTCAAGGGCTCTACCTCAACGCCGGCTGGTGCTATGGCGGCTTCAAAGCCACACCGGCCTCCGGCCTCTGCTTCGCCCATCTCATCGCCAAGGACGAGCCGCATCCCGTCGCGGCCGCCTATAGGCTCGACCGTTTCGCCACTGGTCGACTGATCGACGAAAAGGGTGTCGGCGCGCAGCCGAACCTGCACTGACGGACTTTGAGGGATACCCAAATGCGCATCTCCTGCCCCCATTGTGGCGTGCGCGACGTCCAGGAATTTACGTATCTGGGCGATGCCGCTCCGCAGCGCCCAGATGGCATGGCCGCGGCGGAAGCTGCGATGTTCGACTACGTCTACCTGCGCGACAATCCACGCGATCTCCATGAGGAGCTCTGGTATCACGGCGCCGGCTGCCACGCCTGGCTCGTCGTGGGCCGTGACACGCTCACCCATGCTATCGCCTCGGTGGTGCCGGCCAAAGGTCGCAAGGCGGGAGTGGAAGCATGAGAAAGCAGCCCTTCCGCCTCAGCGGTGAGAGCCTTGTCGATCGCGCCCGGCCAATCTCCTTTCGGTTCGACGGCAAGTATTACGAGGGTTGTCTCGGCGACACCCTGGCCTCGGCGCTGCTCGCCAACGGCGTGCGCCTCGCCGGCCGTTCCTTCAAATATCACCGGCCTCGCGGGATCCTTTCAGCTGGCCCCGAGGAGCCGAACGCGCTGGTGGAGCTGCGTACCGGCGTGCGCCGCGAGCCAAATACTCGGGCAACCACGGTCGAGCTGTTCGACGGTCTTGACGCGAAAAGCCAGAACCGTTGGCCGTCGCTCACCTTGGATCTGCTGTCACTTAACGGACTGGCGTCGCCAGCCTTCGTTGCCGGTTTCTACTACAAGACCTTCATGTGGCCGGCAGCGCTCTGGGAGAAACTGTATGAGCCGTTGATCCGCCGTGCCGCAGGACTCGGGCGCGCCGCTGGGGCGGAGGACCCAGATCATTATGAGAAAGCCTTCGCGTTCTGCGACGTTCTGGTGATCGGTGGAGGGGCGGCGGGCCTGTCCGCGGCCCTCGCGGCCGGCCGTAGTGGCGCCCGCGTCATCCTCTGTGATGAAGACTTCCGGCTTGGCGGCCGTTTGCTCGCCGAAAGGCGCGAGATCGGCGGTCGCCCGGCGGCCGAATGGCTTGCCGCCATGCTGGCCGAGCTCGCCAGCCTGTCCGAGGTGCGTATCATGCCGCGTACCAGCGTGTTCGGGCTCTACGACCACGGCATCTACGGCGCGGTTGAACGTGTCAACGACCACGTCGTCGTGCCGCCGGCGCATCAGCCGCGCCAGCGCGGTTGGCGAATCTACGCGAAGCGCGCGATCCTTGCCTCCGGTGCGCTCGAGAGACCGATCGTCTTCCCCGGAAACGACCGGCCGGGCGTCATGCTCGCCGGCGCCGTGCGCACCTACATCAACCGCTTCGGCGTATTGCCTGGCCGCGAGGCGGTCGTTTTCACCGCCGGCGACGAGGGCTGGGCGACGGTGCGCGATCTTGCTGCAGCCGGCGCGAGCGTGGCCGCGATCGTCGATTCCCGCAGCGACATCGATCCAGAGCTCAGGGCGCTCGCCCAGCGTCTCAGTGCGCCGCTGTTTGCGGGCGGCGCTGTCGAGGCGACGCAGGGTGGTCGCGAGCTGCGTGGCGTCGTCATCCGAGATGTTTCCGGTAAGCGGACCACGTTGGCCTGTGATCTGCTCGCGGTCTCCAACGGTTGGAACCCAACGCTTCATCTCACGTCACACCAGAACGGCAAATCAGCTTGGGACGAGGCGCTCCAAGCCTTTGTGCCTGGGGCGTTGCCGCCGGGTCTCACTGTGGCCGGGAGCGCCGCCGGTCGTTTCACGCTGGCTGAAGCGCTGGGGGACGGAGCGCGGCTCGGCCGGGAGGCGGTAGCAGAGGTAGGCTTGGCGCCGGTGGCAGCCGCGGCGGCTCCCGTCACCGATCCGGAGATGAATGGGCTGAAGCCCGTCTGGCGCGTGGCAGGCGGCAAGGGCAAGGCCTTCGTCGATTTTCAGAACGACGTCACCGACAAGGATGTCGAGATCGCCGCCCGCGAGGGCTTCCGGTCGGTCGAACATCTCAAGCGTTACACCACGCTCGGTATGGCGACCGATCAAGGCAAGACATCCAATCTTGCGGGTCTCGCCATCATGGCCGAACTTACGGGCAGGGCAATCCACGAGACCGGCACGACGACCTTCCGGCCGCCCTACACGCCGGTGGCAATCGGCGCACTCGCCGGCCACCATCGCGGCAAGGAATTCCGACCGACGCGCCTGGCACCGACCCACGAATGGTCGCGCGAGCAGGGCGCCGTCTTCGTCGAGACCGGCCAGTGGCTGCGAGCGCAATATTATCAGAAGGCGGGCGAGGAGGATTGGCTGACCACCGTCAACCGCGAAGTGCTTGCCGTGCGTCGCGGTGTTGGCATCTGCGATGTCTCGACGCTCGGCAAGATCGATATTCAGGGCGCTGACGCCACCGAATTCCTCGAGCGGATCTACATCAACACATGGAAAGCGCTGCCCATCGGCAAGGCGCGTTACGGGCTCATGCTGCGCGAAGACGGCTTCGTCATGGACGATGGCACCACCTCCCGCCTTGGGCAGAATCACTTCCTGATGACAACTACGACGGCCAATGCGGGAAAGGTGATGCAGCATCTCGAGTTTTGCCATCAGGTGCTCTGGCCGGAGCTTGACGTGCGGATGGTCTCGGTCTCCGAACAATGGGCGCAGGCGGCGATCGCCGGGCCAAAATCGCGTCAAGTTCTGCGCGGTGTGGTCGATCCGGAGTACGATATCTCGAACGAGGCCTTCCCCTATCTCGCCGCCCATGAGGTTACGGTTGGCGGCGGCGTCCCGGCGCGGCTGTTTCGGATCTCATTTTCGGGCGAGCTGGCTTATGAACTCGCGGTCCCGGCCGACTATGGCGACGCGATGATGCGCGCGCTGATGGCAGCGGGCGAGCCGCTCGGCATAACGCCTTACGGTACTGAAGCGCTTGGCGTCATGCGTATCGAGAAGGGGCACGTTGCTGGCAACGAGCTCAATGGTCAAACCACGGCGCGCGATCTTGGCCTCGGCAGGATGATGTCGTCCAAGAAGGACTTCGTCGGCCGGCTCATGGCGCGCCGGGATGCGCTCGTGGAAGACGACCGCCCGAGTCTGGTGGGTCTTCGGCCGGTCAATTCGCGTGAGCGCCTGCGGGCCGGCGCGCATTTCATCGGCATAGGTCGTTCGGCGAACATGGAGAACGACGAGGGCTACATGACCTCCGTCGCCTATTCGCCAAACCTCGAGCATTGGATTGGTCTCGGCCTCCTCAAGAATGGCCCCGCTCGCATCGGCGAGCGCACCCGCGCCGTCGATCCGGTCCGCAACGGCGATGTTGAAGTCGAGATTTGCTCGCCCATTTTTCTTGATCCCGAAGGAGCCCGTCTCCATGGCTGAGCAAACGACTTCCATTTGGGGGGCTCGCGGCGCCTGGACCGGCATTGCCAAGGCTGGCCAGATCGGAGCAACAGGAAAGCCCGGTGTGACCGCATTGACATTGGGCGGCATGGGTTTTGCGACATTGATCACGGCCTCTGGTTCAGCCGACCTTGAGCGCGCCGCCAAGCGGCTGATCGGTCTCGGTCTGCCACGAACGCCTTCCGCGGTGTGGTCGAAAACTCATGGGCTGATCTGGGCAGGGCCAGATCAGTGGCTGCTCGTGGCGCGACAACGGTTGGGCTTCTCTGATCTCCTCTCCTCGCTTTCGGATGATGCCGCGATCAGTGACCAAAGCGATGCACGCGCGGCGCTGCGCATTTCAGGTGCACGAGTCCGTGACGTGCTCGCGAAGGGCTCGATGATTGACCTTCACCCTTCGGCTTTCCCTGTCGGCGCGACAGCACTGACGAGCTTTGCGCATATCGGCGTACAGTTGTGGCGAACCGACGACGGACCGGAAGGTGCAGTTTTCGAGATCCTCGTGGCGCGCAGCATGATCGGAAGCTTCTGGTCTTGGTTCGCCGCCTCGGCAGCCGAGTTTGGTTGCCAAGTTGTGATCGGTGGCGGTTGATCCACTCCACCCGCAGCTCTTCGCTACGATCTTCCTTGAAAGTCGTTGATCAGAGGACCGCCACCGGGTGGTAACCGATATGTCCGATCATTCCATGATCCTCGTTTTATCCTGCCCCGATCGTCCGGGTATTGTCGCTGCGGTCTCGACACTTCTGTTCGAGGCGGGGTGCAATATCCTTGACGCCCAGCAATTCGACGATACCGAGACGGGTCAATTCTTCATGCGAGTTGTCTTCGATCGACTCGACGATGCGAAGTCGCAGGCTGAGATCGCTGCCTCGCTCGATGACCTCGCCAAGCGCTTTGCCATGGCTTTCCGCCTGCGGGAGCGTTCCGCAAGAAAGCGGGTGGCGCTCTTGGTCTCCAAGTTCGATCACTGTCTGGCCGATCTGCTCTATCGCTGGCGCATTGGTGAGCTCCCGATGGAGATAACTGCGATCGTTTCGAATCATGGCCGCGAGCATCTAGCTTCGACCGATCTCGGCGAACTGCCGTTCCACCATTTTCCGGTCACGAAACAGACCAAGATGGAGCAGGAGGCGCAGATCTGGGAGCTTGTGCAGAAAACCAAGACGGACCTTGTTGTGCTAGCGCGTTACATGCAGATCCTGTCTGACGGGTTTTCGGCCAAGCTGGCAGGGCGCTGCATCAACATTCATCATTCCTTCCTGCCGGGGTTCAAGGGCGCCAAGCCTTACCACCAGGCACATGAGCGAGGCGTCAAGCTGATCGGTGCGACTGCGCATTACGTCACCTCCGATCTCGACGAGGGACCTATCATTGAGCAGGACGTCGAACGTATCTCGCACCGTGACGCGCCGGACGATCTCGTCCGCAAGGGGCGCGACATCGAACGGCGCGTGCTCGCTCGCGCCGTTCGCCATCACCTTGAGGATCGCGTGATGCTCAATGGCAAGAAAACGGTTGTCTTCACCGGCTGACCGAAGCTGATCTAGTAGAGTTGCTCGCGCGGGCGTTTAGCCCTCATAGGTCCGCAAGATCGAGGGTGCCCCGCGTATTGGGCGGGCCGAGAAGCTGGCGAGCAACACGATCCTTGAAGAGATCCGAATGCCGTGCAGCAACGTTGTCTGCTGCGTCGGGCTCACGCTGTTCGATGGCTGTGAAAAGATCGCGGTGATCTGCGACGATCCGAGCGATATGTGCTTCGAGCTGGTCAACCGTGTTGTCTCCCGCCTCAAAGCACTGGCGTGAAAGCCTCATCGCTTCGAGCAGGATGTCCGAATAGGTTCGTTCCAGGAACGCGGAATCGGCGGCCCTCGCGATCTCTCTATGAAAGCGATAGTTGGCCTCGTTCATGATCACGTCGGTGCCTTCGCGTACGCTTTTTTCAAACGCGAGCATCTCGGTTCGGATCTTCTCGAGCTGTGCAGGAGTTCGTCGGATCGCCGCCATGCGATGCAGCGATCGTGAAAGAAGGCGGTTTGCCTCGAAGAACGGCCGAAGTTGGCCGACCTCGAAGGAGGAGACGCGAATTTGCCGGCCGTCACGACGAAGCAGCCCCTCCGACACGAGCCTGATCACGGCTTCCCGAACCGGCGTGCGCGAAACACCGAGCTCGCTGACGATCCGCGCTTCATCGAAAATCGAACCCGGGATCAAGTCCAGGGAAAGGATCCGCTGCCGCAGATCCTCGTAAACGCGGTCGGCATCGCGAACCGCGGCGGCGTCAGACCCAACCGCCAGACCCATCGGCAGCTTCTCCTGTTACCCGAATCCTCGCACTGATATTCGAGCATACATTGTATTGACAGTGTGTCCAAGTTGGATATCTTGTGTATCCAATCTGGAGGAGGGAAGGCATGGGTTGGACTGTCGGAGTGGACGTCGGCGGGACCTTCACCGACTTTTACGCGCTGAACTCGTCGACCCAGGACGTCTTGGTCCATAAGCGTCCGTCCACTCCCGATGATCCATCCCGCGCCATCCTCTCTGGCCTCGTCGAATTGGCGGAAGGTTCTGGGGTCGATGTCGGCGCCGTCTCACAATTCGCGCACGGCACAACGGTAGCGACGAATGCCTTGATCGAGCGCAGCGGCGGCGACGTCGCGGTGATCACGACCAGGGGATTTCGCGATCTGCTGGAAATCGGGCGGCAGGTCCGTCCGAAGATCTACGACCTCAAGGCCGATGCTCCGTCGCCCGTCGTGCCGCGACAAAAGCGTTTCGAGGTCACCGAGCGAATAGGTCCGCGCGGGGAGGTCGTGACAGCGCTCTCCGATGCCGAGATCGACGCCGTGGTCGAGCGAGTCGCTGCCAGCGGCGCGGAATGTTGTGCGGTCTGTCTGTTGTTTTCATTCCTGAACCCTGCACACGAGCGCCGCATCGGCGCAGCGTTGCGCAAGCGGTTGCCGGAATTGCACGTGTCGGTGTCCTCTGAAGTGCAGCCCGAGTTCCGCGAGTATGAGCGCTTCTCCACCACGGTGCTGAATGCCTACCTCCAGCCAAAGGTCACACGTTACATGGCTCGTCTGGCCGCGGCTCTCGAAAGCCGTGCAGCCGGCGCTGCGATCGGCATCAGCCAGTCCGCGGGCGGCTTGATGGCGATCGATCGGGCGGGGCAGTTGCCAATTCGTACGGCGTTATCTGGACCAGCGGCGGGCGTCGTCGGCGCAGTTGCCGTCGCGGGTCGCTCGGGCGAGAGCGAACTGATTACCCTCGATATCGGAGGGACAAGCACGGACGTCTGCCTCATCGAAAACGGCGCTGCAGCCATGACCTATGGCCGCGATATCGCCGAGTTTCCGGTTCGTCTGCCTTCCATCGACATCAACACTGTTGGTGCCGGTGGTGGCTCGATCGCGCATATCGGCCCGGATGGGCTGTTAAAAGTGGGGCCGGAAAGCGCTGGTGCGGTCCCCGGGCCTGCCTGCTACGGCCGTGGTGGTACGTTCCCGACAGTGTCGGATGCGAACGCCTATTTGGGGCGCCTTCCGGCCGCTCTGGTCGGTGGCGGCATGACGCTCGATCGTGCCGTATCCGAGCGCGCGATTGCTCCGCTTGCGGCGCGGCTCGGGCTCGAGCTGCCGGAGACGGCGCTCGGCATCATCCGCATCTGCGTCTCGAACATGGTTCGTGCCATCCGTGCGATCTCGGTCGAGCGCGGCTACGATCCCCGCGACTTCACGTTGATGCCGTTCGGTGGAGCTGGAGGGCTGCACGCCGCTGACGTGGCTGAGGAGCTATCGATCCGGAAAATCCTCGTGCCGCTCTCGCCAGGCATCCTTTGTGCGGAGGGCGTGGCGATGTCCGATGTGCAGGAGAGCTTCGTTGCGACGTGTCGCGTCAATCTGGACGGTGATTTGTCTCCCATAGTCGAGGTCATCAGAAGCTTGACCGATCAGGCGAAGACGTGGGGCGATGGTGCAAAAGGACTCATTCTCAGCACGTCTCTCGACATGCGCTACGTTGGCCAGAACTATGAACTCCCGGTGCAACTCGACGAAAGCGATCGCCTACCGGCGGTTGGTAAGTTGCGCGAGCGCTTCCTGGCCACGCATCAATTGAAATACGGGCATAGCGACCCGACGGCGGCCATCGAGCTCGTCAATATCCGTCTGAAGGCGCGCATTGCGCAAGAGCGCGAAGGTGATCCGCAACTACGCGAGGCGGCTGCGGACGGAAAGCGAATGTCGGTCACTGCCTGGTTTGACAAGTCAGGGCCGGTCGAAACCACCGTGGTGCATCGGTCCAAATTGGATCCCGGCGAGGTGCTGCAGGGCCCGGCAATCGTTACCCAGTTCGACTCCACGACTGTCGTGCCGCCGCGCTGGTCCGCCCGTGTGGACGACGCGCGCAACATTATCATGGAGTTTCATCCATGACCGAGGCAGGTCTCGATCCGATCACCTTGGAGATATTGTGGAACGGCCTGCGGTCGACGACGGATGAGTGCTTCCTGACCATCCAGCGATCTGCATTTTCGACCAATATCAAGGAGCGTCACGACCATTCGGTGGCGATCCTCGATGGAGATGGCCGCCTTGTCGTGCAGGCGGAAAACGCGCTGCCGATCCATCTTGCTTCGATGAGCGGTCTCGTCGAGATCCTCAAGGGCAGGTTTGCCGGAGATATCGGGCCTGGTGACATTTTTGTTGGAAACGACCCGCATGTCGCCGGTGGCACGCATCTGCCCGACATAAATCTCGCCGCCCCGGTGTTCATAGATGGCAAGCTCGTCGCATTCGTCTGCAACATCGCGCATCACGCCGATGTTGGTGGTGCGGCGCGAGGGTCGATGTCCGGTGGCTTGACCGAGATTTATCAGGAGGGCCTTCGCATTCCGGTCGTTCGACTGTATCGCGCGGGCGAACTGGTTGGCGATATCTTCGATCTCCTTCTTCTGAATATGCGCCTGCCGACGGAGCGAAAAGGCGATCTCAATGCGCAGATCGCAGCATGCCGGCTGGGTGTCGAGCGCCTTCACGACCTCTGTGGTCGCTATGGGCTCGGAAAGATGGAGACTGCGTTCGATGAAATCATTGAGCGCAGCCGTACGCGGATGCGCTCTGCGATTGCAGCGCTGCCGGATGGTGAGTGGTCGAACAGCGATGTGATGGACGATGATGGCGCTGGTCAATCCGATATCGCCATCGCCCTGACTGTACGCAAGCGTGGAACGGAGGCCATCTTCGATTTCACGGGGTCGGCTGGGCAGGTCGCTGGTAACATCAACCTTACGCTCAACGCCGTTCGATCTTCTGTGTGCTACGCCCTGAAGGCCTTGCTCGACCCTTCGATGCCCAACAACGAGGGCGTTGTGCAGGCTTTCGAAATCGTGGCCCCGCTGGGCACCATCGTGAACTGTGTTGCGCCCGCTGCGGTCGCCTTGCGCGCCAATACCTGTCAGCGCGTGATTGACGTCGTGCTTGGTGCACTTGCCAACGTGTTGCCCGAGCGCGCGATCGGATGCGCTAATGGCGCGAATACCAGCATGGTTTTCGCCGGGACGAACCCGCAGACCGGACAACCCTACGTCTACCTGGAAACCCTCGGCGGTGGCATGGGCGCTCGCAACGATCGGGATGGCAAGGATGGCGTGCAGGTCCACATCACCAACACCTCGAACCTGCCGGTCGAGGCGATCGAAATGGAATATCCGTTGCGCGTCGAAGAGTATGGCCTCGTGGCCGACTCTGGCGGTGCGGGGACTTACCGCGGCGGTCTCGGTCTGCGTCGCGTCGTCCGGCCGGTCGGTCATACCTGCGAGTTTTCCGGCGTAGGCGAACGTTTCCGCCATGCGCCAGGAGGGGTCTTCGGAGGCGAGCCCGGTCGGCCCGGCCGGTTCCAACTGCACCAGTCTGATGGCTGCGTCGAGCCGCTTCCTCCCAAGCCGACGGGCATGAAGCTCACGCCTGAGGTGGCGGTCTCCGTCGAAACGCCGGGCGCAGGCGGCTATGGCCCCCCGAAGGATCGCTCGCCAATTTCGATTGCCGAGGATGTTGCCGCTGGAAAGTACTCCGCTTCGTTCATTCAGCGCCACTACCAAGAGTCGAGTGGGAGTGGTCAGGGGAGCGACCCACAAACACGTTTCGTCCCGATAGGAATGGAGGCCACGGCGTGAAGACCGCAGCGAGCACCTACCGGGGGATCATTACCGCGACTCCGACGCCCGTGACAGCCTCGGGAGAGATCGACGGCCTGGCCGTTCGAAAACTTGCCGAGCATCTCGTCTCGGAAGGCGCCGATGGTCTCGCTCCCGTTGGAGGGACGGGTGAATATGTGTCGCTCACCCCGAAGCAGCGGCGACAGATGGTGGATGCGACGCTCGAAGCGGCGGGCGGTCGCGTGCCAGTGATTCCGGGCGTGCTGTCGCCGGGATTTGGCAAGACGATGGCCACTTGCCGCGAGTTTGCCGCAGCCGGCGTTGACGCGTTGCTCGTGGTGACGCCTTACTATGCGCGACCTACGCAAGGCGGGATCGTCGACTACTTCAAAAGATTGTCGGACGCTGTCGAGGCCGATCTGATGCTCTACGAGATCCCGTACCGGACGGGCATCTCGTTGACGCCCGAGACCGTGGACGCGTTGGCACGGCAAACCCGCGTCGTCGCCATGAAAGCCTGCAACCAGGATCTCTCGGTTCAACTGCGCGCCATGCAGCTCGCTGGCGCTGAAATATCGATCCTTACCGGCGAGGAAAATGTCTTCCCGCTTCACATCGCCATGGGCGCGCGCGGTGGTCTGCTGGCGACCTCGTGCTTGTTCCCGCGAATTTGGGCCGAATTGTACCGCCTTGCTTCCGCAGGAAAGCTCGATCAGGCGAAGACATTGCATGCCGAGCTCATGCCAACCGTCAACTTGCTCTATCGGGAACACAATCCAGGACCGCTCAAGGCCGCGTTGGCCATGTCCGGCTTTCCCTCAGGAGAGACGCTAACGCCTCTTCTGCCGGTGAGCGAGGAAACCCGACAACTGTTGGCGAAGGCGCTCCCAGTCACCTTGGAGCGAGAAAGAGGCTTGCCGAGTTTCAAGTCCACTGCCGCCTGACGCTTTTTCACGATGGGAATTTGGAGGAGGGTCTCATGTCTGAATGCGATAACAGTTCACCTGTAGCTCGGCTGTCGCGGCGTCGCCTGCTCAGGAGTATCGGGGGAGGCGCCGCACTGAGCCTAGCTGCGCCGTTTGTGCTACGGCACGGCCGCGCCGAGGCCGCTTCCAAGAACCTGGTCTTTGTGACCTGGGGTGGCACCTACCGCAGTTCGGTCGAGGAGGGGCTGATCAAGCCCTTCATGGCCGAGACGGGCATCAATGTGACGGTGATCGATACGCCAGACCTCGCCAAGGTGAAGGCGCAGGTGACCACCGGCAACGTCGAATGGGACGTCTTTGATGCGCCCGGTGCGATGGGCACCGCCGGTTCGAAGGCGGGATACTGGGAGCCGCTGAGCTCGTCACTCTTCGATGCTTCGGACTTGTCGATAGCGGCAACGGCGGATCTGGTGCCCTTCTACACTTTCGCGGGCGGGATTGCTTACGATCCCAAGCGCTATCCGGAGGGCAAATATCCCAAGAACTTCGCCGAGTATTTCGACGCCAAAGCCTTTCCGGGGCGCCGCACTTTCCGTAACCGCCCCAGCGAAACGCTCGAGGCCGCCCTCCTGGCGGATGGTGTTCCTCCTTCCAAGATCTATCCGCTCGACGTCGATCGCGCTTTCAAAGCACTCGATCGGATCAAGCCGAGCGTCGCCAAATGGGTCGACTCGACGCCACAGACGATCACGCTGCTCCAAACGAACGAGGTCGATTTCAGCTATTCGTACGCCTCGCGCGTAAGGACAACGGGCGTAACTGGCGCCGGCATGGCCTTTTCCTTCGCCCAAACACTGAACGGGCTGGAATACCTTGCAGTGCTGAAGAACGCGCCGAACAAGGAGAACGCACTGAAGTTCGTCTCCTATGCCTTGCAGCCGGCACGGCAGGCAGCGGTTATGGAGCTGCTCGGCAACACCCCGGTCAGCAAGAAAGCATTGCCGATGCTCTCGGCCGATACGCGAAAATGGCTGCCCGACATGAGTTTCGATCAGAATCTGATCATGGACGAAATGTGGTGGTCGGACAATTTCGAAAAACTCAGCCGTCGCTTCAAGGAGTGGGTGCTTACGTGAGTACTCCAGCGACGAAGATCATGATCGGAACCTGACCTTGAGCGGTGTCGAGAACTCACGGGCGGCGGCGGCCTACGTCTCCCCAGCGGCGATTGTGTCGCTGGTGATCGCGGCGGTGCCGCTGCTCTTCATTCTCTTCACCAGCGTGGACGGACGAGGGCTCTCACCCGAGGCCTTCGAGAACCTTCTCTCGAGCACGCTGTTTCGGCGCTCCCTCTACACGACTATCGAGATCAGCGTTTCGGCCTCACTGATCAGTCTCGTGCTCGGTTATGCGGTCGCGTTGCATCTAGCGCGCCAGTCGCCGCGGCGGCGTGCGCTCTACATGGTGCTGGTGCTGCTGCCGTTCTGGACCAGCATCCTGGTCAAGAGCTACGCCTTCACTGTTATCCTCGGACGGGAAGGCGTGATCAATTCGCTACTGAGCTGGGTGTCGGGCTCGCACATCGCTTTGCCGATGATTCTCAATCGCTTCGGTGTGATGGTCGGCATGACAAATTACCTGACGCCGTTCATCGTCTTCCCCGTGCTGGCAAGTCTGCTCGCGATCGATCCGGCGCTGTACCGCGCCGCCGACATCATGAGCGCGCGGCCGATGCGGATCTTCTTCACGATAACGTTGCCGCTCAGCCTGCCGGGTGTCATGGCTGGAGTTTCCAGCGTGATAGTGATGTCTCTCGGCTTCTTTATCATCCCGGCCCTGCTCGGCGGGCGGCAGGACGTGATGCTGGCCAATCTGGTCGATTTCTATACGCGCGAGACGCTCGACTGGAACATGGCCGCGGCGATTGGCGTGTTGCTGCTCGCCATGGTCGTCCTGCTCTCGGCGCCGGCGCTGTGGATCCGCCGTAATCGGCTCGTCGGGAGCACGTGATGTCCATCGCCTTTGACCAACGCGATCCGCTAAAACGTCGCTATCGCCGTTTCGGTACGCTGCTCGCTGGTCTTGTCTACGCCTTTCTTCTGGTGCCGAGTCTGATCGTGATCCCAGTTTCGTTCGGGACGCAGCACGAGATCCGCTTCCCTCCGCGCGAGTTCTCGGTCGAGCTCTACAGGATATTCTTTTCCTCGACCGCCTGGACCGGCCCGCTATTGCAGAGCCTGAAGGTCGCGCTCATTGCAACGGTCGTCGCATTGCTGACTGCCGTGCCAGCCGCGTACGGTATCGTCCGCTACGAATTCCGCGGCAAGCGAGCAATCACGCTGCTGATGATGAGTCCGCTCGTCATCCCGGCCATCGTCATGGCGCTTGGCTTGTATCTATACTTCTCATATGTGCGCGTCACCGGAACGACCTTGGCGCTCGTGCTCGGCCACACGATCTATGTGACGCCGTTCGTCATCGTGATGATCGCTGCCGGTGTTCAAAAACTTGATCCGAACCTCGAGTTCGGTGCGACCCTAATGGGCGCCGGTCGCTATCGCATGTTCACCTCGGTGGTGCTGCCGCAGCTCGCGCCGTCGATTTTGGCGGGTGGCCTCTTCGCATTCCTGATCTCGTTTGACGAGGTCGTGATCTCCTGGTTTCTTGCCTCGGCGACGACCACGACACTGCCAGTGAAAATGTACTCGAGCATCCAGTGGGAGATCTCGCCTGTGATTGCGGCGGTCTCGACGATGCTGACCGTCCTTTCCTTCGTCATTTGCATGCTGACCGCAGCGCTTCAGCGTCCGGGTACGCCGGGACAATGACAGCGGGAGTTCGCGCTATTCTGGAGGATTGAGGCCCATGCACAGATCAAGTCACGATGAAGAAGATCTCGTTGCGCTGCGTGCTCGTGTTGCGCTCGCCAACAAGTTTGCCTGGACCGTGGTCTCCGGCCTTACTGCGATTTGCTTCCGCGAGCGGGGTGAGAAGGCGTTGAACGACATCTGGGCTGCACTACTGTCTTCGGAGCAGAAGGCCCGCTTTCAGTCGGCATTGGTCAAACTCGGCATTCACGACGATCCGCCAGCGCTTGCCGCGGCCAAATACCACTACTTCAGCAATTCGATTGGCGGCCTGAACATGCAGCTCATCGAAGAGAGCCCGAAGAAGGTATGGATCCGCTATCTCTCGCCCTGGGGCACGTATCCAGGCATCTCCGCACTTGCGGTTCCCGCTTCGGTACGTCGGACGATCCTTTCGACCTGGCATCCCCGCAACGGTAGTCTTCTTGGCTGTCCGCGGCTTGGTTGGGTGGCGACCAAGTTTGTGGCCGAAGGACACCCGTACGACGAAGGCTACTTCCAGGAATATGATCACGACCTGGCACCTGATGAGTGCTTTCGCGTGGAGCATGTCGAGCGGACACCGGAATTCGACCCCGAGCGGGCGCCGAAGCTCGATCCTGCGATATGGCCGGAGGCGCGTTGGCTGAAGGGTAGCTACAGCTACGGTGTCGATTATGTGCAGCACGTCATTCAAATCATGTATCGGCTTTTTGGCGCTCCGGCAGCGTGCGACTTGGTAGCGACCGGGATGCGGTTGCTCGCGGTGCAGTTCGGTCCGGATCTTGCCAAGGCAAGCGGCGAGGAGGGGGCCTCGCCGGCAGCCATCGCCGCGAGCTTTGCTTCGATGCTGCGCTCGTTCCGGAACGAATGCAGCATCGAACGAACGTCGGCGGATCGCGCCGTGCTTCGCATTTGCGGATTCATGCCCTTTTCCTACGAAGCCGATGAGGGGCTTCGCCAAGCAGTCTTCGGACTTTTCGCGATGATGACACGTCTCCGCAACGGCCACGTTGCGATTGAAAGGACCTTCGATGCTTCCGGCCAGGCCGAGAGCTGGACGCTGACGGATGAAAAGCGCTGGCTCTGGTAGCGAGACCGTGATGCGCAAGCAGACCGCTTGGTTTTCCGACCATGAAAGCGTGCCGCTTCTTCTCGAGCGTTGCGCGCGGGATCGGTCGGACCACGTGTTTTGTCGGCAAGGCGCCGAATTCACCACGTGTGCGGCCCTCAACTGCCGTGTCAACCGGGCGGCGCATGGTTTTTCGGAGCTTGGTGTCGGCAAGGGTACTCACGTCGCAGTGATGCTCGGGCACCACCTTGATCACATCACCATCTTCTTCGCGCTGATGAAGCTCGGCGCCGTGCAAGTGCCGATCAATGTCAATCTCAGGGGGCCGGGTCTCGCCTATATCATTGACCATTCGGCGCCCGAGCTGCTCGTCGCCGATGGCGATTATGCGGAGAATCTGGATCCTATCCTGGCCGAGCGGCCGAGCATCCGGCAGCTGTGGCGAGACCGGGCTCCGGCTGATCGGCGAGCCTTCGCCTCGATCGGCACCATCCTGTCGCACCCAAACGACGCCAATCCTGGTCTGGATGTCCGCGATGATGACCTCCGCACCATCCTCTATACCTCCGGCACCACGGGGCCTGCCAAAGGCGTGGAGATGACGGATCGTATGCTGCGTGCAGCGGCATTGGGATCGATCTGGATCGGGAATATCCAGCCGGGAAGCGTGCTTCATTTCTGGGATCCGATCTACCACGTATTTGGCAGCGAGGTGCTCGTGCTCTCGTTGATGGTGCCGGTCACGCTCGCCCTGGTCCCGCGCTTCAGCGCCTCGCGATTTTGGGACGAGGTGCGGGAATACGGAGCCACCCATATCCATTTCGTCGGCGGCGTGCTCCAGCTCCTGTTGAAGCAACCGCCAACGGAGAAGGATCGCGACCATGGGGCCAGAACTGCGTGGGGTGGCGGTTGTCCGGTCGGTATCTGGCGTGAATTCGAGGATCGTTTCGGGATCGAGATCCGCGAAGGATACGGGATGACCGAAACCTCGAGCTTCAGTGTGATCAACACTGAAGGCAAGGTGGGCGCCATCGGCAAGGCGGTGGACTATTTCGAGGTCGAAATCGTCGACGAAAACGGTGCTTTGACCGCGCTGCGCGAGGTCGGGGAGATCAGAGTCGCCGAAAACGAGCGCGGGGTTATGGTGGCACGCTACCACAAGGACCCGGAGACGACCGGCAAGACGATCCGAGACGGCTGGCTTTATACCGGGGATATTGCCTATCGGGACGAAGGCGGCTTCATCTTCTTCCTCGGGCGCAAGAAGGACAGCCTCCGTCGTCGTGGCGAGAACATTTCCGCATGGGAGGTCGAGCGGGTGATCAATGATCATCCGTCCGTCGAAGAGAGTGCCCTCATTGGCGTGACGAACGAGTTGGCCGACGAAGATCTGAAGCTCTTCGTCAAGATGAAGCCTGGCCAGGAGCTCACAGCCGCTGAACTCCTGAGGTGGTGCGAACCCCGTCTGGCCTCATTCCAAATCCCGCGCTTCGTCGCCTTCGTCGACGAATTCCGGAAGACGCCAACCCAGCGCATCCAGAAGCAGTTTCTCTCAAAAGCGATCGATGACGGTTGCTTCGATCGTGAGCGGATAATCGCCGCGAATACCTGAATCATCCGAGGATAAGATGCAGCTTGAAGGTAAAACAGCAATTGTCACCGGTGCCGCGCAGGGCATCGGTGCCGCGACTGCACGCGAATTCATTGACGAAGGTGCCAACGTCGTCATCGCCGATGTCCAGGATCAGCGTGGCGCCCAGCTCGCCGACGAGCTCGGCGAGCGCTGTCGCTACACCCATTGCGACGTTGGCGACCTCGATCACGTCACGCGCCTCGTCGAGAAGACCTGCGACTGGTTCGGCGGAATCGATGTCGTTGTCAGCAATGCCGGCATCAACCAGAACGCGGAGATTCTGGATATTTCGGAGGCCGATTTCGATCGGGTGTTGCGCGTCAATCTCAAGGGTGGCTTTCTGGTTGGGCAAGCCAGCGCACGCAAGATGGTCGCTCAAGGTCGTAAAGGCGTGATCATCAACATGAGTTCGATCAACGCCGTGGTATGTAGCCCTCATATCGTGCCCTACGCGGTCAGCAAGGGCGGATTGAACCAGCTGACTGCCGTGATGGCTCTCGGCCTTGCCAAGCATGGTATTCGTGTCAACGGCATCGGGCCGGGCAGCATCGAAACGGAGCTGCTCGCGCAGATTGTCAACACCGATCCCGCTGCTCTCAAGAATATCCTGTCACGAACTCCGATGGGTCGTCTCGGCCAGCCCGAGGAGATCGCGAAGATCGCCGTTTTTCTGGCGAGCGATGCTTCGAGCTACATGACCGGCCAGACCATCTACGCGGACGGCGGAAGGCTTCCGCTGGCATACACAGTCCCGGTACCGGCATGATCCCTCGGAAGCGGACGGAGGTGCTCGCCATGACAGCCATCGAAGGTGCGTCTGCGCCGATGATCAGGCTTGATGGCATCGGCAAGACTTATGGTGATTTTACAGCACTGCATCGCACCGACTTCTCGGTTCGTAGGGGGGAGTTCCTCACGCTTCTGGGACCGAGCGGCTCCGGAAAGAGCACTATCCTCAACTTGATCTCCGGCGCTACGGGAGTGACCTCTGGCCGGATCTTCATCGATGGGCGCGATGTGACCGAGGTGCCGGCACGCGAGCGCGGGATCGGCATGGTCTTCCAGAACTATGCGCTGATGCCGCATATGAACGTCTTCGACAACGTCGCGTATCCCCTGAAGATCAGGCGCTTTCCAAAGGCCGAGATCGCAGACAAGGTTCGCGATGTGCTCGCTCGTGTAGGGCTCACCAGTTTCGAGGCGCGTAAACCGCGCCAGCTCTCCGGCGGCCAGCAGCAACGTGTCGGTATCGCCCGCTGTATCGTCTATTCACCCAAGATCATCCTGATGGACGAGCCTCTCGGCGCGCTCGATAAAAATATGCGCGACCAGATGCAGGAGGAGATCAAGCGTCTTCACACTGAGCTTGGAACTACGATCGTCTATGTGACGCACGATCAGGAGGAGGCGTTGAATTTATCCGATACCGTGTGCCTGATGGAAAGTGGCCGTGTCGCCCAGATTGGGCCTCCGGAAGAGCTTTATTTCTCTCCAGCCAATACGTTCGCGGCGCAATTCATCGGCGAATCCAACCTCTTCGACGTTGTCTCGGTGGGAGACGGTCTGCTTCGCTCGTCGGATGGCGCAATATTCCGGCCGGCGCGATCCGCAAGCGCTGAGAAAAAGGTGCTGGTTCGGCCCGAGAAGCTGCGTATCATTTCCGAAGAGCGTCTGCCAACTGGCGGCGTAAACACGCTTTCGGGCGAAGTCGATCACGTCTCATTTGTCGGGGGTATGACGCGTGTGACCGCGCGCCGGACCAACGGCGCCACTTTCGTCGCCAAGAGCATTTCCGAGCGAGCTGCCCTTCGCGTGCGTCCGGGCGACTGGCTCCACGTTGCATGGGATGAGGGCGACGTAATCCTGCTGAATGGGTAATCGATGTCTGAGGCGTTTCTCATCGCACTTCGAACTATCGCGGACACGCTCCTGATCGAGGAGCCGACCGAGATGCAGCCGTATCTCGTCGATTGGCGGAAACGCCACGAAGGGAGCGCATTGGCAGTTGCGCTGCCGGGATCGACCAAGGCCGTTTCCGAGATCGTCAAGCTCTGCGCCGATTATTGCGTACCGATCTATCCACAAGGTGGAAATACGAGCGTCTGTGGCGGATCGGTCCCAGACATGCGAGGCAACGGTATCGTCGTTAACTTGCGCCGAATGAACCGGATCTTGTCGGTCAATCCCCAAGACAACTCATTGGTTGTTGAGGCTGGCTGCGTGCTGGCAAATGTGCAGGAAGCGGCTCGCGCGACGAACCGATTATTCCCGATGAGTCTCGGCGCCGAAGGCTCCTGCCAGATCGGCGGAAATATCGCGACCAACGCCGGAGGAACTGCGGTCGTCCGTTACGGAAATATGCGCGATCTCGTTCTCGGCATCGAGGCGGTACTTGCGGACGGAACAATCTGGAATGGCTTGCGCACGCTGCGCAAGAACAACAGTGGCTATGATCTGAAGAATCTTTTCATCGGTTCGGAGGGAACGATCGGGATCGTCACCGCTGCCGCCCTTAAGCTCTTTCCGCAGCCTCGCCACACGGTCACTGCGCTTGTTGCAGTTGCCTCGATCGAGGATGCAGCACAGCTCGCCACCGACGTTCAGAATCAATTCCCTGGTACGGTGTCTGCCGTCGAATTAATATCCGAGAGCGAGTTCGCGCTTGTCGTCACGCACATTCAAGGCACGGCAAATCCATTGTCCAATCGAGCACCCTGGTATGTTCTGGTAGAGCTGGCGGGCGCCGAAGCCGAAGATGTGATGTCGGATCGGTTTATGTCAGCCTTGGAAGCGTCGGTGAACACAGGAGCTGTCGCCGACGCGACCATCGCCACCAGCGAGCGCCAACGGCAGCAGCTCTGGCACATCCGTCACCATGTCACCGAGGCGAATGTCAAAGGAGGCATGGGCCTGACTCATGATATCGCTGTGCCCCCTGCGAAGATTCCCGTGTTTGTTCGACGCGCCGAGGCGGCCCTAGCGTCGGCATTTTCCCAGGCTGTTCCAGTCGTCGTTGGCCATTTGGGAGACGGCAATCTGCACTACATCGCCATGTTCAGTCACGCTGATTGGTCTGCCACGGTAGACAAGTCCGGATGTGCGAGTGCCGTCGGTCGTCTCCTGTATGACATCGCATTCGATCTTGGGGGCACTTTCAGTGCGGAACACGGGATCGGCTCAATTCATCTGCGGGAGATGGCGCGTTACAAGCTGGCTGTGGAAGTGGAATTGATGAAGAGAGTAAAGTCTCTGTTCGATCCGGCTGGCATCATGAATCCCGGCAGGGTTTTGCCAGACTCCAATATCGGTTGAACTTTGAGTGGTTGGACATGCAGCACGAAGGGCGCCCGTACCTGAAAGAGGCGCTCAGCAATCGACAAGTGAGATTTCGGAAGTGCGATGACATCCAAAGCAGGATTGGTCGCGAACATCCGCGCGAAACGGATATCGGCTGGTGGAGCTTCGCGATCCGAGCCCTGGTTCAAGCCTTGACCTTCACTTCGATGAGGACATTGCTGTACTCCCAGTCGCTGGTGTTGATCAGCTCGTGTGGAATGCCAGGCTCCCGCCATAACACTTCGCCGGGCGATTCGACGGTGTCGCGTTCGCGTCCGTCGTCGAAAATCATCCTGTTCTTGCCCTTGGTGATCGGGACCACCAGGTAGGGGAGCAGATGCTGATGCCATGGCTGACGCTCGCCGGGCTGGAGATGAAGGCCCCAGACCCGGATCTCATCGTTCTCGAACAATATCTTGTCGCCGATCGGGCCAAGCTCACGGGTGGTCATGGATGAACTCCTGTTGCTGATGGGAGGTTGCGCGCTGCGTCGGGTCGGACAATCCGATCGTAGATAGTATCGATTGCCTCGCCCATCCGCAGGATCGCCGCGACATGGTCGTCCGGCCGGATCAGAACGATGGTATCGGCCATGCAGCCCAGGCGCTTGCGCAAGGCGTCGCCGACATCCAGCAGACAGCGACCGCGAAGACCGGAATCGAGCGGAGCGTCCCTTCGGGACACCAGCAGATGTCTCAGTCCGGGCCTATCGGCCGGAAGCGCCGGCCTCGGCCGCGGGTCTGTGAAGTGGAGGCACAGAAATGTATCGTCGATGAGTTCGTGAAGCCGAACCGGCCGACCGTCGGGGCCATGAAGCTCCGCATCCGGAACGCGGTCGCCCACATGAAGCGGTTCCCATTCTATTCGAACCATCGACCAGTCGCCGGTCTGCTCGACATCCAGGCGCACGCCCAGCATGGTCCGCGTCATCGCATTGGCCCACCGGTCGCCCGACATTGCCTTCACGTTTCGCTGCTCGCCGAGCATGTAGCGGCGGGCGGCCTCGGCCATTTCACCGGATCCCTTTGCGGCAACCGGATGCTGTTCGTGAGCGTATCCATCGAGAAGGCTTTCATCCGCCCAACCACGCATGACCCAGGCCAACCGCCATGGCAGGCTGATCGCATCGAGCATGCCGGTATTGAGACCGAGCGCCCACATCGGCGTGATCAGATGTGCCGCGTCGCCCATCAGGAACACCCGTCCGGCGCGCCACTTCGACGCAATGCGATGGTGAATCCGGTAGGTGATCGTGTTGAGGATCTCGAAATCGCCAACCTCTCCGATGAACGACCTCACCTTGTCGGCGATCACATGCTGCGAAGGCTCTTCGGCGTCGGTCGCGAGCGGAAACAGGAAGCGCCAGCAATGCGGCTGGCGTACCAGGATCATCCACTCGGCCGGATCGGCGAAATAGGCGAGGTAAGGATAGTCGCGTGGCGTCGCCACGTCGAGATCGGCCCGGATGTCGACCAGGAACGTGCGCGCGTCCAGCGTTTCGCCCTCGATGGCAATGTTCAGGGCAGAGCGGATAGTGCTGCGTCCGCCGTCGCAGGCGAGGAGGTAGGATCCCTCGAAGGTCTTGCGGCCGGAAGGGCTGTCGAAGGTTGCGCAAACCTGGTGGGCGTTCTGGGTGAACTCGACGAGGCGATGTTCGAGATGGGTTGCGCCTGGCGCGCGCGCCTCTACCGAGCGGTGCAGGATCGGCTCGAGGTGGTGCTGCGGCAGGTTGATGACGAAGGGGTAGCGTGTGTCGCCTGCCAGCACGGCGGTCTCGACCGAAGGACGCATCTTGCCGGACGCGCGTTCGATATCGCCGATCTCGTCGACGCGCAGGGCTGCCGATAGCACATCGTCGGCCACGCCGTAGCGACGGAAGACTTCCAGCGTCCGGGTGAGGATGGTGCCGGCCTTGGTGTCGCTCGATAGCGTCCCGTCCTCTTCAAACAACAGGAAAGGGATTCGATAAAACGCCAGGGCCAATGCGGCAGTAAGGCCGACGGGACCTGCGCCAACGATCAAGACGGGTTTCATCCGGGCCTCATCCGACGTTATCGTCTGTTGCGGAATAGGCGGTGTCGCGGCTGATGATCGAGGCCGTCATGGTTGCAGCATCCGACAGCAGGAAGAGCAAGGGGCCGACCACGTCTTGCGGGTGGCCGACGCCAGTCGAGCGCCGCCAAGCGGCATCGTCCTCACCGGCATTGGCTGCGCGATATTGCGGCGTGTCGACCACGCCGGGAAAAACGAGGTTGAAGCGCACGCGATGCTGTGCAACTTCCTTTGCCGCGCTCTTGACGAAGGCGATCAGCCCGGCCTTGGTGGTCGCATAGGCGGACGCGCCGGGCCATCCCTGATGAGCCAGTCCGGACGAAAACGCCACGATCGCGCCAGCCCGTCGGGCGATCATGCCGCCGATCACGGCCTGGTAGCACCAAACCACACCGTCGAGATTGATTCGCATCACGCGCGCCCACTCCTCGGGCAGCATCGCCTGCACCTGCGTCCGTGGCTGAATGGCGGCGGCGCAGACCAGGCCGTCGATCTTGCCGAACTGCCGCTCGATCTCGTTGATGGCATCGAACACGCGCGATCGATCCCCGACGTCGACCCGTTTGAACGCTATCCGCGGATGGGCGCCGGCAACCGCGCCCATCGCCACCTCGTCGACGTCGAGTACGATCACCTGGGCACCGGCTGCGGCGGCTGCCTCCGCAAGAGCACGGCCGATGCCGTTCGCTCCGCCGGTTACGACAAGCACTCCGCCAGTGAAGTCGAACCGGGCACGCATGTCAGTGTCCCGATGCGGTCGGCGGCAGCCACGGCGCGACCAGGAGTTCGACGGCCTCGACGAGAAGATAGGCAATGACGCCAAGCATCGACAGCGCGAACAGGGCTGCAAAGGCTAGCGGTGTATCGAGTTGCGAGGTTGCGGTCAGGAGCAGGAAGCCGAGACCTTCACTGGAACTGACGAACTCGCCGATCACCGCGCCAATGACGGCCAGCGTCATCGCCACCTTCGCGCCGGTCATCACGAAGGGGAGCGCCGCAGGAAATTGAATCTTCAAGAAGATCTGGAGCGGCGTGGCGCGCAGGCTGCGCGCCAGCTCCAGTAGCTCGCGGGGTGTCGAGCGGAGCCCGGCGGTGGTGTCCACGATGATGGGAAAAAAAGCCACGAGCCAGACGATCACGAGCTTCGATTCGATGCCTGTGCCGAGCCAGATCATGACGATCGGAGCCAGCGCAACCTTGGGGACGGACTGCAGCGCGATCAGGATCGGGTAGAACATCAGGTTGAGTGGGCGGGAATTGGCGATGGCGACCGCCATCGGCAGCCCGACCACCATCGCCAGCAGAAAGCCGCTGAGTGTCTCCTTGAAGGTGATCCAGCCCTCGCTGAGCAGGATCGGGAAGCGGCTGATGAAGGCGGCGACCACCTTGTCGGGTGTGGGAACAACGACGGTCGGAAGCTGGCCGATCCAGCAGATCATGACCCAGGCTACGACAATCAACGCCGCGCCGGTGAGCGGATAACCTATCCGGGACAAGCTGCCGCGCATCAGTTAACCTCGCTTGCGGATGCCGCGGGAATGACGCCGAGAGCCTCGCTCGCGAGGCGCTCCAATGCTGTGAAAGTCGCTTGGAAACGCGCCTGCTGCAGGCGTGGATAGGGCAGGTCGACGGCGATCTCCTTGACCACGCGCGCGGGACGCCGGCTGAAAACCAGCACCTTGTCCGACAGGTAGATCGCCTCGGAAATCGAATGCGTCACGAACAACACCGTTGCATTGGTCTCTTTCCTGATCCGCAGCAGTAGATCGTTCATCTCCAATCGGGTGAATTCGTCGAGCGCGCCGAACGGCTCGTCCATCAGCAGCAGGGCCGGCTGGTGGATGAGGGCGCGACACAGCGCGACCCGCTGCTGCATGCCGCCGGAGAGTTGATGGGGCCGCGCCGACATGAATGCGGACAGCCCGACAAGATCGAGCAGATCGGTCGCCCGCTTGCGGGCGGTGGCGTCGTTCTTTCTCAGGATCTCCATCGGAAACAGGACATTGTCGAGCACGCTACGCCAGTGCATCAGGCTCGGCGCCTGAAACACGAAGCCGTAATTGCCGAGCGGTTCGTTCACCTCGCGGCCGTCGATCGCAACGCTGCCCGAGGTCTTGGGGATCAGCCCGGCGATGATGCGCAGCAGCGTGGTCTTTCCGCAACCGCTTGGCCCGAGGAAGGATATCAGCTCACCCCGCGTAAATTCAAAGCTCGCGTCATCGAGCGCGACTACTGGTTCGCCGCCGGCTCGGCCAGTGTCAGACGGTGAAAATATCTTGCGGACGTTTTTGATCGAACCGAAGGTCATCGCAGGTATGGACTGGGTGCGAGGGGCTGAGGGCTGGGTCGGGCGTTGACAGTACGGCCGCGTCGCTGTTGGCGAAGGCGACCGCCGCATGACGTGATCGGGGGGCCATTGCACCGACGACGGTCGCATCGGCGAGGGACGTCGTAACAGACGAAGTCCGCGCTCCTGCGACAGTATGGGCCTTTCGGCACTTGCGGCATTTGGCCCAGTTCTTGCGTTTTTGAGAGCCGGGTGCACGCAACATCGTTCGCGCGACCGCTGCGCCGGGCGCATTGCAGTGCATTGGCCAGCCGCTTCGACGGCTCTCTCAGCAAGCCTGCGGCGACAAATCCGGTATACATTTTCTGTGAAATATCTTATGATATATTAATTGTCAATTTCGCTGGCGCGCCGCCCATGAGCGGCTGATCTCGCGAGGAGTGAGAAACGTATGTCGAAAATTGTTGGCTTCTTGATCGCCGTGCTGTTGTGCTGTGTGGGCAGCCCCACGCTTGCCCAGGAGCGGGACGTCAAATTCATTCTCGATTTCATCAGTCTTGGACGTCATGCGCCGTGGTACGTCGCGCTGAACAAGGGCTACTACAAGGAGGAGGGGCTGAACGTCTCGATCCTGCCTTCGAAGGGGACGGCGGACGCCATTCGTTCGGTGGCGACCGGTACCACCGAATTCGGCTTCATCGACGTGCCGAGCCTCGTTGCCGCAGGAAGCAACGCGGCGGCGGTGAAGATCGTCGCGGTGAACTACCAGAAGCCACCCTACTGCGTCTTCAGTCTCGATACCGGCGCCAATATCGATACGCCCAGGAAGTTGCTCAATCTCGAGCTTGGCTCGAGCACGGCCTCCTTCATTCCGAAGATCTGGGCGGCCTTCATGGAGATGAACGGTGTCGACAGCAAGACCCTGAAGGTGGTCAATATCGACGGCGCCGCCCGTGTGCCCATGCTGGCCGCACGAAAGGTTTCCGCGATCGACACTTTCATCATGAGCGAGCCCTCGATCCGCCGCGCGCTTACCGATGCCAAGCCGGTTTGTCTGTTCGCCGGCGATTTCGGTCTCGAGATCTATGCCAATTCCATCGGGGTCAACGAAGCTTTCCTGAAGCAGAATCCCGAACTTGTCAGAAAGTTCGTCAGGGCGTCCTTGCGGGGCTGGAAGGATACGTTTGACAATCCCGAGGAAGCCGCCCGGATCCAGTTGCAGTATGTCAAGGCGCTTGATCCGCAGATCGTCGTCGACGAAATCAACATCCTGCGCCGGGTAGCGATCAGCGATGACGTCAAGAAATATGGCCTCGGCTATGTGTCGCCGGAGCGCATGAAGACCACGGTGGATTTCATCAACAAGAATATCGATGTGGCCGGCGACAAGGTCACTGCCGAGCAGATCTATGTACCGGGCTTCCTGCCGGACAAGCCGATCATGCCATGACGGCGATGGATCGGAACATTTGCCGCCATCCGCACGCGCAACGACTGGCAGGGGTGATGCCGCCCCTGCTACTTGCCTTGCTGGCCTTTGTGCTCGTCGCGAGCCAATCGACGTCCGCCGCGGAGAACTCCTTTCCGAGCCGGCAGATTACCATCGTCTCGCCATACCAGGCCGGGGGTACCAGCGACATTATCGCGCGATTGATCGCGCGAAAGCTCTCGGATGCATGGAGCCAGCCGGTCATCGTCGAGAACAAGGCGGGAGCCAACGGCAGCATCGGCATCATGGCGGTGGTCAAGGCGCCGGCCGACGGCTACACGCTGCTGGCGGTGGCTTCCAGTGCGCTGACCATAAATCCGCTGATCTACCGCAATCTGCCTTACGATGTGGCCCGCGATCTCGCGCCGGTCACGCGCACCGGGCTCGTTCCAAATGTGCTGGTGGTGAACCCGGCGCTGCCCGCGACCAGCGTCGCGGAGCTGGTCCTCTTGGCCCAGGCGAAACCCGGCCGGCTCAATTATGCGTCCCAGGGCAATGGTTCCAACGGACACCTGACAGGTGAAATGTTTCGCCAGCGAGCTGGAATTGATATCACCCACATTCCCTACAAAGGCAGTGCTCCCGCTGTCACCGACCTTGTATCGGGGCAAGTGGATCTGATGTTCGATAACTTGCCGAGCGTGCTGGGGCAGATTCAATCGGGCCAATTGCGGGCTCTTGCCGTGACCACGACGACGCCAAGCCCGCTGTTGCCCAACGCGCCGACGATCAGCGATGCGGGATTTCCTGGCTTCGACAGCAGCGCCTGGTTTGCCGTGCTGGTCAGCGCGCATACGCCGGAGCCGGTGCGCGCGAAGATTGAAGCGGCCGTCGTCGGGCTCTTCAAGGATGCCGGTGTGTCGCAGCGCTTTGCCGAACTCGGCATTGCACCGGTCGCCAGCGGATCGGCAGAGCTCGCGCAGCGGATCGAGAGTGAGAACCGGATGTGGCGCGACGTGGTTGCCAAGGCGGGAATCTCGGTGGAATGATCCCGATTGAAGCGGCGGCGCACCCGTCGTGACGTCGTCTCCAATGACCGATGTACAGGACCCGAAGCCAATGACCGAGATCATCCGCCTGGATGTCCACGCCCATCTGATCGCGTTCGATGGCGCCCCGCTGGCCCGCTTTACCGGGGTCGACTGGGACCCGTCAGCCAGGAAGCTGGTGGTGGATGGCCATGCCATCGGACTGGCCAATCTGTTCAATCCGGGAGCATTGATCGCATGGATGGACGAGCACAGGGTCGAACGCGCGTGGATATCCGTTCCGCCGCCGGTCTACCGTCAGCAACTGGCTGCCGACGACGCGGCGCGCTGGGCGGCGGCGCTCAACGACGAACTGATTGCGATCGCGCGAGAAAATCCGGATCGCTTCGCGCCGTTGCTGCATCTGCCGGTGGAGCATCCCGGGGTCGCAGCACAGATCGTCGGTGCAGGGCAGGCGACGGGGCAACGGCGCTTCGCCATGGCGGCTGGGGCGCCAAGCTCCGTACTCTCAGCGCCGGCTTATGAGGCGCTGTGGCAGGCGCTCGATGCAGTTAAAGGATTTCTGTTTCTACATCCGGGCGAAGGATGCGACGCACGGCTTGATGCGTTTTATCTCCACAACCTGTTGGGCAATCCGGTAGAGACCGCGATTGCAGCTTCGCATCTGGTGTTCGGCGGCGTGCTGGAGCGCTATCCCGGGATCGAGATCTGTCTCGCCCATGCCGGCGGCGTCACTGCCGCTCTTGCGGGACGTTGGGAGCGCGGCCATGTCACGGTGCGTCCGGGGCTGGATGCCGGGAAGGAGGCGCCGCGCAAGGCACTACGCCGCTTTTGCGTGGACTGCATCGGCCACGACCGCGGCGCGCTCGACCTGGCGGCGTCGGTGTTCGGACCCGACCGTGTTCTGTTCGGATCGGACTGGCCGTTTCCAATGGGGTTGCCCAAGCCGCATGCTCAGCTTGCCGACCTCGATCCGCAGTCTCGCAAGCGTATCTTCTGTGACAATCCACAGCGGTTCGATTGATGTCGACCGCCGCCTCCGTCAATGACGGAGGCGGTCGCTGTCGCTGCGTCAGTCGAGCCGAACGTCGGATCGGGCCGCCAGGTCGGTCGTGACCAGGCGGTTGCGCAATTCGCCGATGCCGGTGCCGCGCACGACAACCTCGTCGCCGTCTTTCATGAAGATCTGCGGCTCACGCGCATTGCCGACGCCGCTCGGTGTTCCCGTCAGAATGACATCGCCCGGATGCAGCGTCATGCCGAACGATAGTTCTGCGATCAGTTCGTCGATCGGGAAGGCCATCTGTGCCACCAGGGCGTCTTGCAGGAGTCGGCCATTGAGCTCGCATTGCAGGCGAATGTTCGGCACATCGAGTTCATCGGGGGTGACGATCATCGGGCCGAGCGGCATGGTGCCGTCGATGCTCTTGCCCTTGAGCCACTGGCCGCCGTGCCGCCGCTGCAGGTCGCGCTGCGAGACGTCGTTGGCAAGGCAATAGCCGAAGATGTGGCCCAAGGCTTCCGCGCGCGGAATGCTGCGCCCTGCCTTGCCAATCACGATGGCGAGTTCGGCTTCGTAGTCCCATTTGCTCGACACCCGCGCGTCGTAGGCGATCGCGGCAGTCGGCCCGATCACGACATCAGGCGACTTGGTGAAGAAGGTCGGAGCCTTCGGCCGGTCGACCTCCTGGCCCTCCCGCTTGCCGCGCCCTTCCTCGAAATGATCCCAGTAGTTCCAACCGGTGCAAAGCACGTCGCGCCGGAAGCGGCGGATCGGCGCCACAAGCGTTGCGTCATGTGCGGCAATCCGCGGGCCGTTGCTGAGGGCGTCGCGGATGGCCGTATCCCGTGTCTCAATGGGGGCGGAGATCAGGTCGACCATGTCGCCGGCCGTCGGCGCGATCAGCGCAATCTCGCCGTCCCGCACAATGCCGAGGCGATCCTCGCCGTTCAGACTGATAGTGGCAAACTTCATGCTCTCTCAACCAGATACGACCGCGATTGCGTTGATTTCGATGAGATAGTCAGGCGATGTCATCTTGCAGACCTCGACCATCGTGGAGGCGGGCGCGATGCCGGTGAAATACTGCCGGCGCACCTTATGGATCGCTTCAAAATGCTCCATGTTGCGGACATAGACGTCCACGCGGCAGATGTCGTCCAGGGTTCCGCCGGCTTCTTCGACGGCGGCCTTCAGGTTTTCGCAGACCTGCCGGGTCTGCTCCTCGACATTGCCGATTCCCGCGATCGTGCCGTCGGCCCGGCGCGAGGTCATTCCCGACAGGAACACCAATCGCCCCTGCGCCTCGATCGCGGTCGCGTGGGAAAAATGGCCATTTGGCTGCCGCAGCTTGGCGCTGACGATTTGTTTCTTGGGCACTGATATCTCCGGATCAGATGGACAATTCGGTAGGGATCGCGACGTTCAGGCGCGCTGCACAGGTGCGCAGCGCAGCCAGCGTGGCGGTTGCGATGGTGACGGCGCCCTGGGCGTCGCGCTTGCGGTGCTCGGCACGATCGCCTGGAAGCCGGATCTCGGTTGCTCCGGGTGCGCGACGTGACGCACGGATTTTGTTTGCGACGGACGAGGTCGCCGCGTTGAAATCGGCGAGCGGGCGAAAACCCGCAATGTCGATGGCGACGAAGAGGTTGGCGCAGCCGTAGGGTTTGCCGGGGTCGCCATAGAGCGGCTGTACGGCGTCGCCGATGGCACCCGAGGAGAGGCCGCCGGCGAGTAGATCGATCAGCAGCGCGAGACCGAAGCCCTTGGGGCCCGCCGCTGGCAGAAGAATTCCCTTGATGGCTTCGGCCGGGTCGGTCGTCGGGAGGCCGTCGGCGTTCAGCGCCCATCCATCGGGGATCGTCTCGCCTTTGCTCTCGGCCAGCCTGATTTTGCCCATGGCGCCGGCGCTCAAAGCGAGGTCGAGCACGATCGGATGCTGTTGCGTCGGCACCGCGAACGCGATCGGATTGTTGCCGACGACGCGATCGGCGCCACCGGGGGCCGGCAACAGCGGCCTAGTGTTCGCCATCACGATCCCGACACAGCCGCTCAATGCTATCGCCTTGGCGAACCGGCCGGCGGCGCCGAAATGGAAGGTGTCGCGGACCGCAACTGCGCCGAGGCCGTGCTGTTGCGCGCGCGCAGCCGCCAGACTGGCTGCGCGATCGCCGATCACATGGCCGAAGCCATTCTCTCCATCAATCACGATCTGCGTACCTGTATCGGATACGATGCGTCCCTGCGCTGCCGGCGCAACGGAGCCGGCCCGGATGCGGTCGAGATACATCGGCAGGAGCATCAGGCCATGAGAGGGAAGGCCTTCCATATCGGCATCGGTCAATGCCTCTGCCACGCTCTGGCCGTGCGCCGCAGGCGTGCCCGCGCGGATCAGCAGAGCCGCCGCGAATTCCGTCAATGCGCCGGAGGGAACGGTCGCGGTATTGCTCATTGGGTCAGGATCCCCGTTACGCGATCAATGCGCGTCCCTCTCGTCGGCGTACCATGATGGCTTCACCGGATAGTGCGGGCCGTCGTAGATCTCGACGACCACAGTCTCTTCATGCGCGATGGTCGGTCCGTGCACGTTACCTTTGGGGTTGCAATAGAAGCTACCGGCCTTCAGCGTGACGCCGGTCGCCGTGTATTCGTAGTGGCCCGACAGGCAGAACATCATCTGGTTGGACGCATGCAGGTGCGGCTCCGGGATGCTTGCGCCCTTGTCGAACTTGATCAGGGCCACGGATGCCCCGGTGGCCTCGTTGCGCCAGAGCATCTTCTCGTGAACGCCTTTCAGGGATTTCGCACGCCACGGCATGCCAGCCGTTTCGGTCAGGATCTCTTCCAGCTTGGGGGCGCCTTCAGGAAGCGTCATGTTTTGCCAAGTCCTCTCATCGTGCAGATGAGTTCATGATATTTCACATGATACTTTTTGGCAAGCGGGCTCGTCCGGCCCTCGCCCGGCGTAGGCTTGGCGCCGATCGAAGCTCAGGCAGGTTCCTTTGGAGGAGCCGCACGCAGATGCATCGGCGCCCCCGCGCGCGGCGCACCGTGTTGCACCTTCAGGACGCGTTCGCGCAGGCTGTCGAGGTGAGCGCGCATCGCGCGCCCTGCGGCGTCACCGTCGCGGCTGCGGATCGCCTTCAATATGGCGCGATGCTGCTTGTCGGACGCAGCAGTGTCGAGCGTTTGCCAAAGGTGGAGATACCAGGCGCGGGTACAGCGCTCGTGGAGCGACAGGGTGAAATCACCGAGCACGCGGCTGCGGGACATCTTGCTGATCTTCTTGTGAAAGGCATGGTCGCATTCGACGAACGTGTTGATCTCGCCGCCAGCGTTGCGCGCCATGCCGCCGTCCAGAATTGTCTGCAGTTCGTCGATATCCTTCGCCGTGGCGTGGGTTGCTGCCATGCGAGCGATTTCCGGCTCGATGACCAGGCGCGCATCGAGAAATTCGATGATTTGCCCGATAGAATCCGGTTGGATAATCACGCCTTTGCGCGGCACAACATCGATCAAGCCCTCGAGCTGAAGACGCTGGAGGGCCTGGTGGACGGGGGTGCGGCCGAGCTGGAGCAGATCGCAGATCGCGGCCTCGTTGAGGTATTGGCCAGGCAGAAAGTAGAGCGTGATGACCTTCTCTTTGATGGCCTCATAGGCCTGTTGGGTCAGGGACGCGGATCGATCAGGGTGCTCTTTCTGCTGCTTGGCGACCTTCGAGGTTCGCTTTGCGCTGGATTTGCTTTTGCTCATTGGGTCTAGACCATGCAGCCGGTTGATAATGCTGCGCTTATCACAACCGGCCGAGGGCGTCGAGCAACTGCTGGAAGGGTCGTCGGAAGCTGCCGAGGACTCGTCGGTCTCGGTCGAGGCAGGAGATCGATCGGCTGAGGCGTTCATCCGTGTACGAACCCTGTGCAATGCTTGCGCATACTTTGAGCGGCGACAGTCTCCTGGCTTGTTTACAACCAATAGGCCTTCTGTCAATCATGTGAAATATCATGTGATGCGGCAGGTGAGATATGATGCTCGATCGGCGCGTGGTCTTGAAGGGCGGGGCGCTTGGCGGCCTGGTATTCATTGTCGGCGGTGCTGAAACGGTGCTGTCGCCGCGGGAGGCCCGCGCACAGGCGGTGCCGTTGTCGGTTCTCACCCCGGGTGAGCAGGAAACCCTTGAGAGTCTCGGCGACGTGCTGTTGCCCGGAGCCCGAGACGCCGGGATCGCCCACTTCGTCGATCATCAACTTGGCGTTCCACCCGGCGAGGCGTTGCTGCTGGCGCGTCTGGTCAATGTCGCTCCGCCGTTCGCCAACTTCTATCGTGCCGGCTTGAGGGCGTTGGACGAGGCGGCATCGCGATCACATGGTGCGCCGTTCGCCCGTCTTGCCGACGAGGTCAAGATCGCCTTCGTCGACCAGATTCGTCAGCGTCCGCCGGAGGGGTGGAGCGGGCCGCCGTCGCCGTTCTTCTATTACGTGGTGCGTAACGACGCGGTGGATGTCGTCTACGGCACCGTGGAAGGCTTCGAGAAGCTCGGCATTCCCTACATGCCCCACATTCCCCCGAGCGCAAAGTGGTGAACGGTCGTGGCAGACCTGAATGAGGCCGATGCGCTGATCGTCGGCGGTGGGGCGGCGGCCATGCTGATGGCCGCCAAGCTGAGCGCTGCCGGCAAGCGGGTGGTCGTTCTCGAGCAGGGCCCCGACTTCGCATTGAGTGACCTCGTCAGCTCGCAGATCTGGGCGCGGCGGTTGAAATGGGGCGGCGCGCCAATGGTGCTGGAGGGACGCCATCCCGTCGGCTTCGCCTACAATGCGGGCTGGGGTGTCGGCGGTGCCGCGTTGCATCAGTTCGGCAACTGGCCGCGGCTGCATCCAGAGGATTTCCGGATGAAGTCGCTCTACGGCAGAGGCGCCGACTGGCCGATCGACTATGCGGAACTGCGGCCCTATTACGACCGGATCCAGGAGGAGGTCGGCCTCTCCGGCGATGCCGCATCCGAAGTCTGGCGTCCCGACGGCGCGCCTTACCCAATGCCGCCGACGCGGACGTTCCGGCATGCCGATCTGATGGCTGAGGGCTTTCGAAAGATCGGGATCCGTACCGCACCGATGCCGGTTGCGATCAACACCGTGGAACGCGATGGCCGCGCCGCCTGCGTCTATGACGGCTGGTGCGAGGCGGGTTGTCCGATCGGTGCATTGGTCAATCCGCAGGTGACCTACCTTCCGGTGGCGGTGAAGGCCGGGGCCTTGATCAGGTCGTCCTGCTACGTGACGCGCGTGCTGCTGGATACGCGGCAGGAACGGGCGGTCGGCGTCGAATACCACGATCGCGACGGCGCACGCCATGAGCAGAGGGCGAAGCTCGTGATCCTTGCCGCCTTCGTTGTCGAGAACCCACGCATTCTCTTCAACTCGGCCACGGACAAGCATCCAGCCGGGCTCGGCAATGCGAACGGCTTGCTCGGCCGGTCAATCATGACCCATGCCGGCGCGAATGTCTGGGCCATGTTCAACGAGGACGTCGAGAATCATCTCGGCCTGTCGGCTGCGCTGCTGATGTCGCAGGACGGCTACGGCAAGGATGGCCGCGGCGACGCCTTCGGAAGCTATACCTGGACCATCGGCATTGCACAGAAGCCCAACGACGTTCTCGGTTTCGCCAATGCGCGCGGCGCGTTGTTTGGCGAGCCGCTGCATGCGTTCATGAGGAAGGCGGCGCGCGGCGTCGGCAAAGTGCAGGCGGTCTGCGAGGAGGTTCCGAACCCGGAGAACCGCGTGCTGCTGTCGGACCGCAAGGACAAGTTCGGCTTTCCCCTGGCGCGGGTGATACATGGCCTCGACGATAACGCCATCAAGCTGTTCGAGTTCGCCCGTGATGAAGGGTTGCGTGCTCTTAGAGAGACACGCGCATCGGATGTTTGGGCCGGTCCGGTCCCGAACATTTCGCACGTCGCCGGCGGTACACCCATGGGGCACGACCGCACTGCGTCGGTGACCGATGGCTACGGTCGTCTGCACGATTTTCCCAATCTCTTTGTCGCCGGCGCCGGTTTGTTCCCGACCGAAGGCGCTGTGCATCCGACCTTTACGGTGCATGCGCTGACCCTGCGCAGCGTCGAGCACATGCTCGATCACTGGGGCGGAATCGTCGATTAGGTCCATCATCAACTGTGGCAGGCTGGCATGGTCACTCTCGAAAAAGTTGACGCCGTCATCGTCGGGAGCGGGGCGGCCGGATCCATTTTCGCCGCGACGCTGGCGGAAAGCGGAAAGAAGGTGGCCGTGCTCGAACACGGGCCCGATCGCCGCGAGGATCAATGGATTAGCTCGCAGATATGGGGGCGTCGGCTCAAATGGGGCGGCGCGCCCGTCCTTGCAGACGGCAAGAACCGTTACGGACACAATTTCAATTCCGGCTGGCAGGTGGGAGGCTCGACCGTCCATCACTTCGCCAACTGGCCGCGGCTGCAGCCGACGGATTTCCGCATGAAGTCGCAGTACGACCGTGGGCTCGACTGGCCGATTTCCTATGACGATCTGCGCCCGTTCTACGACCGGATTCAGGCCGACGTCGGTATCTCCGGCGATGCGGCCGCCGAAGTCTGGCGACCGCCTGGAGCACCCTATCCGCTACCGCCACTGCGCTCCTTCCGTCATGCCGACATCGTGGCGGATGGCATGCGCAAGCTCGGCATGCGGATCGCGCCGTTACCATCCGCGGTGCTGAGCGAAAGCTACAAGGGACGTGCGGCCTGCATCTATGACGGATGGTGCCATGCTGGATGTCCGATCGGCGCGATCGGCAACGCAAACGCCGTCTTTCTGCCTCGAGCCGTCAAGGCCGGCGCCGAGATACGGCCGTCCAGCTATGTCACCCGCGTCATACTCGATGCCAAGGGGGAACGTGCCGTCGGTGTCGAGTATATTGGGCAGGATCGCGAAAGGATGTTTCAGCCCGCGGAGGTCGTCGTGCTTGCGGCCTTCGTGATTCAGAGCCCGCGTATCCTGTTGAACTCCGTGCACGATCGGCATCCCGCCGGATTGGCGAATTCCAGCGGCCTGCTCGGACGCTATGCAATGACCCACGCGGGATCGGGAGTCTGGGGATTGTTCGACGAAGACGTCGAAAATCACATGGGCATCAGCGGTGGATTGTTGATGTCCCAGGACGGCTACGCAAAGGACGCGCGGCCTGGCACGTTCGGCAGCACCATGTGGCAGGTCGGGTTTGCCCAGAAGCCGAACGATATCCTTGGCTTCGCCAACGCGCGCGGCGCGCTGTTCGGCTCCGACCTGCATGCCCACATGAAGGCGGCGGCGCGCGGCCTGACCCGGATGCTGGGTCTCAACGAGGCGCTGCCTAATCCGGACAACCGCATTATGCTGTCCGATCAGAAGGACGAGTTCGGGCTTCCTTTGGCGCGCGTCGTTCATTCCTACGATGAGAATGCCCTGAACCTCTGGCGTCATGTCAGCGAGGAGGGACTGCGGATCATGTCCGCGGCAGGCGCGAAATTAGCATGGTCCAATCCGGATCCCGGTGGCATCCATTTTCACGGCGGAACGATCATGGGTGATGCGGCCGCTACGTCGGTGACCAACGCCTTTGGCCAGACGCACGATATTCCAAACCTCTGGATCGGCGGTCCGGGCTTGTTTCCAACCGAGGGGGCGGTCAATCCGACCTTCACCGTGAGCGCCTTGGCGTTGAGATCCGCCGAGAAACTGGTGAGCGATTGGAATCTGCAGACCCCATAGTCGGGCGCGCTACGGTGGCTGAGGAAAGCTGTCGTCACGTTTGGATTTAACCGATCATGCTTGGAGCCAGCTCAAACTTGCTCATGACGGATCGGAACGAAAATCCAATGGATTCAATAAACTCGCGCCGGCATGTGCGTGTCGCGGCTCGTTCCACGAGGCGCGCTGGCGGCTTAGCGCCATCGTGTTTCACGATGGACGATTTCCGTATCGAGCATTCTCACGCTGAGAGGCAGCGCCTAGCGTGCTGGCGTGGCAAGGGCACGATGAGGGGAGAACCATGACCAAACATTTCACAACTTCGGAGCGCTTCTGGGCGGATCGGCGGCGGCTACTCGGTCTTCTCGCCGGGGTTGTGATGGCAAGCTCTGTCTCGCTTGCGGTTGCCCAAACCGGCAAGGAAACCATCACCGTTTATACCGCGCTGGAGAAGGAGCAACTCGCTCCCTACAAGGCAGCCTTCGAAAAGGCCCATCCCGACGTTGAGATTTCCTGGCTGCGCGACAGTCCGGGTGTCATACTTGCTCGCCTGCTGGCCGAGAAGGATAACCCGCGGGCCGATGCCGTCTGGGGTGTTCCGCTCATGCACCTCGTCAGTCTCGAAAAGCTTGGCATGCTCGAGCCCTATGCGCCAAAGGAGTACGAGAAGCTGAAGCCCCGCTTCCGCGACAGCAAGAACCCGCCGTCCTGGACGGGCATGGACACCTGGATGAGCCTGATCTGCTTCAACACAGTCGAGGCGAAGAAGCGCAACATTCCGGCGCCCGAGACTTGGGCTGATCTCGCCAAGCCCATTTACAAGGGCCAAATCACCATGCCCAACCCGGCCTCGAGCCACACGGGTTACATGGCAATCAACCATTGGAAGCAGTCGATGGGCGACAAGGCATGGTCCTTCATGGATGGACTGCACGAGAACATCGCGCTTTATACCCATTCCGGCTCGAAGCCTTGCAAGATGGCCGCGACCGGCGAGTACGTGATTGGAATCTCGACCGACATCACCTCACCGCAGCTCAAGGCCAAGGGCGCGCCGATCGACATCATTTTGCCCAAGGACCAGACCGGCTGGGACATCGAGGCCACCGCTATCATCAAGGGCACGAAGAAACTCAAGGCTGCGCAAGAGCTCGCCGATTTCTCGGTGAGCAAGGAGGCCAACGACCAGTACAACAAGTTCATGGCGATCGTAGCGTATCCAGGCGAGTTTCCAACGCCGAAGGCCTACCCGTCTGGAGCGGAAGCGGCCATGGCCGATCAGGACTTGACGGCGAGCGCGCTCGACCGCGAGGCGCTGACCACCGAATGGGTCAAGCGTTACGACGGCAAGTCCGAGCCGAAGAGCAATTGAAACCCCTGGCGCGGGGGAGGCTGACAAGCCGTCACCACCACTCCTCCCGTTCGCTCGGAGCGCATCCGGTAGAAGCGCGATGGGCCATCTGATGCTATCCGGATCCCCATGGTTTCCTCTTCCGGCCCAAACACGCCGCTGCTCACGATCCGCGGCCTAGGCAAGACCTTCGGCCGCCATGCCGTGTTGAAGGCAATCGACCTCGACGTGCATGACGGCGAGTTCGTGAGCTTTCTTGGGCCTTCGGGCTGTGGAAAGTCGACGCTGCTGCGTATCATCACCGGTCTGGAACAGCCGAGCGTCGGCGCGATCATGCATGCCGGGCAGAACATCTCGGCGCTCTCGGCAGCCGAGCGCGGCTTCGGCATCCTGTTCCAATCCTATGCGCTCTTTCCGAACCTCACCGTTCGCCAGAACATCGCCTATGGTCTGAAGGCCAGGGGACGGGCTGCCGACGCGCGCGTCGCCGAGTTGCTGGATATGGTCGGTCTGCCGGATATCGCCGGCAAGTTTCCGTCACAACTTTCAGGGGGCCAGCAGCAGCGCGTCGCCCTGGCGCGCGCGCTCGCGCCGAGCCCGGAGCTACTTCTTCTCGACGAGCCGCTGAGCGCGCTCGATGCCAAGGTTCGTGTCCATCTCCGAGAACAGATCAAGGATCTGCAGCGCCGGCTCGGCATTACCACCATCATGGTTACGCACGATCAGGAAGAAGCGCTCGCCATGGCCGACCGGATCGTGGTCATGAACCACGGCACTGTCGAGCAGGTTGGAACGGCCGCCGAAATCTACAACCATCCCGCGTCGCTCTTCGTCGCTGGTTTCGTCGGCAAGATGAACGTGTTGCCGGGGCGAATGTCCGGTCTGCAGTTCATGCCGCAAGACGCGTCGGCTAGGATCGAACTTGCGTCCGGTGGGCAGGATGGCGCCGCCAGACTCTGTGTAAGGCCTGAGGATATCAAGGTCTCGGCTGCGGCGCAGACACAGGCTTGCAACGGCGCATCCGCGACAGTAACGGCCATGGAATTCCTCGGTGCGTTCAGTCGCATGCGGCTCGTCGTGCCGGCCTGGGGCGGTGTGGAACTTACGGCAGAAGTTGCTGCCCGCCAGATGCGTGAACTGGCGATCGGGCCTGGAGCCGCAGTGTCGGTGGCGCTCGATCCCGCACGCCTGCAAGTGCTTCCGGTCCCCGGCGATGCGTGACACCATCGCGCGAGACCGCCGACGTCGCTCGCCTCTGCTTTCCGAGTCCGTGCTGCGGCTTATCCTGACGGCCGTCTTGCTCTTGGTGTTGGTCGTTTTGGTGCTGTTGCCGGTTGGTGCGATCCTCGGCAAGAGTCTGGAGGATCAGAATGGCGCCTTCGTCGGCCTCGCCAATTTCCGAGACTATCTCGCCAATCCCTCGCTTACGCGCTCGATCGGCAACAGCCTGCTGCTCGGCCTGCTGACGACGACGATCACAGCGTCGCTGGCGTTTCTCTACGCGTACGCGCTCTCGCGTAGCTGCATGCCGTTGAAGCCGCTGTTTCGCGGTATCGGGCTCCTGCCGATCCTGTCCCCCTCGCTGCTGCCGGCGATCGCGCTGACCTATCTCTTCGGCAACCAGGGCTTTCTCAAGGATCTACTCGGCAGTGGCTCGATTTACGGGCTGTCTGGCATCGTCTCGGCGCAGGTCTTTTACTGCTTCCCTCACGCACTGATGATCCTGGTTACAGCGCTCGGTCTCTCGGATGCGCGCCTCTACGAGGCGGCCGAGACGCTCGGCGCCTCGCGCTCTCGCATGTTCCGCACGATCACGCTGCCGGGCGCACGTTTCGGGCTGATCAGCGCCGTCTTCGTCGTCTTCACCATCGCGGTCACCGATTTCGGCGTGGCGAAAGTGATCGGCGGGCAGTTCAACGTGCTTTCGATTGACATCTACAAGCAGGTTATCGGCCAGCAGAACTTCCGAATGGGCGCCATCGTCGGCGTGATTTTGCTGCTGCCGGCGGTTCTGTCCTTCGGCGTCGACCTCTACGTCCGGCGCCGGCAGACATCAATGCTGGGTGCGCGTGCCGTCGTGCTTGTACCCAGGCCGCGCCGCGGGTTTGACCTGGTCATGCTCGTGGTTGCGAGCGTGATCGCAGCGTTCATTCTTTTGCTCGTCGGCACGGCTTTGTTCGCTTCCTTCGTGTCATTCTGGCCGTACGATCTCAGCCTCTCGTTGAAGAATTACGACTTCTCCTCCTATGACGCCGCGGGCTGGTCCTCCTATGCCAACAGCCTGAAGATGGCGGCGCTGACTGCGCTGATTGGCACGGTCTGCGCCTTCGGTGGCGCCTATCTGGTCGAGAAGGGTCCGGGGCCCACGCTGCCGCGCGCGCTCTACCGCGGCCTCGCGATGCTGCCGATCGCCGTTCCGGGGCTCGTGCTAGGCCTCGGCTACATCTTCTTCTTCAACAGCACGGCGAACCCGCTGAACGGCGTCTATGGTGGCCTGTCGATCCTCGTGATGGCGACGGTAGCGCATTATTACACCGTGCCGCATCTGATGGCGGTAACGGCGCTGAAGCAGATCGACGACGAGATCGAGGAGGCTGCGGCGGCCCTCGGCGTTGCGTTCTGGCGAACCTTCGCGCGGGTCACGCTGCCAATTTGCACACCGACCGTGATCGACATCGCGACCTATTTCTTCCTCAACGCGATGACCACGATCGGCGCGGTCGTCTTCCTCTATGCCCCCGCCACCAAGCTCGCCTCCGTCGCCGTGGTCGAGATGGACGACACGGGCGATACGGCCGCTGCGGCCGCCATGGCGGTGATGATCCTGCTAACGGCAGCGGCGGTGAAGGTCATCCAGATGTTCCTGACCTCGGTGATCGTGGCTCGGACCCAGGCCTGGCGCCGGCGCGGCGAGGGAGACTTGATTGACGACGTTGGACATGCTTCATCGGTGGCTTGACGGTGCGAACCCCGGGACCCGCGATGCGGCAATACACGGGAGCTCCGGAGCCGATCCGGATCAATGTCAGCTCCCGAATTGACCTTCTGACGCTACGACTCTTCGTTGCGATCGTCGAGGAGCGCAGCATTGCGCGCGCAGCAGATCGCGAGGGTATTGCCGCCTCCGCCGTGAGCAAGCGTATCGGGGACCTCGAGCAGGCTCTGCGCACGGAACTGCTGCTCCGCCATCGCCAGGGCATCGAGCCGACAGCCGCCGGTCAGGCGCTCCTCCAGCATGCGCGGCTCATCATGCGCAATCTGGCGGAGCTGGAGGCCGAGCTCGTCGATTTCTCGGCAGGCACGCGTGGGCAGGTTCGGATCTGCGCGAATGAATCGACGCTATTCGGCTTCATCCCAGAGCAACTTGCACGATTCGCCGAGTGTTACCCGGATGTGCGCGTCGAGCTGCAGTCCAATCTCAGCCCGATGAATATTCAGGCCGTGATGGACAACAGCGCCGACATCGGCATCTTCTCCGGCGATCTGCCCACTGGTGAGCTCGTGGTCCATTCCTGCTTCAAGGACAGGCTCGTCGTAGTTGTGCCGGCCGGACACACTCTGGCGAAACGGGATGGTGTTGGTTTCGCCGAGTTGCTCGGCTACGATTTGATCGAGCAGGAGCCGCGCAGCTCGATCCAGACCCTGCTGCTGAAGAACGCCGGAGGGCTCGGCAACATCCCGCGTTCGCGCGTCCGGGTTGGTGGCTTTGATGCCGTCTGCCGCATGGTGGAGGCCGGGCTCGGGCTCGGCATCATCCCCGACCGGCTCGCGGCCAAGCTCGGTCCCGTGATGGATATCGCGATCGTCGCGCTCGAGGAGGACTGGGCGGTTCGCGAGCACAAGATTTGCGTGCGCAACGATGCCGAGCTTCCTGTGGCGACCCGCCTGCTGCTTCGCCATCTGCTCGAGGCCGCTCAAGCATCGTGAACCACGCCGCTCGCTTGGCGAACCACGACTTCCGCCCGCCGTTCCGGCTTTCTATCCAAATGATGGAGCCGCTTCAGGCTTTGCCTGACTGGGAGCGAGTGTCGTGTCCGGCACAATGTTTGAGAAGATCTGGGACAGCCACACGGTCTACGAGCGGCCAGACGGGCAGACGCTGCTCTATATCGACCGACACTATGTTGGCGACGATCTGCCGCTCGAGGCCTTCGAGGCCCTGCGGCGCAAGGGGCTCAAGGTCCGCAGGCCCGACCTGACCTTCGCCATGCCGGATCATTACGTCTCGACCCGCGGCCGCAGCCTTGCCGATACGGTCGATGCCGAGCGCCGCGAACTGATCGAGGAACTCGTTCGCTTCACGGCGGAGAATGGGATCTTTCTCTTTCCACTCGGCGATCCCAGGCAGGGCATCGTCCATGTCGTTGGGCCAGAGCAGGGGCTGAGCCAGCCGGGCATGACGATCGTCTGCGGGGATAGCCATACGTCGACCCATGGCGCGCTCGGCGCGCTCGGATTCGGCATCGGCGCGGCCGAGGTCAGTCATGTCTTCGCCACGCAGACGCTCTGGCAGCGCAAGCCGCGCACCATGCGCGTGACGGTGAGCGGTGCACCTGGGCCGGGCGTGGTCGCTAAGGATATCGTCATGGGCATCATCGCCCATATCGGCGTTGCGGGCGCGGCCGGCCACGTTATCGAATATGCCGGCAGCACCATTTGCGGCCTCACGATGGAGGGCCGCATGACTCTGTGCAACATGTCGATCGAGGCCGGCGCGCGCGCCGGGATGGTGGCGCCCGACGCTGCAACCTTAGCCTATCTCAAGAGCCGCCCCTTCGTGCCGAAGGGAGCGCAATGGGAGAATGTGGTCGCGCGTTGGACGGCGCTGGCCAGCGAGGCGGACGCGGTCTTCGACCGCGAGGTCGCGCTCGACGCTGCCGAGATCGCACCGATGGTTTCCTGGGGCACAAGCCCCGAGGACGCCGGGCCGATCACTGGCCGGATACCGGACCCACGCAGCATCGTCGATCCTATCAAGCGCGCTCGGATCGAGAAGGGGCTCGCTTATATGGGGCTGGACGCCGGCACGGCGCTTGAGGGGCTGTCGGTCGACCGCGTCTTTATCGGCTCCTGCACCAATGGCCGCATCGAGGACCTGCGCATGGCCGCTTCTGTGCTCCAGGGACGGCGCACGGCGGTGCCGACGCTGGTCGTGCCCGGATCCGGACAGGTGAGGGCGCAGGCCGAAGCCGAAGGGCTCGACCGCATCTTTCTCGAGGCTGGCTGTGACTGGCGCCATGCCGGCTGCTCGATGTGTCTCGCCATCAATGGCGACATGCTCTCGGAAGGCGAGCGTTGCGCATCCACCACCAATCGCAACTTCGTCGGACGGCAGGGTCGGGGCTCCCGTACGCATCTCATGAGCCCGCCTATGGCGGCCGCTGCTGCCGTCGCTGGTCGCCTCATCGATGTCCGCCAACTGAGTGGGGCATGAGCATGGAACCCCTTACCCGCATCACGGCGGTGGCTGCTCCCATCGAGGGAGCCGATATTGACACGGACCAGATCCTCCCGGCCCGCTTCATGCACAAGCGCCGCATTGATTACGGCCAGTACTGCTTTCACGACCAACGCTTCGACCCCAGTGGAAGACCGCGCGCCGAGTTCGTGCTCAACTGGCCGGGCTTCCGGCAACCGGCGATCCTCGTCGGAGACCGCAACTTCGGCTGCGGCTCATCGCGCGAACAGGCTGTCCATACGCTCGCTGATTTCGGCATCCGCAGCGTCATTGCCGTCAGCTTCGGCGACATCTTCCAGACCAATTGCCTCAAGAACGGCCTGCTGCCCGTCGCGCTGCCCGAGGAGGCGGTGCGGGCGCTGCGCGCCAGCCTCGCGGCCTCTCCCGGTCGCCCGCTGACGGTTGATCTCGAAGCTGAGCTGGTGATCGAGGCCGACGGCACCGTGCACCCGTTCTCAGTCGATCCATTCGGCCGGGCCTGCCTCCTCGCTGGGCTCGACGAGATCGACTACACGCTGACGTTGCTGGATCGGGTCAGCGATTTCGAGATCGAAAGGGAGTGACGGCTCAGTCCGTTGCCGCTCTTTTCACTGACATGTCGGAGATATTCATGAAGATCGCAGTTCTGCCCGGCGACGGCGTTGGGCCCGAAGTCACACGCCAAGGCGTCAAGGTCCTCCATGCCGTCGCGGAGCGCTATGGCCTCGCCGTCGAACTGAGAGAGGCGCTGATCGGGGGCTGCGCTTATGAAGCGCACGGTCATCCGCTGCCGGCGGAGACGCTCACACTTGCGCGGGAAGCCGACGCCATCCTGTTCGGCGCCGAGGGCGGCTTCCAGTACGAGACGTTGCCTCGCGGCTTGCGTCCTGGCGACGCTTTGCTGACGCTGCGGCGCGAACTCGATCTCTTCGCCAATTTCCGCCCAGTCGTTACCTGGCCAGAACTTGCCGATGCCACGACATTGAAGCCGGAGGTCGTCGAGGGCGTGGATCTGACGATCCTGCGCGAGTTGACAAGCGATCTCTATTTTGGTGAGCCGCGCGGTATCGATGTCCTGGCCGACGGATCCCGCCGGGGCGTGAACACCATGAGCTATACGGAAGCCGAGATCCGCCGAATCGCTCATGCGGGTTTTCGTGCGGCGCGAGCTCGGCGTGGAAAGCTTTGCTCGGTGGACAAGGCCAATGTGCTCGAGACAATGGAGCTGTGGCGGGAAATCGTGACCGAGGTGGGTAGCGAGTATCCGGACGTCCAACTCAGCCATCTCTACGTCGATGCAGCGGCGATGATGCTGGTGCGAGCTCCCAAAACGTTCGATGTCATCGTTACAGCCAACCTGTTTGGTGACATTCTCTCCGATGAGGCGTCGATGCTGGTCGGGTCTATCGGTATGCTGCCCTCGGCCTCTCTCAACGCGTCCGGCAAGGGCTTGTTCGAGCCCGTACACGGCTGCGCTCCTGACATCGCTGGTAAGGACATCGCGAACCCGCTGGCGACCATCCTCTCGGTTGCGATGATGTTGAGGCTGAGCTTTGGCCACGAGAGTGCAGCTGCCACCGTAGAGGGCGCAGTACGGAAGACCTTGGCGGAGGGCTACCGCACATTCGACATTGCCGCGCCCGGCGAAGCAGCAATCGGTACGGAGGAGATGGGTGACAGGGTGCTGCGCGCCTTTTCCGTTGGTTCGTAGTTGACCCTGACTTCGCCTTGTTAAAGGCGAGGGCAAGGGCTGGCTCGGTAACCATCTGCTGGTCTTCCGTTAGACGGGTTGCACGACCGCTGAGTTGAGACACGAGGGAATTTTGCTGCGTTTTTTCTCCGCTGCGGAGGTCGAGGCCGGTCTCGATTATCCGCGACTGATCGATGTGTTGTCCGAAGCCTTTCGGCGAGACGGCGAGACGATGCCGGTGCGCCAAAGCTATGAGGTCGGAGCGTCCGGCGCTCCCGGCCATCTGCTTCTGATGCCGGCCTGGCAGCGCGGACAGGCGCTGGGGGTAAAATTCGTGACGGTCTTTCCCGAGAATGCTTCGCGTGGCCTCGGTGCGGTGTCCTCTCTCTATGTCCTGCTCGATGGCACGACGGGTCAGCCGCGCGCGATGATAGACGGCGAGGCGTTGACCAATCGGCGTACGGCGGCTGCATCCGCGCTCGCATCGCGACATCTCTCTCGCGAGGACGCCCATACGCTGCTGGTTGTTGGGACGGGCCGCATTGCGGCGTGCCTGCCGGCTGCGCATCGGGTCGTGCGGCCGATCAAACGGGTGCTTGTCTGGGGCCGAAATCCAGAGCGAGCGCTGACACTTGCAGGAGTATTCTCCCGGCAAGGATTCGAGGCGCAAGCGGTCGCCGATCTGCCGGAGGCGGTGGCCCAGGCGGATATCGTCAGTTGTGCCACGACGTCGACCCAGCCGCTGGTTATGGGCCAACATCTGAGGACCGGAACCCATCTCGACCTCGTCGGTTCATTCACGCCAAGGATGCGCGAGAGTGATGATGAGGCCGTCTGCCGCAGCCGCGTTTTTGTCGACACCTACGGAGGAGCGCTGGCCGAGGCTGGCGATCTCCTCCAGCCGATGTCGGCCGGCCGCTGGCAAGCTCATGAGGTCTGTGGCGACCTTCATGAGTTAACTCGTGGAGCGCGGCCGGGCCGTATCGACAAGGACGAGATTACGCTCTTCAAGTCGGTCGGGGCGGCGATCGAAGATCTTGCAGCGGCATCGCTGCTCGTTGGTAGCCCTCTTGGTGAGAGTTTCGGTCAACACAATACGTTTGGCGTTTCGCACAATAAGACCACCATTTAGCCCGTCGCTACGTCAACTGCATCAATCGGAGCCATGAAGAGTGGAAACACTTCAGAGGACGGGAGTGGGCAGCGGGCGCCCAGCGAAATGCGCGGCAAGATTGTCTTGCATCAACTGGCCCATGGCCTTGCGGGTCTCGACGGTCCCGGAGGCGTGATGAGGTTGCAGGAGGACGTTAGGTAGGCTGAGGAACTTTGGATTTAGCTTCGGCTCACCGTCGAAGACATCAAGCGCCGCCGCCCCGAGCTTGCCATTGGCAAGAGCCTCTATGAGCGCCTCCTCGTCGATATTGGAGGCACGCGAGACGTTGACGACGAGCCCGTCGGGCCCAAGCGCTTCGAGAACCGTACGTCCCACGATGTGCCGCGCTGCCGCTGTGGCAGCGAGCGTGACGAACAAGACGTCTGAACGCTCAGCGAGCGCGACGGGATCGGGAACGAAGGTCCAATCCTTGCCGTAGGACTTCGGTTCGATGTCGGTATAAGCGATGTCCATGTCGAAGCCGGTGAGCCGTCGCGCCACTTCAAACCCGATGCGGCCGAGTCCGAGGACGCCGGCGCGCTTGCCCCAGGCCCGCGTCCTCAGAGGATAGAGCCCCTTGGTCGCCCATGAACCGTCGCGCACCCAGCGTTCGGCGCCGTTCACACCTCGCCATTGTGCCAGCATCATTGCAATCGCAAGATCAGCCACATCCTTCGTCAGCACGTCGGGGGTGTTGGTCACGCGGATGCTGCGAGCTCGGCAGCTGTCAAGATGCACTGCATCGAAGCCCACGCCGTAGACTGAAATGATCTCGAGATTCGGACAGGCCGCGATCAGCTCGGCGCTCGCGCCGAGTTCGCCGCGCGTGGCGATGGCCCGCACGCGCGCTCCGACCTCGGCGAGGAGGGCAGACTTGTCACTGGTCTCGAAATAGCGGCGCATGACGTAAGCTGCGTCGAGAGGGACCTGATCCCACTCCGGATAGGGGCCCATCTGCAGGACTTCAGGCTTCGACATGAGGGTGTCCGCTCTTCTCGGTCATGGTCTTGACAGGTTATGTTATCGATAACATACTCAAACACAGGGTGGTTTGTCGAGATGCAAAAAGAAGAGGAAATGGGGTGGCGCTCAACTTGTTCGATCTGACAGGGCGCCGCGCCCTGGTGACCGGATCTTCTCAAGGCATTGGCCTCGCGCTCGCGCGCGGCCTCTCCGAGGCCGGCGCGGAGGTCGTGCTCAACGGCCGCGACGAGGCCAAGCTCGCGGCCGCCGCCAGTACCGTTGCGGGATCGCGAACACTCGCCTTCGATGTGGCCGACCACGCCGCGTCGCGTACAGCCGTCGACCGCTTCGAGGCCGAGATCGGGCCCATCGACATTCTCGTCAACAACGCGGGTATGCAGCACCGCGCGCCGCTCGAGGATTTTCCTGCGGACGCGTTCCAGCGCCTACTGCAAACCAACATCGCCTCGGTCTTCAATGTCGGCCAAGCCTGCGCGCGCCACATGATCGGGCGGCGCGCCGGCAAGATCATCAACATCGCCTCGGTCCAGACGGCGCTCGCGCGCCCGTCCATCGCTCCCTACACGGCGACAAAGGGGGCGGTCGGAAACCTGACCAAGGGCATGGCGACGGACTGGGCGAAACACGGGCTGCAGGTCAACGCGATCGCGCCCGGCTATTTCGATACGCCACTCAATGCCGCACTCGTCTCGGATCCTGCTTTTTCGGCTTGGCTCGAAAAGCGTACGCCGGCGGGCCGTTGGGGCAAAGTGGAAGAACTGATCGGCGCCTGTATTTTCCTTGCTTCGGCCGCTTCTTCCTTCGTCAACGGACACGTGCTCTATGTCGACGGCGGCATCACGGCCTCGCTCTGAGGCGCTGCGCACAGCCTGGCCCTGTGTTGTTGGCCAGCTGAAAATGGGGGCGCTCACCGTAGAGATCGGACAGGCCCCCGAGACGGTTGTCAAAACTACCTACCGGGCCACCGCGGAGATGTCGAAATGTCCCGTTCAGTCGCATTGATCGGCGCCGGCGCCATGGGCGGCGCGATTGGAACTCGACTTGCTGAAACCAATACCCGCCTCCTGGTGTTCGATCTCGATCCCGCAAAGGTCGCTGTCCTCGTCGAAAAAGGGGCGACTGCGGCCACCTCCGCTGCGAGCGCAGCGGCTGACGCCGACGCAGTGATCCTCAGCCTCAACTCGCTGAGGATCGTGCGAGCCGCCATCTTCGGACCGGCGGGCGTGGCTGAGGGAGCGCGGAAAGGCACGCTCATCATCGACATGTCTTCGATCGATCCGGAGGCGACGCGCGCGCTGGCCGCAGACGCGGCCGCAGCGGGTCTGCGCTGGGTTGACTGTCCCCTGTCAGGTGGCGCGCCGAAGGCGTTGAGCGGTCAGTTGACCTGCATGGCCGGTGGAGAACCCGCCGACGTTGAAGAGGCAGGGGCAGTGCTGGCCGAGGTCGCGTCGAATTTCACCCATATGGGTCCGAGCGGCGCAGGCCAAACCACGAAACTGATCAATCAGGTCCTCTGCGGTCTCAATTTCCTCGCCGTCGCTGAGGCGACCGCGCTGGCCGAGGCCGCCGGCGTCGATGCTGCCAAAATTCCCGAAGCGTTGCGCGGCGGGCGGGCCGACAGCGCTATCTTGCAGGAATACATGCCGCGCTTCGCCTCGCGCGACTATCGCCCGACCGGCCGCATCGACAATATGGTCAAGGATCTGAACGGTGCGCAGGATCTTGCCCGGCAGACGGGCATCGCCATGCCGATGACCGTTGTCTGCGCCGAGATCCATCGCCTTCTGACCGCGGTGGGGTGTGGTGCGATGGATCAGGCCGCGCTCATGGAATTCTGGTCGCGGCGAACGCCGTCACCGTGATGAGCGGCGCGGACCCACGGCCTTACGCAAGCCCGTGGGCGTTGACGAAGATCGCGTAGAGCGAAGTCTGCGCGGTAATATAGAGTCTGTTCCGTTTCGACCCGCCGAAGGTCAGGTTGGAGACGATTTCCGGCACCGGAATACGTCCGATTAGCGTGCCATCCGGCGCGTAGATGGCAATTGCATCCGCTGTCGACGTCCAGATATTACCGTTCCGATCGAGGCGGAAGCCGTCGAAGAAGCCGGCCGGCGAGGTCGCGAAGACGCGGCCATCACCGACTGTGGCCCCAGTCGGCGCGACATCATAGACGCGTATTACGGCCGGCACGTCCGGCACGTGGGTAGCACCCGTTTCGGCCACATAGAGCAACCGCTCGTCAGGCGAGAAGGCGAGACCATTTGGCCTCACCATGTCGGTCACGACCGCCGACAGCGCGCCGGTCGTCGGATCGAAGCGATAGACGTTGCTCGCGCCGATCTCGCTCGCTCCAGCATGCCCCTCATACTCGCTGTCGATGCCGTAGGTCGGGTCGGAGAACCAGATCGTTCCGTCCGACTTGACCACGACATCATTCGGGGAATTGAAGCGGCGCCCTTCGAAGCGGTCGACCAGTCCCACCCATCGGCCATCGGGCTCCAGCCGCGAGATGCGGCGGCCACCATGCTCACAGGCGATCACACGGCCGAGGGCGTCGCGGGTATGGCCGTTGTGATAGCCACAGGGGCTTTCGAACACCGAGACCGAGCCGTCGGTTTCGTCGAAGCGCAACACGCGATCGTTGGGAATGTCGGACCACAGAAGCGACTTGGCCGCTGGCAGATAGACCGGGCCCTCGGCCCAGCGGCTGCCGGTCCAGAGCCTGTCGAGTTTGGCGTGTCCGATGATCAGCGCCTGGAAGCGGCGGTCGAGGATTTCGTAGGTGCTCACGGCGTCAACGTCTCCAGCGTCGCATCGCTGACTTCAGTCAGTCGGCAGAGGAAAGTCGTCGGCCTTGAAGACCGTGTGGAAGATGGAGCCGTCGAACATTTCGAGCAGGCTCTTGGTCACCTCACGGCTCTCAAGGCGAACCGGCGAGGCGAGCGCTTCCTCGATCGCCTCGCGGGAAGGGTAGCGGATCGCCAGTACCATCTCGTAGTGCTGGGCATCGCTATCGCTCTCGTCCTGGCGCAACACGCGAACCTCTTCTGCGCCCGGAAAGCGCGTCCACAGCGGCACAAGGTTTTCGCGGACATAGGCGGTGAATTCGGCTTCGCGCCCGGGCTTTACGCGGCCACTGAAAAAAGCACAACGGATATACATTGGCACTCGCTCGTCTGTCTGGTGGAAGTGATGCAAATTCGGCGGCCAGCTTGCGGCCGACCGCCGAGAGAGCACGGTCATGTGCTCGGGGAGGGAAGTAAGACCTACTCGAACCCCCAGGCCTTCTTGTAGGCGTTACGGTAGCCATTGCCCGGGTCGAACGTATTGGCCGGGCCGCCGTCGAATTCGACGTTGGTCTTGGTCACCACATGCAGCGGCGAGACATAGCCCGACCATTTCTCGCCGGCCATGGCGCGGTTCAATTCGTCGACGAGCTGCCATCCCTGCAGGTTCAGGGGCTCGGCCACGGTGACGGCCTGGTAGGCGCCGGAACGGATGCGCTGATAGGCACTTTCGGAGCCATCGCCCGCGGCCACGTTGACCGGCGCGCCGGTGCCCTTGATGCCAGCCGCAGCGAGCGAGGGGGCCATGAAATCGTAGTAGAGGTCGTTGATGGCAAGCGAATGTGTCCAGGCGGCACCGTGCTTTTGCAGGAGTGAGGTGGTCAGCTGCGGCATGCGCGTCGAGGTTTCGGCGATCGGCGTATCGACCCATTCGAGAACCTTGCCACCGAGCGCTTCGATGACTTCCTTCATCTTCTTGGCCTTGGCAATCGCGATCTCGTAGGTCGAGTCGGTGAAGATGATCACGCCCGGCTTGCCATTGGCGTCGACGAAGCTCCAGTTGGCCGCGGCGGTGGAGACGGCCATGGGGTCGGTCGTCACATTGGCGAAGACACCGGCTTCGGGCACTGGGCCGATGACGGGAGCGGCGTGCCAGGAGACCATCGGGATTTTCGCGGCCTTGGCCGCTTCCATGCCGGGCTTCTGCTCGATCGCGTCGAAGCCGCAGATCACGAGGCCGTCGGGCTTCAGCGTCATGGCCTGGCCGAAAGCGGCGGTACGGCCGGAGACCGATCCGGCGCCATCAAGCGTGCGCACGGTCCAACCGGCGGCCTTGGCAGCTTCCTCGATGCCCCTGGTGACACCGAGCACGCCGCCGTTCTTCATATCGGAGGCGAGCACGACGATGGTCTTGCCCTTGGCAATCTTCGGACCGGAGGTCGGGCCATCCCACTTGTCAACTTTGGAGGCATATTTGTCGACGAATGCTTTCGCATCCGCGAGCGGGTCGGCGTGGGCCGAAGCAAGACCGAATGCGAGCCCGGCGACGACGGCGCCGGTTCGGATGATCGAATGCAACATAGAGCGTTCTCCTTGGTGTGATTGTCGTTCCGGTTTTGCGCCGGACGTTTCGTTGTTGTCGGCTCTCGCCGATCACGAAATTCATCGATCGTCGTGCTTCAGGCCTTGCGATCAGGTGCTCCGGCCGGCAGCTTGGCAACCGCACCGCGCTTTCTCTGCGCGTAGCCGGCCATGCCGATCGCGGCGAGCAGCGTAAGGCCGTTGAAAAGCGGCTCGACCCAGAAGGACCCGCCGAACTGCTGGATGCCGGCGATACCGACTGCGAGCACCGCAACGCCGATGATGGTGCCCCAGACGTTGACGCGGCCGGGCTTGATCGTGGTCGAACCGAGAAACGCGCCGACGAGAGCGGGCAGGAGATATTCAAGGCCGACGCTCGCCTGGCCGATGCGCAGCTTTGAGGCGAGCAGAACGCCAGTGACCGCGGTAAGTATACCGGAGGCCATGAAGGCGCCGACCGTGAAGCGCTGCACGGGAATGCCGTTGAGCGCGGCCGTCTTGGGGTTGGCGCCGATGGCGTAGATGTAGCGGCCAATCGGTAGATATTCGAACATGAGCCACATCGCCACTGCGAGGAGGAGCACATAGAATCCCGTGATCGGCAGACCAAAAACCATCGTGCCGTTGAGGGCGAGGAAACCTTCCGGCAGGACTGCAACGACCTGCCGGCCGCCAGTGTGCCAAAGCGCCAGCGCATAGAGCACCGTGCCGGTGCCGAGGGTGGCGATGAAGCTGTCGATGCGCGCGACCTCGACCAAGAGGCCATTGAGAAGACCGGTGAAGGCGCCGAGGCAGATGACCACGAGGACTGCGACCGGCCAGGGCAGGCCGATGGCGGTTTGCAAGCTGATCACCAGGATGTGCCAGAGCACGATGCCATAGCCGACCGTGAGGTCGATCTTGCCCGCAGCCATGGGGATCATCGCCGCGAGCGACAGCATGGCGATGATCGATTTGTCGGAAATGATCGAGCGCAGGTTGAGGAGCGTCGGAAATGTGTTGGGCAACATGATCGAGAACAGGGCGATCAGCGCGACGGTGATGATCGGCAGGCCGTAGACCGGCAGGAGCCGCGTCACCCTCTGCGGCAGCGAAGCGCCGGCGAGATCGGCGCGCGTCGGCTCCAGTGCGTTCGACTCGATCGAATTCATTCCCATGCGTTCCTCCCGGCGGGCGCCGTTCGTCGGCCCGTGCGATTTGTCCCTTATGCGGCCTCGGACGCCGAGGCGGCGGTGATCAGGGCTTCGGTCGTGAGATCGTCTCCGGCAATCTCGGTAATGATCCGGCCCCGATTGAAGACGAGCGCGCGATGGCAGATGTGCGCGACTTCCTCGAAATCGGTGGAGACGACGACAACAGCGAGCCCCTCGGCTATGGCGCGCGCGATAAGCCGATAGATATCCGCCTTGGCGCCAACATCGACACCGGCGGTCGGGTCCTCGGCCACGAGCAGCTTGCGACCTGTCGCAAGCCAGCGCCCGACAACGACTTTCTGCTGGTTGCCACCTGAAAGCCCCTCGATTGCGAGATGCGGATCGTTTGGCCGCAAGCCCACCAAGGCGCCGAGCCTGATTGCCTCCTCCGCTTCATGCCGGGGCGCGAGCACATCGAACAGGCTGCGCCCGGACGCGCCCGGGTTGAGGAAGACATTCTCGCGGATCGACAGGGACGCGGCGATCGATTCCTCTGTTCGGTCGCGGGCAACGAGACCGATGCCAGCAGCCATTGCCGTCACCGGGCTGGACAGATCCGGCACGGAGCCGTCGATGCGGATCTCGCCGCGATGTGCCACTGCGCCGAACAGGGCGCGCCCTACTTCTTCCTGGCCGGCGCCGCGCAGGCCGACGAGCCCCAGGAGCTCGCCCTCGCGCACGTCGAAATCGACCGGCCCGGACTTCGGGGTGATCAATCTTTTCACCGTGACGCGGGTCGTGCCGGAGTGGCAGGCGGCTTTCTCGAACATGTCGAGCAGCGGCCTGCCGACGATCAGCCGTACCAGATCCTCGGGCGAGGTCTCGCTGATCGCCTTCTCACCGACGAGCTGGCCATCGCGCAGGACGACAACGCGGTCGGCGATGCGGAAGATCTCGTCGAGCCGGTGCGAGACGTAGATCATCCCGACGCCTTGCTGGCGCAAGCGCCGCAGCGCCGCAAACAACCGCTCGACTTCATCCGCAGGCAGGCTCGCCGTCGGCTCGTCGAGCACGAGGAAATCGCATTTGACGACGAGCGCCCGGGCGATGGCGACGAGCGATTTCTCGGTGCGCGACAGGCTTGACACGCGCGTGGTCGGATCGATATCGCAGCCCACCAGGGCGAGAGCCTTGGTCGCGCGTGCCTCGGCGTCGCGCCAGTCTATAAGGCCGAACGGCCGCGTCCGCGGAAAGCCCTGGGCCAGCCCGACATTCTCTGCGACCGTCATCCATTCGACGAGGCCGAGATCCTGATGGATGAAGGCGACCGGCTGGTGATCGGCACGGCCACCCGGGGCATGGTGATAGGGTTCGCCTGCGATCGTCACCGCTCCGGCATCTGGACGATGGATGCCGCCGAGCACCTTGATGAGAGTCGACTTGCCCGCGCCGTTCTCGCCGAGCAAGGCGACGATTTCGCCGCGCTCGACGCCGAAGCTGACGCCTTTGAGTGCGCGAGTGCCACCGAAAGACTTGACGATTCCATCAAAGCGCAACGCACCCGACGCCATCCTTAGGTCCCCTCCGCGATCGCCGGCCGGGGCGCGAACGATTGCGAGGATCCCGCAACCGGCGGCCAAGCTCTTTACGATGGCAAGTTTATTGTTATCGATAACATCGTAGCCGGTTGGTGTGAGCTGTCAAGCCGCACGGCTCACGTGCTTTCGCGTTCAATGACCTGGAAGGGGACGATCAAAGTCTCTGGCCCCGGTGCCCGATTCTTCTGAACGTCGTCGAGGGCGCCAAGCAGGACACGGCCCGCCTCCAGCCCGATATTGCGGCAATCGACGGCGACAGTTGTAATCCTCGGCCAGGAGCAGCGAGAAACTTCGAAGTCGCCGAAACCGGCAACCGCGATCCGGCCGGGTACCGCCCAGCCGCGGCGGTGGCATTCCATGATCGCGCCAAAGGCAGACAGGTCGGATACGCAAACAGCCGCGTCCACATCCGGCCACTGCTCGATCAGGTGGACGATGGCCTCGCCGCCTTGTTCCATCGAGATCGGCGGATTGCCGAACGAGATGGTGCGCCCGGGTGGCAGGCCCAGCTCTTCGACTGCGCGCTTGTAACCGAGCCGGCGGTCGGCGCCGCGGGTGTCGCGCTTGCTCGCACCGCCGATGAAGGCGATGTTGCGGTAGCCCTGATGGTAAAGCCGGTGGACGAGCGCGCGTGAGGCCTCGGCGTTGGAGAAGCCGACGACATGGTCGATCGGATCGGCGGGCAGGTCCCAAGTCTCGACCACAGGAATGCCCGCGGATTGCAGCATGCGGCGCGCCTTCGGCGTGTGCCGGCCGTCGGTGACGATGATCCCGTCGGGCCGGCGCGTCAGCATGGCCCGCACGAGCCGCTCTTCCTTATCCATGTCGTAGTCGGTGTAGCCGAGAAGCATCTGGAGCCCCTGGCTTTCGATTGCCTCGGTGATGCCGCGAGCGGTATCGGAGAAATTGGAGTTGTTGATCGAGGGGATGAGCACAGCCACGAAGCCCGTCCGCTTCGAGGAAAGTGCTCCGGCAGAAAGGTCGAGCACATATCCGAGTTCTTCGACGGCTGCGAGGATCCGGCGCCGCGTCTCCTCGGAGACGGCACCGTCGCTCTTCAGCGCGCGTGAGACGGTCATTGCGGAAACCCCGGCCCGTGCCGCCACCTCCGCCATGGTCGCCGGCCGCTTTAGGCTCTTCCTGATCTGAGTTCGTTTCATCTCAATGCAGTCTCTGCTTGGTGTGCAGTCGGGATCGAAACCGGCAAGCCTTCTCTGCCGACGGATTTCGGTGCTGCCGCTGCGACGGCGACGAGTTTATGGTATCGATATCAATTGCTGCAATGGTGTCGATAGCAGACTGGGGCGAGGGCCTACGAGTAGTCTTGCTTGTCGGAGGTAGATCGTCACTGCTTCATCGCGCAATTGCGGCGCTCCCATTGACCCAGCTAAGAACGAAAGGCTCTTGGGGTTAGCTAGGGTCGCCATGGCCACGAGTCGGCACGCCAGACTCGGCTATTGCTCTGAAGCTCTCGCGCCGGGACCGCTACTTGCCGCGCGGATCCTGCACGCCGTAACTTCCGAAAGCGGCGGCGGTTTCGGCAATTTCGGCCTCGTTCAGCAGCATCGGTCCACCGATTGCCAAGGTGAGATAGTACTGCCGGGCAATGGTCTCGAGTTCGACCGCAAGCCACATCGCCTTGTCGAGAGAGGCTCCCGTGGCGATCATGCCGTGATTGGCGAGCAGGCAGGCCGTACGCCCTTCGAGCGCCTTGAGCGCATGCTCCGACAGTTCCTTGGTGCCGAACCTGGCGTAGCCGGCGACCCTCACGTTCATGCCGCCAAACGCCGCCATCATGTAGTGGCACGCCGGAATTTCCTTGCGCGCGATCGCCAGCACGGTGGAGTAGGTTGCGTGGGTGTGGACGATGCCTCTGACGTCGCGCCGCGCCTTCATGATATCGAGATGAAAGCGCCATTCGGTCGAAGGCTTGAGCGGCCCCTCCCACGATCCGTACTCGCCTTCAATCGGCATCGCTGCGATCATGTCGGGGCTGAGCGAGTCGTACGGCGTTGCCGAGGGCGAGATCAGCATGGTGTTACCATGACGGGCCGAGATGTTTCCGGAGGTGCCTTGGTTCAGTCCCGCGGCGTTCATCCAGCGGCATTTCGCGATGATCGCTTCGCGCAACTGAAGTTCGGTGTCGGTCATGTCACGGCCTCCCCTCAAAGTTCGCCTTGCGCAAACGTCTCCAGCGTTCCTGCATCGGCAGCTATGTCGAGAAACGAAAAGCGATTGCGCATCTCGCGGCAGTGAACGATGGCTTCGCGGTAGAAATCGACGGGCACGCCGAGCTCGGCGGCCGTCGTGGCGCCGCCGGCGGCCGACAGCAGACGCTTGATCTCATCGACAGGGATCGTGAAAGCGGCCAACTCGCGCTTGAGGTCCGGCCACGTCTCCGCGAGCTTGCGGTTGAAGACTGCGGCGCCTTCGCGGTCGAAGGCCTTTTGCTCGAACTCGGCGCGGCACTGCGATGCGACTTCCTCGCCGAAACGGCGAGCCATGCCCGCTACGTCGATACGGGTGGCATCGACGGAAGGCGGCCGATCGCTCGCAAGCATCTGCTGCTGCAGCCTCGCCATACTCAGCGATGCGATGCCCACCTGCTGGCCGTGCAGGCTTCCCGGATGCCGCGCTCCGGCAAAGCAATCGATGTAATGCGAAATCTGGTGTTCACCCATCGAACCATGGTGCGAGACGCCGGTGAATGAGATGCCGAGCCCGCACAAGGTCAACACGCGATAGAGGTACCCCAGGGCCCCGATATCGCCCTTGGGCAGGTTTCCGGCTCTCTTGTTCAGCTCGACTTCGTCGGCGGCCTGAATCGTGTAGGGCTCCTGAAAATACGCCGTCCCCAGCAGCCGGTGCGACATCCACCAGTCGTTCTGTGCAACCGAGCGGGCCAGGCAGTCGGCGAAGCCGGAGGCAGCGAGATAGGAGGGGGCGGCCGCGGATACTTTGAGATCGACGAAAAAGCCGGCCGGAGTGTGCGAGGGCAGCGATACCTTCAAGCCGCTGTCGAGCGTCAGCGAGGCGGTTGAGGACGTGTATCCGTTCATCGACGGGGCCGTCGCGAACACGCTATAGCGCCGACCATCCAGGCCGGTGACATATTTGCAGAGGTCGTTGACGGTGCCCGAACCGACGGCGACGACGGCATCGTACCCGCGCAGCTTCTCGGTCAGGCTGCGCACCTCCGCCATATCGGCATGGGGATGGTCGAGGACGATCGCTTCGACGGGACCGAGGCTGCGGAGTGCGTTGCAGATGCGCGCGCCCATCGCGTCGTAGGTCGCCTCGTCGCCCACGACGGCAAGGCGGTGTCCCAGTTTCAATGACGCGACCAGCTCGGCCTCGCGTCCATCGAGGCTGTCTTCGATCACGATGGAATCGTAAGGCACCTTGATGCGGTCGCCGGTCAGCGGATTGGTCCAGCGGCCGGCCACCAGATCGTCGATCAGGGCGGTCCAATTCTGCTTCGACATCGACACATTCCCGCGCCGCGCCGTCCGGCGCCGCAGTCCCGCTCGTGACAATCGACAAAACGGATTGGCAATTAAGCGAGACAATTGACAATTGTCAACTCGATGTGCATTTTGTAATTCCGACACCCGGACCGGACCGCCGATGATCAAGACGCTGCAACGCAATGTGACGCCGCCGCGGATCAAGCGCAGGGCGCTGTCGATTCCCGCCGAGTTCGACAGTGATCCCGTCGTCTGGGCGGCCTGGCTGTATTACGAAGAGGGCATGACGCAGGAGGAGGTCGCCGATCAGCTCGGCGTCTCGCGCGCCTCGGTGGTGAACTTTCTTCAGGAGGCGCGCGACCGCAACATCGTCACCATCGCGGTCTCCTCGCGTCACTTGCAGACCATCGGCCTCGCGCGCGAAGTGGCCAACGCCTACGGGCTCTCCAATTGTCTGGTCGTGCCTGATGACGGAGGCCGGCTGCCGGTCCACGAGCGGATCGGCATGGCGGGGGCGCGATTGCTGATCGAGCGGCTCCAGCCGGACGATGTGCTCGGTGTTTCCTGGGGGCGCACGGTGCAGGCGCTGTCGGCGGCGTTGCCCGAGATGAAGCTGCCCGGCGTGACAGTGGCCCAGATCACCGGCTGTTCGATCGGCACGACGGAATTCTCGCCGGAGCTGTGCACCTCCAACATCGCCAACAAGCTCGGCGCACGCTGCGTCAATCTGCACGCGCCCGGCATCGTCTCGACGGCGCAGATCAAGCGGCTGTTCATGCAGGAGCCGGCGCTCGTCGAGACGTTCAAGATCATCCGCTCGAGCAACAAGGTGCTGTTCGGCGTCGGCAGCGTGGACGATGCCGGCACGGCAATGCGCAGCGGCTACATGACGGCAGAAAAGATCGCGCCGTATCTCGCGCGAGGCGCGGTCGGCGTGGTGAGCGGGCGCTTCATCGACCGCGAAGGCAAGCCGCTGCTGGGCGCGCTCGACAACCAGATGATCGGCCTGACTCTCGACGAGATCGCCAAGGTGCCGGAACGGATCTGCATTGCCGGAGGCACCGACAAGATCGACGCCGTGTATGCGGCGCTCAACAACAACTACGCGACGATACTGGTCACGGACGTGGCGACGGCGAAAGCGCTGGTGCCGCGTTCGGGCCGGTCTCCCCGAACTGGAGTGTCACGCCGGCCCTAGAAAACGACAGCGAACCGGGCCGCAGAGCCTGGCGCCGAGAGAAAAGCGATGCGCGAGGAAGCGTCAATGGTTTCGCAGCAGGTTTCAACTCTGGCCGTAGACGTGCCGGTATCGGACCCGGTGCGCCGCCGTGTCTGGCCACGATTCCTGACCTCCGAACATCCGTTCCCCTGGTTGGCGCCGATTACGGCGCTGATCCTCGCGTTCGGCGTCTATCCGTTGCTGTACGCGCTGTGGCTTTCGTTCTTCAAGCGCAACCCGATCACCCGGATGAACGTCTTCAATCCGACCTGGAATTGGGGAAAGCTCATTGCCGACGAACGGGTGTGGGGCGCTATCGGCCACACCTATCTGTACACGACCGCCGCACTGGTCATCGAACTCTCGCTCGGGCTCGCCATCGCATTGCTGCTCGACAGCGATCGCAAAGGCTATGGGCTGCTGCGGGCACTGATGACGCTACCCCTGGTGGTGCCGCCGGCCGTCACCGGCATGATGTTTCTCCTGATGCTGGATGGATCGTTCGGCGTGCTGAGCACGGGGCTGGTCTCGCTTGGGCTGTGGCCACCGCAGCATCCGATACTGGCTTCGGGCAGCACGGCGCTGGCCGGCGTTCTGCTGGCCGATATCTGGCAGTGGACGCCCTTCATGGTGCTGATCATGCTGGCCGGTCTGCGCGCCCTGCCAAAGGAGCCCTTCGAGGCCGCGGCAATCGACGGTGCAACCACGAGCCAGGCCTTCTTCCATCTCACGCTGCCGATGCTCTCCAGGATCATCGCGCTCGCGGTTCTGATCCGCGGCGTCGATCTGTTCCGCATCTACGATTACGTGAAGGTGATGACGGACAGCGGGCCGGGCACCGCGACCGAGACGCTGACCTCCTATGCCGGCACGATCTACTTCAAGAATGCCGACTTCCCCTACGCATCGACGATCTCCCTGTTCACGCTGTTCCTGGTGATCGTCACCTCCAGCATCTTCATCAAGCTGTTCAGGGTGCGCTTCTGATGCAGGAAACATTCTGGCAGGCGCGCTTGCGCGATGTGGCGGCGGTCCTGGTGGTCGGCGTCTTCATGTTTCCGCTGTTCTGGTGGGCGCTGACGTCGTTCAAGCCGACGTCTGCGATCTTCGACAAAGACGAGATCGTCTGGTTCAATTTCAAGCCGACGCTGGTCAACTATGCCGTGACCATGTTCGGAAAGTCGCGGGCCGAGCTCGCGATCGAGTCAGGCAACACGTTCGGGATAGGGGGAGCGAGCTCCTACGACAGCCGCCAGACCATCGTCGATTCGTTGATCGTTGCTGTGGGGGCGACGGCGTTGACGGTCCTGCTGGCGGTGATGGCGGCCTACGCGCTGTCGCGGATGCGCTTCCGATGGCGACAGGCCTATCTGAACTGGATTCTGTCGCAGCGCTTCATGCCGCCGATCGCCATCATCGTGCCGGTGGTCTTCATGTTTCACTACATGTCGCTGCTCGACACGCGGCTTGGCCTCATCATCGTGGACACGCTGATCAACCTGCCGATCGCGGTGCTCCTGATGAAGTCGTTCTACGACGACGTTCCCGTCGACGTCGACGAGGCCGCAATGATCGATGGCGCCACGCGGCTACAAATCTTCTGGCGCGTCGTCCTGCCGATGGTGCGGGGCGGAGTCGCGGCGACCGCCGTCCTTTGTTTCATCTTCGCGTGGACCGAGTTCCTGCTGTCGCTGTTCCTGACCAATTCGATACGAACGTTGCCCGTCAAGATCACGACCTTCGTCACCTCGACCGGATCGGAATGGGGCTTCATCGCGGCACTCGGCACAACGGCCGTGATCCCGAGCTTCATCTTCATCTTGCTTGTCCAGAAGCAGCTTGTCCGTGGCCTAACCCTCGGATCCCTCAAGGAGTAGGCGCATAGACCGGAACTGAAAACTCAGAAAACATCGGGAGGAGTATCAATGAGTTTCAAGAAGTTCGATCAGCAGACTTTCATCATCGATACGGCGAACGCCTACACCAACAGGCAAATCTCCAAGCGCGACTTCCTGCGCAAGATGGGACTGGCGGGCGTCGGCTTTTCCGCCTTCAGTCTTGGCATGCTCGGCAATCCGCGCGGCTTGCGCAGGGGCAACCTCATCGGCACGCAAGCCTATGCCGACGGGCTGCCGGACAACCAGGCCAAATGGCTGAAGGAAGTCGGCAGCAAGTTCAAGGGCGCAAAGATCCGCTATTCGACCGAGTCGACGCCGCCGTCGGTCGTGCTGAACCAGATCAAGAAGGAGTTCACCGATCCGACCGGCATCGAGGTCGAGGTCGAAATCGTGCCGCTGGAGCAGGTGCTCGCCAAGGCGACGCAGGACGTGCAGGGGCAGCTCGGCTCCTACGATCTCTATTATCTCGATCAATCCTGGATCTCGATGTTCCAGCCGGACTGCGTCGATCCGGTCGCCTACTACAAGGAGAAGCCTGAGCTTGCGATGCCCGATTTCGATTGGGACGATTTCTCCAAGCCGCTGGTCGACAATGTCGCGAAGGTCAACGGGCAGTGGATGGGGATTCCCTTCGACATCCCGCTCTTCACGCTGATGTACCGCAAGGACATCCTGGAGAAGCACAAGATCGCGGTGCCAACGACCTACGAGGACTTCCTCGCTGCCGCAAGGCAGATCTCCGAAGCCGAGAAGAGCAATGGCATCTTCGGTACGGGCCTGCAGGCCAAATCCGGGCACTATTCACTCGAATGCGACTGGAGCCAGGCTGTTTGGGGGCATGGCGGCTCGATCTTCAACAAGAACAAGAAATTCTCGGGCAATGACGAGCAGGGCATTGCCGGTCTGAAGTGGTACCAGGAGCTCTTGAAGATCTCGCCGCCGAATTCGACGGCATCGACCTGGGACGGCCAGTTTGAAATGATGCATTCCGGCCAGGTCGCGCTGGTGCAGAGCTGGGACGAATTCTTCCCGGGGCTCGATGCCGACGACTCCAAGGTCAAGGGTCTCTGGGAGCCGGCCAAGCCGCTCACGGCCAAGAAGCTTCGTCCGGCTTCAACGAGCAACCGAATCTTGGCCATCAGGGCGGATCGTGCATTTCGTTGTCGAAATATTCGAAGAACAAGGAAGCCGCATGGATCTTCATGCAGTGGGGCTGCTGCAAGGAGATCATGACGCGATGCACGCTGCTCGGCGGCTTCGCGCCGATGCGCAACTCCTCCTTCGCCGATCCGCGGGTCAAGGCCAAGGCCAAGGTCGGCCCGGGCACGACGCGGCATCTCGAAACGGTGAAGTACGTCATCGACAACGTGATGGCGACCGAGCCGCATATGGCGTTGTGGGCTGGCCTTTCGACCAACGAGATTCCGACCGAACTCGGCAAGTTGCTGACGGGCCAGGCTTACGGCGGCGATCCGCAGAAATGCATGGATGCTCTGGCAAAGGACATCGACGCCAAGATGAAGGACGCTGGCCTGCTTTAAGGGCCGTGGAGCCGGAGTGCGCGAGGACGGCGGCAGTCGTCTTCGCGGCTCTTGAGATGGCGCGACATGACCAAAGACCTGGTGATCGGTATCGATAGTTCGACTTCGGCAACCAAGGCGATCGCCTGGGACCGAAGCGGGCGTGCCGTTGCGGAGGGACGCAAGACCATCGGCCTTGCCAATCCGCAACCGGGATATTTCGAGCAGGACCCGGACGAGTGGTGGGATTCGACGGCAGCGGCGTTGCGCCGCATTACCGATCAGGTTGGGGCCTCGCGCATTGCCGCCGTGGCGATCTCGAACCAACGGGAGACGTTCAGCGCCTTTACGGAAGAGGGGACCGCGATCAGGCCGGGCATGACCTGGCTCGACGAGCGGGCGCGGCCCCAGGTCGTGCGCTTCGGCAAATCGTTTGGCGCCGAGCGCGTTCACGCCATTTCCGGCAAACCGCTTGATGTCCTGCCGTGCCTTTACCGTATCATCTGGATGGCGGAACAGGAGCCGGAGATCTTTGCACGCGCCGCACGGTTTGCCGAGGTCCATGGCTTTCTGACCTATCGCTTGACCGGCCAATGGCGGACGTCGACGGCTTCGGCCGATCCGACCGGCCTGCTCGACATGGAGAGCAACGTCTGGTCGGCCGACATCCTCGACGCCATAGGCATTGCGACCGAAAGGCTTCCGCTCCTCACGCGCCCGGGAGTGCAGACGGGCGAAGTTACGTACACCGCGGCCGCGATCACCGGCTTGTCCGTCGGGACGCCCGTCGTCGCCGGCGGGGGGGACGGCCAGTGTGCCGGCACGGGCGCCGGCGTGACGTCGCCGGGCAGCGCCTACATCAATCTAGGGACGGCGGTCGTTTCGGGAAGTTATGGCCGTAGATACGCTTATGACCGCGCCTTTCGCACCGAGAAGGCCGTATGTGACGACGGCTACATCTACGAGCAGTGCATCCGTACCGGAACGTTCCTGGTCGATTGGATGGCACGCGAGATGTTTGCGGCCGATCCGGCGGCGCAACAGAGCATCTTCAAGGCGCTGGAAGCCGAAGCTGCGAGTTGCCCAATCGGCGCGGGCGGGGTCGTGGTGTTGCCATACTGGCTCGGCTGCATGACGCCCTATTGGGATCCCTATGCGCGTGGCGTGATCGCGGGATTGTCAGGCTCGACCCGGCGCGGCGCAATCTATCGTGCGCTGCTGGAAGGCATAGCGCTGGAGGTTGCCGCCCAGATCGAACGGATCGTGTCGGTCACGGGGAGCGAGATTCGGCAGCTTTCAGCCATTGGTGGCGGTTCGGACAGTGATCTCTGGCTCCAGATCTTGGCCGATACATCGGGCCGCTCGGTTCTGCGCTCGACGGCGCGGGAGGCATCGTCTCTCGGTGCCGCGATCGCAGCGGCCAAGGGGGCGGGCTGGTACGGAACAATCGCTGAAGCCTCCGCAGCAATGACGCGGCCGCCGGCCAAGACGTTCCAGCCCGACCCCAAGAGCGTGGTTCGCTACTCCGAGCTCCGCGCGATCCACGCCGATCTCTGGCCGAGGCTTCTCGATTGGAACGCCCGGCTTGCATCCTTTGCCGAGGGCGCGCAGTCATGAAGCCCATTGCAAGTTTTCCCGCGGAGACCGCGCGCCGCATCGTCTGCGTATTGACCGATATCGACGATACGCTGACCACCGACGGCCAGCTTCCCGCGGCGGCTTACGCAGCACTCGAAAATCTCCGTGGTGCCGGCCTCTCGGTGGTTCCGGTGACCGGCCGCCCGGCGGGCTGGTGCGATATGATCGCACGGTTCTGGCCTGTCGACGGAGTGATCGGCGAGAACGGCGCGTTCTATTTCCGGCACGATCCTGTGGCTCGGAAAATGATCAGAAAATTCATCGCAACCGAAGCCGAGCGCGCCGCCAACCGCCGCAGGTTGCTGGCACTCGGCGAAAGGATTCTCTCTGAAGTGCCGGGTGCGGCGATCTCGTCCGACCAACTTTATCGCGAAGCGGACCTTGCGATCGATGTATGCGAGGACGTCCCACCCTTGTCGCGCGCAGCCGTCGACAAGATCGTTTTCCTGTTCGAGAGTGCGGGCGGCATCGCCAAGGTCTCTTCCATCCACGTCAATGGATGGTTCGGTCGCTACGACAAGCTGGCGATGACCAGGATCTTTGTGCGCGAGAGGCTCGGGCTCGATCTCGACGAGGCGAGGGACCGCATCGTGTTCTGCGGCGACAGCCCCAACGATGCTCCGATGTTCGGATTCTTTCCCTACGCCTGCGGCGTTGCGAACGTACACGATTTCGAGGGAGCGATGGCCGCAACTCCTGCCTTCATCGCAAGCAAGCGGGGGGCTGAGGGCTTCGTCGAGATTGCGGACAGAATATTGTCCGCGAGGGCACGCGCGTAGCGAGGAGATTTCAGGCATGGCATCGGTCACCATCAGCAATGTGCGCAAGTCCTACGGCGGATTCGAGGTGCTGCACGGCATCGATCTTTCCATCGCCAACGGTGAATTCGTCGTGCTTCTGGGACCGTCCGGCTGCGGCAAGTCGACATTGCTACGGATGATCGCGGGGCTCGAGCCGATCACATCCGGGCAGATCAGCATTGGAAGCGTGGTGGTCAATGGACTGCATCCGAAAGACCGAGATATTGCGATGGTGTTCCAGAACTACGCGCTCTATGCGCATTTGAGCGTATTCGACAACATGGCGTTCTCGATGCAGCTCAAGAAGCTTCCGAAGGACGAAATCCGGCACAAGGTGGAGTGGGCGGCCTCGATCCTCAATCTTACAGACTATCTGGACCGCCAGCCGCGGCAATTGTCCGGCGGCCAACGCCAGCGTGTTGCGATGGGGCGGGCCATCGTACGCGATCCGTCCGTATTCCTGTTCGACGAGCCGCTGTCGAACCTCGACGCGAAGCTGCGCGTGCAGATGCGAACGGAGATCAAGGAACTTCATCACAAGCTCTGCACGACAACCGTCTATGTGACCCACGACCAGATCGAGGCCATGACCATGGCCGACACGATCGTGGTCTTGCGTGACGGACATATCGAGCAGATCGGCAGGCCGTTGGAAATCTACGATCGTCCGGCAAACCTGTTCGTCGCCGAGTTCATCGGGTCGCCTTCGATGAACTTCCTGTCCGGTGAGATCGCCACTGACGCGGGACGGCTGGTGCTGCGCTCCAACGGCGTGACCCTGCCGTTGCCTTCGAATGCAAACGTGAGAGCGGGGCAGGCCGTGACATACGGAATCCGGCCGGAGCACCTGCGGCCGGGTTCTGACGGCCTTGGTATCCCCGCCAGGGTTTCTATCGTCGAGCCGACAGGCCCCGAGATTCATATCTACGCGGAGATGGGTACGCAGGAGGTTTGCGCCATTACGCAAGAACGTCTCGAGCTAGGTCCTGGTGACGAGATCACCCTGGTCCCTGCACTCGACAGGATCAGGCTGTTCGACCCGGCAACGGGCCTCGTCATCAACGCTCCGCATGACGTCGGGGCGCGCGACCTGATGCGAGCCTAGAGCATGATCCGCAAAAAATGTGCAGCGGTTTTCTGAAGAGATCATGCTCAAACAATAACCGAAAGCGCGACGATGAGTCGCCCCAATCGCATCGCGATTTAGGTAGCCGGAGCAAACGCCGGCCATCTGCGGATCAACGGGCGGAGGAAACATGGTGGACTACGTTATCGTCGGCGCCGGATCGGCCGGATGCGTCCTGGCAAATCGCTTGTCGGCGGATCCGGAGCACGAGGTTGTTCTGCTCGAGGCCGGCGGCAAGGATAGCAATCCCTTCATCCGCATGCCGGCGGGATATCTTGCGCTCATGAAATCCGGCAGCGTCGATTGGCATTACCATACCGACCCTCAGCCTCATATGGACAACCGGGTCATGTATTGGCCGCGCGGAAAAGTGCTCGGAGGATCGAGCTCCATCAATGGAATGGTCTACATCCGCGGCCACGCCTCCGACTACGACATGTGGGCTCAGTTGGGCAATCGCGGCTGGTCCTACAGCGATTGCCTGCCATACTTCATTCGTTCGGAAGGGCGGGAAGCCGGCGCCGACGAATATCATGGCGGTGATGGTCCTTTGCGGACTAGCCGGCTGCCGGAGTTGACGCATCCGCTGACGAAGGCGTGGTTCGAGGCCGGGACGCAGGCGGGATTTCGCGCGACGGATGATTTCAACGGCGCCGAGCTGGAAGGCTTCGGCCCCGTCGACAGCACGATCGCCGACAACCAGCGCGCCAGCGCGGCCCGGTGCTATCTGCATCCGGTCCTGGATCGTCCCAATCTCAAGGTGATTACGAAAGCGCTCGCGTCACGCATCCTGGTGGAACGCGGCCGCGCCGTCGGCGTCGAGTACATCAAGGACAATCGGGTTCACACATTGAGAGCCGAACGCGAGGTGATCCTGTCCGGCGGCGCCATCAACTCGCCGCAACTGCTTCAGTTGTCGGGCATCGGCGATGGAGACCACCTCCGTTCGCTCGGCATCGACGTCGTTCACGAATTGAAGGGCGTCGGGCAGAATTTGCAGGATCATCTCGCCTGCGGGGTGAAGCAGCGTTGCACCCAGCCCATTTCGTTTCTCAAGCACACCAAACCGTTGGGCGCGACCAAGGCCTTTATCCAGTACGTGCTCACCAAGACAGGTCCGGCGACGTCGCACGGCCTCGAGGCGATGGCGTTTCTCAAATCGCAGCCTGATCTTGTCGCTCCGGACCTGCAGTATTTCTTGGTGCTCCTGATCTACAGCGACCATGGCCGCAAGATCGCGAACGAACATGGCTTCATGGCGTACTTCAATATCGCGCGCCCCGAAAGCCGCGGCAGGATCATGATCAGATCGGCAGATCCGCGGCAGCATCCATCGATTCAACCGAACTACCTGGAAGCGCAAAAAGATGTCCTCAACATGCGCGATGGCATAAGGATCGGTCGGGACATTATCGCGCAGAAGGCGTTCGACCCATATCGTGGTGAAGAGTATGGTCCTGGCTCCCGGGCGAAGTCGGATGCGGACGTCGACAGCTATGTTCGGCAAACTGCCGAAACCATCTATCACCCCGTCGGCACCTGCAAGATGGGGGCGGACCCGCTTGCCGTCGTTGACGATCGGCTTTGTGTCCATGGTGTTGGAGGGCTGCGGGTGATCGATGCGTCCATCATGCCGCGGCTGGTTTCGGGCAATACAAATGCGCCGACGATCATGATCGCGGAGAAGGGGGCCGACGCTATCCTTGGCTGCCAGTCGAAAGCGACACGTACCAAGCCGCAGTAGGCCGTGGAGCAACGTGCCTTACAGGAAAAGTTCATCTAGACCACGTGTGGCCCGTTGGATTGAAGACTTATCAATCCCTGCGGGCAGCCAACCACATCATAACGGGAACGCCGACAAGCATCGCAACAAGTCCAGCCGGCATCTGTCGTGGAAACAGCGCGACGCGCCCAAGCCAATCGGCAACGATCATGATCAGGCTCCCGAACAGCGCAGAGCCCAACAAATGGGGCAGCGCTCGTTGAAGGCCTAGCTTGAGGGCGAAATGAGGGGCCATCAGGCCGACGAAGCTCAATGTGCCTGCCACAAGACAGCCCGCAGCGGTCAGCAATGCCGTGAGCACAATAATAGCAAGTCTGCTACAGCCGAGATCGATGCCGAGGGCCTGAGAGGTGACCGGCCCCAGAGGCAGCAGATCCAGCCATCGCACCAAGAGTATCGCGGTGCTTAGCAATGCGCAGGCGGCGATCGCCGTCACCGCTGCGATCGAACCATCGATTCCATAGGTCGATCCGCTGAGCCAAGTTAGCAGCAGCATGGCGCGCGGATCTCCGCCGGCCTGGAGGACGCCGATCAGGGCGTCGACGATGGCACCGAAAGCGATCCCAGCAAGCACGATTCGGTTCGGCGCCAAACCGCTGCGGTGTCCGAAGGCTAGAAGGGCCGCGAGAGCGAGTCCTGCGCCTGCGAACCCCGCGAGTAGCGCCGTCTCCTGTCCGAGGCCGCCGAGTCCCAACAAAGCCAGCAGTAGACCGAGCGCCGCCCCAGCGGTTACGCCGAGGACCTCCGGGCTCGCCATCGGGTTGCCGGTCAGGCGTTGCAGAAGGACGCCGGCGGTGGCGAGCATTGCGCCGGCCGCTGCGGCCGCGGTGACGCGGGGAGCGCGCCAAGTCAGGAGCATGTCAAGCTCTGCTCCAGCGCTCCATCGCCAACCTGCAGTGCCACGGCCGATCGTCAACGAAAGCGCTGCGCCCAGCACGAGCAGCAGAGCAATGGTCAGGAGGGTGCCCCCGGTTGCGCGTCTGTATTGAGAGTGCCGGTCCTCGTGGACCGGAGCTGGCGTCAGATGTGAGCGGTTGATCACCCACAGCAGAACTGGGGCGCCAGCCAGCGCCGTCACGGTGCCGGTTGGGAGCTCGGTATCGAACATGCGGTTGAGGACGAGAACGGCCTGGTCGGCGAACCAGAGCAGTGCTGCGCCGATCACAGGAGACCAGATCAGACGTTCACGAAATCGTCGCGCTCCGGCGGACTGGACGATCGCGGGAGCGGCCAATCCGACGAAAGCGATGACACCGACTGCACTGACCACGGATGCTGTCAGGGCAACCACCGCCATGAGGCCAACGAAACGAACGATAGCGAGACGCAGACCAAGCTGTTCGGCACTGGCGCTGTCAAGGCCGAGAAGCGTCAAGGGGCGCGTCATTGCGATGAGGATGGCCATGACGACAATGAAGCGCGGCGCGATGTAGGTGACGGCGCTCCAGTCCTGCTGGTTGAGCGATCCTTTTCCCCAGATGAACAGGCCGGCGAGGGCCCGTTCCTTTAACAGCATGAGCGCCGCAGCGATGGCGCCGAAGAAGAGGCTGACCAGCAGACCCGCAAGAATCAGGCTCAGGGGGGCAGATCCGCGTCGCCACGACAGCGCAAAGACCAGACCGGCGGCGGCCAGGCCGCCTGCGAAGGCGATGGCCTCGCGTCCGTCGTTGAGCAGTTCGGGAGCGAAAAGCGTCGCAAGTGCGAGTGCCGCACTTGCGCCCGATTCGACGCCGAGCGTCGTCGGCGATGCCAATGGATTGCGCAGAAGTTGCTGAAAGGCGGTTCCGATCAGAGCGAGCGCCGCACCGGCGAGAAGGCTTGTAACGAGACGCGGCAACCAGCTGTAATGAACGACCATCTGCCTCACGTCATCGGCCGGTGGCTGGAAGACGGCGCTGATCCACAATTCGCCCGGCAACTGCGCAGCCAGTGTCGTGAAGCTCAGCGCGAGTGCGGCCGTGCCGAGGATTGCCGCGAGGATCGCCGGGCGATGACCGACGTGACCATCAACCATTCGGGCGAGCCATCAATGTGAACTGCCTGTCGAGCAGCCGCGCAAACCGCTCCGCCGAGGGCAAGGCGCCGAACATCAAGACCGGAGGAAGGTCCACGATCCGGCCATGTCGTACGAAGGACATGTTGCGCCAGAGCGGCCCGTGGGAGAGCGCGGCATAGTCGCTCGCTTGGGCAAGACGCACGAGGTAAACATCATCCGCCGTCGCCAGCGCTTCGATCCCGATCGTCGTGAAACCCCAGTAGTTGGTCTGGCGAGCCCAGGCGTTCGTCAAGCCGATACGGTCGAGTACGTCTTGGAATAGGCTTTTTGCACCGTAAACCCGCGCATGACGGCGATCCATGAATTGAACGATATAGACCGGCAATGTGTTCACTGCACGTAGTCGCTTGCGTACCCCCTCGAAAGTGGCGTCGACGCGGGCGATCAGGCGTTCCGCCGCCGCGGTCGTATCGGTGATATGGCCGAGATGCCGCGTCGCTTCTCGCGCACGCATGAGCGGCTCGCCGGCTTCGTCATACAGTGGCAGTGAAAGCACTGGCGCAATGCGGCGAAGCCGGTCGGAAAGACCGGCAAGATAGGGGGTCAACAAGATCAGATCCGGAGCCAGTTCAAGCAGCAGCTCGATGTTCGGCTCGAAGGTGCCACCGATATTGACCACATCGGCGGGGAGGCGCGGTTCGGCGACCCAGTCGTTCCAGTCGTCGGCAGCAGTCACTCCGACCGGGACAATCCCGATCTCCAGAAGGGTTTCGGCCAGCCCGAAGTCCAGTGAGACGATACGCTTGGTCTCCCGTGCGGTAGCGGGGGCGATCCCGCCCGCGGCGAGCGTAGCCAGCATGCCTTGCCCGAACGACCTCCGCGACAGATGCGAGCGCAGACAATGCGCGCTTTCACACATACCCCGCCCCGGTCTCACAACGACATGGCTTCACTCGAATGCCGAAACGCCGAGCCCCAGCGGACGACCGGCTGTGGCAGGCCCAGCTCGAAATGGTTGCGGCCGAGCAAGGCGTTGACGATGACCGCGCTTCGCCAAGCCATGAGGCTCAGTTGCGAATCCGCAATGCCATGGCTGTAGCGACCTGCATTGAGTGCGAAAATACGGTTCTCCCGCGGACCATCCCAGGTGGCAGAATAGTCATCGGCAAGAACCAGGCGATGGTTTCGATCGAGCGCGATGCGGTCCTGCAATGGGGCGATGGCATCCGGAAGCTTGAATTTATATCCAGTCGCGAGCACGAGGACGTCAGCAAAGCAGATCTCGATGCCGCCATCGAAGCCATTGCGGATGATCAAGCGGAAGCCATCTTGAACTCGGTCCACTTGGATCACATCGCGGTTCGGCAACAGCTCGACATCGGGATTGCGAGCCTCGATATGTCGCAGCGTGTAGAGGCGGCGGTATATCGCATTGATGGTCGAGAGTGACAGACCGTCGCTCGTCAGAATGTGAGTGCCGAGAGCCGCGTGCTTGCGTTCGTCGTTCAATTGGCGGAATGCGTCGATATATTCCGGCGAGAAGACCTGATTGGAGAACGGCGTATCGTTCATCGGCTCGAAATTGTGCCGGCGGCTGATCCATTTGAGGCTATTCGGCAACTGGTCTCGCGACAGCAGATGCTGAACGATCTCGCCCCCGCTTTGACCTCCTCCGATCACGACGATGCGGTCGGAGGTTATGTGTGGCAGACGATCGACGGCTTCGGAACAGTGAAAGCAGCGATCGCCTTGCAGGGAAAGCGCCCAGGTGGGCAGGGAGGGGCTAGCCCCAACACCGAGCGCTATGTTTCTAGCGCGATGGCGGCCTCCGTTCGTCGTCAGCACAAAATCGCGCCCGTCGTGGGATATCTCGCGGATGTCGGTTCCAAAAGTCAGATTGGCCAGGCTATCCGCAACCCATTCGAAGTAGCGGGCGAATTCCCGTCGTGGGACCGCGTCATAGCGGGCATTGAGGAAGGTGAAGAGACGCTTGTGAGCCACGAGGTAAGCGACGAAGGACCAACGGCTCGTTGGGTTCGTTGATGTCACCAAATCCTTCAGAAAGGAGGACTGCAGCTCGACATCCGGCAGCATCATTCCAGGATGCCACTCGAAGCAGGGACGCCTTTCGAAAAATCTCGCGTGAAGCGTGGGTGTGCTGTCAAGCTGTGCTGCGAGGCTGAGGTTGAATGGGCCGATACCGATCCCGGCGAGATCGAGTGATCCGCCATGATCTGACGTCGGCAAGTGATTGGCAGGGCTCATCGTCGTCGTCCTTTGCGATTGGGGGTATTGCGTTAGCGGCGCGCGTGCTGGGATTGCGGGCACCCGAGGTCCGCAATCGCTTGCTCGATCCGGTGCGCAAAACGGCTGTGGAAGGCGTTGGACCCGATCACGTGCAAATGGGTCGTCCCGGCGATGATCTCGGCCGGGTTGGCACGACGCGAGTACTGTCGCCAGTCGATCAGGTTGAGGCCGCGATGGAGGCTGTCCTCTGCTGTCCACGAATGGAGTGGGCAGTCGTATCGTTGCATGCGGTAGCGACGGAAAATGAGTGCGTTGTCGATCAGGATCCAGAATGTATGTTCGCGGCTGGAGACATCCGGTCCGTCGGTTGGAAGCTCGTCTTTCTCGTTGCCGATGAAGCGCAGGAACTGTTCGTAGGTGAGCGCATCCATTGACGCCAGGAGGCGCTCCCAGTCGCTGCGCATGCGCGTACGCGCGAGCCAGTCTGTCACCTGTGACCGCAAGAGGTCTCGTTCGCCCGGGGCAAATTGCGGGATGGCGCCGAGCGCGAACTCGCTGCCGATCTCGCAGACGTCGACCATTCCGATCAAACGCAGATCGACGTCATTGCCGAGCATCCGGGCGGCTTCATAGGCGAGAAGGCCGCCCCACGACCAGCCGAGGAAGAGGCAGGGTTGACCGCGGCTCTGTCGCCGAATGTGCTCGACATAACGGCCTGTGATCTCTTCCACGGTGGCATTCAGCTTCAGGTCTTCCGAGAGGGAGTAGCAGATGAAGCCCGTTGCAGGCTGCTCAGGCCCGAGGAAGTCGACGAGCTTGACGTACTCGCGAGTGCTCACGAGCAGTCCTGGAAAGCAGTAGAGCATCGGCTTGCTCCCGGACGTGCGTAGCGCGATTACCTGGCTGCCGATCTCTTCTCCGCCTCCTTCGATACGGGCCGCCAAGGATCGGACCGTGGGATAGTTGAAGAGGTCGGCGATGGTGGTGTGCAGGTCCGGTCGCTGGCGCTTCAATCGTGTCAGGATCTTGATCGCCGCGAGTGAGTGCCCTCCGATCTGGAAAAAGTCATGGGTCACTCCGATCGCCCGGAGGTCGAGCACCTCGCACCAGATCTCGAGAAGCTCACTCTCCAGGGACGTGGTCGGCGGCACGGCGTCCGTTAGTCGCTTGACCGGTGCGGGCAGCGCCGCACGATCAAGCTTGCTGTTGGGATTGATCGGCAGCCGCTCGAGCGGGACGATCGCGGCTGGGACCATATAGTCCGGTAATTTGCCGCCGACGGCCCGGCGTAGATCATCGGGATCGAGCGTCGCGCCGACCTCGGGGACGACGTAGGCGACAAGGCTCGGCTGGCCGTCATCGTTACGCAACAGGGCGACGCATTCGCCGACGCCAGGCTGCTCCACCAGGGCTGACTCGATTTCGCCGAGCTCGATCCGGTAGCCGCGCAGTTTGACCTGATGATCGACACGGCCGACGAATTCGACCGTGCCGTCTTCGCGCCAGCGAGTGAGATCACCCGAGCGATACAGGCGTCCGCCGTCGGCGGCAAAGGGATCGGGCACGAAACGGTCCGCGGTGATGCCGGGACGACCGACATAGCCGCGAGCGACTCCCTCGCCCCCCAAATAGAGCTCGCCGGTGACGCCAATCGGGCAGGGATTCATGTCGGCATCGAGGACATAGATGCGTCTGCGTCCGACTGCACGTCCGATCGGAGCATAGGTTCCGTGAAAGCGGGTGCCGGGCCGGACCTTCCAGACCATTGGCGTCATGATTGTCTCTGTCGGACCGTAGCCGTTAATGAGCCACTTGGCCGGAAGCGATCGGGTCAAAAGGTCAAACGTCGTCTGGGCCAGTCCTTCGCCGCCGAAAGAGTAGAGCCGCAAGGGAGGCGCGTCACCGGCTATGTCCGCCCATTCCGCAAGCTGCTGCATGTAGGTGGTCGGAATACTCGCATTATTGGCGCCGTGCCTGTGCATCGCGCTCAGGGTCTGTTCCGGTGTCCATAAGGCCTGGTCGGGCAAGACGATGCTGCCACCCATCATGAGGGGTACCATCCACCGTTCATGCCCGCCATCGGAGCTGAACGGCAGGAACGGTAGCTCCCGCGAGGCCTCCGACATTTCGTAGATGCGCGCTGTGCTCTGGCAATGGTGGGTGAGGGGGCCGTGCTCAACCGCCACTCCCTTCGGCAGTCCGGTCGAGCCTGAGGTGTACATCACATAGGCGAGCTGGCTGTGATGAACGGACACGGGCGGAGGCGTCACCGGGACCTCGGAGAGATCCAGTCGGTCCAGTTCCAGGATCGTTGCATCGATATCCGAGGGAATGCGCTCGCGCAGCCAGCTGTTTGTGATGATGACCCTCACGCCGGCGTCGCGGAAGATATGATGGTTGCGCGCCGGCGGTTGATCCGGTTCTACGGGAATGTAGGCGCCGCCAGCTTTCAGAACGGCAAGGATCGCGGCAATGGTCTCCGGCGAGCGCTTGACCAGCACGGCGACGCAGACCTCCGGACCCGTTCCGGCGCCAATCAGGCGATGAGCGAGCTGGTTAGCGCGCCGATCAAGGTCAGCATGGGTCCAGCGCTCGTCTGCATAGATGATCGCTGTCTTGTCGGGCGTCAGGGCGGCGTGCGCCGCAATCCATTCGTGGACCGGGCGATCATCGTCCGTCGCCTCGTCTTCATAGGGGGCTGAGAGACGGTCCAGCTCTTCCGCGGAGACCAACGCGATGTCGCGCAGGCACACATTCCCGTTGAGCGTTGCGGATTCCAAAATCCGCAGGAAATGATTCGCGGCGCGGGCCAGCAGTGCGTTGTCGTAGAGTGCCTCCGATGCATCGATGACCACATCGAGATGACCCGCAACATTCACTTCCGTAACCAGCACCAGGTCCGCGTCAGCGCGCGTTGCTGGCGCGAGTACCGTCCCGATTGTGATGTCCGGCGGCGTCGAGGGTGCGTCGATCAGGCTGTCGCGATGCTCGAACAGCGATGCAATGTAGGTGCCGCGCATGTCCTGATCGTCACGCCACAGCTCCTGCGTTAGCCGTTCCAGGGGTAAGTGATGTCGCAATCCCTCATCCAGGCGGTCGCGAGCATGCCGTGCAGCCGCGACAAAGGTCATGGCCGGCGAGAAATCGAGACGAAGCGGAACGAGGTCCTCCAGTCTGGCGATAACATCAGTAGCGTTCGAATTTGCGCGGCCATCACAGACGAATCCCGAGCGCAATCTGAACTGGCCCCCATACAGCGCCAGGAGCACGTTGAAGGCCGTCAGGAGGACCAGCCGCTCGGAAAGACCGGACGCCATGGCGAGATCGAGCACCTTCATCCGGAGATCCGGGTTGAGGGTGAAGCGATGCTGCTTGCGCAGTCCGGCGGCACCGTCCCCGAGAGCTGGCCGGACCGGAAGAGTTGCACAGATACGCTCCTCTCCAAACGTCGATCGCCAATAGGAAAGGGCGTCATCGTGGGCCGACGAGTGCAGCCACTGATGCTCGACGGCCGCCCGGTGCAGGCCGGCGTCGAGCACCGAGTCTACCCGAGGGCCAGCCAAGGCCCTTGGAAGATCTCGCGCGAGGACTCTTAATGATGCGGCATCGCAGACGATCGGATGCAGAGCGATGACGACGACTTGGTCGGTGTCGCCGAGCCGTATGATCCGCGCACGCGCGGAGACATCGATTTCGAGATCAATGGGTGAGGCAAGAAAGTCGGCGATTGCGTCCAAGAGCGCCGCATCCCGCTTCTCAGCGGCGATTTGCGAAATATCCCCCGTCGAGACCTGAAACGCGTCCATCGTGGCTGCGGTTTGTTCGACATGTCCGCCGGCCAAGCGCCGGAAACGCATTCGCAGTGCCGGATGACGTCGGGCCAGCCGGCGCAGTGCTGATCTGAGCATCTCGGTCCCAACGGCCCCCTGAAGCCGCAAGGCGAGGACCTGGGCCGGGAAAACGCTGTGATTGCCGATCTGGCCGAGCGACCAGATCCGTTTTTGGGCCAGTGTCAGGGGAAAGTGGTGTGCTCCGGCGTCGATCACGCCAGAGAGTTCGGCACTAAGGACTGTCATATGGCTCCGCGGCTGCTGAAGTTGTCGCTAGGGGGCGCTTTCGTCAGGATCTTCCGGTCGTCGGGCTTTGGCTGTCCATCAACTGCGCCCAGCTCGCGGGCCGCGAGTCGCACCATGTGGTCTCGATATGCGCGAGGCACTCGTCTCGTGAACCGTTGAAAGGGATGGCTTTCCATCCGAACGGCACGGGGCGACCGTCCCGCCAAACGGAATAGCGGCCTTCGCTATCCCTCACCACCTGCCAAACGTCGTCGATGTCCATGGGTTGGTCTCTCTCGCCGATGCTGCTTGCAAGACGAAAGCGGCTGTCCTGGATTTAGGCTGTGCGCGATTTTTTTTGGTTCGGCTAAATCGGCGGGTAGGTCAGTCGTCTTGTGTATGAATGCCGGGTTTGGCAGAGCCCATCGCAACGATTCACCGAGGCCTTCAGGATGAATGCCAAGACGCAACTGATGTCCTGGCGCGAGCAGGGACCGCGAACTGGAATAACCAAAGCGGGCCTTGGTGGTCGGATATCGGTCACCTCAGGAGATGGCACCATGGAGGTCTGCGATGACGTGGGCCTGCGCAGTCATTTTGGGGTGATCCGGGATGGCGATGCGCTGCGTGTCCGCGTGCCGCCTGATTTGCGGAGCGATGCGTATCACTTGCTTTGCGGCGCGATTGAGGTTTTGACCGCTGTCGATCGGGCCGTTCGTGTGAGGCTGGAAGGTGTCGACCGCGAGCTTGCGGGTAGGCTGCATCGGGAAGGTATCGCAATGCATCAGGGCGGGATCCTGATCGTCGAGCCAGCCCAATTCTGGCAACAGCCTCGGTTATGGCTGCCGCATGCGGAGTCCCATGGAGGTCATCCGCAGCTGCACGTGATGTCCGGTGATCGCCGGCACCCGCGACGTGCGCCCAAGCCAGGCGGCATTTGCTATGCGCGGTACATTCCGTGGCTTGATCGGGTACTTTCCTTTGTCGTCGTCGATCCCGAGCGCGATCTTCCACTCTATCATCGTTGGATGAACGATCCCCGTATCGAAATCATCTGGGGAGACGGTGGCGACCTCCAGCGCCATCGACGCGACCTCGAAGAGCGGACGGTCGATCCGCACGTCCTGCCTTTGATTGGCTATGCCGATGACGCGCCCTTCGGCTATTTCGAGGTTTACTGGGCGAAGGAAAATCGAATCGGACCGCACTACCGTGCGGACGACTATGATCGCGGTTGGCACGTGGCGATTGGCGAGGAGGCGTATCGTGGTCGCGCCTGGATCACCGCATGGTTGCCGTCGCTCATGCACTTCATCTTTCTTGACGACATTCGCACCCAGCGGATTGTCGGAGAGCCAAAGGCCAGCCACAGCCAGCAAATTCGCAATCTCGATCGCGCGGGTTTTGCGAAGATCAAGCATTTCGACCTACCGCACAAGCGTGCCCTGCTGGTCATGCTGTTGCGCGAGCACTTCTTTGCAGACCGATTGTGGGCGACGGAACGCGATTCCGCAGCCGAAGTGTCCACGCAGGCATGACGATATCGGTTTCCGCAGCGGCGGACGCGCCCGAACCTGGCTTTGCGGCCCCGCTCGACCTCGCCGCGCCAGACATCGGGCGAACGATCGTTCGATTGGCGCTGCCCGCGGTGATCGGGCTGTCAATCAACGCGTTGCACCATGCTGCGAATGCCGTGTTCGTTGGAATGATCGGCGCGCATGCCATGGCCGCGGTCAGCGTGGTCTTGCCGCTCGCGATGGTGATCGGCGCGATCGGCGAGGGGCTGGGAGTGGGGGCCGCGGCCATGATCGGTCGCCTGCTTGGCAGCGGCGCCGCGGGCCGTGCCAGCGTCACGGCTTCCACCATATTGACTCTGGCGGTACCCGTCGGTCTGGCGATCACGCTTGTCGTCATGTCCGTTCGCCAGCCGCTGCTGGCGACGTTCGGTGCCAACCCGGACACGTGGCTGATGGCGGACAGCTATGTGGGCGTGATGGCATTCGGCGCGACCTTGACGCTTCTTCAGATCATCGCCGACTTCATCGCAATCGCGGAAGGCAACACCCGTTTCAGCATGTGGACGTTGCTTGGCGGATTTGCCCTCAACATCGCCCTCGATCCGGTGCTCATCTTTACGCTCGAGCTCGGAGTCTCCGGCGCGGCGTTGGCGACGATCCTGTCGCAACTCGCTGTTCTGGCCGCGTACGCATTCTACTTTCTCGCGCGAGCGGGGCGGGTCCACGTGACGCTCCATCTGGTGCGCCCGCGCTCTTCCATCTTGCGACCGGTCATCGTCTTGGGCTTGCCAACGACGCTTGCAAGCATCGCCACTGCGGCGGCCTTCGCCATGGTCTACTACCAGGCCGGTTCGTTTGGCGGGGATACCGCTATTGCGGGTCTCGGCATCGCACTGCGGATGCTTGCGCTCGGCTCCTTGCCGCTGATCGGCTTCGCGCTTGGGGCGCAGACGGTGCTGAGCTTCGCCTATGGTGCTGGCAATCGTGCCCGCGTGCTCGCGGCGACCCGTTTCGCGCTGGCCGCCGCCTCCGGCTTTGCGCTCCTGTACGGTTGCATCGTCGTCGTCCTCGCGCGGCCGATCGCTTGCCTGTTCTCAGCGAATCCCGCCGTGCAGGATGTGGCCGTGACCGCGATTGTCGCGGTCCATGCTGCCTTTCCGCTCGCTGGAGTTCGGTTGGTTGTGCTTGTTCTGCTTCAGGCGATTGGGCAAGTACGCGAGGCGGCGCTGGTGAGCCTTGCCCCACAAGGCTATCTGCTCATTCCGCTTCTTGTGGTGTTGCCGCCATGGTTTGGCTTCGGCGGGATCCTGGCAGCTCTCGCCGTTGCGGCGGCGCTCGCAAGCGTTCTGGCGGTCGCCTTGCTGATCCCGGTCGTCCGGCGTCTCGGCGCCTCGCAATTCGGTCCTGAAAGCGTTGGCGGGGAGAAGGCTACTTGACTGTCATTTCTCTCGTTCGATCCGGCAAGTCTGGTCTTTGCAGCGAAATCATGGGCGAGCTTCCGGAGTGGTTCGATCATCCCGAGGCCAATGCTGCCTGTGCGGAGGTCGTCGAGGAGTTGCCGATGTTCGCCTGCCAGTTGGAGGGCAACGTTGCTGGCCTTGTGGCGCTGAAGCTGCATCCCCCATCTGCCATCGAGATCTTCGTGATCGCTGTGCGCCGCAGGTTCCATGGTCAAGGCGTGGGGCATCTGCTCATCGGAGCCGCGGCTGACTACGCCCGAAACACCGGTTGCCGGTTGCTGACGGTGAAAACGCTGGCGCCCCGTGATCGAGACGAGCCCCAATATGCGGAAACGCGCGCCTTCTATGAGCGCAATGGGTTCATTGCCGCCGAGATATTCCCCACGCTCTGGCACGAGGACTTTCCGTGCCTGTTCCTGGTCAAACCGCTCGACAGGAGATCTGCTTGAACAAGCATGCTTCGGCTTCGGCCCATTTGATATCGGATCACGAGTTGATTGCCGGCAACACCGCACTGTTTGCGCCGAATGGGCCGGTGCCGTTCAACGCTGCGTCGCCACCGATTTTCCAGACGTCGCTCTTCACCTTCGAAAGCTACGCGGCGATCGAGGACGTATTCGCTGGGCGGTCCGAGGAGTTCATCTACTCTCGCGGCAACAATCCCACGGTTGCGGAATTCGAGAGTCTAATTGCCGCGCTCGAAGGTGCCGAGACAGCCCGTGCCTTCTCCAGCGGCACAGGCGCCATCACTGCCGCAGTGCTCGCCTTCGTCGAGCAGGGTGACCGGATTGTCGCAGTTCGTAACGTCTACAACGATGTCTACTGCCTGTTCGGCAAGCTGCTTCGGAAGTTCGGCGTGACCGTCGACTACGTCGATGCGACGGATCCTGCGAAAGTTGCTGCCGTGCTGCCCGGTGCGAAGCTGCTCTATCTGGAGAACCCGACCTCCATGGTGTTCGAGGTCCAGGACATCGCAGCTCTTGCCGGGCTTGCCCGACAGCACGGCGCGATGACCATGATTGATAACTCCTGGGCGACACCGTTGTTTCAGAAGCCGCTGCTGCACGGCGTCGATCTCGTCGTTCATGCGGCTTCAAAATATCTCGGGGGACACAGCGACACGGTCGCGGGGGTCGTGGCGGGATCGAAGGCCCATATCGCCCGCATCAATCGGACGAGCTATCCCTATCTCGGTGCCAAGCTTTCGCCCTTCGAGGCGTGGCTGTTGCTGCGTGGCATGCGGACGCTGCCCTTGCGCATGTCTCAGCACATGAAGAGCGGGCTGATCCTTGCGGAACGGCTGGGAAATCATCCCTTGATTGCACGGGTTCGGCATCCGGCATTGTCCGATCATCCTGGGAAGGCATCGCTGTCAGGTTTTTCCGGCCTATTCGGCTTCGATGTCGCGGACGACGTCGACGTGCCTGGTTTCGTCAATGCGCTAGAGCACATCCGCCTCGGCGTCAGTTGGGGCGGTCCCGAAACACTGATTGTCCCGGCGCAGGCGGCATTGCAGCTTCCTGAGGAATCCAATTCCTTCCGACGCTTCGGTGTCGTCGATCGCACGATCCGCTTTGCGGTTGGTCTCGAGGATCCCGACCTGCTCTGGCAGGATATCGAGCAGGCTTTGGCGGCGTCCTGACGAGGTAGGCCGAGATCGCTCTTGCAGCCGGGGCTTTGCCCGGCGGCAAAGTTTGAACGGGCCGAACTCGCTGGCGGCTGTCATCGACGGGCTCGCGATGCGCCCACGGGAATCGCGCTCATCTGTTTCAACGAAATCTAGTGTTGAAGGTCTCCAAACTGAACGGGGACGTCTTGAGCGCGCCGCCGATGATCAGCAAAGTCGCAACGCGGCGGACTTGATGCAAGACTTCTACGATCAAATTGTCGAACTGTGGGGCAGCGGGGAGGTTGCTCGTGAATCTGTGCAACCTGGCTCTGCATGGTCTGCCCAGTGGCTGGAGTTTCCTGGTTGCGTGGCCATCAGGGGTGGATTTGGCTTTGACACCAAGACCGACGTAGTTCTTCCACCAAGCTTGTTTATCTGCCTGCATTTCGACAGCACAGGCGAGGGGGCCAGTGGCTCAGCGCACAAGGAAGTTGCTGGCGAAACGAAAATCTCGGTAGTTGCCGTCCGCGAACCCGGCGCGGTGGGTGAGACAATTCGACGCGGCGAGAGCTTCGCGATCGGCTTGGCATTCGCCCAAGGTTCGATCGGCGGGCTTGGCCTCGAGAAAGAGTTTCTTGCGCTCTTCAAGGAGAGCAGAGCGAAGACGACGGTTGCTTCGTTGAAAGCAACTCCGCGGATTCAGGCCATCGCTGCGGAGATGTTCTCGGCATCCCTTGACAGAAGCGGTGCTCAACTGCTGTTGCGTGCGCATGCCGCGGAGATCTTGGTCTATACGCTGTTCAATGCGCACGGCCAGGTCGAGCCGGACCTGGCTGTGGATCAGAAACGAATCCGACTTCAATCCGTGAAGGACCAGATCGACGCGGATCCCGGCTATCCGTGGAGCATCCCGGAATTGGCGCGGCGCGCTGGGCTAAGTCACCGATCTCTCAATCAGCAGTTCCAAATGGTCTATGGCGAAAGCGCGATCGACTATCTGAGGAATAAGCGGCTGGATGCCGCACGCGACATTCTGCTTCACCAACGCTTGTCGGTCACTGAAACGGCCTACCGGGTCGGCTATGCGCACCCGGCAAATTTTGCCACGGCTTTTCGCAGGCGCTTTGGCCACTCACCGAGTCGTTGCCGCTGATTTCAATCTGCCGATCTTGTAGCGGCCTGCATTCACATGCGTCTTTCTGCATGACATCCCGTCGCGCCGATGAAGCGGTCGCGACGGCGCAGGTTTGGAGAGCCTCCACAAGAGATCAAAAGTCATTTGCGCGCTCGCAAAGGCGACGCGCGCTCAAATCTGATTTGTCCGGGTTGGTCGAGAATACAACTTTGGGATGACAATGGGGCGCAACGATAAGAAAACATTCATTTGCGGTCAGCTGGTGAAGGCTGGCTTGGGATTGGTCGGCTTGGGAGTGGCCATGCAGGCAACTCCATCCGCCGCGCAGGTGTCCGAGGCTGGTCCGGATGGGAAGACATCATTGCCTCCGGTCACGGTGGATGCTCCCAGTCAGCCCCGGGCGCGCACCCAGACGGCCACGCGGGGCCCGCAATCACCCCGCGGGCGGGCGGTATCGCAGCGCAATTCGGGCGGCACGTCAGCAGGCAGGAATCCGAACGAGCGCAGTTCCGGCGTTGAGCGGGCCAATGGCTCGAGTGAGACCAGCTACGTTGCGGAAACAAGCACAGCGTCCACGAAAACGAGCACGCCGCTGATCGAAACGCCGCAATCGATTTCGGTCGTGACGCGCAAGCAGCTCAGCGACCGGGCGGTTCAATCGTTGACGGAGGCGGTCGGTTATGAGCCGGGGGTCCGCATCGATGCGGCTGGCTTCGATCCGCGATTTGATTCCATCTCGCTACGCGGCTTCGATGTCACCTACAATGGCGTCTATCTCGATGGGCTGCGCCTCGTCGGCGCAGGCCTCGGCGTGTTCAAGACCGAGCCCTACGGCCTCGACAGCATTACGGTCGTTCGCGGGCCGAGCTCGGCGCTGTATGGCCTCGGCTCCCCCGGCGGCCTGATCGATCTATCGAGCAAGTTGCCGACAAGCCAGCCGTTCCACGAGGTGCAGACGCTGTTTGGCGACCGTAGCCGCTATCAGGGCAATTTCGATCTCTCTGGTCCGCTCGATTCCACCGGTCAGTTCCTCTATCGACTGACGGGCGTCGTTCGCGACGCGGATGTGTTCGTGCCCGGCGGCAAAGACGATCGTGTCTATATCGCGCCGGCCTTTACCTGGAAGCCCGACCAGTCGACGTCCTTTACGGTTCTCGCGGGCTACCAGAAATCCAAGACGCCGGGATCCATGTTCACCTATTCGTCGTCGACGGGGACCACTACCGATATCTATACCGGCAGCCCCTCTTACAACTCGCTCGACCAGGAGCAGGGCCGCGTCGGCTACATCTTCGAGCATGCGTTCGACAACGCGGTCACCGTGCGGCAAAAATTCCGCTACACGGATCTCGATTCGACCACGCGGTATGTAGGCTTTCTTGGCGCGCCGGTGAATGACGTCGTTTCGCGCTATACGGGCTACGTCCATGATCTGCTGAAATCGGCCGTTGTCGACAACCAGGTCGAGGCCAAGGTTGCGACCGGGCCTGTACAGCACACCGTACTGATGGGTTCCGACTACACATGGTCAAAGTTCAACGACATGCAGGGATTTGGGGGCGGCGTTTCCGATCTCAATCTGGCCGCGCCTGTCTATGGGCTCGAATCCATTCCCGATCCGGCGATTTCAGCTTCGATCGAGCAGCGGCAGACCCAATTGGGCGTCTACATCCAGGACCAGGCCAAGTTGGATCACTGGATCCTCACATTGAGCGGTCGCAGCGACTGGGTGCGCACCACGGGGGAGGATCTGATCGCCGTTTCCCGGCAGGTGCAGTCCGACCAGGCCTACAGTGGACGAGCTGGACTGTCCTACGTCTTCGAGTCCGGTGTCGCGCCCTACGTGGCTTATTCGACCTCGTTCTTTCCGAACCTCGGTGTTGATCCGAATGGCGTCTTTTTCAAACCGACCACGGGTCGGCAGACGGAGATTGGCGTCAAATATCAGCTGCCAGGCACCAGGAGCTTCATCACTGCCGCGGTCTTCGATCTGACCCAGGATGGCGGCCTGGTGACGACAGGAACGGGCGTCACGGTTCAGCGGGGTGAGATCGAGAGCCGCGGTTTTGAACTGCAGGGGCTCGCGAGTCTCGGTGGCGGTTTTGATATCACGTCGTCCTACACGTATCTCGACATGGTCACTAAGCAGGCCGCGGACAGCGCGACGATCGGAAAATTCCCATCGGGCAATCCGCCGCATACCGTCACGCTATGGGCAAACTATGCGATCCCGCAGGCCGCAGGGCTCAGCGTCGGCGGTGGCGTGCGATACATGTCGTGGAGCTACGGCGACGACGCGAACACGTTCAAGAACAGTGCAGTCACCTTGATCGACGCAGCATTGAAGTATGACCTGGGCCAGGCGGCCAAGGAGCTGAAGGGGATGCAGTTTCAGGTCAACGCCAAGAACCTGTTCAATCTGCACTACACCACGTGTCAGGTCGGCTACTGCTATCGCGGGGCGCCGCTGACGGTGATCGCGACGCTCGGCTATCGCTGGTGAGGTCCTCTCGGAAAAGTCCGCCAGTTCGGAGGCCTCCGCTTCGGCGTAGGCCTCCGCATCCCCGGGTCAACGGATGACATCATGTTGAACGTCACAGGCAACGCGGATCAAGATGGACTCTTGAACACGCTGATCTGCAACCGGCGTCGTCTGATGGCGATTGCCGCGCGAATCCTGGCATCGGAGGAGTTGGCGGAAGATGTCGTCCAGGACGTGATCCTCAAGGCATGCGATCTCAGGGGATTTCGTCCGGACTGCCCGTTGAGCTTTGCTTGTCGGATGGTCCGCAACCTCGCCATCGACCGGGCAAGGCAGCAGCGATGGGAGTTGCGGCACGTGCTGCCACCGGACGATCTCGATACTATTGAAGCCCCGATCGCCGACCCGCAATGCACGTTAGAAGGATGTGAAGCGCTGCGGATTGTCCTCAACGCTCTGGATCACCTTCCCGAGCGGACGCGCTCGGTCTTTACGGCGCACCGGCTGGATGGCGTTCCGCAGAAAGCATTGGCCGCGAGTCTCGGCGTATCGCCGACCCTGGTGAACTTCATGATCCGGGACGCGCAGCGACATTGCGTCGCCTGCCTCGAATCTCACGGGCCGCCACTGCGGACCGGTGTCACGGATCAATCTTGCAAAGCTGCCTGAGGAATAATCTGTCGGCTGCCTGTGTTGGAGACTATCGTGAACGAAATACCGGCGCGCATCGCCGATACGCTTCAATTCGATCTCGCACCACGACGTGGTGGTGCGCCGTATCGGATCTTCTATCGCGCTCCGGCGGGTGAGGCGCCGGCCGATGGGTGGCCGATCCTTTATCTTCTGGACGGCAATGCGGTGATCGGTACTGCAGTGGATGTGCTGCGGGTTCAGGGCAGCTATCCGCTCGGGACGGGCATTTCGAATGGGATACTGGTAGGGATCGGCTATCCCACGGACGATGCCTACGACAGCGTCCGCCGGTCATGGGACATGGGGCCGCCGCCCGGCCGCACCTATCCACCGCACAGTCCGGGCGGGCCGGATGTTCGAACCGGAGGAGCCGACGAATTTCTCGCTTTCATTGAGGATGAGCTCAAGCCAGAGATCTCGCGGCGGATCGCCGTGGATTTGACGCGTCAGGCGATTTTCGGCCACTCGTTTGGAGGACTTTTTGTTCTTCATGCTCTTTTCAATCGGCCGGATGCGTTCGCAACCTGGATCGCGATCAGCCCCGCAATCTGGTGGGAGGAGGGAGCTATCCTGGCTGCCGCGACGCGGTTTGAGGCCACCAGCGGACCGCGTTTCGGGAGGGTTCTGCTTGCTGCAGGCGAATATGAGCAGCGACTTGCTCCTTTCCAGGAGACCGCACCTGATGCCGCGTCGCGCGCAGTGCGCTTTGCCGAGAGCCGGATCGTCGATAATGCCTGCGCCATGGCGGATCGTCTGTCGTCCATCTCCGGCCAGCATGTGCGATTTGAATTGTATTCGGGTGAGACCCACATGTCGGTGCTTCCGGCCGCCGTCAATTCGGCCGTGCGATTTTCGTTCGGGCCGGAGTCCGGACCAGTGTCTCGTGTGGGCGCGCAGCAAACGCGGTCATGACGTTCTCGCCAGGATGCCACTCCGATCCGTCTGCGGTTTCCCTCGATCCGATTTCGGATACACCGCTGTTCGAGTTGAATGGTGCCGGCTTCAAGCTGGCTGAGCGCACGCTGTTTGATCCATTGACGCTCGACTTGCGCGCTCGGAAGGTCATCGGGGTGATTGGCCGAAATGGCTCCGGCAAGTCGACATTGGTCAAGTTGCTTGCGCGTCAGCAGCCGGCCTCCGTGGGCGTCATTCGCTTCAAGGGGATCGATCTGCAAAGATGGAGCAACCGGCCGTTTGCCCGCAAGGTTGCGTATCTGCCGCAGCAGACGCCTCTCGCCCCGGCCGTTCTGGTTCGTGAGTTGGTCGCGTTCGGCCGCTATCCGTGGCACGGCGCGCTCGGCCGTTTCGGCGCTCTCGACAAGGACAAGGTCTCAGTGGCGATGCGGCAGACGGGAACCGAGGTCTTTGCCGATCGGCTCGTCGACACTCTCTCAGGCGGGGAGCGTCAGCGAACCTGGCTTGCCATGCTCCTTGCGCAGGATACCGAATGTCTCTTACTCGATGAGCCAACCTCGGCCCTGGACATTGCACATCAGATCGAGGTCCTCTCGCTCGTGTGCCGTCTGTGCCATGAACGCGGTCTGGGAGTCGTCATGGTTTTGCACGACATGAACATGGCCGCGCGCTTCTGCGACGAGATCATCGCGCTCCAGTCCGGACGTGTCGTCGTGTGCGGACCGCCGAAAGTGATCATGACGCCAATGATCCTTGAGAAGATCTATGGCGTGTCCATGGGCGTCACGCGTTGTCCGGAAACGGGCCGCCCCATCAGCTATCCACGCTGACAAGGATAGAACGCGCGGCTCTTAGAGCGGTCGGAGCGGCAAATCACGGATTGGCTCTCGTTGGCTGCAGCTGGCTTAAGCTTGCTCATGACGGATCGGATGGATAGTTCAAGTGTTTCAGTTGCCTAGAGGGCGGCGTGTGCGCGACCTCCACGGGGAAATCAAGAGAAATCTGGTCACGTCGAGTGTGGGCAGGCCTAGTGAACGGGGCAGAGTGGGCAAGTCTGGCGACGTCAGCAAATGAAGACGATTTATCGAGGCATCATTGGACTCTCAGTAGGCGAAATCCATCTTTGGCTTGCGGACGACCGGCTTGATCTCGTGACGGCAGCCGCTTCACGCTCTTTTTTGGCTCCGGACGAAAAGCAGCACGAACTGCGCTTTCACTTCGAAAGAGACAGGGACCGGTACCTTGCGACGCGTGCGCTGGTTCGAAGGGTACTATCGAGGTATCAACCCTTGCACCCAGCAGACTGGGTGTTTTCGCAGAACGCGTACGGGCGTCCGGAAATTGACGCCATGCGGACGGGAATCCGCGATCTGTTCTTCAACGTTTCACACACAACCGGTCTGATTGTTCTGGCAGTTGCAACGGGCCGGGCGGTAGGAGTGGATGTCGAGAACACCCAGAGGGACAAAGATCTGCTAGATGTCACGAAGCAGGTCCTTTCGCCAGAGGAGCTGCAGGATCTTGTCAAAGTGCCGGGCGAGCTCAAGGTTGAGCGGTTTCTTCAATACTGGACTCTCAAGGAAGCCTACATCAAGGCACGCGGAAAGGGAGTGTCCATACCTCTAGAAAAGCTTGGTTTCCGATTCGACCAGAGCGGCACTATTGATCTGGAAATCGCTCCAGAACTGGCTGACGCCCCCTGTCGTTGGCAATGTTGGCAATTCCGTCCTGAGGATGGCTACCTCATCGCGCTCTGCGCTGAGCGCATTGAACACATACCGACGGGCATCGTTGCAAGAAGAATGACTTCATCCGGCGTGGACGAAATTATCCCGGTGCAAGTTGATCGCGTGTCGGCATAGAGCCATTCGCTCCGGCGCTTGCTACTGATCGACGATCGCGTCGATTTCCTCCTTCAGAAGTTCACCATAGCGTTCGATGACGCCGGGCGTCAGTTTCGCGCAGAGCAGCGTGAAGCTGAGCGCGGCGCCCGGCTTGTCGCCCGGCGTGATGATCGGCATTCCAACTCCGGCAATGCCGGGAATGAGTTCACCCAGGTCCACGGCGTAGCCGCGCCGGCGGGTATCGGCGATCAATTGGCGAACCTTGTCCTCGGTGAGGTTGCGATAGGACGCGAAGCGCCCGAGATTGGCGCGGATGATGTAGTCCTGCTCGTCCTCGTCGAGGAATGCGAGCATCGCGATCGAGCCAGGGCCGACGCCGAGGGGCACGAAGCCGCCGACCGATCCCGTCAGCGTCGGCACGATGCATTCGCCGTCGCGCCGGTCGAGGCAGACTGAATCATGGTTGAAGCGGGCCATCAGGTGGGTCGTGTCGCCGGTGCGGCGCCTGAGCCGAGTCAGCGCGACCTCGCAGCGGCTGATGATGCCGGGGCCGCGGGCTGCGCGGACGCCGTAGATCGCCATGCGTGCACCTAGCCGGTAACGCCGCTTCTTGTCGTCGCGGGCGAGCAGCTTGTGGCCGACCAGCGTGTTGAGGATGCGGTGACAGGTGGCGGTGTTCAGCCCGGAACGGGCCGTCAATTCCTTCAGCGACAGGCCCTCGACGCCGCCATCGGCGACGAGATCCAGCAAGACGACGGTACGGTCGAGCAACTGGGCTCCACCGGACGGCGGTTGGACGATCGTGGGCACAAAATCTCACATTGTGAAAAAAGAACGTTCGATAGCTTGTACATTGAGAAAGATGTGTCTCCAATGATGAAAATTAGATCGCTCAAGAGGGGTGCATATTTTTTGAGCGACCTGATTTCTGCATTCGCACAAGGCTAATGGCTGACGCGGCGCCGCGGCAACGGCACCGGAAGGCCGTGATTTATCCAGAGGAACAGGATGACAGGCTTCAAAAGGATGATGGGCGTTTCCGTTCTCGCGCTCGCTGCCGTCTTTGCGGGTGGCGCCGCCGTGGCGGGTACGCTCGAGAACGTCAAGGCACGCGGCAAGCTGATCGTCGGCGTGAAGAACGACTACGTGCCCTACGGCTATTTGAACGACAAGGGCGAAGTCGTCGGCTTCGAGGTCGCGCTTGCCAAGTACGTCGCCAAGGAGCTCCTCGGCTCCGAGGACAAGATCGAGCTCGTGCCGGTCATCGCTGCCAATCGCATCGATTTCCTGACCGCAGGCCGCATCGATGCCATCTTCGCCACACTTGGCGTCACGGCCGAGCGCGCCAAGGTCATCGACTTCACGACGGAATATGTTTCCGCCGCCGGCCCATCGGTGCTGATGGCCAAGGACGCGACGCTCTCCAAATGGGAAGAGCTGAAGGGCAAGTCGATCTGCGGCATCCAGGGCTCCTACTACAACAAGAAGATGACCGAGGAGTTCGGTATCACTCTGGTCGCCTTCAAGACGCAGCCGGAAGCCTATCGCGCGCTGAAGGACAATCGCTGCATCGGCTTCGTCTTCGACGACATGACGCTTCAGCAGAAGCTCAAGGAGCCCGATTGGGCGAGCTACAAGATCGCCGTTGCACCCTATGAATTCCAGCCGATGGCCGGCGGCGTCCGCAAGGACGACGCGGGGTTCCGCGAAGCCGTCGACAAGGCCATCGGGAAGGCCGAGGCCGAAGGCAAGCTGATTGCGTGGGAGACCGAGTTCGGCATGCCGCACTCCGACTACATCGCTGCGCGGGCAAAGGCTGCTTCTGCGAAGAAGAACTGACGGACACGGAGCAGCAGCCTTTGTTAGGTCTCGACTATTCCTGGCTCGCGGATCCAGCGTACCAGCGATGGCTGCTCATCGGTGTCGTCAACACGCTGAAGCTGGCGGCGCTCTCGTCGAGTGCCGCCATCCTCATCGGCATGCTGGGGGCCCTTGGCCTCACGCTGCGGATATTCTGGCTCGACGCCCTGATCGAGCTGTTCGTCGAGGTGTTTCGCAACACGCCGCCGCTGTTGCAGATGCTGTTTGCCTATTTCACCCTCTCGACCCTCGGCCTCAAGGTGACCGATCCTTCAACCGGGCTGTCGGTGCCGCTGCTCAGCGCCTTCGCCTGTGCTGCGATTTCGCTCAGTCTCTTCGGCGGGGCGCTGGCGATAGAAACCTTTCGCTCGGGCATCGAAACCATGCCGCGATCGATCATCGATGCGGCGCGGTCACTGGGGTACGGCCGATGGGCCCGCTTCTGGCGCATCGAGGCGCCTATCGCGACCCGCATCTGCCTGCCGGGACTGACGAACATCCTGACCAACCTCTTCAAGACGACCTCGCAGGCGTCCGTCATCACCGTGCCGGAGCTCATGTACTACGCCGGGCAGATTTACAACGATACGTTTCGCACGCTGGAGGTAATGATCCTCGTGCTCCTCATCTACGTGACGCTGGTGTCCGTTCTTACATTCGCGATGGCAAGGCTCGAAGCCTTCATGGCTTTCCCTGGTTACGGAAGGGGGCATTGATGACGGGTTTGGTGCTCCACTACGAGGACAAGAAGCGCGCCGTTCAGTTGCTGATCGCCCTTGGTGTGGTGGTCTGGATTGGTGTCGATGCCGCGACGGGCGGCTCGGCGTACTGGACCCGTGTGCTGGTGCGGCTTCCCGTGCTTCTGACCGGCTCCGCAACCGGTTGGCCGGTCACCGGCGGTTTTGTCCTCAATATTCTTCTTTCCGTTGCGTCGATGGTTCTGGCGACGGCGCTTGGCACAGTTGTGGGGCTTGGAACGCTCGCGCGGTTCGGACCGATCCGGATCGTTTCGCTCCTGTTGGTGAACTTCCTGCGCAATTCACCCTGGCTCGTTCTGCTCTTTGCAACGCTCTATTTCCTGCCCTTCGAGATGCGCATCTTCGGCACGATTGTTCCGTTCCCGCCATTCGTGAAAGCCGTGATTGGCCTTGCGCTGCCGACGGCGGCGAATTTCTCCGAGGTGATCCGCGGCGCGGTTCAATCCGTTCACAGCGGCCAGTGGGAGGCGGCCCGTTCGCTCGGCTACAACACCGGCCAGATCTACCGCCACGTGATCATGCCGCAGGCCATGCGGCGCATGATTCCGGGTTGGATGAATCTCTACGCGCTGCTCATGATCGCGACCGCGCTCGCCACGGTCACCGGCATCCAGGACGTGCTGACGATCCTGAACACTTTGCTGGCCACGGAGAACGAGCGCGTGATCGTCTACTTCTATCTGACCGTCCTCTTCCTGTTCATCGCCTACTGCTATCCGATTGCGGCCCTGGCGCGCCGGCGGGAACGTGCCGTGAAGGGAGAAAACCTGTGAGCCGCACCGATGCGCTGATCGAACTCGACAACGTCCGCAAGTCCTTCGGCGACTTCCAGGTTCTCAAGGGCATTTCGATGTCTGTGCAGAAGGGAGAGGCCGTCTGCATTATCGGTCCCTCCGGGTCGGGAAAGTCCACCATTTTACGCTGCATTAACGGCCTATTTCCGGTGGACGAAGGCTTTATTCGCGTCGGTGCGCATCGCGTGCATGAAATGAAGTCGGAAAAGGCGATGCGTGCGTTGCGCCATCAGGTGGCGATGGTGTTTCAGCAGTACAACCTCTTTCCCCATCGCACGGCGCTGGAAAACATCATGATGGCGCCGATCCAGGTGCTCGGACATGATGGCGCCGAAGTCGAGGAGCGCGCCCGCAATCTCCTGAAGAAGGTTCGACTCTCCGAAAAGGCGAACAGCTATCCGGGACAGCTTTCCGGCGGACAACAGCAGCGCGTGGCAATCGCCCGCGCACTCGCCATGCAGCCGGAGGTGATCCTGTTCGACGAGGTGACGGCGGCGCTCGATCCGGAAACGGTGAAAGACGTTCTCTTCGCCATCCGCGAACTTGTGGAGGAAGGCCTCACCTGCATTCTCGTGACTCACGAGATGAAGTTCGCCCGGGAAGTCTCGCAGCGAGTCTGCTTCACCGATCATGGTCTGATCGTGGAGAGCGCGCCTCCCGCAGAGCTTTTCGACAATCCGCGAGATCCGCGCACTCGCGAATTCCTCGGTCAGGTTCTCTGATCGCATCACCGGGCGGACGGGACGTCGTTGGTCCGGTGCAATCGACCTGTCGGGACTGGCAATACGCTGCGCGGTGCGGCCATCCCACAAGCAATGAAGGGTGGGCCGGAAGGTCCAATGGATCATGCCCCGTTTTGACGATATCTACGCCCAAGACTTCAAGGAGGCGCCCTATTGGTGGGAGGCCGCGGAACCGGAGACCGATCTCGATCCGCTGCCGGAGCGCGCCGACGTCGTGGTCATTGGTTCGGGCTATGCCGGGCTGAATGCGGCGACCCATCTGGCGCGCGCCGGGCGCTCGGTCGTGGTCATCGACGGTGACCGGATCGGGGAGGGCGCCTCGACGCGGTCGGGCGGCATGGTGTCGAGCGGTCAGAAGCTGGTGGTTGGCGGCGCGATCAAGGGGATCGACCCCGTGCTGTTCTCGCGCCTGATCGGCGAAAGCAATGAGAGCTTCGATTATCTGAAGATGCTGGTCGAGACGGAGAAGCTGGATGCGGGCCTCGCGCTCACCGGCCGCTTTTTCGGCGCTCACGCGGCGCCCGACTACGAAACCTTGAAGCGGCATGGCGCACTGCTGGCGGAAAAGACCGGCGTGACCGTGCATTTCCTCGATCGCTCGCATCAGCGGGCCGCGATCGGTTCGGACTACTATCACGGCGGCATGGTGATCGACCAATATGGCGGTCTGCATCCGGGCAAATATCACAAGGCGTTGCGCGACCGGGCGCGCGCCGCCGGCGTCGTGCTGCGCTCGCATGCGCGTGCGGCTGTCGTCCAGGATGGAGCGGGTGGGGAGAAGATCGTGCCGACCGCGCGGGGCAGCATCCGAGCCGCTCACGTCGTCGCAACCACCAACGGCTACACCGCCGCCGACGCGACGCCGGGGCTCGCCAGCCGCATCGTGCCGGTCAAGAGCTATCAGATTGCCACCGAGCCGCTGCCGGCTGATCTCCTCGCCGAGCTCATTCCGCAGGCCCGCATGGTGTCCGACACGCGCCGTGACCTGATCTATACAAGGCCATCGCCCGACGAGACGCGACTTCTGTTCGGATCGCGCCCGGGCATCTTCGACATGCCGGACAAGCTTGCCGCCAAGCGGCTCTATGCGCGCATGCTGGCCGTCTGGCCGCAGCTTGCGGGCGTGAAGATCACCCATGCTTGGAGCGGTCGCGTGGCCATGACGGTCGACAAGATCGCCCATCTCGGTGCCCGAGACGGCACTGATTTTGCGGCCGGCTGCAACGGCAACGGCGTCGCGCTGATGACCTATCTCGGTTACCAGACGGCGCGCAAGATTCTCGGGGAGCAAAACCTGCCGTCGGCTTTCGACCGCGAGACGTTTGCTGCCGTGCCCTTCTATGCGGGCACGCCGTGGTTCGTGCCACTTTTTGCCGGCTGGTATCGCCTGCGCGATTTCCTCGACCGTCCGGGGCGCTGAATTGGAGCAGTCCGCTACGCGCTCGTCTCGAAGGGGGACAATTTGTCCAGAATAATTCCCGAGCTCGTCGTCACGCCGCAGGATCTGCCCGCGAAGGTCGACGTCGTCGTCATCGGCGGCGGCATCATCGGTGTGTCGACGGCGCTCTCGCTGGCCGAGCGCGGCGTCAGCGTTGCCCTGTGTGAAAAGGGACTGATCGGGGCGGAGCAGTCGTCGCGGAATTGGGGTTGGGTGCGCCAGATGGGGCGTGACCCGGCCGAGTTGCCGCTTGCGATCGAAAGCCTTCGACTCTGGCGCGGCATGAACGCGCGCATCGCCGGCGAAACGGGCTTTCGGCAGGCGGGCATCGCCTATCTCTGCGACACCGACGCCGACGTTGCGATGTATGAGGAGTGGCTCAAGCATGCCGCCCCGCTTGGTCTCGATTCCCGCCTCGTCGGCGGCGAGGCGCTGAAGAGGCTTATTCCCGGAGCGGCGAAGCCGTTTCGCGCCGCGTTGCACACGCTGAGCGACGGCAAGGCCGAGCCGTTTGTCGCAGCCCCGGCAATTGCGCGCGGTGCGGCCGCTAGGGGGGCGCACATCCTCACCAACTGCGCGGTCCGCTCCATCGAGCGATCGGCGGGCCGGGTGAGCGGCTGTGTGACCGAGCACGGTGAGATCCGCTGCTCCTCCGTGGTTCTGGCGGGCGGAGCCTGGTCGCGCTTGTTCGCTGGCAACATGGGCATCGATCTTCCAGTCCTGAAGATCCTCGGCAGCGTCGTCCGCCTGTCCTCGGTCGACGGCGTTCCGGATTTCGCAGTTGGTGCGGGTAACTTCGCTTTCCGTCGCCGTCTGGACGGCGGGTTCACTGTCGCTCAGCGCAACGCAAATATTGCCCCAATCACGCCGGACAGCTTCCGCTTGTTCTGCGATTATACGCCGACGCTCATCAAAAGCTGGAATGAGCTGACGCCTCGCATCGGCGGTCAGTTTTTTCGTGAGCTGTCGATGGCGCGAAGCTGGCGGAGCGACGAAGTTACGCCTTTCGAGCAGGTCCGCATTCTCGATCCCGATCCGTCGTGGCGATTCGTCCGAGGCGGCGTTCGCCATTTGCGCGAGGCTTTCCCGGTGTTCGGCGACGCCAAGATCACAAAGATTTGGGCCGGCTTGATGGACGTTACGCCGGATGCCGTTCCAGTCATGGCGCCGGTCGGCTCCGTTCCCGGCTTCTATCTCGCGACAGGTTTCTCCGGTCACGGTTTCGGTATCGGCCCGGGCGCCGGCGCGTTGATGGCCGACCTCGTGACCGGATCGACAGCTTGCGTCGATCCGGCTCCGTTTCGGATGGAGCGATTCAAGCGGTTGAAAAAGGTCGCCTGATCTGAGCCTTCGTGTCCGTCGTCAAGGATTTGGGCGATGGTCGCGCTGGCGTTATCGACTTCCGATTCGCGCTGATGGGCAAGCTCGCTTTCACTTGCGGCGCAATTCCCGTGGCAATACGGATGTGCACTGCCTGGTGCCCGATGCGCAACGCTTTGTTAAGATTAACGCGGCAGTTTCGAGTGAATTCCATTTTTGAAGTGCGCGCTTGAAGATCGTCTTGGGTGCGATTGTCTCATGAACATTCCCCGAGATATCTCGAATGCTCCGTCGCTGCCTTCGCATTGCGATCTGCACAGGAGTGGGCGTAGGATCTCCTGTCGGATTGACGGCCCGCGCGCAAGTCACTGCGCCAAGTCAGGTCACGCCACAGGAATTACGTCCGCCCGCTCTGACGGGTGAGCAGACGACGATTCTCCCGGGGACGTCGGTCACCGCGCCTCCGGCCGGCGATCGCAACATGACGGTGCTGCTGCGCGAGGTGCTGATCGATGGCGGATTCGCCGAGGTCGCCAGCGGAGGCATGATCGCGGGACTGAGCGGACGACGGGTCAGCGTGACGGAAATCTACGCCGTCGTGGCCGAGCTGGAGCGCATCTATAACGACGCCGGCTATCCGCTCGTGCGTGTTGCGGTGCCGCCGCAACACCTCGTCGATGGGAGCGTGTTGCGGCTCCTCGTGATCGACGGCTTCATCGAGGCGATCAATGTCGATGCTGTGCCGGCGCGCGCCCGATCCGTCGTTGCGGCGCGCACCGCCGGGCTGGTCGGCCGCAGGCATCTGCGGCGTGCCGAGCTCGAGCGGGCGCTGCTGGTCGCGGGCGATCTGCCGGGTCTCGCGCTCCGGAGCACGTTGATGCGCGGCGATCGCGAGGGAGGCACCAAGCTGATCCTCGATGGGGAGCATCGGCTCGTTTCGGCATCGACCGGCGTTGACGATCGGCTGCCGGCTTCAGTCGGCACGTGGCAGCTTCGCGGCACGATGGCCGTCAACAGCGCACTCGGGTTGGGGGATCAGGTCTACGGCTCGGTCGGCCTCGGCGCAAATCTAGAGGCCGCGGCGCAGGGGCGGACGCCGCTCGCGGTCTATGGCGGCGGCGCGGTCATTCCCGTCGGCGTCGACGGACTGACCGTGAATCCGGAATATACCCACTCGACGACGCGGACGCCTCAGGCGCAGGGTGTAGTCGGCTCGCTCGGCACATTCGAACGCGTTGCCGTCAGGCTGCGCGGGCCGATCAGCCTGACGCGAGCCTCGTCGCTCTATGCGAATGTGTCGCTCGAGCATATCGACCAGCAGATCAGCGCACCCGATTTCGACGTAATGCTGAGCCATGATCGCTACGCCGTCGCGCGCGCTGGCGCAGACTATGCGACGACCCTGCCATGGGGTGCGGGCCTGCAAGCCGGTATGACGTTTTCGGGCGGGCTTGGCGGCCGGGGCGCGCTCGACGCCGCGGCATCCGGGGTCCCGCTCTCGCGGCTCGCTGCGAGCGCAGATTTCACCAAGCTCTCGGGCAGCTTTCATGTCATCCAGCCGATGCCGGGAAGCTTCCGCTGGGATTTGATCGGCGCCGGGCAGGCGAGCTTCAACAAGCCGATGCTACGCTCGGAGCAGCTCTCGCTCGACGGTTCCGATGCGATCTCCGCGTTTGCGTCGGGCACCTTGACGGCGGATCAGGGTGTGACGCTGCGCAGTGAATTGTCGCGTTCGTTCCGGTTCGACACGGTCAACACGACGGTGTCGCCTTATGTCTTCGGTGCGGCCGGCCGCGGCTGGCTGGCTAACGTGACCGCCGTCGAGCGGCCCGCATTCAATGCCGGTTCGGTCGGCGGCGGCGTGCGCGGCGTCGTCGACGCCGTTGGCGTGTTGCCGGGATCCTCGCTCGGCCTGGAGGCCGCGCGCGGTTTCACGGATCTGCCCGGAGCAAGGCTGGGATGGCGCGCCAATGCCGTCGCTTCGATGGCCTATTGATGCAGGCCCATCGTCCCAGGGCGACGCTGCCGATGCATCGCGCAGGAGCCGTAGCGCTGCTCCTCTGTTTGCCGATCATGGCCTGGGGCTCCCAAGCATATGCGCAAGTCCTGCTGCCGCAGGGCGGAAAGGTTGTCTCGGGCCAGGCCAGGATCGACGCCGCCGGCAATGGGCTCACGATCACGCAGAGCTCCTCCAGGTCGGTGATCGACTGGAACGGTTTCTCGATCGGGGAAAGCGGCGCCGTCAATTTCGTCCAGCCCAATGCCGGTTCGGCCACGCTCAACCGGGTCACCGGGCAGACGTCCTCGGTGATCGCGGGCAAGATCAGCGCGAACGGTCAGGTCTTTCTCGTCAATCCGAACGGCATTGCCATCACCTCGACCGGAACGGTTCAGGTCGGCGGCGGCTTCGTGGCCTCGACGCTCGACATCGATACGGCGGATTTCAATGCCGGACGCCTTGTCTTTGCGGGCAAAGGCGCTTCCGCAGCGGTCAGCAATGCCGGGGTGATCTCGGCCGCTCCGGGGTCCTTCGTCGGATTGATCGGCGGAACGGTGTCGAACAGCGGCACCATCAACGTGCCTCTGGGCCAGGTCGGACTTGGCTCAGGAGAAATGGCGACTCTCAATCCGACCGGTGACGGCTTTCTTCAAGTCGCGATTCCCACCAGTGCGACCGCCGCCAACGGTCGCGCGCTGATCGACGTGACCGGCCGCATCAAGTCGGCGGGCGGGCGCGTCCAGATCAAGGCCGCGACGGCGCAACGGCTGGTGCGGGACGTCATCAATGTTTCGGGCGCCGTGACGGCGCGCAGCGTCAGGGGACGCAGCGGAAGCATTATCCTCGATGGCGGCGACGGTGGTGCGGTCACCGTCTCGGGCAGGCTCTCGGCCAACGGTGACAGGGTGAGCAAGGGTGGCACCATCGTAGCGACCGGCAGCAAGATCGCCTTGACGTCGACGGCACGCGTATCCGCCGACGGAGCGAACGGCGGTTCTGTGCTGATCGGCGGCGACATGCGCGGCGGCGTCGATGCTGCCGCGAAGCTCGTGAGCGAGACTGTGCGCACCGCGGCCACGACGTCGATCGCACAAGGCGCGATCGTTTCGGCCAATGGACGCACAGGCGCCGGCGGCAATGTCGTGATCTGGTCCGACACCGTGACCGATTTCCGCGGCTCGATTCTCGCGACTGGTGCGGGGTCAGCGGCGGGTGGCGCGGTCGAAGTCTCCAGCCACGGTGTACTCGGCTACAACGGACGCGTCGACGTCACCGCCGCCAGCGGTAGCACCGGGACGCTGCTGCTTGACCCCTACAACGTGACGATATCGACCGGCGCCAACAGCAACATCTCCGGCAGCACGCCTTTCACGCCGTCGGGAAACAGCTCCGTCCTCAACGTGACCACGTTGCAGAATGCGCTGGCGACGGCCAATGTCACGGTGAATACCGGCAGTTCGGGCGCGCAGAGCGGCGATATTACGGTCGCCAACGCGGTGACCTGGAGCAGCGGCAATTCGCTCACTTTGACGTCGGCGCGAGACATCCTTGTCAACGCCAACATCACGACCAATGGCGGCGCACTCAACCTGAATGCGGGCCGCGGCGTCACCGTGACCGGTGCGACCATCAATACATCCGGCGGCGGTCTGATTGTGACCGGCAGCACCACCGACGGCACCACGGGCATCACGCTCAACGGCGCCACCATCAGCGTTGGTACCGGCACGGCCACGCTGACGGGCACGGCGACCACCGGCAAGGGCGTCTTCTTCACCACCAACGCTAATACGCTCACGGCGAGCGGCGCAGGCTCGATCACCATCGTCGGCAATTCGAGCACGACCGTCACCAATTACGGGGTGGCGCTCAACACCAGTCTCACGACCTCCGGCTCGGTTTCCATCTCCGGCGCGAACACAGGCTCTGCGTCGCAGGCCTATGGTCTGTATGTCAACGGCGGCAACACGATCACCGACAGTTCGGGCAATTTGTCCCTAAGCGGCACGTCCACGTCCGCCAACGGCGTCTGGTTCAATTCCGCGACGACGACGCTCACCAATTCAGGTGCGGGAACGCTGGCGCTCAATGGCATCAGCGGAAGCCTCAATGGTATCCGGTTGAACACCAGCGTGGGCCTGGCGACGTCAGGCACAGTCACTCTGTCCGGCACCTCCACCAGCGGTTCGGGTTTCTCCGCCAAGGGCAGCAACACGCTGACGGTCTCGAGCGGCAATCTGACCATCAGCGGCGCGACCAGTTCCGGATCTCTCGGGATCGACCTGTCGTCCAGCGGCAATGCGATTACGAACAGCGGCAGCGGCACGTTGACGCTCAGCGGCACCGGCGGCACCAATCTGGCTGCGACCATCACGTCCTCATCCGGCGTGCTCGCGATCGGTGACACCAGTGCGGTGACGCAGTCGGGAGGCACGATCACCGCCGGCAGTCTCCTGTTGTCCGGCGGCGGCAGCTTCTCGCTCGGTCAGGCCAATCTGGTCGGCACGCTGGCGGCGACCGGCGTCGGCTCGATGTCCTTCGTCAACAATCAGAGCCTGACCATCGGCACCGTTCAGACGACATCGGGAATTTCTGCGCTGGCGTCTGCGAGCGTCACGATCACGACCAGCGGCACCAGCGACATCACGGTCAACAATGCGGTGACCGGGAGTAGCGGCAATGCGGTGAGCCTGACGGCCGGGCGGGATATTCTCGTCAACGCCGGTATGACGACCAACGGCGGTGCGCTCGCGCTCAATGCCGGCCGCGCCGTCAGTATCTCCAATGCGACCATTGCGACGTCCGGCGGCAATCTGATCGCAAGCGGCACGACCACCGACAGCACCACGGCCATCACGCTCAACGGTGCCACGATCAGCGTCGGCGGCGGGACCGCGAGCTTGAGCGGAACCGGTTCGACCTCCGGCCTAGGTGTCCGGTTCACGAGCGCAGCCAGTGCCCTGAGCGCGAGCGGTAGCGGCTCGATCACCATCACCGGTCAATCTGGCAGCACCAATGGCGTGCAACTCGATGCTGGTCTGACGACATCAGGGACCGTCTCGCTGTCGGGGACGTCGAGCGCCGCAACGGGCGTGCAGTTCGGGGCGGTGACGTTCAATGTCGCGAGCGGCAATGCGACGGTCAACGGGACCTCAAGCGCTACCACCGGCTCAGGCTCGACCATTGGGACGCGCTTGGCCGGCACCGCCGTGAGCAATTCGGGTAGCGGGGCTCTCACGATCCAGGGAACGTCGAACGATGCCGGCACGGCCAATTCCGGCAGCGCCGGCGTGCTCTGGAGCGGGACGAGCTCGCTCGCCAATTCCGGCGGCGGCAGCCTTTCGATCAGCGGCACAAATACGTCCGGTTATGGGACCGAGGTGAAGACCTCGGCGACGTTGACGACATCGGGTCCGATGTCGATCTCGGGAGCGTCGACCTCAGGCTACGGATTGTTCCTTGCGAGCGGGACCACCGTCACGGCGTCGTCCGGAAACCTGAGCCTGTCGGGCAGCTCGAGCTCGACCATCGCCCTGCGGCTTCGGGGTAGCTCGATCACCAACAACGGCGCGGGAACGCTGGCGCTGATTGCATCGGGTGATACGGATCTGCACGAATCGATCTCCTCGACAAGCGGAGTGCTGAGCCTTTCACAGAGCGGGACCTTCACGCAGGCGAGCGGCACGATCGCCGCGACCAATTTGCTGCTCTCAGGCGCGAACGGAACCTTCAACCTCACCGCTAGCGGCAACAGCATAGGGACCGTTGCGGCGACCGCCGGCAGCGTTGCGCTGACCGACAGCTCGTCGCTCACGATCGGGACAATTGCGGGAATTTCGGGCCTCACCGCGACAGGCACCGCGACGATTCTCACGTCGGGCGGCCTCACCATCGCGTCCGGTGCGTCGGTCAGCGCCGCGAGCCCGGTGCTCTCCGCCGCCGGCGCATTCGTCAACAATGCGGGCAGCAGTGCCGTGACAGCTACGTCCGGCCGGTGGCTGATCTACTCGAGCGCGCCCGGCTCGGATTCGTTTGGCGGGCTGGACAGCGCCAACACGGCGATCTGGAATGCGACCTACGCGACGCTTCCGCCGGCCAGCGTCACCGCCTCGGGCAATCGATATCTGTTTGCCTATCAGCCGACGCTGACATTCACGTCGACCAATGCCACCAAGACCTATGGCGCGGATGTCACTTCTGCGATTGCATCGAGCTACAGCGTATCAGGATATCAAAGCGGCGTCAGCGGCGCCTTCGCCGGCGACAGCGCAAGCTCTGCGTTCACCGGCAGTCCCGTGGTGACCTCGAGCGGGTCGGGTGCGAGCGCTACCGTCGGCGGAGGTCCCTATGCCATCACTGTCGCGCAGGGTTCGTTGTCGGCGGCATCGGGCTACGCTCTGGCGTTCAGCAGCACGGGCACCCTGACGGTCAATGCCGCGCCGGTGACGGTGACCGCGCTCGGGGGCTCTTCGACCTACGGCGCTTCGCTGTCGAATCCGGGATTGTCGGCGACGGGCTTGCAGAACGGCGAGAGCGCCAGTGTTCTCACCGGCCTGTCTAATTCATTCGGCATCACCAATACGACCAATGCCGGCACATACACACTGAGCGTTGTGGGTACGCTGACCAATGCCAACTACACGGTGGCCGGGACGAACAATGGAAGCTGGAGCGTCAATCCCGCACCGGTGACGGTCACGGCGTTCGGCGGCTCGTCGACCTATGGTTCGTCGCCCGGCAATCCGGGTCTGGCCGCGACCGGCTTGCAGAACGGCGAGACCGCGAGTGTGCTGACGGGCCTCTCCAATTCGTTCGGTATCACCAATGCGACCAATGCCGGCAGCTGCACGCTGGGCGTAACGGGTACGCTCACCAACGGCAACTACACGGTGGCAGGAACGAGCACGGGAAGCTGGACCGTCAATCCCGCGCCGGTGATCGTCACGGCGCTCAGCGGTTTCTCGCTCTACGGCCTTTCGCCGACCAATCCGGGCTTATCCGCCACGGGCCTCCAGAACGGCCAGTCCGCCAGCGTTCTCACCGGTCTGTCCAGCTCGTTCGGCATCAGCAATACCAGCGCTGCCGGCAGCTACACGGTCAGCGTGACCGGCACGCTGACCAACCCGAACTATGTGGTGGCGGGTACGGTCGGCGGGACCTGGCTGGTCTATTCGGTGCCGCCGGCGGCGTCGCTTCCGGCCGAGCCGACCCTGTCGTCGTTCGACGTAGGTCACTTCGACCGCCGCATCGGTTCCGGGTCCAATTGCGGTCGTCGTTCAAGTCGACAATGTCTCGATGGTTGGCTGGACGCCGCGCAGCGCGCAGAAGGATTGCGCAGGTCGGTGCGATAGCTGAGCATCTATCCTGCGATGCCTACCCAGTCGATCGCCATGAGTTCAGCTTTCTAAAGGTCGGCATTGCGTGTGCACTCCACCCCGATTTCGTGTGCGCTACGCGTGCACTTGTTCCTGCTCTAGTTCATTGTAAGAATGGGATAAGTAATTGGAATATCAAGGCTATCGCTTTTCCGTGGCCCCGATGATGGATTGGACGGACCGGCATTGCCGGGTGTTCCACCGTCATCTGACGCGGCGGGCGCTGCTTTATACGGAGATGCTGACGACCGGCGCGGTCATTCATGGCGACCGGGCGCGCCTCTTGGCCTTCGATCCGTGCGAGCACCCGGTGGCGCTGCAGCTTGGCGGCTCGGATCCGCGCGCGCTCGCGCTGGCGGCGCAGATCGGTGCCGATGTCGGTTACGACGAGATCAACCTCAATGTCGGCTGCCCGTCCGACCGGGTCAAGGACGGTCGCTTCGGTGCGTGCCTGATGGCTGAGCCGGAACTGGTGGGCGCCTGCGTCGACGCGATGAAACGCGCCGTGCGCGTGCCCGTGACGGTAAAGTGCCGCATCGGCATCGACGACCAGGATCCGGAGGTCGCGCTCGATCGGCTGGCGCGCGCGGTGGTCGCCGCTGGTTCTGATGCGCTGATCGTGCATGCCCGAAAAGCCTGGCTCAACGGCCTGTCGCCGAAAGAGAACCGCGACATCCCGCCGCTCGACTACGATCGCGTCTATCGTCTCAAGCGGGCAATGCCCAACGTACCCATCGTCATCAACGGCGGGATCCTCGGCATCGACGAGGCGAAAGCCCATCTCGCCCATGTTGATGGCGTGATGCTGGGGCGCGCCGCCTATCACGATCCGTGGCGGCTGCTCGCGGTCGATCCGGAGTTCTTCGGTGAGGCTGCACCGCATGCGACGATGCAGGCCGCGTTTGAAGCCATGATGCCCTACATCGCGGAGCAGCTTGCGCGTGGCACGCGGCTGCACGCCATCACCAGGCATTTCGTCGGCGCGTTCCATGCCGTGCCCGGCGCGCGCGCCTTCCGCCGCCATCTTGCCGAGCACGGCGTGAGGCCAGGCGCCGGGCTCGATGTCCTTCGTGATGCGATCGCGCGCGTGAGCGATCGCGCGGTGGCGGAAGCCGCGGAATAGCGACACCCCTCTGAACGTTGAAGCGAAGAGCGGGATCGACAATCCGGCTCTTCGTCGCATCGCCGATCAGCGGAACAGGTCGAAATGGTAGTTCACGCCGACGCGGAAGCTGTGGAATTTTGCGGCATTCCAGTCCGGCAGATCGTCGTGCTTGAACTCGGTGTAGAGATACTCGGCCTTGGCCGACCATTTAGGCAGGAATGCCCATTCGACGCCGCCACCCGCGGTCCAGCCCATCTTCATCTTGTTGATCGGACCGTCCTTCAACTCGCCGGTCGCAAGACCGGCGGTCCCGAAGAACAGCAGGCGCGAATCCATCGTCGCGATGCCGGCGCGGGCACGACCCGTCATGTACCAGGGCACGCTGACGGCAGCGCTGCTCAGCGCGTCGCGGTTCTTGATGTCGCCACCCTCGAAGTCGTTCTCGATACCGACCACGAACATCGGCGAGAGCTGGTAGTTGTAGCCGATCTGCACGCCGCCGACGGCGCCCTTGACCTTCCCGCCGCTCGTTCCAACGAGGTTGTTGTAGGCGTCGTCGCCGCTCGTGGCGTAGCCGGCGTTGAAGCCTGCATAAAGGCCCGTCCACGAATAGGCCGGCTGCGGCGCCGTGTACGCCGAGGCGGGCGCGGCATAGCGCGATGACAGGTCGGCAGCGCTTGCGCCGCCGGCGGTCAGCGCGACGGCAAAGGGCAGGGCGCAAATCGTGCGACGGAATGCGGCTCTGGCAGTCATGACTCTCAATCTCCCACTGGGCCGCGTCATCAACGCAGCGCTTGTCCAACCCTGATCCGGGATGAGGTTTCATTATAAACCGACCAGGCGGTTTGTAAATAGACGGAAATGCCGCACCCACGATCTTTCGCGGCGCCGCGCCATGTCCCGTGTGTCTAATGTCCCGTGTGTCTAGGGGTAGCCGTGCAGCATCAACCGGTCGGCGCGGACTTCCCAGCGTTCGAGGCGGTCGAGGAAGGTCATGCCGAGCAGGTTGGTCTTCATCGTGCCGTGCGGCACCACGAGCGCCGGCACGGATCGCTCGACGAGCTTGCCGATCGCGAGCCGGTCCAGCGTCAGGCGTGCCGCCTTGGTGCGGCCGCCGGCGGTCTCGACGTCGACGTCATAGTCGAGCAGTTCCAGCGGGAGGCCCGCTGCCTTCGCCGTCTCGTAGGTGAGCACGACGGAGGTCGCGCCGGTATCGACCACCATGGGCGCGGGCACGCCGTTGATCCGCGCCTGCAGCGCGAATTCGCCGCCGCGGCCGCGCTGGACCTCCACGGCGCGCGTCTTCGGGCTGGTCCGGTGACGCATGAGATTGGAGACGGTGTCACTGGCGCGAGCGACCTGCTCGGGATCCCTGTAGGCGACCACGGCGCCTGCGGTCGCCGTCAACAGGAACAGTACCAGGAAGAGGCGGCTCATCGCGCGCCTCCGTCCATCAGTCTCAGGCGGATTTCGATGCCGAGTTGATCGGCGAAAGTCCTGCATCCGCCATGCGCGCCGGAAGCTGCGCCATGACGGCGAGCCGTTCCGCACGCTCCATGGCGTGCCAGCGCGCGATTTCCGGCAGCGTGCGACCGCAGCCAAAGCACAGCCTTGTCTTGGGATCGATCATGCAGACGGCGACGCACGGTGTGTCTTTGCTCATTCCCGCATAGTGAAGGATCGCTGGGCAGTTCTGCAAGCATCTCTCAGGAACCCGTGCCTGCGCTCATGATCGGCTTGTGGCGCGGCCGGCGTTTCTCGTCCGTGACACCGGAGCTGTCGGGCTGCAGCGGCGGAGCTTCTTCTGTCATCGGCGCAAGCGCGCTCATGACGCGCTCCGGCGGCAAGGTGACGATCACCTCGGTGCCGATGCGCAGTTTCGATTTCAGCGTAAACGTGCCGCCGTGCAGGTCGATGAGATTCTTGGCGATGGGAAGCCCAAGGCCTGCGCCCTGTTCGGCCGATTTGATCGAGTTCGAGCCCTGGCCGAAGGAGGCGAGCACGACCGGGATTTCGTCTTCGGGAATGCCCGAGCCGGTATCCTTCACCGAGAGATATTGCCCGCCCGAAGCGGTCCAGCCGACCTTCAGCCAGATCTCGCCGCCTTGCGGAGTGAACTTGATCGAGTTGGACAAGAGGTTGAGCACGACCTGGCGGATCGCGCGCTCGTCGGCCCACAGCCGCGGCATCGCCTGCTCATAGACCTCGTGGATGGTGATGCCGCGGCTCGAGGCTCGTAGCTTCATCAGATGATGGCAGTCGGCGACGATGCCCACCAGCGACACCGCCTCCTCGTTCAGCTCGTAGCGGCCGGCCTCGATCCGCGACAGGTCGAGGATCTCGTTGATGAGATTAAGCAGATGTACGCCGGAATTATGGATGTCGCCGGAATATTCCTTGTAGACGGCGACCTGATGCGCGCCGAAGATCTCGCTCTTCATCACCTCGGAGAAGCCGAGGATCGCGTTCAGCGGCGTACGCAGCTCGTGGCTCATCTGCGCGAGGAAGCGCGACTTGGCGACGTTGGCGGATTCGGCGCGGTGCCGCGCCTCGTCCGAGATCGCCTTGGCCTGTTCCAGTTCGCCGATCAGCGCGTCCTTCTCCGCGCGGGCTTCCAGCGTTGCGAAAGTCGAGGAATGCAGCCGGTGCGCCAGGAGCACGAAATAGCCTTCGGCGGCCAGCGACAGCGCCGCCAGGATGTAATTGTCCAGCGAGCCGCTCATCGCAAAGCTCAGCGCCATCGCGACCGCGACGGGCGCGGTGGCCGCAAGCGCTGCAATCGGCAAATTGGCCGCCAGCATGCTCGATACTGCGATCACCAGCAGCATCAGGAACATCATCAGCGTTTCCGTGACGACGTCGAGCACGGGATGGATCAGGATCGCCATCCAGCACAGGCCGTAGAGCAGGTCGAGCACGACGAATCGCGTGCGCCATTTGCGCGTGACGGCGGGCAATGCCGGCTCGGCGAGATGGCGGCGGCAGCTCCGGATCATGGCGGCGTGGATGCAGAGCATGCCGACGGTCCAGAGCGCCGCCGGAACCGGCTGCATCCAGAGCCCGAACAACAGACCGGTCGCGACCACCAGCAGCATCACGACGTAGGACGCCGACAGCCGTGTCTGCGCATATTGGCGCAGCATTTCGCTGTCGAAGGCGGGCCGTGTTCCGCTGGTCGACGTCAACTTGTCGCGCGCCTCGCGCACCCGCTGCGCCGCAGCCCGGCGATTGCTCGCCGATGGCACGCTCGCCGGCTCGGCCGGAAGCTGCACGACCTCGGGCTTTTCAGCGGGGTTACTCATCAAGCAACACGAATTCCTGCCCACGTCGACGCGGGCCTTCTGCATTCTCTATCTCTGGCAACAAATCCTTAAGAGCTGACTTAAGGAGCTAAAGAATTGCGTTAACGGGGAGTTAATTCGACATATCGAAGTGCGGCGAACGGCCGCCTCAATGCATCGCTGCGTGCTGCGCGATATAGACCACGGCCCCGGCCAGATATCCGGCGAGCGCCGGTCCTGCGATGCGGCGGGCGTACCAGAAGAACTCGATCTTCTCGAGCCCCATGGCAGCGACGCCCGCGGCCGAGCCGATGATCAGGATCGAGCCGCCGGTGCCGGCGCAATAGGCGATGAACTCCCAGATGAAGCTGTCGGGCGGGTAGTGCGCGAGGTCGTACATGCCCATGGTCGCGGCGACGAGCGGCACGTTGTCGATAATGGCGCTGAGCAGGCCAAGCAGGATGACGATGATGTCCTGGCGGCCGATCGTGGTCTCCAGCCATCTCGCCAGCATCGTCAGGAGGCCGGCATGCTCGAGGCAGGCGACCGCGAGCAGGATGCCGACGAAGAACACGATCGAGCTCATGTCGATCCGGGTCAGCGCATGCGCGAGTGTGAGGGGCTTCCGCACGTGCTCGTCCTTGTCGCGATGGATGATCTCGCCGACCAGCCAGACGATGCCGAGCCCGAGCAGAACACCCATGAAGGGCGGCAGATGCGTGAGCGTCTTGAAGGCGGGCACGGCGATCAGCACACCGAGCCCAAGGAAGAACATCAAGTTGCGCTCGAATAGCTCGACGCCTTGCAGCCGGTCTTCCCGCGGCGGCGGGGCAATCGTCTTGCCCCTTAGCGAATAGCTGATGAACGCGAGCGGCACGAGCAGGTTGACGAGCGAAGCCGGAAATACCGCGCCCATGATGTTCACCGGCGAGACTTGTCCGCCGATCCACAGCATGGTCGTGGTCACGTCGCCGATCACCGTCCAGGCGCCGCCGGCATTCGCGGCGATTACGATGAGGGAGGCGAATAGCAGGCGGTCATCGCGCCTGGCGATCAGTCTCTGGATCAGCGAGACCATGACGATGGTGGTCGTCAGATTGTCCAGAACCGCACTCAGGAAGAATGCCACGAATCCGACCAGCCACATGAGCTGAACCTGGCTCGTGGTGTGGATTCGCGAGGTGATGACCTCGAAGCCATCGTGGGCGTCGATGACCTCGACGATCGTCATGGCGCCGATCAGGAAGAACACGATCTGCGCCGTGGCGGCGACGGATTCGTCGAGCTGATGTCCGACTAGGGGGTGGTCGCCGATCGTGACCGCGTACACCGTCCAGAGCAGAACCGCGCCGATCAGCGCCGCCGCACTCTTGCTAATGCCGAGCGGATGTTCGAGCGCGATCGCCGCGTAGGCAACGACGAAGATGGCGGCGATCGCGATCAGCAAGACAGGTCCGCGCCTAAGCAGCCATCAGCGTTGCAGCCGCGCCAGCAGGCTCGACGTATCCCAGCGCTTGCCGCCCATCTTCTCGACTTCGGCATAGAACTGGTCAACGAGCGCGGTCACCGGCAGGTTCGCGCCGTTGCGGCGGGCTTCCGCGATGCAGATCGAGAGGTCCTTGCGCATCCATTCGACGGCGAATCCGAAATCGTACTTGTCATCGTTCATGGTCTTGTAGCGGTTCTCCATCTGCCAGGACTGCGCCGCGCCCTTGGAGATGGTGTCGATCACGGCGGCAACGTCGAGGCCCGACTTCTTGGCGAAGTGAATACCTTCGGAGAGGCCCTGGACGAGGCCTGCGATGCAGATCTGGTTGACCATCTTGGTGAGCTGTCCGGAGCCCGCAGGCCCCAGCAGCTTGCACATCCGCGCATAGGCCACGATGACCGGCTCGGCACCGGCATAGGCGTCAGCGGCACCGCCGCACATCACGGTCAGGATGCCGTTCTCGGCGCCAGCCTGTCCGCCGGAGACGGGGGCATCGACGAATTTGAAGCCACCCTTGGTGGCGGCCGCGTCAAGCTCGCGCGCGACTTCGGCGGAGGCGGTGGTGTGGTCGACGAAGGTCGCGCCCTTCTTCATGCCGGCAAACGCGCCGTCGGGACCGATCGTCACGGCGCGCAGGTCGTTGTCGTTGCCGACGCAGCACATCACGAAGTCCTGGCCCTCGGCTGCAGCTTTTGGTGTCGCTGCGGTCTTGCCGCCGAACTTGTCCGCCCATTCCTTCGCCTTGGCCGCGGTGCGGTTGTAGACGGTGACCTCATGGCCACCCTTCTTGACGAGGTGGCCGGCCATGGGGAAGCCCATGACGCCGAGACCGAGGAAAGCGACTTTAGCCATATGGGTGACCTTGCTTGTGCTTGGGTGTTCTTGCGGTTTTGACCGGCCTTTGAGGCAGCCGGCCCACGCTATCGCGGGATTTTGGCGGTTCCGCCCGAAAAGGGCGGATCGGAGGCGCACCATAAACCCTTGAGGCCGGAGGGCAACGGCTTCGTTTGAAGGTCTCCTGTGCTAGGATGCGCGAACAAGGACATAAAAAAAGGGAGTGCAAGGTATGGCCGTGAGCGTTGGGGTGCTCGATCATTTCAACATCCGGACCCGGAAATTGGCCGAGACCGTCCGCTTCTACGAGGACGTGCTGGGCCTCGAGAACGGCCCGCGGCCGAATTTCGCTTTCCCGGGGGCGTGGATGTACAGCGAGGGCAGGCCGGTGGTGCATCTCGTCGACATTTCCCCGACGGGCGAGGCTCAAAAGCCCGATTCAGGCGTTGTCCATCATGTTGCCTTCGTCAGCCGCGGTTTCGACGGCATGAGGCAGCGCCTGAGCGGCAAGGGCATGAAATTCGAATCCCGGCAGGTGCCCGGCGGCGACCTCTGGCAGATCTTCGTGCACGACCCCAACGGGGTCATGATCGAGCTGAATTACGAGGCGGCCGAGGAGCAGGGGGCGGAGGCCCCGGTCGAGACGGCCGGCGATATCGGCAGGCAGTAGCCTTTTGCGCGTTTCCGCTCTAATGGGGCGCATCACCCTAAAGCGCGATCAGGATCGCGCTCTAGGGGCTTATAGTCGAGCATGATCCTATCGGAAAACCGCTACATACTTTTCCGGATCATGCTCCATTCAGGAGATGCGCATTGAGCGTGACGCAGCAGCAGGTTCTCGACAGCCTCAGCCGGATCAAATCGCCGCGCGGGGTCGCGCTCACCAATGCCAATGTGCTGAGTGCGATCAGTGCCAGTGACGGCAAGGTGTTCTTCTCGATCAATGTCGATGCCGCGGAGGCGCGGGCCTGGGAGCAGGTCCGGGCCGAGGCCGAGGCCGCCGTGCGCGCCATTCCCGGCGTCACCACGGCCATGGTGGCGCTGACCGCCGAGCGCAAGCCGGGCAGCGCACCACCGCCGCCGCCGAGCCGCGGTGCGCCGGGGGTACAGCCGGCCCATACCCATCGGCCGCCGCAGGGCGGCACCTCGCCGATGTCGCGCCAGGCCGAGATTCCGGGCGTCGCCGCCGTCATCGCGGTCGCCTCGGGCAAGGGCGGGGTCGGCAAGTCGACCACCGCGCTCAACCTGGCGCTCGGCCTGCGCGACCTCGGCCTCAAGGTTGGGCTGCTAGATGCCGACATCTACGGTCCCTCGGTGCCGCGGCTGACGGGCCTGCACGCCAAGCCCGAGCTGAACGAGGAGCGGAAGATGATTCCGCTGAAGCGTTTTGGCCTGTCGATCATGTCGATCGGATTCCTGGTCGAGGAAGAGACCGCGATGATCTGGCGCGGGCCGATGGTGATGTCGGCGGTGACGCAGATGCTGCGCGACGTCGAGTGGGGCAAGCTCGACGTCCTGGTCGTCGACATGCCGCCGGGGACGGGCGATGCGCAGCTCACGCTCGCGCAAAACGTGCCCCTGAAGGGCGCCGTCATTGTCTCGACCCCGCAGGATCTGTCGCTGATCGACGCGCGGCGGGGCCTTGCCATGTTCAAGAAAGTGAACGTCCCTGTGCTCGGCATCGTCGAGAACATGAGCTATTTCCAGTGCCCGCATTGCGGCACGAAATCGGACATTTTCGGCCATGGCGGAGCGCGCCACGAGGCCGAGAAGCTCGCCGTCCCGTTCCTTGGCGAAATCCCCTTGCACATGGCGATTCGCGAGACCTCGGATGCCGGAAAACCGGTGGTCGACAGCGAGCCGGATGGGCCCCATGCGGCGATCTATCGCGCTATCGCGGGCCACATCCGGGACCAGCTCAAGTCCGTGATTTCCACGGGCTAAAGCCCTCCCGCCGAGGCATGCGACTTTCGTACAGTCCCGTCATGCCATTGTCGCGTTCCGAAAGCTGGGCTTCCGTGCTAAAGGCCCCGGCAGTCAAGCGCCTTCGGTTCGACGCGGCCATCACGCATCGCCGAGACTAGTGGCGGCAAAAGAGACGTCGGGGAAAACGCCCCAGCAAGGAGAGACCTGAAGATGAAGCGTCGTGATTTCTTGAAAGTGTCGGCAGCAGGCGCGGCGGCGACCGCGGTGGCCTCGCCGGCGATTGCGCAGTCCTCGCCCGAGGTGAAGTGGCGCCTGACGTCGAGCTTTCCGAAATCGCTCGATACCATCTATGGCGGCGCCGAGCAGCTGGCGAAGTACGTCGCCGAGATGACCGACAACAAGTTCCAGATCCAGGTGTTCGCGGCCGGCGAAGTCGTCCCGGGCCTGCAGGCGCTGGATGCGACCTCCAACGGCACGGTCGAGATGAGCCACACCGTGTCCTACTATTACGTCGGCAAGGACCCGACGTTCGCGATCTACGCCTCGGTGCCGTTCGGCCTCAACGCGCGCCAGCAGAACTCCTGGTGGTACCAGGGCGGCGGCGCCGAGCTCGGCAACGAGTTCTTCAAGAAGTCGAACGTGATCGGCTTCCCCTGCGGCAACACCGGCACGCAGATGGGCGGCTGGTTCCGCAAGGAGATCAAGACGGTCGCCGATCTCTCGGGCCTGAAATTCCGCATCGGCGGCATCGCCGGCCAGGTGCTCCAGAAGGTCGGCGTGGTGCCGCAGCAGCTCGCCGGCGGCGACATCTATCCGGCGCTGGAAAAGGGCACCATCGACGCGGCCGAGTGGGTCGGCCCGTATGACGACGAGAAGCTCGGCTTCGCCAAGGTCGCGAAGTACTATTACTATCCGGGCTTCTGGGAGGGCGGTCCGATGGTCCATGCCTTCGCTAACCTGGACAAGTGGAACGCGCTGCCGAAGAGCTATCAGGCGATCCTCACCAATGCGACGGCCAACGCCAATAGCTGGATGGCCGCGCGCTACGACATGCAAAACCCGGCTGCGTTGAAACGGCTGGTGGCCGGCGGCACCCAGCTCCGTCCCTTCACCAACGAAGTGCTGGAAGCCTGCCTCAAGGCAACCAACGAGTTGTGGGCCGAGATTTCGGCCAAGAACCCCGACTTCAAGAAGTCGATCGACGCCATGCAGGCCTACCGCTCGGATGAATATCTGTGGTGGCAGGTTGCCGAATACACCTACGACAGCTTCATGATCCGCTCGCGCACCCGCGGCTGATCAGGATAGGGGTCCCCCAGGCCCCAATCCTAGGTCTTAAGTCTTAGTCGGGAAGCCCGGCCTCGTTCGCGAGGCCGGGCTTTTGCGTATGGAAATCGGAACCGGGATGTTCCATGCTGCCCGCCAAGCCTCGCAAGAAGGCTCGCAATCGCAAACCATCAGGGCAGGAAACATGAAAAGAAGAGACTTCATCAAAGTCACCGGACTTGGCGCTGCAGGCGCCGCCACGCTCGCCGCTCCCGCCATCGCGCAATCGATGCCGGAGATCAAATGGCGCATGCCGACGAGCTGGCCGAAATCGCTCGATACGCTTTATGGCGGCGCCGAGATGATGTGCAAGATGGTCGCGGAGGCGACCGACAACAAATTCCAGATCCAGATCTTCGCGGCCGGCGAGATCGTGCCGGGCCTGCAGGTGCTCGACGCCGTGCAGAACGCGACATGCGAGATCGGTCACACCGCGTCCTACTATTACTTCGGCAAGGACCCGACCTTCACCTTCGGCTCGTCGGTGCCGTTCGGTCCCAACATGCGCATCAACCAGGCCTGGTACATGCTGGGCGGCGGACGCGAAGTGCTCAACGAGTTCTACAAGAGCTACAACGTGATCTCGCTGCTGGCGGGCAACACGGGTTGCCAGATGGGCGGCTGGTTCAGGAAAGAGGTCAACACGCCCGGCGATCTCGAGGGCATGAAATTCCGCATCGGCGGCTTTGCCGGCCGCGCGCTGCAGAAGCTCGGCGTGGTGCCGCAGCAGCTTGCCGGCGGCGACATCTATCCGGCGCTGGAGAAGGGCACCATCGACGCCGCCGAATGGGTCGGTCCCTACGATGACGAGAAGCTCGGCTTCTACAAGATCGCGCCGCACTACTACTATCCCGGCTGGTGGGAAGGCGGCCCGATGCTGCTCGCCTTCGTCAACCTCGACAAATGGAATGCGCTGCCGAAGTACTATCAGAGCGTTCTGGAGCAGGCCGGCCACTACGCCAACAACTACATGATGGCGCGCTACGACCAGGCCAATCCGATGGCACTGCGCAAGCTGCTTGCGAACGGCGCCAAGCTTCATGCCTTCCCGCCGCCGGTCATGGACGCCTGCTACAAGGCGGCGAAGGAGCTGCATGCCGAGGTCAGCGCGACCAACCCCAACTTCAAGAAGGTCTACGAGTCCCTGACCAAGTTCTCGAACGACGGCTACGCATGGTTCCAGGTCGCCGAGGTCGGCTACGACATCTTCATGGCGCGTCGCGCGCAGGGCTGATCGCACGGTCGCTCGCGGCGCGATGATCCGTCAAGCAGCCCGGTCTCGCAAACGCGAGGCCGGGCTTTCTTTATCGCGTATGGGTGAGATCAGGTTCGGTTGCGAACCGCGAAGGAGGTGCGCTCCCTCCTGCCGTTGCGGGCGCTCTCCAAAATGCGGAAAACAACCCCATGCAAAGTAGAAACCAGGGGCAGGATGCTCGCCTGCCGTCTGCGAAACCGTTTGACACGTCGGGCAAATCAGTGGTTAAAGGCCATTATCGAAAAATCCGAAATATGCAGGGCTGTGGCGCCGGCGGTCGTGCAAGAGCGTACATTCAAGAGCGGACATCAGCGCTGCCTACCGGCATGTCCGCAAAGGGCCAATTCCGGACGTAAGAGGGCTGTTGCTCGTCCTCAGAGGACGGCTGCTTTGTTCCCTTACGTCGTCGCTCTGGTGGTGCGCACGATCTCCTCGATCCTACCTTTCATAAGTATGTACCTTGCAATAAAAGGTACCTTGTAATATGTTCGTCCCGAATCTGGCCAACTCGCACGGCTGCGATGACCGAACAGAATCAGGTCCAGCTCAAGAAGGGCGCGCTCGAATTGTGCGTGCTGGCGCTGCTCGCGCGCGGCGAGAGCTATGCCTACGAGATTGCCAGCGCGTTGGCAGCCGGCGTCGGCATGGGCGAAGGCACGATCTACCCGCTGATGCGGCGGATGCAGGATGACGGGCTGGTCGATACCCGCCTTGCCGAATCGAACAGCGGCCCGCCCCGCAAATACTATCGACTCACAGCGGCCGGCCGCGCCGCCTTCGCAGCGCAGAAGCGCGAGTGGCAAACGTTCACCGATGCCGTCAACAAGTTGCTGGGAGAGCGCTGATGAACCGCGTCGCCTTCTTGACCATCCTCAATGACGGGCTCGCCGGGCTCCCGGCGCGGGAGATCGACGACATCATCGCCGACTACATGTCCTATTTCGACGAAGCCGAGGCCTCCGGGCGAAGCGAGGCCGAGGTGGCTGCGGCACTGGGCGATCCGCGGCGGCTGGCGCGCGAGCTGCGCGCCGAAACCGGACTGCGCCACTGGGAAAATCATCGCAGCCTGGGTAATTCGGCCGCCGCACTGCTGGCGCTTGGCGGATTGGCCACGGTCGACATTCTGTTCCTGCTACCGCTGCTGCTCGCCGTGACGCTGATCATGCTGGTGATCGGCCTCGTCGTCTTCGCGCTCGGCATCGTCGGCATCGGATTGCTGCTGAGTCTCGTGAAGATCGGGCACTTCGCCTCGATCGCCGCGATGGTGCTGCGCGCGGTGGCGGGCATCGGGTTGATCGCCGGCAGCGTCGGAGGCGGCGCGCTGCTGCTGCTGGGACTCAACGCCGCGGTGAAGATGCTCGGGAATTACGCCCGGCTGCACTACCGGCTGCTCAAGCCGGAACACGACCCGATTTAACCAGGATCAGAGGTGCGTCATGAACAGACGTCTTGCAGGAATTGCGCTGGTGTCGCTGAGCATTGCGGCCGCGTGCGGGATAGTCACGGTTTTGACTTCGGCAACGGACTGGATCAACGGCGACTACCGATCCTGGGCCAGCCCGTTGCGGACCTGCGGATCGGCGAAAAACACCGGCTCGGGCGAGCGCCGCACCGTCGATCTCGATTGGGCCGGGAGCGACGCGGTCAACATCAAGATTCCGGCGCAGGTGCATTATCAGCCTGGGCCCAAGCCACAGGCCAGCGTCAGCGGTAACGCCGATCTGGTCAGTCATGCGCGGCTGCGCGATGGCACGCTGCAATGGGACACGGTGGAGTGGGACAATCTGGTCGACTGTTTTCCGGCGAGCGATCTCGTCGTCCAACTCGCTGGCCCCGCCGTCACCGCATGGACGTTGAATGGTTCGGGTGACCTCGACCTCTCCCGCGTCAAGCAGGATCTGCTGCGCATCACCATACACGGCAGCGGCGTCGTCACGGCAAGCGGCGAGGTCCACGAGGTTGCACTCGATGCCGCTGGCTCCGGTCGGGTCGATCTCAGCCGGCTCGTCACACAGAAGACCACCGCGAATGTCCACGGCAGCTCGGATCTCAAGCTCGCCGACATCAAGCAGGACGTGCTTCGTATCGCGATGCATGGCAGCGGCGGCGTCACAGCCAGCGGAGCGGTCAATGAGCTGTCGCTCGAGTCCGCCGGCTCCGGCCGCGCCGACCTTGGCCGGCTGATCGCCGAACGGGCCAACGCACAAATACACGGCAGCGCCGACGTCGACCTCGCGCCGCGCCAGGATGCCGATATTTCCGTCTCCGGCAGTGGGGTGGTGAGACTGCATGGCGCCGTGGCGCGGCTTAATTCGCACGTGTCGGGTTCAGCGCAAATCAAGCAGGTGCCGTAAGCCCGTCGCAAATCAGCTCCGAAAAACAAGGAGGAGACGTTGATGCGCGCGTCCAACCACGCCGGCAGATTGCTTTCCGTCATCGCCTTCTGCCTCACGGCGACGCTAGTGCAGGCCGCTGGCCTGCGGTCGATCGACATTCCTGCCGACGCCGATGGTCCGGCGATTCACGGCATGATCTGGTATCCCTGCGCCGAAACGCCCGTAGAGATCCATGTCGATCCTTTCAACTTGCCGGGAGTGAAGGATTGCCCGCTCGCAGGAGACCATCTTCCGCTGATCGCCGATTCCCACGGACAAGGTGCCACGCTTCTCGTAAACCACGACACTGCCGAGACGCTCGCCGACAATGGCTTCATTGTTGCAGCCATTAGTCACCGAAACCCATCATCGTGAATTGACGCAATGTGCGGTTCAACGCGATGATAGAATAGGTCAGGAGCGTTTCCTGCGGTAAACGCGCTCAGTACCCATCGTCGGCAGACATGTCGAAATCTCTGTATGCTTAGCGGTTTATAGCCGAGGGCGGCGCGTCGATGAAACGATGGATCCCGAGGATTACCAAGGCCAGCTTGCTTGCAGTGACCGTCCTGGCGGTTTTGGCAGGCTCAGGACTTGGATTTCGCGCTTATCGCCAGAACGTCAGCGCACGTGTCCTCGCGATTCAATCTCCAAACGGCATCCAGGAGGGAATGTACGTCAAAATCGGCGGCATCGATCAATGGATTCAGATACGCGGCGAAGATCGCGGCAATCCGGTTATCCTCTTTGTTCACGGTGGTCCGGGTGCTTCGACCATTCCGATCTCGTCGAGCTGGCAGCCGTGGGAAAAATATTTCACGGTCGTTCAATGGGACCAGCGTGGCGCTGGACGTACCCTTCGCATGACCGGCGAATCGATTGCGGCGACCATGACTTTGGCGCAAATGACGGAGGACGGCGTCGAAGTGGCGGAGTATCTTCGAGCGCATCTTCACAAGGACAGGATTGTCTTGATCGGGCACTCATGGGGCTCGTTTCTCGGCATTCATATTGTCAAACAACGCCCGGACCTGTTTTATGCGTATGTTGGCACTGGGCAAGTCGTCGGCAAGCAAACCTTCGAAAAGCAGTTCGAGCTCACCGTTACTCATCTGAAGGCACTGGCGCAGGCCGCAAACAATAGGGTGGCGTTGACGGAGCTGGCATCTATTTCCCCATCCCCAGGTTGGGATCCAGCCAAGCATGACATCATGCAAAAGTGGGAAAAACTGCTACCCCTTCCTTCGATCGAGGCATTCCAGCTCGTCAGCCCCATCCCGCCGCCTTTCATGCCGGATTTTTCGCTGCTCGATTGGTACTATTGGCGAAGAGGCGTTGCGTTTTCAGCGACGCAGCTGCGCGGGAGGAACGGGCCAATGCTTCAGAGCGACCTGTGGTCTCTAGGCACCGATTTTTCGATTCCGCTGTTCTTTTTCGAAGGCACAGAAGATTTCAATACGCCGATTGAGCCTGTCTACGCATACTTTCAACAAATGAAGGCGCCACAAAAGGAGTTCGTGCGGTTCGAGGGCGCTGACCATTTTATTCCATTGGATCGCCCCGATGAGTTTCTAACGCAATTGATAAAGCACATTCGGCCGCTAGTTGGACTGTCGGATGGGTAGAGCGAGACGCTTTACTCCACCTACGAGCTTACATTCCAGCCAGCTCCGTCAGCTTTGTGCCGGCCAGTCGGAAGAACTGTTTCTTCGGAAGCGCGCGCCCTCCGAGCATCTCGTAGAATTGTTGAAGTCGTAGATCATCTGCATCGACGGTCCAATCGATGCGATCGTGGCCCTCTTGCCGAGCCATTGCGGCCAGTCGCGCCATAAGCCGTTTCCCTAATCCAGCCTTGCGTCGATCTTGACGAACGTAGAGCTCTTTCAGGAAAAATCCTGATGTCAATCCAGGCCCAGGATAGATGGCGCTAAAGCATGCAAAACCAGCGATCCCATCGTTCTCACAAGCAAGTAGAATTCGCGATCCCACGGGCCTCGACTTCAGCCCGTCAATGATCGAGCCCCGGGTGGGACAGTGGACGCGATAATGAGCTTGCATCTCGATCAGCGCATCGGCCACGTCATCGAAATCGGTTTCCGCAATCTCCCTGAAAACCGTCAGAGCAGTTTGGCCCATGGTCCGTCGATCCCTGTGGTTGCCGAGTGTCCAGCCCGTCTCCGAGCAGCGATGATCCTCCTCTTGCACTCGGTTCTGTTCCTCGTCGAGGTGATTGGAGGTATGCCGCAGAATAAAGGTCAGACTGCAGGATGGGTAGAGCGAAGAAAAACCATCGCGTGATCGGAAAGCGCCGGCGTCGACACCCGGCGCCCCGCATCATGGCGCGGCGGGGCCGGCAACCGCGGCGGCGGGCGTCGCTTCGCGGGGCGCGCGGCGGCCATTCAGCACCACGCCGATGATGGTGAAGCGCACCAGCAGGTGATAGCTCGCCAGCATCACAAGAATCGCAACGCCGAGAATGGTCGCAAACTTGATCGGCCAGGGCCAGTCGAGCTGCGACACCGCGACCTGCAGCGCCATCACGATCGGCATGTGGATCAGATAGAGCCAGTAGGACGCATCGGCGAGGTAGCGGCGCGTCGGACTGAAGGTGGACATGAAGCGGAGCGCGAGGCCGATGGCCGCGAACGTCGAAATCCATATCGCCGGGGCATACAGGATGGCGGCGACGAGCCTGAGCGTGTCGGAGCCAACCGGCAGTTTTGGCGCACCCGGCGCGGACGTCATCACGCCGGCAAGCACGAAACAGATCAGGATCAGGCCGAGCGCCAGCATGAGGTGCGACAGCCAGCGCTGCTCGAGAAACCGCAGCAGATCGCGCTGCCGATGCAACAGCCAGCCGATGCCGAATGCGATGCCGAAACCGATCCAAGCCTGCAGGTTGGTGACGAGCGATTGATCCGGCGTCCTGATCCCCATTACGCTGATCCATGTTTGGTCGAGGCTGAAGGCGATGCCGATCGGGATCGCCAGAACCAGGGGTGCCAGCGGATTTCGCATGATCCGTGCGAAGAGACGGTCAAGGATCGTTCGCAGAGCGCCGGACGCATCGAGCCAAACGAGGGCGCTGCGCAGCAGAAGCATGGCGACATAGAACTCCAGCAACACATAGAGAAACCAGAGATGGGCGAGGGGGAAATTCGGCAGCACCGGCGGCCAGCCGCGTCCGCCGGAGACCGGACCGCCGTTCGGAAACCCCGAGGCCCAGATCACGATCAGAGCCATGGGCGTAAATACGATCGGCCAGCCGATCACGAGCGGCAGCCCGATCCTCTGCAACCTGTCCCTGACGAAGCCCGAGATCCCCCGGCGATGAAAACTCATGCGGGCGAAGAAGCCCGCCATCAGGAAGAAGGTCGTCATCCGGAAGACGTGGATGGCGAAGAACAGCAGGCCCAGGGTCATGCTTTGATGGGTGTCCTGGATGAACCAGAACCTGGTCGGGGCAGGGACGAATGACAATGTCGCGTGCAGGACAATGCCGAGCAGCAGGGCGAATCCCCTGACCGCATCGAGGGCGTGCAACCGTTCCGATGAGGGGATGGCGGTGGTCAAACGGGACATGGAGGGGCTCGTGCTCGCTGGAGTGGGCCTTCTGCCTGACAATCTGCCCGATCTTGTCAGGGCTTTCTTGCCCGATCCGGAAATCGGCTAGCCGATTTCTCGACGCCGCCGGCCGATTTTGAGATCGCGGTCGCCGACCGGCGCCATTTGCGGCCGGATTGGCGCCTCGCGTCGGAATTAGCTCGGGTCATGCCGGTTTCGGCCTTGAAGGCGCGATTGCATTCAGGGCTGATCAGTTCCTCAAATGCCTTCGGAAGAAGGCCAGTATGGCGGCGTTGAAGTCCGTATGAAAGGCGACCCGGTCGAACCCGGGTCGGTCGGTACATATGCTGGGCAGTCTCTTCGCCAGATCCGGCGCGCAGGGCGCAAGGAATGCAAAATGACCGGCGCCCAGTACCAGATGGTAGTCGGGTTTGATCGGCAGGTCGCGACCGATCGCTGAAACATAGTCCGGCGTGACTTCGCCGCCGGTCCTGTCTTCTCCGCTCAGCTCCGATGCCCAAAGTTGAAGCGGGATTTTCACGCTCCTTAGGCCTTCTGGGTCGAACAATGGACCGAAAGCCGGATCGGCAATGACAAGGGCCCTTATGCGCGGGTCATGCGCGAATGCTTGTGTCGGTATCTCGTTTCCGCGCAATGGCCGCAGCCGCGGCAATTCGGGGCCGCCGGTCGAAAACCACCCGAAGGTCGACGAGAAGGCGTATAATGCAGCTCTCGACAGGATTCCCGTGCCTACCGAGAAGTATGATCCGTGGGGCGGCGCACGCGCCGCCGATCCGGCCAGGCCGCCGAAAAAATCGAACTAGAGCATGATCCGGAAAAGTGCAAAGCGGTTTTCCCTCGCGACAAACGCGGAACGCGTTTGCGCGGAGATCATGCTCAAACAATAACCTAAAGCGCGATGACGATTCATCCCAATCTCATCGCGCTTGAGGAGCGTCCCACGGTTCGTTCACGGAAATTGCGAGGGAAACGTCATGACCGAGCACATCATCGTCACTGACGACGGCGCCACCCGCATGATCACGATGCGCCGGCCAGAGAAGAAGAACACGCTCACGCAGGACATGTATCTGGCGATGAGCGATGCAATAAACGCCGCGCAATCCAATCCCGCGATCCGCTGCCTGATCCTGACCGGTCGCTCGGGTGTCTTCACCGCCGGCAACGACATCGGCGACTTCCTGAAGGCTGCGACCGAAGCCGACGACGGTGCGCGGCCGCGCAATTCCGTGACTTTCCTTCAGGCGCTGGTCAACAACACAAAGCCCATCATCGCCGCGGTCGACGGCATCGCGATCGGCATCGGCATGACGATGGTCGTGCACTGCGACTACGTGATCGCGAGCACGACGACGACCTTCTCCTCGCCCTATATCCAGTACGGCCTCGTGCCCGATGGCGCCACTAGCCTGCTCGTGCCGCACATGGTCGGGCATCAGCGCGCGTTTTCGATGCTGGTCATGGGTCGCGAGATGAGCGCGGAGGACGCGAGGGAGGCCGGCCTCGTCAACCAGATCGTGGCGCCCGGGCACGCTGTGGTCGAGGCCCAGAAGGTGGCGCGTGAAATCTGTGCGCTGCCGGTCGATGCGGTCGCGATTGCGCGGAAGCTCCTGAAACCCTCGACCGACGAGATCGAGCGGCGGATCGGACAGGAGAACCACTATTTCGCAGAACGCATGCGCTCGCCCGAGGCGCTCGCAGCATTCAAGAAATTCTTTGCGCGCAAGACCGGGTGAGGCCCAAGGGCCTTCATTTTGAGCGGTAGCTGATGTTGCTCATTCCCTCGGCATCTGCCGATTAATCTTGCGCGCAGCGCGGATTGGGATCTGCATCACAGCAGGCGGTGAGGGTGCGCGGCCGGCAGGATTTCGGCCCGGGCGACGGTGCATCGACCACCGTCGCCGCATGAATGGCTGCGATGGCCGCGACGATGCTTGTCTAGCCGAAGCTTACACCAACCTTACAAAAAGCGCGATCGGCGAACCTCGCAGCTGGGCTCGCTCGCGCTTTTTTTGCTGGCCGAAACCAACCGAATGTTGGAAGAGATCGTACGAGCGGCGGTAGCCGTAAGGTCATGAGTATCGGAACATCCGGCGGGACTACGATGCGCCTCCTGATCGTCGAGGACAATGTCGAGCTGTCGCGGCTCGTGGCGAACGGCCTGACCGCGGCGGGCTATCAGAGCGATATCGTCAGTAGCGCGGCCGAGGCGCGCGAGGCTGTTCGCAACGTCAGCTATGCCGCGATGATCCTCGATCTCGGCCTGCCCGATGGCGACGGTCTTGCGGTGCTGCGCGAGCTGCGCCGCCACATGGACCCGCTGCCGGTGCTGGTGCTGACCGCGCGCGGTGGCTTGCAGGATCGCGTCAACGGCCTGCGCAGCGGCGCCGACGATTATCTCGCAAAGCCGTTCGCGCTCGAGGAGCTGGTGGCGCGGCTGGAGGCGATCCTGCGCCGCCCCGGCCAGTTGCTCGGCCGCTCGCTGCGCCTTGCCAATCTCGTCTATGACACCGAGAGCCGGCAGATCTTCGTCGACGACCAGCCGCGGATCATCTCCTCGCGCGAGACCTCGGTGCTGGAGATCCTGCTGCGGCGGCAGGGGCGGGTGGTGCCGAAGAAGAACGTGGAGGACCACATCTTCGGGCTCGAGGGTGAGGTCGCCTCCAATGCGGTCGAGGTCTACGTCTCGCGGCTGCGCAAGCAGCTCGCCGAGCACGGCGCGAGGGTCGTGATCCACACCATCCGCGGTGTCGGCTATCTGATGGCCGAGGAGAAATAGCGTGGTGCGCCTGAGGTCACTGACGTTCAAATCGCTGATCTGGCGCATCGTCTTCCTGCACATCGTCGCGATCGCCGTGGTGGCGATCTTCCTGCCGCCGGTCTTGTTCTGGCTGCTGAGCTCGGAGATCGGGCAGTTGCATCGTGCGGCCATGCGGGCGCAGGCCGAGGTGCTCGCCGAGCGCATCGCCGTGCAGCCGGACGGCAGGATCACGTTCAACCTGCCTGACAGCCTCCGGGGCCTCTATTCGGAGGCCTATGGCCGCTACCAATATGACATCAGCGATGCCGACGGCCGCGTGCTGTTCTCCTCGCACAAGAAGACCGGCGCGCCGGCCTCGGAGACCATTTCCGGCGCGGGCGTCACGCGCACCGTCGACGACAAGACCATGCGCATTCAGGTCGCCGAGGATCTCGCCCATCGCGACGTCATCATCGACGACATCGTCGCCAACTTCTTCCGGCGAGTCGGGTGGATCACGATTCCGATCCTCCTGGTCCTGCTTGCCACCGACATCATCATCTTCCGCCGCGCCATCGCGCCGTTGCTGAAGGCCTCGGAGGAGGCGACCAACATCGGCCCCGCGCGCACCGATATCCGCCTTCCGACGGAGCAGATCCCGCGCGAGATCCTACCGCTGGTCACTGCCGTCAACCAGGCGCTCGACCGGCTCGAGGACGGTTTTCGCGTGCAGCGGCAGTTCACCGCGGACGCTGCACATCAGCTGCGCACGCCGCTCGCGATCCTGCGCACGCGGATCGAGACGTTGGGCGATGGCGCGGCCAAGGAGGCGCTGCTTGCCGACATCGAGGGCATGAGCAGGATCGTCGCCCAGCTGCTGGAGATCGCCGAGCTAGATACGCTGGTGCTCGATCCCGGCGAGACCGCCGATTTGCGTGCCGTCTGCGCCGAGGTGATCGGCTCGATCGCGCCGCTCGCGCTCGCCCAGCACAAGGACATCGCGCTGAAGGGCACCGATGCGCCGGTCCTGATCCACGGCAATTCCGAGATGCTGCAACGGGCGATCTTCAATCTCGCGGAGAACGCCATCAAGTTCACCGCGAAGAATACCGCCGTCGACGTCGAGGTCGGCGGCGACGGCGTGGTACGGGTGCGCGATTGCGGCCCCGGCATCGCGGAGGCCGAGCGCGAGCTGATCTTCCAGCGCTTCTGGCGCGCGGACCGCCAGCGCAGCGACGGTGCGGGCCTTGGGCTGTCGATCGTGCGCGGCGTCGCGGAAGATCACGCGGCGAGCATCGCCGTCGAAAATCTCCCCGGCGGCGGTGCGCAGTTCACGCTGTGCTTCAAGCTGGCGGAAGGTCACAGCACGCATCCGCAGCGAGCCGATCGCGCATAGGCCAAAATCCGGGGGTCGGCTCCAGAATGTGACTCGCAAAAGCGGTCTATGATTTGGGTCACTTGTTCACCGCAGTCTCGATGCCAGTGTCCCAGCCCGTGCAGAGCGCTCTCCTGGCACGCAATCGAGTCGAGGCGAAGGGTGCGCTCCATGACGTTCAGCGCGCAATCGTGGAGAGTTGGCAGGTCTGGGTCGCCGGCAAGCGCCAAGCTCGGAAACACATCCCACCACATATAGCAAACACAGTTCAGCGTTCCGGCATCGGCTTCGCTGAGGTGAGACAGACTAGGAGCGCAGCGAGGCTCAAACAGTTTCTCAAACAGAATGGCGACAGAGTTTATGCAGCGGACACGATCTTTGATCGGCACATCGGTCGAGCAAAGCCATCGGTTATCGCCGCTTGCGCTCGTATTTACGAGGTAGGTCAGCCCTTGCGCAATTTGGCTGTCGGCAAATCCCTGTAATGCAGATTCGGGGTCTTCAAACAATCGAGTGAGATAGGACACGGCTTCCACCGGCAGCGGGTCCCACCAATCAGTATCCGGGTCGAAGTACCAAGGTGCTTGCTGAAAGCGAACTTCGCGACCGAATGAGTGCTCCAACCATGCATCAAAAGAGAGGTTTTGCAGGCGCATCACAAAGACCGCGACTGATACAACAATGGCACGGGCCGACCACAAGCGCGATCATGATGAGGCCCATCGTCATGATCGACCGCTGGTCCATGCGCTCCGTCTCGGTCCGGCCGCCTACTTCTGCGGCGGGCCGAGGTCGAGCGGGGGCAGTTCGATCTGCGGCACCTCGATCTTCACCTTGTCGAGATCGACATTGACCGGCTTGTCGAGCAGGCCCGTCACCACGGAGGGGAAGACGATCACGAGCAGCACCATGATCATCTGCAATCCGATCCAGGGCACCGCGCCCCAGTAGATGTCGGAGCTCTTCACCGAGCGCGGCGCGACGCCACGCAGGTAGAACAGCGCGAAGCCGAACGGCGGATGCAGGAACGAGGTCTGCATGTTCACGCACAGCATGACGCCGAACCAGATCAGCGCGGCGTCGGGGCCGACCACCGGCGCCAGCATCTTCTGTGCGATCGGCGCGATCATCGGCAGGATGATGAAGGCGATCTCGAAGAAGTCGAGGAAGAACGCGACGAAGAAGATGAAGAGGTTGATGAAGATCAGGAAGCCCCAGACGCCGCCGGGCAGGGAGGTGAGCAGGTGCTCGAGCCAGACGCCGCCGTTGCAGCCCAGGAACACGATCGAGAAGCAGGTCGAGCCGATCAGGATGAAGGTAACCATGCAGGTGATGCGCATGGTCGTCTCGTAGCCCTGCTTGATCAGGTCGCGCAGGTCGGGAATGCGCGCCGCCTCGATGCAGATCCAGGCAACCGCGAGGTAGGTGATCGCATAGGCGAGCTTGAAGACGATGTTCTCGCTGAACAGCATCGCGACGATCGTGCCAATGCCGGCCGTGATGACGCCGATGATCAGGATCTTGCGTCCCGTGGAGGAGAAGTCCTTGTGGTGGATCGCGGCGAGGACGATGGCGCCGACCGCGCCCATCGCGCCCGCTTCCGTCGGGGTCGCAAGGCCCAGCATCATGGTGCCGAGCACGACGAAGATCAGGACCGCGGAGGGGATGATGCCGAGCAGGCACTTCTTCCACAGCGCCCATCCGGTCAGCGTGCGCGCCTCTTTCGGCACCGCCGGAACGTGGCTCGGCTTGAAGATACCGAGCATGAAGGTGTAGCCGGCGAACAGGATGATCTGGAAGATCGAGGGGCCCCAGGCGCCGAGATACATGTCACCGACCGACTTGCCGAGCTGGTCGGCGAGCACGATCAGCACCAGCGAGGGTGGCACGAGCTGCGTGATGGTGCCGGAGGCGGCCAGCACGCCGGTGATGTAGCGGATATTGTAGCCGTAGCGGATCATCACCGGCATCGAGATCAGCGCCATGGCGATGACCTGCGCCGCCACCGTGCCGGTGATGGCGCCGAGGATGAAGCCGACGATGATGACGGAGTAGCCGAGACCGCCGCGGATCGGGCCGAACAGCTGGCCCATGGAATCCAGCATGTCCTCGGCCAGCCCGCATCGCTCCAGCACCGCACCCATGAAGGTGAAGAAGGGAATCGCGAGCAGCAGCTCGTTGGCGAGCACGCTGCCGAACACGCGGCCCGGAATCGCCTGAAGGAAGTTCAGGTCGAAGAAGCCGAGATGGATCGCGAGAAAGCCGAAGGAGAGTCCGAGCGCCGCCAGCGTGAACGCGACCGGGTAGCCGATCAGCATCGCCACCACCAGGCCGCCGAACATCATCGGCGGCATCATCTCCAGCGTAATGGTCATTGTGTCGGTCTCTCGTACTTGGCGTCGATCGTCACATAGCCCTGGAGAGCCGCGATACGCTTGATGACTTCGGACACACCCTGCAGCGCCAGCATCACGAAGCCTGCGGGGATCACGAACTTGATCGGCCAGCGAACCAGGCCGCCGGCGTTGCCGGACATCTCGCCGACGTCATAGGCCTGCATGAAGAACGGCCAGGAGAGCTTTGCGAGCAGGAGGCAGGAGGGGATCAGGAAGAAAAGCGTGCCGATGAGGTCGAGCCAGAGCTGGCCGCGCTCGGACAGCATCAGATAGAAGATCTCGACGCGGACATGCTCGTTGCGCTTGAAGGTATAGGACGCGCCGAACATCACGAGCACGGCGAACATGTACCATTGCAGCTCCAGCCAGCCGTTCGACGAGTAGCTGAAGGCGTAGCGGATCATGGCATTGGCGGCGCTGACGAGGCACGCCAGCAGCACCAACAGGTTACAGAAGTTGCCGATCTTTTCATTGAGGAGATCGATGGCGTTGCTCACCGCCAACAATGGACGCATCTTACTTTTCTCCGCCGCGGCCTTGACTTCACGGAGGCATCAACACGCATCGCTCGGCCCGCGTGCAAATTGCACGTGACCGCACGGCCATCGTCCGGAGCGATTGCGGCGTCAGTCCTCCTCATGCCTTGCCGTCTTGACCGCGACCGCGAAAAGGGGCGGGCCAGCTTATCTCTGCCGGGCAAGCAAAGGCGGATGCACCATTTCAGCGGGTTGCCGCGCCGTCAATCGGAAAATGGACAAATTGACGTGCCGTCAGCGGGTTAGTAGGCGGTGGCACGAATCTACCACGTCGGCCCGACGGCAGTCGCCGGAATTCGTCTCTGACGTAACTCTTGTGCAGGAGGGCATACCCGGTCAGGCGGGGCTGAAGGCTTTCATCTTGCTGATCAGATATCTGAGCAATTGGCTGGCTGCGTTTGGCAGTTCGCGGCCTGATCGTGTGATGACGTGGGCCTCGGCCGCCGCGAGCAGAGGGTTATCTACGGGGATCGCGACCAGCGAACCGTCTGCGATGTCGGCCGCCACCGAGAAGGCCGGAAGCAGCGTGACGCCAAGGTCCGAGCGTACGAAATGCCTCAGAATGTTGATCGAGGTTGTGGTGAGCTTGGGTGAGAGGCCGACCTTCTCCGACATCTCGGCCATGGCGAGGAGCTGGCGCGTCCCATAGCCGGGATACATGGTGCCGAGCGAATATCCGGCGACGTCGCGGAGCTTCACCGGCCGGCCGAGTCCCGCAAGTGGATGGTCAGGACGCGCGATCAGGCAAATCGGCTGCCGGATTGCTGCGTTATCGCGGATCCTCGGATCCTGGGGAGGATGATAGAGGAGGCCGATGTGGCAGCGGTCGTCGGCAATCGCGCGAATGACGTCGCTCGTACCGGCGAGTTCGAGGGATATCGTCAGCGCGGGGTACCGACGCCAGAATTCACCAAGCGAGGCTCCCATCAGGTCCGCGACGAAGCCCTCGCCCAACACGAGGTCGATGTGTCCGCGCTGAAGCCCCTGGATTTCCCGCAGTTTGGTCAGGGTGTCGTCCCGGTCGGCGGCGTGGCGGCGATAGTGCTCGACCAGCAGTTGGCCGGCCTCGGTCGGACGAACCCCGCGGCTGTGCCGATCGAGGAGCGTTGCGTCGAGATCCTGCTCCAGCTGGGCGATCTGGCGGCTCACGACGGATGGATTGACACCCAGGGCGTCGGCCGCGGTGCGTACGGAGCCGTAACGCGCGGATTCGAACAGGTATCGAAGCCGATTGTCGTCGATGGGATCGCTCATGCCCAAGTGTTGCTCATGAGGCAACAATAGGCAACCGCACTGCTGATGCCGCGGCGCGGAGGTAACGCCTATGGTTTCCCCACACTATCCGCGAGGGGGAACTATGGCGGCCATCGGCGTCATTGGATTGGGGAACATGGGGCGCGGCATGGCGCTCTCGCTGAAGCGCGCCGGGCACGAGGTGCTGGCGACGGACGCCTCGGAACCGGTCCGTGCAGCGCTCGCTTCGGACGGCATTGCCGTCTTCGACGGCATCGCACCTCTCTGCGCTCGTGCGGATCTGCTCGTCCTGTCGCTACCGACCGCCGAGACCGTGGAGGCCGTCGTGGCCGGCGAGGGCGGCATCATTACGCATGCGAGGCCCGGCCTGCGTGTGGTCGACACCTCGACATCCCACCCTGAGACCACGCGTCGGCTCGCCACCGCTCTCGCGGCGCGCGGCATGGCGATGATCGACGCTCCCGTGAGCGGCGGCCCGAAAGGCGCGATCAGCGCGACCATGACCATGGTGATCGGTGGTGCCGATGAGGACGTCGCCGCGGTCGAACCGATCCTGGCGGACATGAGCGCGAAACGGGTCCATGTCGGATCGGTCGGCGCCGGGCACGTCTGCAAGATCATCAACAATCTGCTCTGCGCTGCACATCTGCTCACGGCCGCTGAAGCCATGCGCATCGCGCGCGAAGCCAAGGTCGATCCGGTCCGCCTGTTCGACGGCATCAACGCCGGCTCCGGCCGGTCCGGTGTCACGCAAGTCAATTTGCCGACCTGGATTCTGAACGGTGCCTTCGATTCCGGTTTCACCATGAAGCTGATGCGCAAGGACGTGCGCCTCGCCAGCCAGCTCATTGGCGAGCTCGGTATCGACCTGCCCATCGCAGAAGAGGCCGCGCGGATCTGGGCCGCCAGCGCAACCTCAATAAGCGATCCGGAAGACTTCAACAGGATCGTCGAGCTGCAGCTCGGCAGGATGTGAGTGACACCATGACGCCTTTCATCGAAAGACGGCTGCGCGACGCGCTCGCGCCGTTTTGGCCCGACTGCATGGCGATCGGCTCTCATGTCGCCGGTCGTGCCGTTCTCGGGGCGGGCGAGATCATCAAGATCGACGATCCTGCAACCGGTGAGCCGCTCTATGCCTATCGCGATGCCGGCGATGCGGTGGTCGCTGAAGCGGCTGCGGCCGCCGTCACCGCGCAGGCCGTCTGGGCGCGGCAGACCGGTGCCGCTCGTGGCAGGATCATGCAGGCTATCGCGCGCGCAATTCAGGGCAGGGCGGAGGAGCTGGCGCGGCTCGAATCCCTGTCGGCCGGCAAGCCGATCCGCGACACGCGCGTTGAGGTCGCCAAGGTCGCCGAGATGTTCGAGTACTACGCCGGTTGGGCCGACAAATTCCACGGTGAGGTGATCCCGGTCCCGTCGAGCCATCTCAACTATACCCGCCGCGAGCCGATGGGGATCGTCCTCCAGATTACGCCCTGGAACGCGCCGATCTTCACCTGCGGCTGGCAGCTTGCGCCCGCCATTGCGATGGGCAATGGCGTGCTCCTGAAGCCGTCGGAGTTGACGCCGCTCACCTCCATGGCGGTCGTGCTGCTTGCGGAAGAAGCCGGATTGCCGGTCGGACTCGTCAACGTGCTCGCCGGATACGGCCATACGACGGGCCAGGCGGCTCTCGGCCATCCGGCCGTCAGGAAGGCCGTATTCGTCGGCTCGGTACCGACGGGCAAGCTGATCGCGCAGGCCGCGGCCAGGCGCGTGCTGCCTTGCGTTCTCGAACTCGGCGGCAAATCCGCGAACATCGTGTTTGCTGACGCCGACCTCGAGCGCGCGGCGATCGGAGCACAGGCCGCCATCTTCTCCGGCGCCGGACAGAGCTGCGTCGCCGGCTCGCGGCTTCTGGTCGAACGCTCCGTCTACGACCGCTTCGTCAGGATGGTCGCCGACGGCGCTGCGAAGCTGAAGGTCGGCTCGCCGGATGGTGCGGATACCGAGGTCGGGCCGATCAACAATGCGCGGCAGTACGCCCACGTGCTCGCGATGGTGAAACGCGGTCTCGAGGAGGGCGCGACGCTTGCAACCGGAACCGACGGGAGTGCCGGACAAGGCGGCTTCTTCGTCCGACCGACCGTGCTGCGCGACGTCCGCAACGACATGGGCGTTGCCCGTGCCGAGATCTTCGGCCCGGTCGTCGCAGCGATCCCCTTCGATTCCGAAGAAGACGCGATCGCGATTGCCAATGACAGCGACTTCGGCCTCGCCGGCGCGGTATGGACCCGCGATGTCGCTCGTGCGCACCGGGTCGCGGCGCAGATCAAGGCGGGGACATTCTGGATCAACTCCTACAAGACGATCAACGTTGCGTCGCCCTTTGGCGGCTTCGGCATGAGCGGTTACGGCCGCTCGAGCGGGGTCGAGGCGCTCCATGAATACACGCAGGTGAAGAGCGTCTGGGTCGAGACCGCTGCCGAACCGGCGGTGGCCTTCGGCTACGCGCCGGGAATCCGGGAATGACGTCTCGAGGGTCAACGTCATCGTGAAAGGGGGCTTTGCATGAGCAACGTGACATCCGCATCTCCGACCGGCGTCGACGTCGGTTGGGCAGGCTTGCCGAGGGTTTTCGTCGGCGTTGGCGTAACCGTGCTGTTCGCCGAGTTGATCGGTGCGGTCACGGTCCCGCTTGGCGGCAGCTATAAGGTCGTGCTGTTGCCCTTGCTGTGGGCCTTGCTCATAGGAGCGGCGTGGGGGCTCGCAAGCCCGCGGCTGCCCGCGGTGATCCGCTTCGACGCCCGGACCCAGGCCGTCGCCGGGGCGGCGCTCCAGCCCGCGCTGCTCCTGTTCGTCGCGAAGCTGGGCCTGCTCGTCGGCGGCTCCCTGCCCAAGATCCTGGCCGCAGGCTGGGCGCTCGTATTCCAGGAGTTCGGGCACTTCTTCGGCACGATGGTATTTGGCTTGCCGCTCGCGCTGCTACTCGGCATCAAGCGGGAGGCCATCGGCGCGACCTTTTCGGTCGGCCGTGAGCCGAGCCTTGCCATAATCGGTGAAAAGTATGGGATGAACAGCCCCGAGGGGCGCGGCGTGCTCGCCGAGTATATGACGGGCACGATTTTCGGCACGGTCTTTATCGCGATCTTCGCCGGTGTCGTCACCGGCCTTGGGATATTCGATCCGCTTGCTCTCGCGATGGGAGCAGGCGTCGGCTCCGGCAGCCTGATGGCGGCTGCGTCCGGTGCGATCGCGGCTCAACAAACGCCCGAGGTCGCCAAGGACGTCGCCGCCTTCGCCGCCGCGAGCAACCTGATCACGACCACTGTCGGCACCTATTTCACGCTGTTCCTGTCGCTGCCCTTCACGGTTTGGGCCTACGGTGTACTCGAGCCGATCCTCGGTCGCCGCCAGACAACCTCTGAGCCGCTGCCTCCGCCGGAGGCTTCGGTTCCAGCGAGCTCGCATCAGCCCGCGACGACCTTTTCTGCAGTCGAATTCCTGTCGATCTGGTTGGTGAGCGCCTTGGTGGCCCTGGTCGGCAACTACATCGCCTACAAGACGGTGCCGGACGTTTCGGTTTTGGCAGGCGCCGCAATGATCGTCGCAGCCGTCGTGGCCGGCCACCTGGTCTATGTCTTGACGAAGCGCGTTGTGCCGGCCGTGGTTTGGGTGTCCCTGGTGGCGATGGCACTGACTTATCCAACCACGCCGTTCGCCGCCGATGTCGCCGCGATCACCGGCAAGATCAACTTCCTTGCCCTCGCAACGCCGCTGCTCGCATTTGCGGGCCTGTCCATCGCAAAGGATTTGCCCGCGTTCCGGTCGCTCGGCTGGCGGATCGTCGTCGTCTCGCTGATGGCGAACGCCGGCACTTTCCTGGGCGCGACGATCATCGCCCAGTTCTTCATGCACAAGCCGGTCTGATCGTTATCACCGGCCTAGCCGCCGGTGACGCTCATGTGCCTGGAGACGCTCGGCCGGTTGTGCCGGCGGTCGATGATGAAATCGTGCCCCTTGGGCTTGAGGCCGATCGCATGGTCGATCGCAGCCGCAAGCAGCGCATCCTCAGTCGATTCCCGCAGCGGCTTACGCAAATCCGAGGCATCCTCGTGGCCGAGGCAGGTGTGCAGCGTGCCCGTGCAGGTGATGCGCACCCGGTTGCAGGCTTCGCAGAAGTTGTGGGTCATCGGCGTGATGAAGCCGAGCTTGCCGCCGGTTTCCGTGACGCTGACATAGCGCGCCGGACCGCCCGTGGTCTCGCTCAAGTCCGTCAGCGTGAACTGCTGGGCGAGCCGCGCGCGCACCAGCGACAGCGGCAGATACTGGTCGATGCGGCCCGAGCCTATCTCGCCCATCGGCATCACCTCGATCAGCGTCAGGCCCATGCCTTTGCCGTGCGCCCACTGCATCAGCGAGGGGAGCTCGTCCTCGTTGAGATTCTTCAGTGCCACCGCGTTGATCTTCACCGCGAGCCCAGCCGCGCGTGCCGCCTCGATGCCCTCCAAAACCTTGTCGATCTCGCCCCAGCGGGTGATCTCGCGAAACTTCTGCGGATCAAGCGTGTCGAGCGAGACGTTGATGCGGCGGACGCCGCAATCGGCGAGTTCCGCCGCGTGCTTGGCCAGTTGCGTTCCGTTGGTGGTCAGCGTCAATTCGCGCAAGCTCCCGCTCGCGAGGTGACGCGACAGCGAGCGCACCAGCGACATCACGTTGCGGCGGACCAGGGGTTCGCCGCCAGTCAGCCGCAGTTTTCTCACGCCCTTGGCGATGAAGGCCGAGCAGAGCCGGTCGAGTTCCTCCAGCGTCAAGAGGTCCGCCTTGGGCAGAAAGGTCATGTCCTCCGACATGCAGTAGAAGCAGCGCAGGTCGCAGCGATCGGTGACGGAGACGCGCAAATAGGTGATGGTCCGGCCGAACGGGTCGGTCATCGGGCTGGCCAGCGGGGACAGGGGACTCACAGCGGGTCCGTTCATTCAACAAGCCTTGTCACGATCGTCATCACCGCGCTTTGCGCGGTGACAAATACATTGGATGCAATCTAAGCATCCCCGCCGTTGTCGACAATCGTGCGCTGCACCGTATTAGCGCGCAGGTGCGGCGGCTGTGGGCGGCGGCGCGGCGGGAGGCGGGGCCGAGTTCGGGTCGGGGAACGGAGAGCCTGTCGCGGCGGGCGCCGCTGCCTTTGGCGCCTTCGGCTTCTTCGGTCGGTGCGGTTTCTTCACCGGTTTCGGCGGCGCGGCCGGTTGCAGCTCGACGAAGACCGGATTTGGGTCGGTCGTCACCGAGGCGGGTGTGGAGAAATCGCCGGGGGTCTTGACGACGTTCACCGGCATTGAGGCCGGCAGGTAGTTGTTCAGCGTGAAGCTGACGGTGAAGGGAGCATCCGGGGCGGGAACCGACACCGAGCAGGGGGTCTTGCAGCCCGGGCCGAGCGAGGTTGCAGCATCCGCGCCGGGCGGGTTCGATTCGAGCCGGACCTGAACGGCAGGGGGCGTCGACTTGAACATGTCCCAAGAGACCGAGGAGCACCCGGCCAGGCTCGCACCCGCAAACGCAATCGCGATCACAAGACGCATGACATCCACACTACTGCGACGATCCGCCACAATCCCCGAGCGGACCTTAGGAGCGTCGGTTTGCCCACGCAACGGGCCGGGCGCGCATAGTTAATAGATGGTTAATGCAGCGGGTTTTGTAACGATATCAGGCGCTTGCCTCGGCGTTTGGGCGACCCATCAGGCTCGTCGCCGCAGCCGGCAGGTCGCGCATGTGATGGATCAGGCGGTCCGGCTTGAGTTCCTCGATCGGCACATCGGTGTAGCCGAAGCTGACGCCGATCACTGGAACCCCGGCGCGCCGGGCCACCCCAACGTCGGTTCCGGCGTCCCCGACCATGATGCTGGCGGCGAGCTGTCCGCCGGCGCGGGCCACGGTCTCGCGCAGGATGGTCGGGTCGGGCTTCTGCACCCCAAAGGTATCGGCGCCGCAGATGGCGGCAAAGCGCTGGCTCAGGCCCAGCGCGTCGAGCAGCCGCCTGGAGAGCCATTCGAGCTTGTTGGTGCACACCGCGAGCCGGTGTCCACGCTCCGCGAGGTGGTCGAGCGCTGCCTCCAGCCCCTCGAAAGGGCGCGATTCGTCGGCGATATGGTCGGCGTAATAGGCGATGAAATCCGCCGTCAGCCGGTTGATGTCCTCGACGCCGACGATCCGGCCTTCGGCCTCCAGGCCCCGCTCGATCAGCTTGCGGGCACCGGCGCCGATCATGTTGCGGGCCGTTTGCAACGGCACGGGCGGCAGGCCCTCGCGGTCGAGCACATGGTTCAGCGCGCTGATCAGGTCGGGCGCCGTATCCACAAGCGTGCCGTCGAGATCGAAGACGATGGTATGAGCGGTCATGATCATGCGCTACCGGCAAGACGGAGCTTCTGCAAGCGGAGCGGCCATAAGATCAGCTTATAACCTCGTTCCGCAGGCCTGTTCTCCGGGCCAAAACGGGGCTAGATAGGCCGCCGAAAACGACCTATTTCCGGCGGTCTCTCCAAACGAGACCCCCAAGACAGAGATAAAGGGCAGGCCCGAACGTGGACATGGACCAGTTGAAGCGACAGGCGGCTGCACGCGCCCTCGAGGAGGTGCGCGACGGCATGCAGCTCGGTCTCGGCACCGGGTCGACGGCCAAGCACTTCGTCGAGCTGCTCGGCGAGCGTGTGCGCGCCGGCCTCAAGGTGATCGGCGTGCCGACCTCGGAGGCCACGCGTGCCGACGCGGTCCGTTGCGGCGTGCCGCTGACCACGCTGGACGAGATCGAGCATCTCGACATCACCGTCGACGGTGCTGACGAAGTCGATCCCGAGCTCAACCTGATCAAGGGCGGCGGCGGCGCGCTGCTCCGCGAGAAGATCGTCGCAGCTGCTTCCGATCGCATGATCGTGATTGCGGACGACAGCAAATGGGTTGCAACGCTCGGCCGTTTCCCGCTGCCGGTGGAGGTTATTCCGTTCGGCCTTGGCGCGACACGACGGGCGATCGAGAAGGCATTTGCGCTAACCGGCGTTTCCGGGCAAATGGCGCTCCGCAAGGCCAAGGACGGCCACGTTTTCGTCACCGATGGTGGCCACTGGATCCTCGATGCCCATCTCGGACGGATCGAGGACCCGGCACGGCTCGCGGTCGCGTTGAGCGCGATCCCCGGTGTGGTGGAGCATGGACTGTTCATCGGCTTGGCCGGCTCTGCCGTTCTGGCGGGCGGCGAGGGAATCCGCGTGATTGAACGGCGAAAGCCGAAAGGAGACTAGGAATGAAGAGCGTTTTGAAGATGCTGCCCGTGGCCAGCCTCGCCCTGGGAGTCGCCTTGGGACTGGCTTTTGGCGCCGTCCCGGCGGCGGCACAGCAGGCGGCAGCGCCCAAGGCCTCGCCCGCGGCGATCGCGGCCGCCAAGGAAATCCTGACCATGAAGAACGCCAACGCGCTGTATGCCAACGCCGTCCCCGGCATGGTGGAGAAGGTCAAGGGCGCGCTGATCGGGCAGAACCTTAACTACCAGAAGGACCTCAACGAGCTGGCACCGGTGGTGGTGCAGCAGCTCGCCGGCCGCGAGAAGGAGATCGGCGACGGCATGGCGCAGGCCTACGCCGCACAGTTCACCGAGCAGGAGCTCAAGGATCTCGTGACGTTCTACAAGTCTCCTCTGGGGCAGAAGCTGATTACCGCCGAGCCGCGTGCGATCGAACAGGGCATGGCCTTCACGAATACGTGGGCGCAGAACTTCTCCGAGATCGTCGCGAGCGCGTTCCGCGCCGAGATGAAGAAGCGCGGCAAGGACATGTGACGAGGACGAGAGACAAAGAGGTCGGAGTGGACAATGGCTGAATTCGACGTCGACCTCTTTGTCATCGGCGGTGGTTCGGGCGGCGTGCGCGCCGCGCGCATCGCGGCCGGTCACGGCGCGCGCGTGATGGTCGCGGAAGAGTACCGCATGGGCGGTACCTGCGTGATCCGCGGCTGCGTGCCGAAAAAGCTGTTCGTGATCGGATCGCATGTCCGCCACGAGATCGAGGACGCCGCGGGCTTCGGCTGGACCATTCCTCCTGCGAGCTTCGACTGGCCGACGCTGATCGCCAACAAGGACAAGGAGATCGCGCGGCTCGAGGTGGCCTACACCACGAACGTCGAGAAGTCGGGCGCGCGCATCGTCAAGAGCCGCGCGGTGATCGAGGATGCTCACACCATCCGCCTGCTCGAGAACGACAAGACGATCACCGCAAAATACATTTTGATCGCCACTGGCGGCGCGCCCAACCATGGCGCGGCGATCCCCGGCATCGAGCACGTCATCTCCTCCAACGAGGCGTTTCATCTCAAGACATTGCCGAAGCGGATCGTGATCCAGGGCGGCGGCTATATCGCGCTGGAATTCGCCGGGATTTTTGCCGGCTTCGGCTCCGACGTCACCGTGATCTATCGCGGCGACAACATCTTGCGGGGCTTTGACGACGACGTCCGCGCCCATGTCCGCAGCGAGATGGAAAAGCAGGGGATCACCATCCTGACCGGCTGCACGGTGAGCAAGGTCGATCGTCACGGTGATGAGTTCACCAGCCATCTGTCGAGCGGCTCGAGCGTTGCCTCCGACCAAGTGATGTTTGCGATCGGCCGCCATCCCGCCGTCGCCAATATGGGCCTCGAGAAGGCCGGCGTTGCCATCAATCCGAAGAACGGCGGCATCGCGGTCGACGGCTTCTCGAAGAGCTCGGTCGACAGCATCTATGCCATCGGCGACGTCACCCATCGCCACAATCTGACGCCGGTCGCGATCCGCGAGGGCCACGCCTTCGCTGACACCGTGTTCGGCAAGCGCGAGGTGCGGGTCGACCATTCCAGCATCCCGACCGCCGTGTTCTCGCAGCCGGAGGTCGGCACCGTCGGCCTCACCGAGACCGAAGCGCGCGCGCAATTCAGCCTCGTCGACATCTACAAGGCAACGTTCCGCCCGATCAAGGCGACGATGTCCGGCCGCGACACTCGCGTGCTGATGAAGATCATCGTCGATGGCACCTCCGACCGCGTGCTCGGCTGCCACATCGTCGGCGATGCCGCCGCCGAGATCATCCAGGCGGTCGCGATCGCCGTGAAGATGAAGGCGACCAAGGCCGACTTCGACGCCACCATGGCGCTGCATCCGACGGCCGCCGAAGAGCTCGTCACCATGCGCACCCCGACAGCGCGCCACGTGCGGCAGGCGGCGGAGTAGGGCGCGCCTTACGCGCCGACCTTGCCGTGGTCGGCGTTCTCCTGCCGTTCCCGATCGCCGAGCTCGCGCACCAGCTCCTGGAGAAACGACTCCGTATGGGCGGGCAGGACCCGTTCGGCGCGGACATAGACGCCGAGGTCTGACCACACCGGACTGCCAGCGTTGTCCAGCGGCAGGAATTTGAGCTGTCCGCTCTTCGCAAGGCGGCCGATGCCGATCTGGGTCTGGATCGCAACGCCGACGCCGCGCGCCGCCAGCTCGCGCATCAGGTCGATGGAATTGGCCTGCACGGCAGGCTCGGGCGTTTCGGTAAGCTGCGCGATGAGTGGTTGCAGCAGGTGGTAGATCGACAGCTCCGGAAGTGCGTGGATGATCGGAAAGGCGAGGCACTGCGCCAGCGTCACGGTCCGGCGCCGCGCCAGCGCATGATCGGCGGCGACGATCGCCCCTAACCGGAAACGCTTCAGCGCGACCTGGCGCAGATCCTGGGGATGGCGCAGCGCCATGGCGATGCCGATGTCGGCTTCGCCGCGGCTCAGCGCGTCCAGCACGTCGGCCGATCCCATTACCTGCGTGGTGAAGGTGACGCGGCGGGCGCGGCCGCGATGCGATGCGATCAGGTCAGGCAGGAGCGATTCCGCGAGCGACTCGATGCAGGCGATGCTCACCGAGCCGCGCCATGTGCCGGACAGTGACTGGACGTCGGAGCGGAAGCGGTCGTGGTCCTGGAGCACGGTCATGACGTGCCGAGCCAGCATCTCGCCGACCGTGGTCAGCGTCAGGCCGCGCGCCGTCCGCTCGAACAGCGGCGCGCCGATCTCCTCCTCCAGCTTGAGGACCTGCCGGCTGACCGCAGACGAGGCGACATTCAGGGTGCGCGCGGCGGCGCGGATCGAGCCGGTCCGGCGCACGGCGTGGAAGTAATAGAGGGCAGGGGCATGAAATCGCATCCCCCACTATAGCTGTTGCCGATTCGGCAGCAAGGTGTACGAAATTATGTTCTTTTCGAGAGCAGTCTCCGGCCCTAGTTTTCGGCCGCGGCCGCCAGGGCGGGCCGAAGAGGGGGATTGGGCGGTGGACGGAAAAGGCGCGTGCGCGCTGGAGGCGGCGGAGCCGCATTGTTTGATCGATCGGCGCCGCGCGGCCGCCTATGTCGGCGTCACCGCCGGCCGCTTCGAGCAAATGGTGCGCGACAACGTCGTGCCGCCGCCGGTCATGGTGGATAGGAGCCGCCGCTGGCCGGTCGCGGCGCTCGATCTCGTCAGGCAATCGGTCAGCACAGGGGCGATGGAGGCAGCGGTTGCAGTCTCGGAGATCGCGCCTTGCGGCGAATCGATCGAGCCCTTGCGGGTGCTGCCGGATGAGGCCTGGCTCCAGCAGAAGGCGAGGCTGGTGCAGCGCGTCCGCAGGTCGCTGTTGTCGGGCAACGAGATCCGCGCGCTACGCGAGTTCAGGGCGCGGCGGCAGAGCGAGATCAGCATGCACGGCTATTATGGAAGCTTCGAAGCGCTGATGGTGCGCGGCTATGTCGTCGAACTCGCGCGCAAGCCGCCGTCGAGCCGTCCGCTGGTGACCTACCGCCTGACCGAGCTCGGTGAGCAGGTGCTCGCCGCGCTCAGGGACGAGTAGGGGAGCGCGCCACGGCCGGATGGCGCGCCGCCGCTCGGCCGACCTCAGAACGGATAATGCCGCGGCCCGGTCTGCACCGTGATCCAGCGCAGCTCCGTGAACTCGTCGATCGCGGCCTTTCCGCCGAAGCGGCCATAGCCCGAGGCCTTGGTGCCGCCGAACGGCATCTGCGGCTCGTCGTGCACGGTCGGTGCATTGACGTGGCAGATGCCGGCCTCGATCCGCTTGGCAATTTCGAGCGCGCGTGCGATGTCGCGGCCGAACACCGCGGAGGACAACCCGTACTCCGTGTCATTGGCGATGCGCACGGCCTCGTCGATGCCGCTGACCCGGACGACCGTGACGACGGGGCCGAAGCTTTCCTCGCCATAGATGCGCATCGCCGGCGTGACGTGATCCACGATCGTCGCGGGCATGATGGTGCCGTTGCCGCGGCCGCCCGCCGCGATCACCGCGCCCTTGGCGACGGCATCGTCGATCAGGCCGCCGACGCGGTCGCAGGCGGCTTGGCTCACCAGTGAGCCCAGCACGACATTGCCCTTGCGCGGATCGCCGTAGGGCAGGCCCTTCGCCTTCGCTGCGAATTTGGCGACGAAGGCGTCGGCCACCTTGTCGTCGACGACGATGCGTTCGGTCGACATGCAGATCTGGCCCTGGTTCATGAATGCCCCGAACGCGGCTGCGTTCACTGCCGCATCAAGATCGGCATCGTCGAGGATGACGAGCGGGGCCTTGCCGCCGAGCTCGAGGAGCACGCGCTTCAGATGCTTGGCGCAGGCGAGCGCGATCAGGCGGCCGACCCGGGTCGAACCGGTGAAGTTCACGCGCCGCACCGCCGGGTGCGCAATCAGGGCTTCGACCACGGCCTGCGCGTCCTCCGGCGCATTGGTCACCACGTTGACGACGCCATCGCCGAGGCCCGCCTCGGTCAGACAGCTTCCGATCAGCCGGTGCACGCCGGGGCTCATTTCCGAGGCCTTCATCACCACCGTGTTGCCGCAGGCGAGCGGCATGGCAACCGAGCGCACGCCGAGAATCACGGGCGCGTTCCACGGCGCGATCCCCAGCACGACGCCGACGGGTTGGCGAAACGCCATCGCGAGATTGTCGGGCTTGTCGGTCGGGATGATCTCGCCGGAGATCTGCGTCGTCATCGCGGCGGCTTCGCGCAGCATGCCCTCCGCCAGATGCACGTTGAAGCCGGCCCAGCCTGCGGTGGCGCCGGTCTCGGCGACCATCAGCGCGGTGAAGTCGGGGGCACGTCGCGCGAGGATGTCGGCCGCGGCGCTGAGGCGCTTGCGGCGTTCGGAGGGCCCGAGCTGCGACCACGCGGGGAACGCGGCCGCGGCCGCATCGGCGGCGCGCATCGCATCGTCGACCGAGGCCGCCGCCACGATGGTTGCGATCTCGCCGCTGATCGGATTGCGACGTTGGAATGTCCGCTGGTCGCTGGCCGACTGATCTTTGCCGCCGATGAGAAGGTCGATTGCGTTCATGGAGCTCTCCATGGGTTGCTGGGGGATTGGGCAGTTGCAGGTGCGCGCGCTTTGCCGAGATAGGCACGCTGGACGTCGGGGTTGTTCTTCATCTCGCCGGCCACTCCGGAGCCTGCGTTGCGGCCCTGTTCGATCAGATAGACGCGGTCGGCGATGTCGAGGCTGGCGCGGGCGTTCTGCTCGACGAGCAGCACGCTGACGCCGCCGGCGCGAATCTGCGTCAGCGCACGAAAAACCTCGCGGCTGAGCAGCGGCGAGAGGCCGAGCGATGGCTCGTCCAGCAGCAGGAGAAGAGGATTGGACATCAGGGCGCGCCCGATCGCGACCATCTGCTGCTCGCCGCCGCTCATGGTCCGTACCGTCTGCGTCATCCGCTCGGTGAGGCGGGGAAACAGTGCCAGGATTTTCGCGAGCCTGTCCGCTTCTCCGGCGCGGGCCCGGGCGGGGTAGGCGCCGAGCTGGAGGTTCTCTGCAACCGTCAGGTCGCCGAACACGCCGCGCCCTTCGGGCACGAGCGCGATCCCGCGCTCGACGATCAGATGGACCGGAAGCGCGGTGAGGTCTGCGCCGTCAAAGCATATGCTTGCGCCGGGCGCGGGATCGATGAGGCCGGCGATGCTCTTGAGGAGCGTCGACTTGCCCGCGCCGTTTGCGCCAAGGATCGCGACGATCTCGCCGCGGGCAATATCGAGCGTCACGTCGGCGAGCGCCTGATGCTTGCCGTAGAAGTGGGAGAGCGCGGCGACCTCAAGCATCAGCGTCTCCCAGATAGGCGGCCACGACCGTCGGGTCGGACAGGACCGTGTCGGGGACACCGTGCGCGATCACGCTGCCCGCATTCATCACGATGCAATGCCCGCACAGCGCGCGGATCGCATCCATGACATGCTCGACCATGATGATGGTCACGCCGCGGTCGCGCAGCCTGGCGATCAAGGCGATCCCGGTCTCGAGCTCGCTCGGATTGAGGCCGGCGAGCCATTCGTCGAGCAGCACGAGTTGCGGCGCAAGCGCGAGAGCGCGCGCGAGCTCCAGGCGCTTCTGGTCGATATAGGTCAGCTCGCCGGCGGGCGTATCAAGCATGGTGCCGAGGCCGACGAGATCGAGCAGCTCGCCGCTGGTCTCCGCTCCGTGGTCCGGTGCCGCCGATCCTCCGCTGAAATAGGCTGCGGCGGCAACGTTCTCTGCGACGGTCAGGTCTGACATCACGCGCACGAGCTGGAAGGTGCGGGCAAGCCCGAGCCGGGCGATCCGGTGCGGTCGAAGCCCGCCGATATCCGCGCCGTTGAACCGGATCGCGCCCGACGACGGCACCAGCGCGCCGGAGAGCATGTTCAGGAGCGTCGTCTTGCCCGAGCCGTTGGGACCGATGATCCCGATGATCTGTCCGCGTGCGACCTCGAAGCTGACCCGATCGACTGCGCGCAGCCCGCCGAACGACTTGCCGACGCCGTCGACCCGAAGCAGCGGTCCGCTTTGCTCACTGCCTCCGGCAGGTATGGCATGGTCCGCCGGTCCATTTCGCCGCCACGGCTTGATCAGCCCGATGACGCCCTTCGGCAGCAGCAGGACGATGATCACGAAGATCGCGCCGAGCACAATGCTGAAATGGTTCGGCAGCGTCGCTGTGAGGACTTCGAACAGAAGGACGAGGGGAACGACGCCAAGCACCGGGCCAAACAGCGAGCCGGCGCCGCCCAAGAGCGCCATGATGACGACCTGGAACGAGATCATCGGATTGAAGGCGATCGACGGATCGATATAGGTCCAGCGCGGCGCCATCACCGCGCCGGTCACTGACATGAAGACGGCGCTCAGCATGAACACCCCGAGCTTGATCCGCGTCGCGTCGATCCCGGAATGACCGGCGGCGGTCTCGTCGGCACCGATCGCGCGCAGCGCAAGGCCGTAGCGGGAGCGGCCGAGAAAAAAGCCGGTCAGGAAGACGATGGCGGCGAGGCCGAGAAGCTGCCAGTAGAGAACGTCCTGGGTCACGGCGCTGAAGAGGTAGCGGCCGACCGATTTGTGGACGTTGACTTCGTACCAGATCACGAGCTGCCGGATGAGCTCCGCAAGTCCGAAGGAAAAGATCACGAAGTAGATGCCGGACAATCGCAGCGTGGAGAGACCGGTGATGGCAGCGACCAGCGCGCCCAGCGCCGCAGCGGCCAGCAGCACGACCGGCCAGGGCCAGGTCTCGCCCAGCACCGCCGCGGTGTAGGCGCCGATGCCGAAGAAGGCGACGGTCGCAAGCGAGATGTATCGGGTCGGGCCGGAGAACATCGCCCAGGCGGTCGCCAGGATCGTGAAGTAGAGGATGCTGATGCCGAGCGCGAGATAGTAGCCGTTGGCATAGAGCGGGTAGGCGACGATGGCCGCGGCGAGGGCACTGCCTGCGCACCATGCGAGCGTTTTGGTGGGGCTTGCGATCACGAGGCGGCCCTTCCGAACAGGCCGGTAGGCCGGATGAGCAGAACCGCGAGAAACAGCGCATAAGTGGCGGCAAGCGTCAGGCCGGGATCGACCAGCCGGGCGACTGCGGTTTCGACGACGCCGAGCATCAGCCCGGCCACGAGCGCGCCCATCACGTTGCCGACGCCGCCCATGATCACGACGACGAGCGCCTTCATGGTGAAGACCACGCCCATCGAGGCGTTGAAGGTGAGGAACATGCTGACCAGCACGCCGCCGACCGCCACCAGGCCGCCACCGAAGGCAAAGGCAAGGCCCGACATCGCCGGCACGTCGATGCCGACCAACCGTGCTGCGTTGCCGTCGACCGCGATGGCGCGGACTGCGGTGCCGACGCGTGTGCGGGTCAACGCCAGATAGACGGCGATGCCAATCACGGCGGCAAACAGCAGCGCGACGAGCCGGTTGACGGCAAGCGTCGTGCCGAGCACGATGACGGGAATGGAAAGATAGCTGTAGCTGTAATACTGGCCACCGAATGCGACGAGCATAATGCCCTGGATGGCGAACAGCACGCCGAACGTCACGAGGATGCTATCGACCTCCTGCGCGCCTCTGTCCTTGCCGCGTCGCATCAGCTTTTCGAGCAGGAAGCGGTAGAGCAGCCAGTTCAACGCCATCGCGCAGGGCACGGCGAGCAGCAGCGCCACCAGCGGGCTCAATCCGAGACCGGTGTAGAGAGACAGCGCACCGAACGCGGCCGCGACGAGCGACTCGCCATAGGAGAGATTCATGACGCGCGCCACGCCGTATTGCAGCGTCAGGCCGAGTGCGATGAGGGCATACATGCCCCCAAGCACGAGGCCCGGCAGGACGATATCGAACAGCAGCATGAAGCGGTGTCCTGTTGGCGCTCCGGCGGGCAGGTCTTGCGGCGAGACCTGCCTGCCGGGTTGGCGTCACTGCCACTGCGGCTTCGGCACCACGGGTGCGCGCGCGCCCGGCAGTGAGGTTGGCGCAAGCCCGTAGAACTCGCCGTTCTGCCACTGACCGACGCTCCAGATCTCCTGAAGCAGTCCATCCTTCAGCTTGACCTTACCGATGATGGTGTCGAACGTGCCTGAGCGGATTTCCGCCGCGACCGCGGCGCGATCCACCTTGCCGAGCTTTTCGATCGCCTGCTGGAGCACCTGGAGGCTTGCATAGGTGATCGGGCTTGCCCAGCGATCCGGCTCCTTTCCGGTCGCCGCCTTGTGGCGCGCGAGATAGTCCTTCAGTTGTGGCGAGTCCGCGTTCCAGCCGCCGATCCCCATCACGCCGTCGCTGTTGGCGGCAAACTTGCCCTTGTAAAGCGGAAAGGCAGTGCCGACGCCAACATAGAAGATCTTGGGGTTGAACTTCAGGAGCTGCGCCTGCTCGGTCAGCGCGATGGTATCGGGTGGATAGCTGAAGGCGATGAACGCATCGGGCTTGGCCGCGATCGCGTCATTGAGCAGAGGCTGAAGATCCTGCGACCCCAGCGGATAGGTCTTGTCGTAAGCGAGCGTGAAGCCGTGCTTCTTGAAGGCCTCCCGGCCGGCGGCGGCAAGCTCGATGCCGAACTGATCGGCGACGCTGACCATCGCGACATTCCCGCCGATCTTGCCTTCACTCTTCAGCTTGGCCAGCAACTCGGCAAGCGAATCGGAGATTTGCGCGGACGTGCCGAGCCAGAAGGTCGCGTTCGACCAGCGCTTCGCGAGCTCCGGCGCCTTGTCGGTGACCGAGGTGACGGCGAGGTGAGGGTAACCGAGCCTGTTCAGGGTCGGGCCGACAGCGAGATTGAGGCCCGTTCCCCACGGCGGCAGAATGAAATCGACCTTGTCCTGGTTGGCGAGGCGCTCGATCGCCTTCACCGCTTCCTCCGAGCTCGAGCGATCGTCGTATTCGACGACCTCGACCGGCAGTCGCTTGTCGCCAAGCTTGATGCCGCCGGCAGCGTTCACGTCCTTCACCCACAATTCGTAATTGGGCAGTGTGGTGATGCTCGCGCCGCCAGCATAGGGGCCGGTCTTGGAAATCGCGTAGCCGATGCGGATCTTGTCTTGCGCCTCGGCGGCGGACGTCAAGGTCCAGAGCGCGGCGGCCATCGCGGTCACGCTGGTGATGCGCAGCAGCGTTCGACGGTTCGTTGAGAACATGTCGAGTCTCCCTCCGTGGTTCTCCCATGCGATCGCTCGCAGGGATGAAAGTGCGTCGTTTCCTCTCCATCCCGGCTTTTCTGCTCGGCAGCTTCTGGAGGTGCCGTGGCCGGGACTTGACCCAGCAAGCACCTTCGGCTTTTGTCCTTCAATGGACAGATCCGGCGAAAGATTGCACGTTTCTGGTCGCGCCGGCCAAGTGCGTCGAGCGGTCGCGGACGCCGAGCGTGTTCCAATTGTCGCCCCGCCCAATGGACCTGCTGCGATCGGCGCCGAAGTCATCGTGTCGCACTATGAGCCGCGGCGCTGGTCGCTCGATTCCAGGGCGGCGCGGCCCTTCATTCATCTGCTCTGCCTGCACGGCAGTGGCGTCGCGGACATCCGTCGCGAGGGCGAGAGAATCGCATTGTCCGGCCCCGCCATCGTCTGGCTGCCGGCCGGATGCGCCAACTATCTGGACGTGGCGGCGGGCACGACCGCAGAGCTGCTCCGTCTGAAATCGGGCGCGTGGCATCGCTACCTGCCGCCGTCGGCCGAGGCGGCCTATCTGGCTCTCGATCGCGCCGACGGGATCATGGCGCTTCCGGGCGATCCCGATCTCGTCACCACCGTGTCGCGCTCGATTGCCGCGATTGCGACCGAGATCGCGACACCGGCGCGCAGCGGTGCCGCGTCGATCATGTCCGCGGAGCTGACGCTGATTGCATTGCGCTTCTGGCGTCTCTTTGCCAGCGACAGCGATCCGGAAGAGGAAGGCAGCAGCGCGGAGATCCTGAGCCGATTCCGCAGCCTGCTCGAGGAGCGATACCATCAGCAACTCCGGGTCGCCGATTACGCCAGCCTGCTCGGCATGACGCCGGACCGCCTGCATGCTCTGTGCAGCCGGGAGCTGAAGCGGTCACCGAGCGCCCTGATCCAGCAGCGTGTCGTCAGGGAAGCGGCGACACGACTGGAAGCGAGCACCGCGACCGTGAAACAGATCGCGTTCGCGCTCGGCTTCAAGGACACTGCCTATTTCAGCCGCTTCTTCAGCAAGCACGCCGGCGAAGCCCCCGGGGCTTGGCGGCGGCGCGCCGGCGCCCGTGGCGCGATGGGACGGTCGAAGCCGACGCTGAACTTCGCCGACTGGCCGTGAGCACGGCAAGGCACAGATCGTTCACTTCAGAACTTCGCAAACCGTAAGATGCTGATCGGGGACCGGGTCCGCGCCTCGCGCTGAGACGGCTCGCCACCACGCATCGAGCGCGTGGCGGTCGCAGCGGAGCTTGACGCTCATGCCGCCGGCGAACTTGATCCAATGGGCGAAGTGGTCGTCGGAAACCGCGATCACCACGGGAATGTCGGAGTCGAGCGCCCGCTTGATCAGGTAGGCTAGTCCCCTGCCATCGCGCTCGCGTTTGCCGAAGCGGTTGATGATGACGAGGTCTGCGCCGTGGCTCATCGTCTCGGCGATCCGCCCGGCGGCGTTCTGGAGCCGCGCGAGATCGAGCCGGCAGCCGCTCGCGGCCGGATCAAGATCCTGCGCCAGCAGCAGCTTCTCGCCGTTGTGGAGCAGCACCGCCGAAAGGCTGGAGTCGGCGCAATGGCCCGCCTGCACCATGCCCACGACCCGCAACCCGCGCGCATTCAGGTCGGCCGCGAAGCCACGCAAGATGGCGTCGGGGTCCTGATGCGGTGAATAGACCAGGGCGGCAAGATCGCATTGTGCATCGAACATCGTCCGCCTCCGCTTCACTGGAAATGAGCCGGGGCCGCGGCGGTTGCGCCGCGACCCCGCGTGTTCGTCAGGCCGCAGGCGGTCCGTTGATGATCTGAAGCTGGGTGAACTCGGCGAGGCCCTCCTCGGCGAATTCGGTCCCGATGCCCGACTGCTTGGCGCCGCCGAAGGGGATGTGCGGGGCCATGTCGAGATGCTTGTTGATCCAAACCGTGCCGGACTCGAGCTGGCTTGCGACCTCGTGGGCGCGCTTGACGTCGGACGACCACACCGAGGCACCGAGGCCGTAGGTCGTGGCGTTGGCGCGGCGGATCACGTCGTCCTTGTCGGAATATTTGATCACCGGCAGCACGGGACCGAACTGCTCCTCGTCGACCAGCTTCGAGCCTTCCTGGATGTCGCGCACGATCGTAGGTTCGATGAAATAGCCGGGGCGGTCCGTCGCCGAGCCGCCGGCGATGACGTTGCCGTTCTTGCGCGCGTCCTCGAGGAACGCCTTCACCTTCTCGTACTGCATCTTGTTCTGAAGCGGTCCGAGCTTGGTGCCTTGCTTCGATCCGTCATCGACCACGGTGCTCTTGGCGATCGCGACCAGCTCGTTGCAGAGCTCGTCATAGACGGACTCGTGGACATAGAGTCGCTTGATCGCAAGGCAGACCTGGCCGGAATTCTGGAACGCGCCTTCGAAGATGCCGGGCGCGACCTTCTTCGGATCGACGTCGTCGAGCACGATGCCGGCATCGTTGCCGCCGAGCTCGAGCGTGATGCGCTTGAGTGTCTGCGCGGCGCTCGCCATCACCTTCTGGCCGGTCGCGGACGAGCCGGTGAAGGAGATCTTGCGGATGTCAGGATGCTTGGTCATTTCACCGCCGAGATCGTTCGCGTCGGTGATGACGTTGAGCACGCCCTTCGGCAGCACGTCCTTGACGAGCTCGGCAAAGCGCAGCGTCGCGAGCGGCGTGGTCGGCGCGGGCTTCACCACCAGCGTATTGCCGGCGAGCAGCGCCGACGGCAGCTTGAAGCTGAGGATCAGCAGCGGATAGTTCCAGGGAATGATGGCGCCGACGACGCCGAGTGGCCGGCGATACGCCTCGACCTTGCGGTCGCCGGAGTTCTCGATCACCCGCATCGGCAGCTCGAGCGAGCCGAGATAACGGAAGAACGCGGCCATGCCCAGGACCTCGCCGGTGGCATCCGTGAGTGGCTTGCCCTGCTCGGCGGTCAGAAGGCGCGCGAGCTCGCCGGAATTGGCCTCGATGACGTCGGCCATCTTGATCACGAGCTTGCGCCGCTCCTCGATCGGCGTTGCGGCCCAGGCCGGGTAGGCGGCTTTTGCCGCGGCCACGGCCGCGTCGAGCTGGCTCTTCGAGGCGCGCGGGCACTGCGCCAGCACATCCTCGGTCGCGGGATTGAGCACGGGCATGGTCAGGTCGCCGGGCACCATCTTGCCGTCGATGAGAAGATTGAAGTCGCTCATTGGCTTGTTCGCTCCCTGTCAAAACGGGCCGTTCGGGTCGCTATATCCATGCGTATATCACGATTTCGATCCGTGAGTCATGCTGTGCGTTTCGAGCGGTTCCAAAAAAGGCGGCTGGACGCGGCAGCCGATATCGATATATCGTGAACGATATAGCGAAGGCGGGGGTGTCGGAGTTTGCAATGGAAATCAGCGTCAAATCGCTCACGACCTGCGAGGTGGCTCCGGACGGCGGTGCGATCGCGCTGCGGTTCGAGGATGCTGCAGGCAAGCCGGCCGAGGTGCGCGTCTCGCTCAACCAGGTCGGCGCGCTGATCATGACACTGCCGGGCCTGCTCGAAGCCGCGCTGAAGGCCCGCTATGGCGACCAGAGCCTGCGCTATGCCTATCCGCTGGCGGCCTGGGTGGTCGAGCAATCAACGGATGCGACCCAGCGCATCATCACGCTCGAGACAGAAGACGGCTTCAAGGTCCGCTTCTCGATCCCGAAGGCCGAGCAGAGTCTGCTCGGCGAGGCACTGATCCAGCCAGCGCCGGAGATCGCGGTGCGGCCGAATTAGGCCGTGCACTCATCGGTTCGGAGCAGAGGTTGTGCCGTTGACGGCGAACACCGACGACGATTGCGCCGGACGGGCTTCATGCCGCTTGCGCGTGCTCGGCAACGCTTCTCTGTACGTTTAAGATGTCCGGCCCTTGCGATGAGCGGCTAGTTGTTTGGGACTAGTCGTTTATCTCTAACTCTCATGTCCAGCTTGGCGGTGGCGACGCGCAATGGGATTGTTCATCCCTGGCGCGATCGTATTGGCGGCGCGTCCAAGCAGGAGCCGACGACAATGACTTTCCGAGCGTTGCGCCTTTCATTCGTTGCCTTAAGCGCGTTGGTCGGCGTCGCGCATGCCGACAGTAACGCCGCGAACACCAATTTGCCGATCATCATCGGTCCACTGCCTCCGATACACATCGGCCCTCCGCCGTTGCCGTGGCCGTTGCCCTGGCCGCCACATATCCCTGTCGATCCGGTGCCGATCCATCCGCTGCCGCCGCTTCCGACGCCACAACCGATTGTTCCTGGTCAGGGGTGCGTTGCAACGCCGGGCACGGCTTGTCCGCTCTGAGGCCGAAGGCCTTTTCGGGCCACCGGACTCATGCATTGCAGCAATAGCGTCCTGTTCGATCGCCTCGTCGGAGCTGACGAGCGGTGGTGGTGACGTGATGAGGCACCGCAGGCCGGCGGACAGGCCGGACCCGGATCCTTGTCGCCGGGATCCTAATGTCTCAGACGATCGTCGACGCATCAGGTCATGCTGCCCGGTATGAAACAGCGGACACGGGGGTGGCCGTCGATGTAGTGCTTCCAGACCATCGTCCGTCCGGCGAGGTTGGGTTGCGTGATGAGAGCGCCGTCTGGCACCAGAACCCATTCGCCGTCGATGCGAACGCGATATCGCCCGTGATCGGACTCCCAATCCGGTTCGGAAACCACGTAGGCGTCGGAATCCTCGCAGCACTTACCGAATTCGCTCTCCAGGCTCTCGAACCAGGGTTTCAGCGGGGAATTCGCGTAGCGGCCGTCATCTCGCGCGAACGTCGCGGTCGTGAGCAGCAGCAGACAGATCGGAACGGTCGCCCGCCTCATCGCCAGCATGTCGTCGCCTCGCGATCTTGACTCGGTTCAACGGAAGACTTCGAGGCCACCGAGCGGTCTTGAAATGGTGTACTCGATCTTGCGCGTGCTCAGTCAGCGGTACAAAGCCCAGCGCCAGTCGCGCCTGTTGGCAGGCTAGGTGGCGTCAAGCCAACGGTGGTTGGTTCTCGCGTACCAACCGTAGCCTGAGCCATTTTCAGCGTTTTCGAACGCGAAGTGAGGACCGCAATCTGATGGGGAGAAGCGGGCAAACCAGCCAACGTCAGCTGCGGTGTGGCTGAGCTCTCCTCAACATGGGCCGATCCCATCACCGCTACCTGGTGCGGGGAGATTGGAAAGCCCATGAGTTCGAAAGTCGGAAGGTTCAAGTTGCACGCGCCGGCTCTTTCGGTCCATGTGCCTCCGATGGCGGCGATGGCAATCGTGGTCACAAACAAATTTTTCATGATGACATCCCTCCTGGATCAGAGATCGTCCCACGACGAATTTCGCAATCATCCTGCCTCAAATCTTCAACGTATTGTGGTGAGGAGAGCCGGGTAAGCTGCCCCAAGGAAGAGTGGGGCTGGGTGCCTGCTCCTCAACAGTCGCTTCATGAGGACCGCGCCCGCAGCATCTGACACACCGTCAATCGGGGAAACGGCGGACTCCATGCGGGGCCCTGGGAAATTTGCCCGACATCGAACCAAACAGTATCGAGTAGCCGCCGGATGCTGTAATCTGCGGAAAGCAGTACGGGCCCCTCGCCATGCGGAAGATAAGGATTCTTCGGCGCCGGCCGGTCATCGATCTCAAGTGGTCGCTATTGAGGCAAGTAGCGGCGGTTGCGTTACTCTGTTTTCTTGGCGCAGCAGCGATCTCCGTCTACCGAGCAGCAGAGGAGACGTTGAAGGCCAATCGGGCTGTAGCCGATGCTGTTGGCAGGTTCGTGGAAATGCCGATCGCATTCCATGGCGACATGCGGACTTTCTTCGGAAAGCGCCTTGATCTGCAAGCACGCTTTCGTCAGTTGGATGGCTTTCTCGACCAGGTGATGAACCCCGGTCAGTGTGTGCGGCTCCATGAAGCCGGCAAGGATGTCATCTCCAGCTGTCTGGGTTTCCGCAGCCAGGTGGACGAGGCGCCGGCATGGTTTTCGACCATTTATCGGTGGGCAGTCGGCAGTCGCATGACTTACGAGCGTCCCGTCGGGTACCAAGGTCGCGTATTTGGCTCGGTCGTCGTCAGCACAAACCCCTCAGCCGTGACGGCGCGCGCCTGGTCCGAGATCTCACGGATGCTCGGCCTCTCCGCAGCGACGATCGGCGCACTTGGTATCCTGGTGTATTTCGTCGTCGAGCGTGCGCTGCGGCCGACGAGAGATGTCGTTAGCGGCCTCAACAGGTTGGCTGTGGGCGATCTGAAGTGCCGTCTCCCGCCGTTCCGACTTGCCGAGCTGCAAAGCATACGCGGCGTCTTCAACGATCTGGCGAACACCCTGGACGTCGCGACCTCCGAGCGCGCCGAGCTTGCGCGACGTCTGGTGGAAGCCCGGGAGCAGGAACGGCGTCACCTCGCAAGGGTGCTTCATGACGAGCTGGCCCAGAGCCTCAGTGCCATGAGTGCGACGGCAGCTTCGATCAAGTTCACCGCCGCGACCGATTGTCCATCTCTTGTCCCCGAAGCTCAGGCCCTGACGGAAACTGCTGGCAATATCATGAAGGGGCTTCGCAGGACCGTGCAGGAGTTGCGACTGCAGGAGATCGACGACGTCGGTCTGCTCACGAGCCTGGAGGGATTAATCGGCGATCATAATCGCCGCGGTTGCGGGAAGACCCGATTCTTCCTCGAGACGCATGGCGACCTCGACGCGCTACCTCCGGCCATCACCGTTCACGTCTTTTATATCGTTCAGGAGGGTCTCACGAACGCGGCGAAGCATGCGCAGGCGGCCAACGTGCGTGCCGTGGTGCGGATCGACCTTGCCCAAATGGATGCGCCACGGTCTGGCGCCGGCATAGTCGAGGCAACGGTTGAAGACGATGGTGCTGGATTAGCGCCCGAGATCAGGAGAGAGACTGGTTTTGGCCTCGGGCTGATCGGGATTCGCGAGAGAACGCTCGCGCTGGGCGGGCAGATGAAAGTTGTGTCGAGGCCGGAGAAAGGCCTCGTCCTCAGCGCCATTATTCCGGTTGAGAATATCCGGGGTGCAGCATGATGAGGCCGCGAAGTATCAGCGTCCTGCTTGTCGATGACCACGCGGTTGTGCGTGAGGGATACCGTCGGCTTCTCGAGAAGCATGAAGGCATTACCGTCGTCGCCGAGGCCGCCGATGCGGCGGGTGCCTATCAAGCCTATAAGAGCAAAAGGCCCGATGTTGTGGTGATGGACGTGTCGCTGCCAGGTCGCGGCGGTATTGATGCCATTCGCCAGATACGTCAGTGGGATCCAGCAGCGCGCCTGCTTGTTTTCACCATGCATTTGAGCGCGACATTCGCTCTCCAGGCCTTCAGGGCCGGTGCAAAGGGCTTTGTCACAAAGAGCAGCCCGCCCGAGTTGCTCGTTAGCGCGGTATGTGACGTGGCTGCCGGCCGTGTTGCCATCTGCCCCGAGGTCAGTGAAGCACTTGCGAGGAGCCACTTGCAGGATGATGCAAGTGCCGTCGATAGTTTGTCCCCACGTGAATTCGAGATCCTGCGCATGTTGCTCGCTGGCCGGTCGGCCGAGGAAATAGCCACCGCATTCAATCTCAGTCCGAAAACCGTCTCGAACTACCACTACGCCATCAAATCGAAGCTCAGCGTTTCTTCCGACGTCGAGCTTGTGCTTTTTGGGCTGCGAAGCGGGCTAGTAACGCGAGTAGAGGAGCGCGAGCACGAGACCTAGCACCGCAGCTCCTCCAGGCAACGGGGGTTATCCATGCGCGTTAGGACCGCTCATGCCTTGCGCGAGCGCTTGATGTCCGTCTTCAGCGCCATCAGCTCCTTGCGTACGGCGCGCGCGGCGTCCCGCTCGATCTTGCGGTAACGCGCGACGAGCGCGGCGCCGAACGGGGTCAGCATCGCGCCGCCGCCGTTCTTGCCGCCGGTCTGGGGTTCGACCGCCGCATGTCCGCAGATGCGGTTGATCTCGTCGACGAGGTCCCAGGCACGCTTGTACGACATGTCCATGGCGCGGCCCGCCGCCGAGATCGAGCCGTGTTCCCTGATGTTCTCCAGAAGCTGGATCTTGCCGGGCCCGATCCGGTCCTCGGCATCCAGATCGATCCGGACGCTCAATTGGGGAAGCGATTTTACGCTCGCGCGCGACATGACAGGTTCTCTTCGGTCTCGGTTTGCGAGATTGCCACCACGGGAGCCAGCGAACAAGGTAAACGGGCGGGATATCCCTTATGGCGATTTTATGAACGGCACGCCCCGTTCCCGCGGCTGCTGGTCGCAGCTCGGCCGGCTTGATTTCGGCTCCTCGAACTTTATTTCTCCCTCAACAGTATCCGGGCCCCTCTGACGAGGCCGCCGATCCCTCGGCCAACCTCGTGATGTCGGATGACCTGTCCCGCGCGCGAATGCGTTTGGATTGGACGATCGTTGGGCCCAGCGCACCTGCTCTCATCGACCAGCCATCCTCATCGTTTCCGCGTTGCGGTCACAACCGTAAGCTTGAGGAGCTATGATGCCCAACGCAGGACCTTTGAGCCCGATCCACGGGGAGATCACTGAACCTTCCAGCCTGCACGAGCAGGCCGCCGCCGCGCTCGTGATTGCCGGCGCGCTGGTGGCCGTCGCCGATCGCCGCGTCGCCGCGGTCGAGCGCGAGGAGGTGACCCGCTTCATCCGGGAGCGCGGGCTCGCCCCGCATGTCTCGGAAGCGCGGCTGGCCGCGATGTTCGACGAGCTTGCCGAGCGGTTGGAGCAGCCTGATTTCGCCAATGTCGTCATCGACACGCTGCGCCCGGTCTCGGACCTGCCGCTGGCCGCGCATCTGGTCGACATCTCCGAGCGCGTCGCCGCGGCGGATGAGGACGTGCATCCGCATGAGGTGCAGGCGATCAAGCTGCTGCGCCTGCTCACGCTGGTGCTGCCGCGATCGAAGCCGGTCACCGCGCGCGGCGAGGGCCGCGTCACATCCGGAGCGTGAGCATGAGCGCAGGCACCGACGATCGCGCGAGATCGCGTGAGCGCGCCACCGGCGAGGCCGCCGGTGGCGATCCGCGCCTTGACGCGCTGGTCGGCCGCCTGCCGCCGCGCGTGAGCGGCACCGTCACCTATCTGCTGCAACCTTCAAACCGCTGGGTGAGGATGCCCGCCGGCGCGCTGCTCGTCGTCGGTGGCGTGCTGTCGTTCCTGCCGGTGCTCGGCATCTGGATGCTGCCGCTTGGCCTTGCCTTGCTTGCCGAGGACGTGCCGGGCTTGCGCTCGCAGCGCTCGAAGATCCTGGACTGGATCGAGCGCCGCAAGCCGCACTGGCTCGGTGCCGGCTCGCGCCCGAATGATCAGACATGAGCGAGTTCATCACCCCCGATGCGCTGACGGCGCTGTTTCAGGTCGTCCTGATCGACCTCGTGCTCGCCGGCGACAATGCCGTCGTCATCGGCCTTGCCGCGGCGGGCCTGCCTGCCGGCCAGCGCCGCCGTGCCATCATCGTCGGCATCGCGGCCGCGACCGTGCTGCGCATCGTCTTCGCCGGCGTTGCGACGCAGCTTCTCCAGGTGCTCGGCCTTCTGCTGGCCGGCGGTGTGCTGCTGCTGTGGGTCTGCTGGAAGATGTGGCGCGAATTGCGCGAGCAGGCTGCGAGCCATGGCGAGCTGGCCTTAGGCCATGCCGGAGCGGGCAGTTCTGCCGGCGCACAGACCCCGCGCAAGACGTTCCGGCAGGCGGCGCTCCAGATCGTCGCCGCCGACGTCTCGATGTCGCTCGACAACGTGCTCGCGGTGGCCGGCGCCGCGCGCGAGCATCCGTTCATCCTGGCATTTGGTCTGCTGCTTTCGGTCGCGCTGATGGGCGTTGCCGCAGATCTGCTCGGCCGCGTGCTCCAGAAACAGCGCTGGATCGCCTATGTCGGCCTCGCCATCATCGTCTACGTCGCCTTCGAGATGATCTTGCGCGGCTCGCTCGAGCTTGCGCCGGTCATCGCCAGCCTCTGATCCCAGCCTTTCTGACTTCGCCCGAAATCCGGAGTGATCCATGACGTCTGAATCCCAAGCACCTTTGGGCCGCGCGGCTTCGCCGCAGCTTGGGCTTGTCCCGCGCCTGATCTTCGGCTCGCGCTGGCTGCAATTGCCACTCTATGTCGGCCTCATCGTCGCGCAGGCTGTCTATGTGCTCCTGTTCCTGAAGGAGCTCTGGCATCTCGCCGCCCACTGGTTCGACGTCAACGAGCAGCAGATCATGCTGACCGTGCTCGGGCTGATCGACGTCGTCATGATCTCCAACCTGCTCGTGATGGTGATCGTCGGCGGCTACGAGACCTTCGTCTCGCGCCTCAACTTGCGCGGCCATCCCGACGAGCCGGAATGGCTGAGCCACGTCAATGCCAGCGTGCTCAAGATCAAGCTTGCGATGGCGATCGTCGGCATCTCCTCGATCTCGCTGCTCAGAACCTTCATCGAGGCCGGCAATCTCGGTACCGCGCGCAGCAATTTCACCGAGAGCGGCGTGATGTGGCAGGTCATCATCCACGTCACCTTCATCGTCTCGGCGATCGGGATCGCCTGGGTCGATCGCCTGAGCGAGGTCGCGCATCGCAAGGCGGCCGATCACGCGAAGGCCGCGGGCCATTGAGCCGGCGTGGCCTCGATTGCATTGGCTTGCGACCGCGCCTCAACACTCCCACGGCGCATTGTGAGACACGTTCTTGATGATCGCGAGATGGTCCGCCATTTCCGTCAACTTGATCTTGCGGCCGGCCCAATGGACGCGTCACGGTGCCCGATCTGGCGAAGCCAGTCGGAGAACACGCGATCAGCCTCGCGCGCAAGTCCGTTTGAGAGTTCTGCCGTCCGTGCCCGAAGCTGCGACACTGAGATTTTCGTCACCGCAAGCTCGACAGCGTGGCCGACATACCATTCCTCGAGTTGCCGCGAGTCGGCTTCGAGGTGAAATTGCAGTGCCAGCGCATGGTTGCCGCAGGCGAATGCCTGGTTTTCGTAGTTCTCGTTCGACGCCAGTCGTACGGCCGCTGACGGGAGATCGAAGGTGTCGCCGTGCCAGTGCAGAACCGGCGTGCCGCCGGCCAGCGGCTTCAGGCTTGAGGCGAGGCCCGCCTCCGACAGCGTGATCGATCCCCAGCCGATTTCCTTGACGGCACCGGCATAGACGCGGGCACCGAGCGCCTTCGCCATGAGCTGCGCGCCGAGGCAGATGCCGAGTGTCGGCAGATCCCGGCCGAAACGGTGCTCAATGAGCGAGATCTCCCGCGTGATGAAAGGATAGCTCTCGGTCTCGTAGACACCGATCGGGCCGCCGAGAACAATCACGAGATCGGCATCCCTGATCGAGGGATGGCTGAGATCGTCGACCGGTGCGTCGCAGAAGGAGACGTTCCAGCCCTCGCGCTCCATGATCGGCGCGAGCAGGCCCAGATCCTCGAAGGCGACGTGACGGAGCGCGACGGCAGATCGGCGGCGTTGAAACATTCGGCAAGTCCTGTGGCGCGAGGAAGCTCGGCCAGCATTCGCTATATTCAGACTGATATAACGAGTTCCGAACCTCGTCCAGTCGGTTGGGGGGCAATGCGGCGTGTGCATGACCGCATGCGGCTCACCGCACGGCGTGCATCTCCAGGAAAGCCTTCACCCCGGTGACGTCGCCTGTATCGGTCGGCTTGTAACCCGGGAGGGCGGCGACGGCGGCCCGAAACTCGGCGCCGCGGATGATCTCGATCACGCGCTGCATCGGCTCGGTTTCCAGAAACGCGCGCTTGCAGACGAAGAAATAATCCTCGGTCACGATCCGGATGAAATCGAGGCCGAAATGCCGCGCCGCGGCCTCAACGCCAAAGCAGGCGTCCGCCATGCCGCTCGCGACATAGGCTGCGACCGCGGCATGGGTGAACTCGATCTGCTGCGCGCCGCTGATCCGGCTTTCGTCGACGCCTTGGGCGGCGAGCAACTGGTCGAACAGGAGGCGCGTGCCGGAGTCGTGATCACGGTTGACGAAGCGGACGTTTGGCCGCGTGAGGTCCGGGATCGACGTGATGCGCAGGGGATTGCCGCGCGCCACCATCAGTCCCATCTCTCGCGTAACGAAGCTGATCACGCGATCCTCACGCGGATCGAGCCATTCGCGCGCGGCCTTGATGCCCTGCGCGCGTAGCGGGCCGTGCGGCAGATGCAGGCCGGAAAGGTCGCAGGCGCCCTGGGCCAACGAGACCAGCGAATGCTGGTTGCTGACATAGCGGAGGTCGACGCCGATGCCCGGCTCACGGTCGAGAAATTCGCGCAGCTTTGCCACCGCAAAGCCGTGGCTGGCGTGGACGCGGATCACCGAGGGGCGCTGCTCGAGGAATGGCTTGATCTCGCTTGCAAGCTCCTGCGCGAGGTTTTCGAGCTGCGGTCCGAGCCGGGCCTGCATGCGCTCGCCCGCCCACACCAGCCGCTCGCCGAACGCGGTGAGCTTGGTGCCCTTGCCGCGCTGGGTCTCGACGAGAGGCGTGCCGAAAAACTCCGACCATTGCTCGATCAGATTCCAGACGTGCCGATAGGAGAGGTGCGCGTCATTGGCTGCGCTCGTGATCTTGCCGGTCTTCCGGATCTCGTTGAGAACGCCGAGCATGACCACCGCGGTGCGCGGGCTGCCTTCGCGGCGAAATCGCCAGATGGCTTCGATCTCGATCTGAAGCATCGACCTTATCCTTATGAAGTTCGCTTCATATGTGGGGTGTCCATTTGCACTCCGTATCATATTTACTCCAGGCAATAGGCGCCTAGTCTGGTATACCAGAACAGGAGGAAATATGATGTCTGTTGCATATGACTTTGCGCATTCGCCGGCGACCGAGTTCATGTCCCGGCCGCAGCATCTGCTCATCGACGGCCGCCGCGTCCCCGCGAACTCCGGCCGCACCTTCAACTCCCTCAATCCCGCCACCGGCCAAATCATCGCCACCATTGCCGAAGGCGGCGAGGTCGATGTCGAGCACGCGGTCGCCGCGGCGCGCCGCGCGTTCGAAGGCCCGTGGCGTACGATGCGCGCGTCCGAGCGCGGTCAGATCCTGCTCCGCTGGGCAGACCTGCTGAAGGCCAATGCCGACGAGATCGTTGAGCTCGAATCGCTCGACGCCGGTAAGCCGATCGCGGCAACGCTGCGCCAGGATTTTCCGGCCGCCGTCGATACGCTGGTCTATTACGCTGGCTGGGCCGACAAGATCAGAGGTGACGTCGTCCCCGTGCGCGACGATGCGTTGACCTATACCGTGCGCGAGCCGGTCGGCGTGGTCGCGGCGATCGTGCCATGGAATTTCCCGCTGATGATCGGCATGTGGAAGCTCGCGCCGGCGCTGGCCTGCGGCTGCACCGTAGTGATGAAGCCGGCCGAGCTGACTTCGCTGTCGGCGCTGCGGATCGGCGAGCTCGCGCTCGAAGCGGGGTTGCCGCCCGGCGTCTTCAACATCGTCACGGGACCGGGCCGCGTCGTCGGTGACGCGCTGGTCAATCATCCCGATGTCGACAAAGTGACTTTCACCGGCTCGCCCGGAGTGGGGCGCGGGATCATGAAAGGCGCTGCCGGCAATTTCAAGCGCGTCTCGCTCGAACTCGGCGGCAAGTCGGCCAACGTCATTTTTGACGATGCCGATCTTGAAGCAGCATCAAAGGCGGCGGCCTCCGGCATCTTCTTCAATGCTGGCCAGGTGTGCTCGGCAGGTTCCCGCGTGCTTGTGCAGGAGGGTGCTTATGATGAGGTCGTCGAGCGGCTCGCGGCGCGCGCGAAATTGCTGCGCATGGGCGATCCCCTGGATCGCAAGACGACGCTCGGCCCGGTGATCTCCGAAAAGCAGATGAAGTCGATCCTCGACTATGTCGATATCGGACAGAAGGAGGGGGCAACGCTCGTCACCGGCGGCGAGCGGATCGGCGAACGCGGCTACTTCATCAGCCCGACGGTGTTCGCCAACGTCGCGCACGAGATGCGGATATCGCAGGAAGAGATCTTTGGGCCCGTGGTCAGCGTCATCAAGTTCAAGGACGAGACCGACGCCTTGCGGATCGCCAACGGCACGGCCTACAGCCTCGCCGCCGGCGTCTGGAGCCGCGACATCGGCAGGCTCCAGCGCTTTGCCAAGAAGGCGAGGGCGGGCACCGTCTGGATGAACACCTATGGCTACACCGACGTGCGATTGCCGTGGGGCGGCGAACGCGACTCCGGCCTCGGCCGCGAGCACGGCACTGCCGCGATCGACAATTTTACCGAGCCCAAGGCGGTGTGGATGAATCTGAGCGTCTGACAGCAGCGCAACCGGCGGCTTGATCATCCCCTGGGGAGCATCAGGCCGCCCGGGCGGGCGGGCCCGCGGCCTCGAGCTCAGCGACTTCCTCGTCGGTGAAGACGCGGCTACGCGTCAAAAATCTCACGCCTTCGGGGGCCTCGACCGAAAACCCCGATCCGCGTCCGGGAACGACATCGATGATGAGCTGGGTGTGCTGCCAGTATTCGAACTGGGCGGCACCGATGTAGAAGTCGCAGCCAGCGATATTGCCGAGCAGCACGTCCTGGGGGCCGACCCTGAAATCGCCGACCGGATAGCACATCGGCGCCGAGCCATCGCAGCAGCCGCCGGACTGATGAAACATCAGCGCGCCGTGCTGGGCCTTGAGGCGTTCGACAATCTCGGCGGCTTTCGGCGTGATCTCGACCCGATAGACCATGGTGTGCATCCCACAAAAAAGGGGGCAGGCGCGGACGGGCCACGCCTGCGCCAGGCGGCGAACGATCAGAAGAAGCCGAGCGCCTTGGTCGAGTAACTGACCAGGACGTTCTTGGTCTGCTGGTAATGATCCAGCATCATCTTGTGCGTCTCGCGCCCGATGCCGGACTGCTTGTAGCCGCCAAATGCCGCGTGCGCGGGATAGGCGTGATAGCAATTGGTCCAGACGCGGCCGGCCTGGATGGCGCGGCCGAACCGGTAGGCGCGATTGCCGTTACGGGTCCAGACGCCGGCACCCAACCCGTAGAGCGTGTCGTTGGCGATCGCGAGTGCGTCTTCCTCGGTCTTGAACTTCGTGACCGACACAACCGGGCCAAAGATCTCCTCTTGGAAGATGCGCATCTTGTTGGTGCCTTCGAAGATGGTCGGCTCGACGTAATAGCCTTCGGCGAGCTCGCCCTCCATTTTGGCGCGCTGGCCGCCGGTCAGCACTTTCGCGCCTTCCTGCTTGCCGATGTCGAGATAGGACAGGATCTTCTCAAGCTGGTCGTTGGAGGCCTGTGCGCCGATCATGGTGCTGGCGTCCAACGGATGACCCTGCTTGATCTTCTTGGTGCGAGCGACCGCCTTCTCCATGAACCTGTCATAGATCGATTCCTGCACCAGCACGCGGCTCGGGCAGGTGCAGACCTCGCCCTGGTTGAGCGCGAACATGGCAAAACCCTCGAGGGCCTTGTCCAGGAAATCGTCGTCGGCTTCCGCAACGTCGGCGAAGAAGATGTTCGGCGACTTGCCGCCGAGCTCCAGCGTCACGGGGATGAGGTTGTCGGACGCATATTGCATGATCATGCGTCCCGTCGTCGTCTCGCCGGTGAAGGCGATCTTGGCGATCCGCTTGTTCTGTGCGAGCGGTTTGCCGGCCTCGATGCCGAAACCGTTGACGACGTTGATGACGCCCGGCGGCAGGATGTCCGCGATCAGCTCCATCACGGCGAGGATGCCGAGCGGCGTCTGTTCGGCCGGCTTGAGGACCACGCAATTGCCCGCGGCCAGCGCTGGAGCCAGCTTCCAGGTCGCCATCAGGATCGGGAAGTTCCAGGGAATGATCTGGCCGACGACGCCGAGCGGCTCATGGTAGTGATACGCGACGGTGTCGTGGTCGATCTCGGAGATGCCGCCTTCCTGGGCGCGTACCACGCTAGCGAAATAGCGCCAGTGGTCGACGACGAGTGGCATGTCGGCATGGGTCGTCTCACGGATCGGCTTGCCGTTGTCGAACGTCTCGATCAGCGCGAGGAGGTCGAGATTGGCCTCCAACTTGTCTGCAATCTTGTTCAGGATGCGCGAGCGCTCCTGCGCCGACGCCTTGCCCCAGGCATCCTTGGCCTTGTGCGCGGCGTCCAGCGCAAGCTCGATGTCGGCGGCGGTGGAGCGCGGCACCGCGCAGAGCTTCTTGCCGGTGATGGGGCTTGGATTATCGAAATATTTTCCTTCTACCGGCGCCACCCATTTGCCGCCGATGAAATTGTCGTAGCGTTCGCGGATAAGGAGCTGTTTCGAGACTTGGTCGAGCGCTTGCTGGAACATGACATTTCCTCCGTGGGATTGACGAATTTTTTGTACTTGTGGTCTGCGGTCCCGCGCCTGGTTGACCGTTTGCTCCGATCGCGGCGGTGCAGCACGGCGCAACTGGTTGGCTAGGAGCGCAGCAGGCTCCAGCAGCGAGTGGGATTCAGTTATCCCGGCGAAACCATCAGGAAGTCTGCGCTCAGCGCGGACGTTCGTCAACGTTATATGCGAACGGATATTGCGCGGCATTAGGACCAAAGTAATAGACGGCCTCGCCGGGGCGCGAACAGATTCGCACGCCCGGCGCCGTGATGAGGCTCGATATTATTTCGGCAAGGCGACGGGCTTCAGCGCGAACGGGCCGGGATCCTCGTCCTTGTTCGGGCCGATGAGGTGAGACAGCTTGCCCTCGGCAACCCAGGCGACATCACCGATCTGCGTCACCGAGACGGGCTCGGCAAGACCGTCCTTGATGATCTCGATCTTCGCGTCATTGCCGCTGACCGTGACCTTGTCGAGACGGCCCGCGCCCTCGATCAGGAGCAGACCGCTGCCATCGGCGCGCAATGCGTCGGCGTGATCCAGTGGCTGCGACGGCTTGAGCTCGGTGATCGCACCGGACTTACCGTCCTTCAAGCCGATCCTGAACAGCTTGGCCGGAATGTAGGTGGTCACATAGAGGTAGCCGTCAGCCCCGACGGCGATGCCGTCGAGGCCGACGCCGTCCTTGGCCGGCGCCAGCGCCGGGTCTGTTGCCCAGACCTCGAGCGCGGTCGCGCCTGGCTTCAGGCTATAGACATAGGGGGCGAAGGAATCGGTAACGTACGCCGTGCCGTCGCTGCCGACCGCAATGTCATTGCAGAATGACTTGTCGTCCTTCAGCGCGAAGCTGCCCTTGGCTGCGCCGGTGCGGAGATCGAATGTCTTCAACCACGCGCCCTTGCCATCGCCTGGGCTCGGGACGCCGAGGCCGGTAAGGTCGTTGGAGCAGACGTACAGCGTGCCGCTGGCCTGGTCGGCCAGCACCCCGAGGGTGGAGCGGCTGCCGCCTGCACCGGGCGAGATGAAGGCGTCCACCTTGCCGCTGGGCGTAATCCTCGTCACGCCGCCGAGGTTGAAGCTGCCGACGTAAAGTGCGCCGTCGTTGGTCGACGTCACGCTTTCGGGGAAGCTCCTGTCGGCAAGCCTGATTGGTGCGTTCTGTGCATGCACGAAGCCTGCGGTTAGTCCAAGGAAGGCGATGGTCCATGCGGCCGCGCCGAGCGCGCGACCGGTCTTGAGCGTTTCTCCCTGCTTACGCGAAGCAGCGTCATTTTCTTGTTTCATGATTGAAAGTCCTGATGAATACGGGGCTATTCTTCAGAAGCGTTGCGGCGTCGGCCGGAAACTGCTCCGCCTTGCCGCGATCGATATATATGGATAAATATAGCGATACGAAGGCTGATGCCTGGACGCGGAGGATCGCCGATGGTCCGTCATATCTCGCAGGTGTACGACGCCGCCGCCGATCCCCGGCCGGACACCCAGCACAGGTGCTTGAACTGCAACGGGGTCATCGCCGGCCTGGCCGATCAGGATCTGGGGCTCGGCCTCGACACCAGGGTCGGTCTGGTGTCGGACGAATGCGCGCTCATCTGCAACGTGTGCACTGCAAAATTGATCGAAACGCGAGCGTCTGAGCCCGTAACGGCCGCGTCTCGGCGGTAACGCATTCGTTCAAATTGTCTGCAATTTGCCGACCCGCCGCCAACCCTGCCGACAAGTACCGCGCGGTCTTAAACCTGGCCTTTGGAACCCGCGTTCATCCTTCCCGGAAAAGGGTGGGGCATCAACATGTCGGTTCTCAAGGAGATCGTCGCTGCGGTGGCCGGAGTCTACGCGGTCCTGTTCGTCTGCGACGCATTGTTCGGCATCAACGAGACGCGTTTCGACGACGCCTATTATGGCCGCGACTTCTACGCGCCGCGGCCGAAGGAGTTTCGCTTCGCAAGCGATACGCCGCCGGCCGTCCGCGTCAGCGACGCCTTCGCGCAGTTCTTGCCGGGTGAAGCAAAGCCGGGAAAACGTTACTCGTCTTTGACGACCATCATTCGCTAGCCCGTCGTCACTCCCCCTGGATCCATTCGGCCACGCCGCGCCAGAGCGTGTCGCGGTGGTCGGGGCGGAAGAAGCCGAAATGGCCTATAGTCTTGGCGCCGACGTCGGACGGCCTGACGGTCAGTACCTCCGGCTTGGTCGACGTGAAGCCCGAACAGAGCAACTCCACCGCGGGCCGTGTCGCCCAAGGGTCGTCCGAGAAGGTGAGCGCACGCAATTCGCCCTTATAGTTCGCGAAGTTTGCCAGCGCCGGAAGCCCGGAGTCGAAGAGGTGGCGCGGACTGCTCACCCATTTGGTCCCTTGCAGGAACACGCCCTTGGGCAGGTCCTCGCCGATGCCGAGCCAGCCCGGCGCATAGCCGAGCAGGTGGGTCAGCGGCGCGCCAATGAAATTCATGAAGGCGAAGACGCGGTAGTTTTCCGGGGGCGGGATCAGCTTCCACGTTGCCGCCTGCGAAGCCACGAACAGCGCGCGCGAGATCTCGCTGTTGTTCTCGATCAGGCCGAGCGCCTGGCCACCGAAGGAATGGCCGACATAGCCGAGCGGCAGGCCGTGATAGCGCTCGCGCATCCATTTGACCGCGGCGGTGACATCGAGCGCGGCCCAGTCCGACATCGAGGCGTTGAAGCCGACCAGTGATTTCGGCTGGTTGTAGCCGACCAGCGCCGGCAAGCGGGAGTCGCCGATGCCGCGGTAATCGTAGGTCAGGACCGCGCAGCCGCGGTTGGCGAGGTAGGAGGCAAAGCCGCGATAGACTTTGCGGGGAACGGCGGTCGCGGAATTGATCAGGACGGCGTGGCGCTTGGCGCCGCGCGGCAGGAACAGGGTGCCGGTCAGCGAATAGCCGTCGACGGCCGGAAAGCTGATGTCGTCGATAAAAACGTCGTCGAGTGCCGCGTCCATGAGCAGCGCACGCCCCAGAGGTTTTCCGCACGCCCCCCAGCAAATGCGAATTCGGCTTTGTCCGCAAGGGCTTGCATGCGGAAATGGATTTACAACTGGCGAGGCGATGCTAGCCTGTGTATAAGGCCGCTCGCGCAACCCACAGATCAGGTTGCTGTTTTTGCTTTTAGAAGAGGATTTGCGATGTCCGAGCGATGGACACCCGAGAGCTGGCGCAGCAAGCCCGTGCTGCAGGTCCCCGACTATCCCGACGCCAAGGCGTTGGCCGATGTCGAGGCGCAGCTTGCGAGCTTTCCGCCGCTGGTGTTCGCCGGCGAGGCGCGCAATCTGAAGAAGGCGCTGGCGCGGGTTGCGGCCGGCGAGGCCTTCCTGCTCCAGGGCGGCGACTGCGCCGAGAGCTTTGCCGAGCACGGCGCCAACAATATCCGCGACTTCTTCCGCGTGCTGCTCCAGATGGCGGTGGTGCTCACCTATGCGGGCGCGGTCCCCGTGGTGAAGGTTGGCCGTATCGCCGGGCAGTTCGCAAAACCGCGCTCCTCGCCGACGGAGAAGGTTGATGGCATCGAGCTGCCGAGCTATCGCGGCGATATCGTCAACGACATCGCGTTCACCAAGGAAGCGCGCGTTCCGGATCCGCAGCGCCAGCTGATGGCCTACCGCCAGTCGGCGGCGACGCTGAACCTGCTGCGCGCGTTCGCGACCGGCGGCTTCGCCAATCTCGGCAGCGTGCATCAGTGGATGCTCGGCTTCCTGAAGGATTCTCCGCAGTCCCGCCGCTACAAGGAACTGGCCGACCGCATCTCGGACGCGCTGAACTTCATGCGCGCCTGCGGCCTTGATCTCGAAAGCCACCCCGAGCTGCGCGCTACCGATTTCTACACCAGCCACGAGGCGCTGCTGCTCGGCTACGAGCAGGCCATGACCCGCGTCGATTCCACGACCGGCGACTGGTACGCCACGTCAGGTCACATGATCTGGATTGGCGACCGCACCCGCCAGCTCGACCACGGCCATATCGAATATTTCCGCGGCATCAAGAACCCGATCGGGCTGAAGTGCGGCCCGTCGCTGAAGGCCGACGAGCTGCTCAAGCTGATCGACGTGCTCAACCCCGACAACGAGCCCGGCCGGCTGACGCTGATCGGCCGCTTCGGCTCCGACAAGGTCGGCGAGCATCTGCCGAACATGATCCGCGCGGTGCAGCGCGAGGGCAGGGTGGTCGTCTGGTCCTGCGATCCCATGCACGGCAACACCATCACCTCCACCAGCGGCTACAAGACGCGGCCGTTCGACCGCATCCTGTCGGAGGTGAAGTCGTTTTTCGCGATCCACGCGGCCGAAGGAACGCATGCCGGCGGCGTGCATCTGGAGATGACCGGCAAGGACGTCACCGAATGCCTCGGCGGCGCGCGCGCGATCACGGACGAGGACCTCAACGACCGCTACCACACGGTCTGCGATCCCCGCCTCAACGCCGAGCAATCGATCGACATGGCGTTCCTGATCGCGGAGCTCTTGAAGCAGGATCGCGCCGGCAAGGCGAAGCCGATGCCGGTCGCAGCGGGGCTCTAAGATCTTGCTGCGGCTCTGGAAGGCCACGATCAATTCGCGCAACGGTCTGGCCTTTGCGTTCCGCTCGGAGCAGGCCATCCGCGAGGAGATATTTGCGCTGCTGCTGTCGCTGCCGCTGGCCTGGTTCATCGGCGCGACCGCGATGCGCACGGTCGAGCTGGTCTGTGCCGTCGCCTTCGTGCTGGTCGTCGAACTGCTCAACACGGCGGTCGAAAAGCTCGCCGACCGCCTGACGCTCGATCACGACAAGCAGATCGGTCAGGTCAAGGACATGGGCTCGGCCGCCGTCGGTGTCGCGCTGTTGATGGCAGGCGCGTTCTGGATCTTCGCCATCGTGGAGCGGATAGGGCTGGTCTAGCCAGATGACCGAACGCGTCAACCAGTTTGCCGTGACGCTCGCCCAGCTCAATCCGACGGTGGGCGATATCGACGGCAATGCCGCGAAGGCGCGCGTGGCGCGCGCGCAAGCAGCTGCCGACGGCGCCGACCTCGTTCTGTTTCCGGAATTGTTCATCGCAGGCTATCCGCCCGAAGACCTCGTGCAGAAGCCTGCCTTCCAGTCCGCCTGCCGCGCTGCGATCGAAGCGCTCGCGCGCGAGACTTCCGATGGCGGCCCCGCCATGCTGGTCGGCACGCCCTGGGTCGAGGACGGCAAGCTCTACAATGCCTGTGCGCTGCTCGATGGCGGTCGTATCGCGAGCCTGCGCTTCAAGGCCAACCTGCCGAACTACGGCGTGTTCGACGAGAAGCGGCTGTTTGCGCGCGGCCCCGCGGCCGGCCCGGTGACCGTGCGCGGCGTGCGGATCGGCGTGCCGATCTGCGAGGACATCTGGCTGGAGGAATCCGAGGACTACGAGAATGTCGTCGAGACACTGGCCGAGACCGGCGCCGAGATCATCCTCGTGCCCAACGGCTCGCCTTACGCCCGCGACAAGGGCGACGTGCGCTTGTCGGTCGCGGTCGCGCGCGTGACCGAAAGCGGCCTGCCGCTGGTCTATCTCAACCAGGTCTGCGGCCAGGACGAGCTGGTGTTCGACGGCGCTTCGTTCGCGCTGAACGGCGATCTCTCGCTTGCCGCGCAACTGCCGGCATTCGAGGAGTGCGTTACCACGCTGCACTTCACCAAGACCGGCGACGATTGGCGCTGCAGGGGTCCGGTTGCGCAACTGCCCGAAGGCGACGAAGCCGACTATATGGCCTGCATGCTCGGCTTGCGCGACTATGTCGGCAAGAACGGTTTTCCCGGTGTGCTGCTCGGCATTTCCGGCGGCATCGATTCAGCCTTGTGCGCGGCGATCGCGGTCGATGCGCTCGGCGCGGACCAGGTGCATGGCGTGATGCTGCCGTATCGCTTCACGGCGCCGAGCTCGATTGCGGATGCCGGCGAGCTCGCAGGCCACCTCGGGATCCGCTACGAGGTGCTGCCGATCGCGGAGGCGGTGAACGGTTTTGGGACCATCCTCTCCGACATCTTCAAGAATCTGCCGCCTGACATCACCGAGGAAAATCTCCAGGCTCGCACGCGCGGCACGCTGCTGATGGCGATCTCCAACAAGACCGGCTTGATGGTGGTGACCACCGGCAACAAGTCGGAGATGTCGGTCGGGTATGCCACGCTCTATGGTGACATGAACGGCGGCTTCAACCCGATCAAGGATATCTACAAGACGCAGGTGTTTCGGCTGGCGTCCCTGCGCAATGCGTGGAAACCGGATGACGCGCTTGGTCCCTCCGGCGAGGTCATCCCGCCTGATATCATCACCCGTCCTCCGACGGCCGAGCTGCGCGAGGACCAGCTAGATCAGGATTCGCTGCCGCCTTACGATCTGCTCGACGCGGTGCTCGAACGCCTGGTCGAGCGCGAGGAGCCGCTGGAACAGATCATTGCCGCAGGCTTCGACCGCGCGATGGTGACGCGGATCGACCACCTCCTCAACATCGCCGAATACAAGCGCCGCCAGGCCGCGCCGGGCGTGAAGGTGACGCGGAAGAATTTTGGTCGCGACCGCCGCTACCCCATCACCAACCGTTTCCGCGACAAAGGCGAGCCCTTGCCTGCGCCCGACGAGACCCTCGTCTCACGCGGCAACCGCGCCTCGATCGACGCGTTCGAGGGTTGACCGAAGCGCTAGCTGGATGGGCGGTCTTGCCACCCATCATACTGTCATCATCCGCGAGGGCGGATGATCCAGTACTCCGCGGCGGAGTTTGTGGAAACCAACTAGCGCCTCGGCGTACTGGATGCCCCGCCTTCGCGGGGCATGACAGTGGAGTGAGGAGCGAACCCCTTTACTGCTACGACGGGGTTGCGAAGAACAGCACCCGAAGCAAGTGGGTGTATTCGGATTCGAGCACCATGATTGACACGAATACCAACACTGCAATCGGTGGCAGCAGGATGGCATAGGCCAGGGCCAGCCGCTCCCAGGCCATGTGCATGAAAACGGCGACGATCAGACCGGCCTTCAACACCATGAACAGCAGGATCAGCGACCACCTGAGATAGCCGTGTATGCCAAAGTAGTCGACGAGGTAGGAACACGTGCTGAGGACGAACAACCAGCCCCAGACCACGAGGTAGAGCTTGATCGGGTGCTGTTGCCCCTTGGTGTGCACGGCTGCTGTTGCGGCTGCGCCATGCGCCGGAGCGTGGAGCTGTCCTTCCATGTGTACCGTCGCGTTTGTCATGCGCCACCTCACCAAAGATAGAAAAACGCAAAGATGAACACCCACACCAGATCGACGAAGTGCCAGTACAGGCCCATGATTTCGACGATCTCGTAGTACCCTTTCCGGCTCGTGAAGAAGCCGCGTCTGCCGACGTCGAAGTCTCCGCGCGCGACCTTGCGTGCGATCGCGATCAGGAAGATCACGCCGATCGTCACGTGGGTGCCGTGGAAGCCGGTGATCATGAAGAAGCTCGAGCCAAATTGCTCCGCGCCCCACGGGTTGCCCCAGGGCCGGACGCCCTCCCTGATCAGCTTGGTCCATTCGAAAGCCTGCATGCCGACGAAGGTTGCGCCGAACGCCGCCGTGGCCAGCATCAAGGCGGCGGTTCTGACGCGATCGCGGCGGTAGCCGAAATTGACGGCCATCGCCATCGTCCCGCTGCTGCTGATCAGGATGAAGGTCATGATGGCGATCAGGATCAGCGGGATGTGCTTGCCGCCGAAGTTGAGGGCGAAGACTTCGCTCGGATTGGGCCACGGCACGGTCGTCGACATGCGCGCCGTCATGTAGGAGAGCAGGAAGCAACTGAAGATGAAGGTGTCGCTGAGGAGGAAGATCCACATCATGGCCTTGCCCCAGGACACATTCTTGAAGGCACGCTGATCGGACGCCCAATCGGCGGCGATGCCGCGCCAGCCTTCAAGCCGTGCAGGCGATTGTCCGGAGTTTGTCAGCACAGTCTCTGCCATCTGGTCTCGCCCTCCCTAGCTCAGCAATTGGCGGCAGATGTCGACGAGATCGTCCGTCCATCCCGTGAGAAGACCGAGCAGGACAAGCCAGACCAGCAGCAGGAAGTGCCAGTAGATGGTGCATAGTTCCACGCTCAAGCGCATGTCGGCGATCTCGGCGCCGCGCCACACCTTGGCTGAGGTTCGCCCGAGGGCCACCAGGCCGCCCGTCAGATGCAGCCCATGCACTGCGGTCAACAGGTAGAAGAAGGAATTGGCCGGATTGGACGCCACGAAATATCCGGCCGCGCTGAGCTGCTGCCAGGCCAGCAGTTGCCCGGCCAGGAAGATCACGGCAGCTACGCCCCCCGCGAGCAGGCCGACCATGACGCCGTCAGCGTCGTCTCGGCGGGCAGCCACATATGACCATTGCAGCGCGACGCTGCTCAGGACAAGGACACCCGTGTTGAGCCACAGCAGCTTAGGCACGGGCAGCGCCCGCCAGTCCACGACGCTCATGCGCATGGAGTAGGCGCTAATGAAGAGGACGAACAAACAACTCGCGACAGCGAGGAACACGCCGAGTCCGATCTTCGCTGCCGGCCAGGCCATTGCATCGCTGCCGGGGAAGTCACCGGCCGGACCTTCCTCCAGCCAGGGCTTGGCCGTCAGCCGTTGCTGCGAGAGCCACCATCCGGCGATGACAGTGATCACAGCCAGGAACAGGATGATGGCGCTCACGAAGCAGCTCCCTGAACGAGATGCGTCGCGCGCGGCGGCTGGTTCTGCGGAATGAAGTCCTCCTCGGCGCCGGGTACGCTGTAGTCATAGGCCCAGCGGTAGACGACCGGGAGCTCTTTGCCCCAGTTGCCGTGCCCGGGGGGCGTCTCCGGCGTCTGCCATTCCAGCGTCGTCGCCCGCCACGGATTGCCGCCTGAGGCCTCACCCTTGAACAGGCTCCAGGCAAGATTGAACAGGAACACCATTTGGCTGAAGCCGACGGTCAAGGCCACCACGGAGATGAAGGCGTTCAGTGAATGGGCTGAGGGCGGGATGAACGCGGCGTCGCCGAGTTCGAAATACCGGCGCGGAACCCCGAGCAGTCCGAGATAGTGCATGGGGAAGAAGATCAGGTAGGCGCCGAGGAAGGTGACCCAGAAATGAAACTTGCCCAGTAAGTCGTTGAGCATCCGCCCCGTGACCTTGGGGTACCAATGATAGATCGCTCCGAGCACGACCATGATCGGCGCCACGCCCATCACCATGTGGAAATGCGCGACCACGAACATGGTATCCGAGAGGGGCACGTCGACGACGACGTTGCCGAGGAAGAGGCCGGTGAGCCCGCCGTTCACGAAGGTGATAATGAAGCCGAGGGCGAACAGCATCGGCACCCTGAGGTGAATGTCGCCGCGCCACAGGGTCAGCACCCAGTTGTAGACCTTGATCGCGGTGGGGACGGCGATGATGAGCGTCGTGGTGGCGAAGAAGTACCCGAATTGCGGGAACATGCCGCTCACATACATGTGGTGCGCCCAGACGATGAAGCTGAGCGCGCCGATGCCCACGATCGCCCAGACCATCATGCGGTAACCGAAGATGTTCTTGCGCGCATGCGTGCTGATCAGATCGGAGACGATGCCGAAGGCGGGCAGGGCGACGATGTAGACCTCGGGGTGGCCGAAGAACCAGAACAGGTGCTGGAAGAGCAGCGGGCTACCGCCACCATATTTCGAAAGCGTGCCCATCTCGACGAGGGAGGGCATGAAGAAGCTGGTTCCCAGCAGACGGTCGAGCAGCAGCATCACCGAGGCAACGAAGAGTGCGGGGAATGCCAGCAGCGCCATGACGGTCGCGGTGAAAATGCCCCACACCGTCAGGGGCAGGCGCATCAACGTCATGCCGCGGGTGCGCGCCTGGAGAACCGTGACCACATAGTTCAGCCCGCCCATGGTGAAGCCGATGATGAACAGGATCAGGGACGACATCATGAGAATGATGCCCCAATCCTGCCCCGGCGTTCCTGAGAGGATTGCTTGCGGCGGGTACAGCGTCCAGCCGGCGCCGGTGGGGCCGCCGGGCACGAAGAATGTCGAGGCCAGCACCAGGACTGCGAGCAGGTAGACCCAGTAGCTCAGCATGTTCACATACGGGAAGACCATGTCCCGGGCGCCGACCATCAGCGGGATCAGGTAGTTGCCGAAGCCGCCCAGGAACAATGCGGTGAGCAGGTAGATCACCATGATCATGCCGTGCATGGTGATGAATTGGAGGTACTGGTTGGCATCGATGAAAGAGAAGGTGCCGGGGAATCCCAGTTGCAATCGCATCAGCCACGACAGCACCAGGGCCACCAGCCCGATGGCGGAGGCTGTCAGCGCGTACTGAATGGCGATCACCTTGGCGTCCTGCGAGAAGACATACCGTGTCCACCAGCTCCTCGGATGATAGAGCTCGACATCGGGTACTTCGGCAGGCGGGACGCCTGCGATCCCTTCATATGGAATATCGACCATAGAAAAACCTCCTCGGTCGTTTCCATCGGGGGCGACGAGTTGGCCTCACGCTCCCGATCTATCCTCGCGGCGGCAGCTTGCTACTTGCCGCCGGATTGGTACGTCGCCTTCACGATGGCCTTTCCAGGCAACAATTCCGCAAATGTTTTCTGCTGCTCCAGCCAGGCGTGATACTCACCCTCGTTGTCGACGACGACTTTGGCGCGCATTTGATAGTGCGCAGCGCCACACAGCTCTGCGCAGAGAACGTCGAACGTTCCGGTTCGGATTGGCTTGATCCAGAAATAGGTCACCATGCCGGGAACCATGTCCATCTTGGCGCGGAATTCGGGCACGTAGAAATCGTGCAGGACGTCGACCGAGCGGAGGAGAACCTTGACCGATTTTCCGACTTGAAGGTGCAGGTCGCCGTTCTCGATCACGACGTCATCCTGGGCATGTGGATCGTCGCGATTGAGTCCCATCGGATTGTCGGAACCGATGTTGCGGACATCGGATGTGCCCAACCGCCCATCCTTGCCGGGAAGGCGGAAGCTCCATTGCCATTGCTGGCCCATGACCTCGACCTCGGTGGCATCCGCAGGCACCGTCACGAACTGGTGCCAGACCACGAGGCCAGGCGCCAGCATGGCCGCGACGCCGACGCCGGTCCCGACGCTCAGCCACCATTCGAGCCTTTTGTTTTCCGGATTGTAGTCAGCCCGTCTTCCCTCCTTGTGGTGAAAGCGGAAGACGCAATAAGCCATGAAGGCGATGACCGCGACGAACACGAAGCCCGTGATCCAGAACGTGATGCTGATGGTGTGGTCGATATACGCCCAGTCCGTGGCGATCGGCGTCCACCACCACGGGCTGTAGAGGTGAAACAGCACCGAGCCGATCGCGACCAGAAGCAGTATCAATGCGACAGCCATCCTGATCCATCCTTGCCATCGAAGGCTGCGGATACGAATCCAGGGCGGAGCTCACGTCTGTTGCGATGGCTGCGTTGGCATGCACGCCATCGCTGCGCGTCTTGCCTCGCCCATTTCAACCGGTCGCGATATCAAGAGAGAGGTCGCGACCGCCAATCTCATCGAAGCTGCGGGCGTCTACACGTTTAAAATGATCTCCGCCGGACCCGGCGTCAATAGCGCATGCTAGGGTTCATTTGGCTCGGACAAACTGCACTGCCGCGCAATACGGTGGGCGTCAGTCGCCGGACCCGTCACGTTGCGCAGCGCACAATTCTACGCTGTCGCACAATTCACCCAACCGTGAGTGCAACCGTGCCTCGTGCGCGCTAAGCTTATGATGCAGGTCGCGACGGGTTCCGTCGGGCCAGGCTCGTTTCGCTGAACCTGGGTTGCCGTACTCGGCCCATCGCGTTTCTCGCTCGTGAGGCGGACACGCGTGGCTGGAAAGTGCGCGGTTTCACCGCCGCGACTTTCAGCACGGGAGGGTGCGTACATGGCCACTCTGTATTCCGACAACATTATAAGACGGCACGTGTTCGGCGACGCGGCCACTTATCCAGTTCGCAAGATCGGCCTCTCCGACTTGAGAGAGGCGCTGCGCCTGGGTTGGGAAGATTTCCAGGCGATGCCAAGTCACGCGATCGTGGTGTGCGTGCTCTATCCCGTTCTCGGCCTCGTCCTGTTCAGGATGGTCCTCGGCTATTCGGTGCTGCCGCTGCTTTTCCCGCTGGCTGCCGGGTTTGCCTTGATCGGCCCCTTTGCCGCGATCGGTCTCTACGAGCTCAGCCGTCGCCGCGAGCGCGGCGAGGAGGTCGATGCATGGGACGCGATCAAGGTGCTGCGAGCCCCGTCGTTCGGCGCCATGCTGGAGCTCGGCGTGCTCCTGCTCGTCCTGTTCGGGGCCTGGATCGGCGTCGCGAACGCGATCTACGTCACAATCTTCGGCCACGCGGCAGCTGCGAGCATTCCCGACTTCGCAACGCGCGTGCTGACGACGCCGGAGGGATGGTCGCTCATCATCGTCGGTTGTGGTGTCGGCTTCCTGTTTGCGGTGCTGGCTCTGTGCGTCAGCGTCGTATCGTTTCCGTTGATGCTCGACCGGCATGCGACTGCGATCGATGCGATCCGCACGTCGCTGCGTGCGGTGGCGGCGAATCCGGTGGCGATGGCTGCGTGGGGCCTGATCGTCGCGGCACTGCTCGTGATCGGCTCGCTACCGCTCTTTGTCGGCCTCGCCGTCGTCCTGCCGGTGCTCGGCCATGCCACCTGGCACCTTTATCGGCGGGTTGTCGAGCCGAATCCAAATCCACCCGACGAGGCGCCGCCGCCCCCGAAGGGAAGGCGCTACGCAGCGGACTTCCCGGCCAATCTCTTTCCGTGGAGCCGCGAGGGCGAGTAGTAAACCGCGAGGCGGCCGCTCCGCGCGGTCGCCTTGGCTCGATTTTGCTGCGGAGTTATTGCTTCGGAGCTATGAAGGTCGGCCCGACTGAGCGGATCGGCTTGTTCTCGCTCGTGGTCGTCGCGGCGGAATCCGCTGGCGCAGCAGGAGCGGCCGGTGCGTTAGCCGCCGCGGCCGGAGGAGGCGCGCCTTTCTTGCCGTTGGCCGCCGCGCCCTTGGTGAGCTGACGCTGCTGCATCTTCTTCGCGCTCTCCTCGGTGACGATGATGTCACCCTGCTGCTCGACCGCCGCCTTGTCGTCGGCCGATTTCAGCGCGTCCGCCCAGCTCTGGCCCGCGGCCTTGCACGAGCAGGACGGGTTGAACTCGCCGCGGAATTTGAAGGCGTTCGGGAGTGCGGTGTAGGCCTGGCCGCTGACGGAGACCGCCGCGTTCATGTCCTCGCCGGGATTGCGATAAGCGTAGAGCGCGGCGTCGGCTGCCGGGCACAGCGCCTTGCAGGTCTTCTCGTCATCGGGGAAGCGCGCCGGCACGGTGGCGAACGATACCGGGAAGTAGGCGCCGTCGCAGGTGCGGACACAGACCGTACGATAAGTCCCCGACTGCGGGCCGAGATCCGCGGGCGGTGCGCCGGCCGGATTGGCGTTGTTGCCGCCGCCGAACAGGTTGCTGAGGAAATTGCCGGGGCCCTGCGATTGCGCGGCGTTGGCATATTGCGGGCCGCAATTGTTCTGCGCGAGCGAGGCCAAGACCGAGCGGCGCTGGTTGTCGCGGTCGGGGCTGTAGCTGCCCGGACCGCCCGAGCGCAGCCGCTCGAGGTTGGAGGTGATCTGGTCGAGATTGGCCCGCATCTGCTGGATCTGGGTGTTGACCGGACCGCATTGCGCCGACTGGTTGTTGAACAGCGAGAAGAAGCCGGAGCTGTCGCAGCCCATGCGCTTGGCCTGCGAGGTGAGGCGATCCAGCTCGGCCTGCTGGCGGGTCGCCGAATCCTGGTAGCGGCGGATCTGGTCGTCCTTGGCGGGATCGCCGCTGCCGCCGCGGTCAAGCACGGCGAGTTGCCCCTCCAGCCGCGAGCAGATCGGGTTCGCTCCGGGCGCCGCTTGCGCGGGCGGCGGCGGTCCGGGGGGACCTGATTGTGCGAGGGCCTCGGTGCCGAGGGCGAGCGCGCTGATCAGCGCGGCGCCGGCAAGGATCGAACGGGAGCGAGAGAGAGAGAGAGATTCCGGCATATCCGCCATTCTAGCGATGTCACGGCCGCAAACATGGGGCCGGTGCGCGCCTCCAATACCCGCTTCTCGGGGCATCGTCACGTCGTTTCGGGGGCGAAGATTGGACCTAAGGTCCGCCAGTCCCGACTGAATTCAGCGCTGGCAGGTGATTGCGACATATTCGTCGCAATGGCCATGGGAGCAGTTTGCGCCGGATTTGGGGACGGAGCCGGTAATTTCGTCGGGATCGACCCGGCGATAGGACGATGCCTGGGCAAAGTCGCGGGACTGGCAATAGGAGCGGGCGGCGTGCGCGCCGCATTGATCGCCCTTGGCGAGGCACTGGTCGACGCCGTAGCCGTCCGCCTGATTGGCGACGATGAAGACGCGGGTCTCCGCCGAGGCGCTGGACGCGGCGACGATGAAGGCACAGCAAAGGAGTGCCGAAAGGGATCGCATGAAGTGCACCATGGCTTGGGAGGAACCGCCATCACATGAATAAACTCAAAAGGTTAAGGATGATTAACCCTGATGGCGGGACGGGGCCGCTTTGGGCAGAGAAAGCGGCTTTTTCGCGGCTCACTTGACGGCAGGCCCGCTTGTGGCCCATATGTTCCGCATGAACGGTCTCCTCGCCATTTGCGCCATTTGCCGCGAGATTATGAGCTAGCGATTCGCTGGCTGGAGCCGTCTTTTCTCAAAAAACATTGAGAGCACTGGACGCCCAGCCGATAGGGATGGGTTGTCATGGACTTGCGTCTTCACGATACGCTGACGAGGGAAAAGCGCGCTTTTGTGCCGCTCGATCCAAAGAACGTCCGCATGTATGTCTGCGGACCGACCGTCTACGACTTCGCCCATATCGGCAATGCGCGGCCGGTGATCGTGTTCGACGTGCTATTTCGGCTGCTCCGCCATCTCTATGGCGAGGCGCACGTCAAATATGTCCGCAACATCACCGACGTCGACGACAAGATCAACGATCGCGCCGCGCGGGATTTTCCAGGGCTGCCGCTCAACGAGGCGATCCGCAAGGTCACCGAGGAGACGGGCCGGCAGTTTCACGCCGACGTTGACGCGCTTGGTGCGCTTCGGCCGAGCGTCGAACCGCGCGCGACCGAGCATATCGGCGAGATGAGCGAGATTATAGAGAAGCTGGTTGCCGGCGGCTTCGCCTATGTCGCCGAGGACCACGTCCTGTTTTCGCCGCAGGCGATGAACGCGGCCAATTCCGAGCTGCCGCGCTATGGCGCGCTGTCCAATCGCTCGCTGGATGAGATGGTCGCCGGCGCCCGGGTCGATGTCGCGCCGTACAAGCGGGGCAACACGGACTTCGTGCTGTGGAAGCCTTCGAAGCCCGGCGAGCCGTCATGGCCGTCGCCGGCCGGCATCGGGGCGCCGGGCCGTCCGGGCTGGCACATCGAGTGCTCGGCCATGGCCTGGAAGCATCTCGGCACGCATTTCGACATTCATGGTGGCGGCATCGATCTCGTGTTTCCGCATCACGAGAACGAGGTCGCGCAGAGCTGCTGCGCCTTCCACCAGTCGCGCATGGCGAACTACTGGATGCACAATGGCTTCCTCCAGGTCGAGAGCGAGAAGATGTCGAAGAGCCTCGGCAACTTCATCACCATCCGCGACCTGCTTGCGGATTGGCCGGGTGAGGTGCTGCGTCTGAACATGCTGAAGACGCATTACCGCTCGCCGATCGACTGGACCCTGAAATCGCTCGAGGAGAGCGGCAAGACGCTCGACGACTGGTATCGCGTTGCGGCGGACGTTCCACCGGGCGAGCCGGCTGCGTCGGTGATCGAGCCGTTGCTGGATGACCTCAACACGCCGCAGACGATCGCGGCGCTGCATGGTCTGCGCAACGCGTCCGATGCCGCCGGCCTGGCGGCGTCACTGCGGCTGCTCGGCTTCCTGTCTGAAACCGGGGCGCAGTGGGAGGGACGGAAGCGGCAGGCAAGTGGCGTCGATGCGAGCGAGATCGATCGTTTGATCGCAGAGCGCGCGGCCGCGCGTGCGCGGAAAGACTTCAAGGAGTCCGACCGCATCCGCGACGAGCTTGCCGCCAAGGGCGTCGTGCTCAAGGACGGCAAGGACGCCGACGGCAAGCCGGTGACGACCTGGGAGCTCGCGTGATGGCCCGAGCACTCCCCAAGCCCGCGCTGCGGCCGTTCCTGCCGGCCGACGTTCCGGTCCTTGCCGCGATCTTCGCATCTGCCATCGAAGAGCTGACCGGCGACGACTACAACGAGGCGCAGCAGGAAGCCTGGATGGCGGCGGCGGAGGACGACGAGTTCGGCCGCCAGTTCGCCGCCGACCTGACGCTGGTCGCAACGCTGGACGGCTCGCCGGTCGGCTTTGCCTCGCTGCGCGGCAGCGATCACATCCGCATGCTCTATGTGCATCCCGCGGTGAGCGGGCAGGGCATCGCGACCCTGCTGGTCGATGCGCTGGAGAAGCTTGCCGGCGGCCGCGGCACCACGAGCCTGACGGTCGATGCCAGCGATACCGCGCAGGGCTTCTTCGCCAAGCGCGGCTACACCGCCCAGCAGCGCAACAGCGTCACGATCAACGACGAATGGCTCGCCAACACCACCATGAAGAAGACGCTCGGAGCGCCACAATGAGCAAGGAGCGCCTGTATCTGTTCGACACCACGCTGCGCGATGGCGCGCAGACCAATGGCGTCGACTTCACGCTCGCCGACAAGCAGGTCATCGCGCAGATGCTGGACGAGCTCGGCATCGACTATGTCGAGGGCGGCTATCCCGGCGCCAATCCGCAAGATACGGAATTCTTCGCCGAGAAGCCGAAGTTCGCGCACGCTCGCTTCACCGCGTTCGGTATGACGCGGCGGGCGGGGCGGTCGGTCTCCAACGATCCCGGCGTTGCAGCGCTGCTGGAGGCAAAGGCGGACGCGATCTGCTTCGTCGCAAAAGCCTCCGCCTACCAGGTGCGCGTTGCGCTGGAGACCACGAAGGAAGAAAACCTCGCCTCGATCCGCGACAGCGTCAGCGCTGCGAAAAAGGCCGGCCGTGAGGTCATGCTCGATTGCGAGCATTTCTTCGACGGCTACAAGGAGGACGCGGACTTCGCGCTCGCCTGCGCGAAGGCAGCCTATGAGGCCGGCGCGCGTTGGGTCGTGCTGTGTGACACCAATGGCGGCACCATGCCGCACGAGGTCGAGACAATCGTCACGGAGGTCATCAAGCACATCCCGGGCGATCACGTCGGCATCCACGCCCATAACGATACCGAGCAGGCGGTGGCGAATTCGCTCGCGGCCGTGCGTGCCGGCGCGCGCCAGATCCAGGGGACGTTGAACGGGCTGGGCGAGCGCTGCGGCAACGCCAATCTCTGTTCGCTGATCCCGACCTTGAGGTTGAAGAAGGAGTTTGCCGACGTCTTCGAGATCGGCGTCACCGGCGAGAAGCTCGCGAGCCTCGTCAAGGTCTCGCGCACGCTCGACGACATGCTCAACCGCGCGCCGAACCGGCACGCGCCTTACGTCGGCGAGAGCGCCTTCGTCACCAAGACCGGCATCCACGCCTCGGCCGTGCTGAAGGATCCGCAGACCTATGAGCATGTGGCGCCGGAGGCTGTCGGCAATCATCGCAAGGTGCTGGTCTCCGACCAGGCCGGCCGCTCCAACGTCATCGCCGAGCTCGACCGCGCCGGCATCGCTTACGACAAAAGCGATCCCAAGCTGACGCGGCTGGTCGAGGAGCTGAAGGAGCGCGAAGCGCAGGGCTACGCCTACGAGTCCGCCAATGCGTCGTTCGATCTCCTGGCCCGCCGCACGCTCGGCAAGGTGCCGCACTATTTCGAGGTCGAGCAGTTCGACGTCAATGTCGAGCAGCGCTACAACGCGCTCGGCGAGCGCGTCACCGTTGCGCTCGCCGTGGTGAAGGTCGATGTCGCCGGCGAACGCCTGATCTCGGCGGCGGAAGGCAACGGCCCCGTCAACGCGCTCGACGTCGCGCTGCGCAAGGACCTCGGCAAATACCAGAAATACATCGAAGGCCTGAAGCTGATCGACTACCGCGTGCGTATCCTCAATGGCGGCACCGGCGCGGTCACGCGCGTTCTGATCGAGAGCGAGGACGAGAACGGCGACAGCTGGACCACGGTCGGCGTTTCGCCCAATATCATCGACGCCTCGTTCCAGGCGCTGATGGATTCGGTGATCTACAAGCTCGTGAAGTCAGGCGCGCCTGCGTAGGAGTTGAATTGTCATTCCGGGGCGGTCCGAAGGACCGAACCCGGAATCTCGAGATTCCGGGCTCGATGCTTCGCATCGCCCCGGAATGACTGGGGGGAGGGGAGCGCGACCAATGATCGACCACATCTCCGTCGGAGTCAGCGATCTCGATCGCTCCGCAAAATTCTACGAGGCCATGCTCGCAACGCTCGGGCTCACGCGGCTCGTGATCCGGCCGGGGACGGTCGGTTTCGGAAAGGCCTATCCGGAATTCTGGATCAATTTGCGCGCCGGAATGGCGCCCGTAGCGCCAGGGAGTGGCGTCCACATCTGCCTGCGGGCGAAGACGACCACCGAGGTCGATGCGTTTCACGCCGCAGCCCTTGCGGCGGGCGGCGCTTCCGACGGTGCGCCGGGCATCCGCCCGCATGACCGCGTGCGCTATTACGCGGCCTTCGTTACCGATCCCGACGGCAATCGCATCGAGGCGGTGACGTTCCCGAGCGAATAGGCTTATTGATTGAGCATGATCTTTTCGGAAAACCGCTTCACACTTTTCCGGATCATGCTCTACAGCTTCCGCGCAACTTCCGGCGCGAGGCTCTTCTCCGCCTCGGCCACCTGCGCGGCAGCCGCCTTCAGCTTCGGAAGGATATCCTCGACGCGGTCGGCCATGAGGATGTCGACGTTGAGACCGGCGCGGATGAATTCCGTCTGGCGCATGTGCGACAGGAGCGAGAACAACGGTTCCCAGAAATTGTCGATATTGGCGAGCAGCACGGGCTTGGCATGGCGGCCGAGCTGCTTCCAGGTGAGTTGCTCGACCAGCTCCTCCAGCGTGCCGACGCCGCCGGGCAGCGCCACGAAGGCGTCGGAGCGTTCGAACATCAGCCGCTTGCGCTCGTGCATGTCGGGCGTGACGACCATCTCCTGCACGCGCGTCAGCGCGTTCTCGCGCATCCGGAGGAAGTCGGGGATGATTCCGGTTACGCTGCCGCCGTGATCGAGCACGGAGGTCGCGACTGCGCCCATCATGCCGAGCGAGCCGCCGCCATAGACGAGGCGGACGTTGTTCTCGGCGAGCGCCCTACCGAGCGCCTTGGCGCCTTCGATGAAACGGGGATTGGTTCCTGGGCCGGAGCCGCAATAGACACAGACGGTTTTAAGAGTGCTCATTGAACCCATGATGCATTGCAGCGTAAGGGCGTCAAGTCCAATCGGCGATTCGCAAGTCCCCGGGAGTCTACCGGTAAATCACGACAAACAATCGAGAATAGCCGTCTGGCGGGGTGCGCGCCCGCCCCGAAGCCTCTATATGACAGGCGAAAACGGTTAATCGCAAACGGGCTCGCATCCGGCGAGCTTTTCAAGGCTGTCTATGGCTCACCCTCATTCGTCCCCCGCCGGCGGCGACGTCCCTGATGCCGCGCGCAACTCCGCGGAGCGGGCGACCCTGGCCGGAACGCTGGCGCATCTGTGGCCCTATACCTGGCCGAGCGACCGCTTCGACCTGAAGATGCGCGTGGTCTGGTCGATGGTGCTGCTGCTCATCGCCAAGCTCATCACGCTATCAGTGCCGTTCACCTTCAAATGGGCGACCGACGCGCTGACCGGCGCGAATACGGCGCCCGTGGAGGCCTCCAACTGGCATCTCTGGGTGATCGCTTCGCCGCTGGTCCTCACCGCAAGCTACGGCGCGACGCGTATCCTGATGGCGGTGCTGACGCAGTGGCGCGACGGCATCTTTGCCCGCGTCGCCATGCACGCGGTGCGCAAGCTTGCCACCATCACCTTCATCCACATGCACGAATTGTCGCTGCGTTTTCACCTCGAGCGCAAGACCGGCGGGCTGACGCGCGTCCTGGAGCGCGGCCGTGAGGGCATCGAGGTGATCGTGCGCATGGTGATCCTGCAGCTCATCCCGACCATCGTCGAGGTGTCGCTGCTGATGGCCGTGCTGTTCTGGCAATTCGACTGGCGCTACGTGGTCGCGACCCTGATCACCGTCGTGATCTACATGTACTACACCTACATCGCCACCGAATGGCGGATCGGCATCCGCCGCACGATGAACGATTCCGACACCGAGGCGAATACCAAGGCGATCGACTCGCTGCTCAACTACGAGACCGTGAAATATTTCGGCGCCGAGGCGCGCGAGGCGCAGCGCTACGACCGTTCGGTCGAGCGCTACGAGGAGGCGAGCGTCAAGACCTACACCTCGCTCGCCGTACTCAACACCGGCCAGGCCGTGATCTTCACGCTCGGGCTCACTGCAACCATGCTGATGTGCGCGATCGGTGTGCGAAGCGGGCGCAACACGGTCGGCGATTTCGTGCTGGTCAACGCCATGATGATCCAGCTCTACCAGCCCCTGAACTTCATGGGCATGGTCTATCGCGAGATCAAGCAGGCGATCATCGACATCGAGAAGATGTTTGGCGTGCTGTCGCGGGAGGCCGAGATCAAGGACGCGCCGGACGCCAAGCCGCTGGTGGTGTCCGCAGGCTCCGTGCGCTTCGAGGACGTGCGCTTTGCCTATGAGACGGCGCGGCCGATCCTCAAGGGGATCAGCTTCGAGGTGCCGGCCGGCAAGACGGTTGCGATCGTCGGGCCCTCTGGTGCCGGCAAGTCGACAATCTCGCGGCTCCTGTTCCGCCTCTACGACGTCTCCGGCGGCAAGATACTGATCGACGGCCAGGACATCCGTGACGTCACGCAGGGCTCGCTGCGCGCCTCCATCGGCATGGTGCCGCAGGACACTGTGCTGTTCAACGACACCATTCGCTACAACATCCGCTACGGCCGTTGGGACGCAAGCGATGCGGACGTCGAGCAGGCGGCACGACTCGCGCAAATCGACAATTTCATCCGCATGGCGCCGAAGGGCTATGAGACCCAGGTCGGCGAGCGCGGCCTGAAGCTTTCCGGCGGCGAGAAGCAGCGCGTGGCTATCGCGCGCACGGTGCTGAAGGCGCCACCGATCCTGGTGCTGGACGAGGCGACCTCGGCGCTCGACAGCCACACCGAGCACGAGATCCAGGGCGCGCTCGACCGCGTCTCGAAGAATCGCACCTCGCTGGTGATCGCGCACCGGCTTTCGACCATCGTCGGCGCCGACGAGATCATCGTGCTGGACCAGGGCCGCATCGCAGAGCGGGGGACGCACGCCAGCCTGCTGGCGTTCGGCGGGCTCTATGCCAGCATGTGGAACAGGCAGCGCGAGGCGGAGGCAGCGCGCGAAAAGCTCGCCAAGATCGCCGACTCTGCCGAGGCGCCGAACCGCGAGCCGCCGCCGGTCGACGACGTCCTCACCACACCGGCGGCCGCCGAGTGACCTTGTCTATGGTCCCAACTCTGGCCTAAACCTCTTCCGCGCGCGAGATGACCGCGCGCCAGCAACCCCAGGCGGCAGATAGCGATGTCCATTCTCGATTCGATCCAACGGCAGATCCCGCCGATCCACAAGGAGGGCTATCCCTTCATCGGCATCTTCGCCCTAGTGAGCCTCCTCCTGTTCTGGCTCTGGTCGCCCCTGGGGTGGATCGGCACCGCGCTCACGGTGTGGTGCGCGCTGTTCTTCCGCGACCCTGTCAGGGTGACGCCGGTGCGCGAGGGGCTCGTGGTATCGCCGGCCGACGGGCGGGTCTCGATGATCACTATGGCGCTGCCGCCGGCCGAGCTCGGGCTCGGCGACCGGCCGCTGCCGCGCGTCTCCATCTTCATGAGCGTGTTCAACTGCCACGTGAATCGTGCCCCGATCGCGGGCCGGATCGACCGCATCGCCTACCGGCCGGGCCTGTTCATCAATGCCGAGCTCGACAAGGCGAGTGAGGACAATGAGCGCAATTCGCTGGTGATCTCCTCGGCGCAGGGGCGGATCGGCGTCGTCCAGATCGCCGGCCTCATCGCCAAGCGCATCGTCTGCTTCGTCAAGGAGGGCCAGTCGATCGGCGCCGGCGAGCGGTTCGGCCTGATCCGCTTCGGTTCGCGGCTCGACGTCTATCTGCCGCTCGGCACAAGGGCGCTGGTCTCGGAAGGCCAGACCGCGATCGCCGGCGAGACGGTTTTGGCCGATATCGTCGCTGACGACGCCGGCCGGTCCTACCGCGCCAGTTAACTATTACATCGGCGAAAGGTCCCGCGAGCGCATTGGCGGGAGGCGGGGCGGCTTGCTATATCTTGGGGAAGCGAGGTCAAAGCCATGACGCCCTACGACTTCAAGAATCCCGACGTGCGCCGCCGGCGGTTCCGCCCGATTCCGGTCCGGATGCTGGTGCCCAACGTCATCACGCTGCTGGCGATCTGCGCTGGCTTGACCTCGATCCGGCTATCGATCGAGGGGCGGATGACGCTCGCGGTCTATGCGATCGTGTTCGCCGCGGCCCTCGATGGCATCGACGGCCGCATCGCGCGGCTGATCAAGGGCCAGTCGAAATTCGGCGCCGAGCTCGACAGTCTCGCGGACTTCGTCAATTTCGGCGTGGCGCCCGGCTTGATGCTGTATTTCTGGCAGCTCCATGAGCTGCGCAACGCCGGCTGGATCGCGGCCATGGTGTTCGCGATCTCCATGGGCTTGCGGCTCGCGCGCTTCAACGCCACCTTGGACGATCCCAACAAGCCACCCTTCGCGTCGAACTATTTTACGGGCATCCCGGCGCCCGCCGGTGCGATCACGGTGCTGCTGCCAATCTATGCGGCGTTCCTCGATCTCGGGCGCTGGCCCGCGGCGGTGACGGCCGGCTACACGCTGCTGATTGCCTTCCTGATGGTGTCGCGGCTGCCGGTGTTCTCCGGCAAGTCGGTGCGCATGCGCGTGCCGCCGGAGCTGGTGCTGCCGGTGTTCGTCGGCGTGATCTTCTTCATCGCGCTCCTGATCAGCTATCCCTGGTACATCCTGCTGGCCGGCTCGGTGCTTTATCTCCTGGCCCTGCCATTGGGCTGGAGGTCCTATCAGAAGCAGGCGCGCGCATTCGCCGCGGCCTCACCCGCGCCGGTCGGCGTCACGCCGCCCGGCCCCGCGTCGACGCTGACGCCGAACCTGCCGGAACCCCCGCGCGACGACCGGCCCGAGCGGCTGCATTAGACGGCGCTCGCGGATATCTGCCATGAAGGCACGCGCGTTGGGTTGACGCCCGATCTCGGCTATATCGCCACGGCCTGCGGCATTTGCGATCTGCCGCGGCCAACAGGGGAGAGAACGCCGTGACGACATCCGCAACCGGGCCGCTGCCTGCATCCGTCCTCGAAGCGCTCGGCCGCTACGACACGCCGACGATCTGCAACGCCATGGAGATCGTGGCGCCCGAGCGGCGGCTGCTCGGCTTCACCACCAAGCCCCTGGTCTGTCCGTTCCCCGATCTGCCGCCGATCGTCGGCTACGCCCGCACCGTCGCGATCCGCTCGGTGTTGAAATCCTCGCTTCCTGCCGAAGAGCAGGCCAAGCGTCGCATCGACTACTATGAATATGTCGGCACCGGCCAAGGGCCGCGCATCGCCGTGATCCAGGACATCGACGGCGCGGACGTCGGCTACGGCGCGTTCTGGGGCGAGGTACAGAGCAACGTCCACAAGGCGCTCGGCTGCCTCGGCGTCGTCACTGACGGCTCGATTCGCGATATCCCGCAATGGGCCCCGGGCTTCCAGGCGCTCGCCGGCTCGATCGGCCCGTCACACGCCTGGGTACACGCGGAGAGCTTCGGCGGTGAGGTGCGGGTCGCCGGCATGACCGTGAAGTCGGACGACCTGATCCACGCCGACCAGCACGGCGCGATTGTGATCCCGCTCGACGTCGCCACCAAACTGCCCGAGGCTGCCGAGCTCTGCGGCCGCCGCGAGACCCCGATCCTGGAGATCGCGCGCAGCCCCGACTTCTCGCTGGAGAAGCTGAAGGCCGCGCTGAAGCGCTCGGCGGAGATCCACTAGCGGCGTGGATCGAAATTTGGCGTCTCGGACGGAGAGGGCGATCATGAAAGCGTTCGTTATCGCGGCCGAGACCCTCAAAGACGAAGCCATGTTCGCCGAATATCGACGGGCCGTTCCAGAAACGCTAAGGGCTTTTGGAGGTAAATTCGTCGTGCGGGGCGGGAATCTCCAATTGGTGGAAGGGGAATGGCCGCACCCGCGCTTGGTGATTATCGAATTCCCATCGCGAGAGGCTGCTGAGGACTGGTACAGATCGCCGGCGTATCAGAAGATCATCGGACTTCGACAAGGAAGCGCGATCACGAACCTCGTCATTGTCGAGGGGCAGGTGGACTAGATCTCACCACGCGAAGACAGGGTTGCGTTTGGCCTGGAGGCGACTGGCCCGTCGGGCCAGCCGGCCGATTATGGTTAGCAGAGTGTTGAGATTGCTATTCTGGCGCGGCAATTCGCCCGCGCGATGAGCCTCGCGGTGTGGCCGGACCGAGGCAGGCCGCACTTAACCTTTACGCGTCTTTAATGGCAGCTCTTTAGGGTTCCTCCCACGCGGTTCGGGGTTGGGCTGCGCCGCCGGCCAGGACGGCCGGTGTGTGGCGTGCGGGGTTGGAGTCTCCCATGGATATCATGACGAGCGTTGGGCTTGCGGCGGGCTTCGCCGTCATCGCCGTCATGATGATCATGGGTGGCGATCTCCACATGTTCATCTCCGAACATGCGATGATCATCATCTTCGGCGGCTCGATCTCCGCCACCATGATCCGATTTCCGCTCAGCGCGCTGATGCACGGCCTTCCGCTCGGCGCCAAGTTCGCCTTCACCATGAGCCGGCTGTCGGCGCACGATCTCGTCGACGAGCTCGCCCGCATCGCCGAGATCGCTCGCAAGCAGGGCCCGGTGGGCCTGGAAAAGGTCGAGACCGACGAGCCATTCCTCGCCAAGGGCATCCGCTACGTCGCCGACGGCTACGACCTCGACTTCATCCGCGACAATCTCGAGCGCGACCGCGACAACTTCCTCATGCATCTGGACGAGGGCAGCAAGATCTACCGCGCCATCGGCGACTGCGCCCCGGCCTTCGGCATGATCGGCACCCTGATCGGCATGGTGCAGATGTTCGCCAACATGACCGACCCCTCCAAGCTCGGCCCGTTCATGGCGACCGCGCTGCTCGCCACGCTCTACGGCGCGCTGGTCGCGAACCTGTTCTGTCTGCCGATCGCCGACAAGCTGCACGGCAAGCTGCTTGACGAGGAGACCAACCGCACGCTGATCATCGACGGCATCCTGATGATCCGCGACTCCAAGAGCCCGACCCTTGTGCGCGAAATGCTGCTGGCTTACCTGCCGGAGAAGCATCGCCATGCCGAGGGCGAGCCGGTGCCGGCCTGATCAGTCACGCCGGGTTTAGGACATGGCCAAGAAGAAGCGCGGCGATGCACATGGAGGCGGTCACGGCTGGTTCGTGACCTTCGCCGATCTGATGGGCCTGATGATGAGCTTCTTCGTGATGCTCGTCGCGTTCTCGACCCAAGACGCCAACAAGCTCAAGATCGTGGCAGGCTCCATGCGCGACGCCTTCGGCATCCAGAGCGAGGCGCGCTATGCCGGCATCATCGAATCCGACGGCCTGCCCACGCGTCCCAAGCTGAAGAACGTCGACCACATCCAGCCCGAGGATTCCTCCAATACGCCGACCCCGGATCAGCAGGATCGCGACCGCACCTCGGGCGCGAAGATCAAGGTCGACCGCGACTTCGCGCTTGCCGCGGCCTCGCTCCGCCAGGCGCTTCAGGACCTGCCCGAGCTCACCGAGATGTCCAAGCACATCATGTTCGAGGAGACCAAGCAGGGCCTCAATCTCGAGATCGTCGACCAGGACGGCCGCTCGATGTTTGCGGACGGCTCCAAGGTGCCCTATGACCGTACCCGCCGCCTGATCGAGAAGCTGGCCGTCCCGCTCAAGGCGACGCCGCTGCGCGTCTCCATCGTCGGCCATACCGCCGCGGGCTTCGTGCCGAACCGCAGCGACTACGGTGCCTTCGACCTCTCGGCCGACCGTGCCAATGCGGTGCGCCAGATCCTCGAGCGTGAAGGGCTGCCGCCCTCGCACATCTTCGCCGTCTCCGGCAAGGCGGACACCCAGCCGCTGTTTCCTGACGATCCGTCCCTGGCCGCCAATCGCCGCGTGACCATCACCCTGATGCGCGAAGACCCGCCGCTGCCGCCGAATCTGAAGCCGTAAATCCTTGCGCTACCATTCTACCTGAGGCATGTCGTCGCGTGCCGATGAACGCGGCTGCTCCGTCACAGCATCCGCGCGGGCGCCTGCTATGCTGGGGCGATTGACAGGCGCGCAGGAAGCGTCAAAAGGCGCCGGATCAATTCCAGGGAAGAAGCGTTTTCCACTCTCATGACGGCGAGCATCACCACGACCGAAGGCCAGGAGACCACGGCCCATGCGGGCTTTTGGGCCCTGACGCTCGGAAGCATCGGCGTCGTCTTCGGCGATATCGGCACCTCGCCGCTCTACGCATTCCACGAGGCGGTCAGAGGTGCGGCCCATGGCGAGCCGGTCTCGCGGGTCATCGTGCTCGGCGTGCTTTCGCTGATCCTGTGGGCGCTCTTGATCGTCGTGACCGCCAAATATGTCCTGCTGCTGCTGCGCGCCGACAACAACGGGGAGGGCGGCACGCTTTCGCTGATGGCGCTCGGCCAGCGCGCGCTCGGGCGTCGAAGCTGGCTCCTGCTCGCGCTCGGCGTCGTCGGCGCTTCCATGTTCATCGGCGATTCCATGATCACGCCGGCGATCTCGGTGCTGTCGGCGGTCGAAGGTCTCAAGCTCGCGACGCCCGCTTTCGAGCATTACGTCGTGCCGCTCACGGTCCTCATCCTGGCGCTGCTGTTCGCGGTCCAGAGCAAGGGGACCGCGCTGGTGGCCTCCGCCTTCGGGCCGGTGATGGTGGTCTGGTTTGCCTGCCTTGCGGTGATGGGCATCGTTCACATCGCCGACGATCCCTCGGTGCTGGCTGCGATCAATCCCTACTACGCGCTGCAATTCCTGCTGTCGCACGGCACGATCGGTCTCGTGACGCTCGGCGCCGTCTTCCTGGCGGTGACCGGCGGCGAGGCGCTCTATGCCGATCTCGGCCATTTCGGCCGCAAGCCGATCCAGTCGGCCTGGATGTTCTTCGTGCTGCCTTCGCTCCTGATCAACTATTTCGGGCAGGGCGCGCTGGTGCTGTCCGACCCGAGCGCGATCGAACATTCCTTCTATCGCATGGTGCCAGAGAAGCTCGTGCTGCCACTGGTCGGGCTTGCGACCGCGGCCACCGTGATTGCGAGCCAGGCGGTGATCACCGGCGCCTATTCGCTGGTCTATCAGGCCGTGCAGCTCGGCCTCTTGCCGCGCTTCGAGGTCCGCTACACCTCCGAATCCCACGCCGGCCAGATCTATCTGCCGCGCGTGAACCGGTTGCTCCTGATCGGCGTGATGCTGCTGGTCTTGTTGTTCCGCACCCCCAGCGGTCTTGCCTCGGCCTACGGCATCGCAGTTTCCACCACCATGGTCGCCGACGGCATCATGGGCTTCGTCGTGATCTGGAAGCTGTGGAACTGGCGCGCCGCGACGGCTGCCGCGGTGATCCTGCCCTTCGTCGTGGTCGACATGACCTTCTTCAGCGCCAATCTCCTGAAGCTGCTCGAGGGGGCCTGGGTGCCGCTGCTGTTCGGCGTCGTCATGGTCGCGATGATCTGGACGTGGCGGCGGGGCACGGGAATTCTGCTCCAGAAGACCCGCCGCATCGAGGTGCCGCTGGACGACCTGATCCGGAGCCTGGAGAAGCGGCCGCCGCACATCGTTAAGGGCACTGCGGTGTTCCTCACCAGCGATCCCGCCTTCGTGCCGACCGCGCTGCTGCACAATCTCAAGCACAACAAAGTGCTGCATGAGCACAACGTGATCCTGACGATCGAGACGGCGCACACACCGCGGGTCGATCTGTCGGAGCGGTTCCGGATGGAGAAGATCAGCGACAAGTTCTCCAAGGTGCGGCTGCGCTTCGGATTCATGGAACAGCCGAACGTACCCAAGGCGCTCGCGATCGCCCGCAAGCAGGGCTGGCAGTTCGACATCATGTCGACGTCGTTCTTCGTGTCGCGGCGGTCGCTGAAGGCCTCTGCGCAATCGGGCATGCCGCTCTGGCAAGACCATATGTTCATCGCGCTCAGCCGGTCCGCCAACGACGCCACCGATTACTTCCAGATTCCGACGGGGCGGGTGGTTGAAGTCGGCACCCAAGTCACTATTTGAGCGAAATTGGCGGACTTATGCGATTTTTGCATGGCAAGGGCCCAAAATCGCGCTAGGCTATGCCGGTAGCGCAGGACTATAAGCCCGCGCGCTCTGCCACCATTGTGCAGTGAAGCATCCTTAGAGGCCAATAGTCTCTCCCATGACGAGTGAAGTCGCAGTTCCCGCCCCGGAAACGGTGGCGGCCAATGGGCATGCGGATGCCCACACCACCGCCGGCTTCGGCGCGCTGACGCTTGGCAGCATCGGCGTCGTCTATGGCGATATCGGTACCAGCCCGCTCTACGCGTTCCGCGAGGCGGTGACGGCGGCGTCAGGGGCGGAGGGCGCGCCGACGACCGCGGCCGTGCTCGGCGTGGTCTCGCTGATCCTGTGGGCGCTCGTCGTCGTGGTGACGCTGAAATACGTCGTGATCCTGCTCCGCGCCGACAACAACGGCGAGGGCGGCACGCTCGCCTTGATGGCGCTGGCCCAGCGCGCGGTCGGCACGGGCGGGGCGACCATCGTCCTGCTCGGCATCATCTCCGGCGCCCTGTTCTACGGCGATGCGGTGATCACGCCGGCGGTCTCCGTGCTGTCGGCCATCGAAGGCATGAAGGACGTCACGTTGACGTTCGAGCCTTACATCGTTCCGCTGACCGTGGTGATCCTGGTCGGCCTGTTCGCCGTGCAATCGCGCGGCACGGCCCGCGTCGCGGCGTTCTTCGGTCCGGTGATGTGCGTCTGGTTCGCAGTGATCGCGATCGCGGCGATCGGCCCGATTCTCCGTCAGCCGCAGGTGCTGTTCGCGCTGAACCCGCTCTACGCGATCTCCTTCATGCTCCACCACGGCATCATCGGCTTCGTCACGCTGGGTGCGGTGTTCCTGGCGGTCACCGGCGCCGAGGCGCTCTACGCCGACCTCGGCCATTTCGGCAAGCGGCCGATCCAGACTGCCTGGCTGTTCATTGTGCTGCCGTCGCTGGCGCTGAACTATCTGGGGCAGGGCGCTCTCGTCCTGGACGATCCCGGCGCGATCGTGAGCCCGTTCTTCCAGTTGTTTCCGCAAGGCTGGCTCCGCGGCAGCATGGTCGTGCTGGCCACCGCTGCGACCGTCATCGCCAGCCAGGCCGTCATCACCGGCGCCTATTCGCTGACGCGCCAGGCAATCCAGCTCGGGCTGCTGCCGCGATTTGAGATTCGCCATACCTCCGAGGCCCATTCCGGCCAGATCTTCATCCCGCGCATCAACCAGCTGCTGCTGGTTGCCGTGATATTGATGGTCCTCCTGTTCCGTTCTTCCAGCGCGTTGGCGTCGGCCTACGGCATCGCCGTCACCGGCACCATGGTGGTCACGGGGATGATGGGCTTTGTGGTGGTCTGGAAGGCCTGGAGGTGGTCGCCGCTTGCTGCCGCCGCACTGATCGCGCCATTCCTGTTCCTCGACCTGACCTTCCTGGCGGCGAACCTGCTCAAGGTGTTCGAGGGCGGCTGGGTCCCGCTGGCGCTCGGCGCCCTCATGATCCTCCTGATGTACACGTGGCGGCGCGGCAGCCGGCTCCTGTTCGAGAAGTCGCGCAAGCTCGAGTTCCCGCTCGCCGACCTCGTGGCGATGCTGGAAAAGCGACCGCCGCAGCGGGTGCCCGGCACTGCCGTGTTCCTCACCTCGGACCCGCTGAGCGCGCCGACCGCGTTGATGCATAGTCTGAAGCACTACAAGGTGCTGCATGAGAAGAATGTCATTCTCACCATCGAGACCGCGACGACCCCGCGCATCGATCCGTCCGAGCGCGTGAAGCTGGAGCAGGTCAGCCCGACCTTCTCCAAGGTGACGCTCAAGTTCGGCTTCATGGAATCGCCCAACGTGCCGAAGGCGCTGGCGATCGCCCGCAAGCTCGGCTGGCAGTTCGACATCATGTCGACCTCGTTCTTCCTGTCGCGCAGGGCGCTGAAGCCGGCCGCCCATTCCGGCATGCCGCGCTGGCAGGACCGCCTGTTCATCTCGCTGAGCCGCTCGGCAAACGATGCCACCGACTATTTCCAGATCCCGAGCGGGCGGGTGGTCGAGGTCGGAACGCAGGTGACGATCTAAAGCTCCGCTTCAATGCGCTGCGATTTAGCTTTAAGTTCCGGGATATCGCTCAAGCCTTTGTAGCGCTTGATTTTCGTGAGCCGAGAGGCGAGGTTGCCGCCGGCCGGGGCAGCCCGGCCTAGCGCGCGGCCGTTCTGGAGGATGAAGTGGCAAACCAGGTGCAGGATCTGACCCCGGACGAGGTCGCCAAGGGTGTGAGCGAGGGGCGCTATCTGCTCGTCGACGTCCGTGAGCCCAACGAGGTTGCCGCGGAGGCCTACCCCTATGGCGTCGTCGTGCCGCTCTCGACCTTTGATCCCAAGGCGATCCCCGATCCCCAGGGCAAGGACGTCGTGTTCGCCTGCCGCTCCGGCAAGCGCTCGGTGACGGCCTCGCTCGCAGCGCAGGCGGCGGGCCTTGCCTACGACAAGCATCTTGCGGGCGGCATGCTCGGCTGGAAGGCCGCAGGGCTGCCGACCAAGGTAGGCGGCTGATCTACCCGATGTCGTCCAAGATGACCTGCAAGAGCTCCTCCCTGAACAAGGTCTTCGCGGACCTGCCCGTGACCATCTTCGAGGCGATGTCGCAGGCCGCGCGCGATAATGCCGCCATCAATCTCGGCCAGGGCTTCCCGGACGATCCCGGTCCCGAGGACATCCGCCGCGCCGCGGCCGAAGCCTCGGTGAACGGCTACAACCAGTACCCGTCGATGATGGGCATTCCCGAGCTGCGCCAGGCGATCGCGACGCATTACGGGCACTGGCATGGGTTGAAGCTCGATCCGATGTCCGAGGTCATGGTGACCTCCGGCGGCACCGAGGCGCTGACCTCGGCGATCCTCGCGGTGGTGCAGCCCGGCGACGAGGTCGTCTGCTTCCAGCCGGTCTATGATTCCTATTTGCCGATCATCCGCCAGGCCGGCGGCATTCCGCGCCTGGTGCGGCTGCAGCCGCCGCACTGGCGGCTGGACGAGGACATGCTGAAAAGCGTGTTCAATTCAAAGACCAAGGCGGTCCTGTTCAACAACCCCTTGAATCCGTCCGCCGTCGTCTTTCCGCGCGAGGATCTCGAGCTGCTGGCGCGCTACTGCCAGAAGTTCGACGTCATCGCGATCTGCGACGAGGTCTGGGAGCACGTCACCTTCGACGAGCACAAGCATATCCCGCTGATCACCATCCCGGGCATGCGGGACCGCACCATCAAGATCGGCTCGGCCGGCAAGATCTTCTCGCTGACGGGCTGGAAGATCGGCTTCGTCTGCGCCGCGCCGCCCTTGCTGCGCGTCGTGGCCAAGGTGCATCAGTTCCTGACCTTCACCACCGCGCCCAATCTGCAGGCCGCGGTCGCCTATGGCCTCGGAAAGCCGGACGAGTATTTCGTCTCGATGCGCAAGGATCTGGCGCGGAGCCGGGATCGCCTGACGAAGGGGCTCGAAAGCCTTGGCTTCCCGGTGCTGAAGTCGCAGGGCACCTACTTCCTCACCGTCGACCTGTCGCCGCTCGGCCTCAACGAGAGCGACACCGAGTTCTGCTGGCGCATCGTGAAGGACTACAAAGTCGCGGCGATCCCGGTGTCGGCGTTCTACGAGCAGGACCCGGTGACCTCGGTGGTGCGCTTCTGCTTTGCCAAGAAGGACGAAACCCTCGACACCGCGCTGGAGCGGCTGTCGGACGCGGTGCGCAGACGCAAGAGGTAGACCTGAGATGACGAACGTCAGCCGCTCCTGGCTTTGCCTTGGTTTCGCAATCGCCGCGCTGACGTTGTTCTCCGCTCCGGCAGGGGCCGAGGAACGCGTCGTCAACTTCTACAACTGGTCCAACTATATGGCGCCGGATGTCCTTGAGGCCTTCACCAAGGAGACCGGCATCAAGGTGGTCTACGACACCTTCGACGCCAACGAGACGCTGGAGACGCGCCTGATGGCCGGCAAGTCCGGCTATGACGTCGTGGTGCCCACGGCGTATTTCCTCCAGCGTCAGATCAAGGCCAACATCTTCCAGAAGCTCGACAAGTCGAAGCTGCCGAACCTCGCCAATGCCTGGCCGGTGGTGACGCAGCGCCTTGGCATCTACGATCCCGGCAACGTCTACGCCGCCAACTACATGTGGGGCACGACGGGCATCGGCTACAACGTCAAGAAGGTGAGGGAGATCCTCGGGCCGGATGCCAAGATCGATAGCTGGGACATCGTCTTCAAGCCGGAGAACCTCGCAAAATTCAGAGATTGCGGCGTGCACATGCTCGATTCCGCCGACGACATCTTCCCGGCGGCGCTGAACTATCTCGGGCTCGATCCGAACTCGACCAAGCAGGCGGACCTGGAGAAGGCCGCCGATGCCGTCGCCAAGGTCCGGCCCTCCGTGCGAAAATTTCACTCGTCCGAATATCTGAGTGCGCTCGCGACCGGCGAGATCTGCTTCGTGGTCGGCTGGTCCGGCGACATCATGCAGGCCCGAGCCCGCGCGGCTGAGGCCAAGAAAGACGATAGCAGCGGCATCGAGATCGGCTACACGATCCCGAAGGAGGGCGCGCAGATGTTCTTCGACAATCTCGCGATCCCCGCGGATGCCAAGAACGTCGCGGAAGCCTACGAGCTGATCAACTATCTCTACCGCCCGGACGTCGCCGCCAAGAATTCGGACTTCCTGTCCTACGCCAACGGCAACCTCGCGAGCCAAAAGCTGGTCGACCCAAAGATCCTGGGCGACAGGAACATCTATCCGGACGAGGCGACGCTCGCAAAGCTGTTCGTGATCACGGCGCGCGATCCGGCGACCCAGCGCATCATCAACCGGCTCTGGACCAAGGTGAAGACGGGGCGATAGTCACACCGCATTCTGCGAGCGAAACAGTCCACAAAGCCAGACCCTCACCCTGAGGAGCTTGCGTAGCAAGTGTCTCGAAGGGCGAGGCCACCAGCGGGGCCTTCATCCTTCGAGACGCGCGTTCCGCGCTCCTCAGGATGAGGAACGGGCAGGCTGGCTCCCCTCGGAACGGGACGGTAGAGGGGCTGCCGTTGTGCCTGATATCAACGCGGCAACCAAAACCTGCAAAACAACCCCATGCAAAGTAGATCCGCCACCTCCGGGTTGACTGGCGTGGCGGTGCCTAAGTCGCGATGAGGCTTGGCTTAATCGGCCCGCAGGCGCAAAACCCCAAGCACCTCGCCCGCAGCGCCCCGGAATGACTGTCGAGAGAGCAGGGGAGTGACGCCGCCTACCACGTATAACGCACCGTGCCCTTACCGGCGTAGGAGCGCGTCACGTTGGAGAACTCGCCCTCGAAGGTCGCGGCGGCCGACCAGCCGTTGAGCCATTTCATCTCGGCGGAAGCGGTGGTCAGTGCGGAGTCGCTGGCGGCCCGTGCGCCGTTGGCGACGAAGCTCGCGCCCGGCAGGGCCTGGAACGTCGCGGCGACGGAGTGATCCGGATTGAAGTCGTGCGCCCAGGCGGCGCGGCCGCGCAGGGTGAGGACACCGTTCGCAAGGGCGAAGGACTTGTCGGTACGCAGGCCGAGCTCGCTGCGCGTATCAGTCACGCTCTTGGCGGCGAGCTATGCAGAATTTTGGGTGACGAGGTGATCAGGCGGCGTGGGTTGCCGGCATTTGGATGACCTCGATGCCGTCGTTGAATCTGACACCTGCGATGATCTTCGGCAACTGATTTGTGCCTTTGAGCCGCCGCCAGGTTTTTGATGCGGCGATAACCAGCTTGAACACCATCAGCCTGGCGGTCGTTGCCGACAGCGATCCTTTCGTCCGCACGGTTCTGTGCCGCACGGTCGCGAACACGCTTTCGATGGGGTTGGTCGTGCGCAAGTGATCCCAATGCTCGGCAGGGAAGTCGTAGAAGGCCAGCAGTGCGTCGCGGTCCTTGGCGAGGCATTCGACCGCCCGGCCGTACTTGGCGCGATATTTCTGGGCGAAGATGTCGATCGCCGCTTCGGCGGCCGCCCGGTTCGGCGCCCAATAGACCTCGCGCAGGTCCTTCTTCATGTTGGCCTGCACCGAGAGCGGGACCTTGTCCAGGACGTTGACGGTCTTGTGCACCCAGCAGCGCTGGTGCCGCGTGCCGGGACAGATCTCGTCAAGCGCCTTCCAGAAGCCGAGCGCGCCGTCACCAACGGCAATTTCAGGGGCGATTTGCAACCCGCGCTGCTTCACGTCGATCAGGAGCTCACGCCAGCTCTGCGCGCTCTCGCGGACGCCGACCTGAAAGCCGATCAGCTCCTTCTTGCCTTCCGGCGTCGCGCCGATCAGCACCAGCATGCATTCGCCGTGGTCTTCCATGCGCGCCTGCAGGAAGACGCCATCGGCCCACACATACACGTAGCGTCGCGCCGACAGATCGCGCTTCTGCCAGCGCTCGTACTCGCCCTGCCACTCGGCCGTCAGCCGAGAAACCACCGCAGGCGACAGGTTTGGCGCGTCCTTGCCCAGCAGGGCCGTCAGTGCCTCCCGGAAATCGCCGGTCGAGATGCCGCGCAGATACAGCACCGGCAACAGCGCATCCAGGCTCCGGGTGCGCCGCGCCCACAGCGGCAGGATCGCCGAGCTGAACCGGATCCGCTCGCCATCGCTGGCCGCTCCACGGTCGCGAATCTTTGCCCGCGCCACTTCGACCGGGCCGATGCCGGTCGCAATCGTCCGCGCCGGGCCGTAACCATGTCGCACGACACGGGCGCGCCCGTCGGCCAGCTTCAAATCCTTCACCGTGGCAAGAAACGTCTCGACTTCGACCTCCACGGCCTGCGCCAGAAGTTGCCGAGCACCAGCTCGCAGAATATTGGTCAGTGGATCGTCGATATCGTCGGGCTGACGAAGGGCAACAATATTGCTAGTCTCGTTCATGGCGTATCGCTCTCCTTGAGAGGTTCTGGCAGGCTCGACACCCGCCTCGATACGCCGCCTATCTCAGTCCGTCATCACCCAGTTTCCCGCATAGCTCTGGCGGCATAGGCGAGTGCAAAGGCATTACTGCCTGAGACGACGGACTCCGCATAGCCCGGCAGGTTGAACGTCGTGAACTGGCCCGCGGCATAGGGCGTGATGCCGAAGCCGCCGATCCACGGCGCAATGAAGCGATAACCGCCTTCGAGCCGGCCGCTCCACGCATTGGCGTTGAACTCGGCACGCAGGCGATCGACGCCGGCAAGGGTGACGGTGCGATCGGTGGTGACGTCCTGCCAGCCATAGGCCAGCGCGGCGGAGATGTAGCTCGGGCCGTTGGTGTGGCGGAGATAGGCGCCGGCCTGGAACAGGTCGGAGCGGCCGCTGCCGCCATTGGCGACGGAGAAGCTGGTGCCGCCGCCGGCGAGCGCAAAGCCGGCCAGTGTCTGCGGCGAGAACCAATACTCGGCGCCGGCCGCGGTGCCGAACAGGCGGCTGGTCGCGCTGTTTGATCCCTGCGCGGTGCTGCCATCCGTCGTCTGCGATCCGGCGAAGCCGGAAGCCCACACGCTCCAGCGCTGCTCGAACGTCGTGGCCGGTGGCGCCTTGGTGAGCATGGCATAGGCCTCGCGCGCGGCGCCTGCCGGCGCGCTGTCCGCATAGGCCGGCGGAGCGGAGCCGCCGGTGTCGCGGCCGGCACTGAAGGGATCGGTGAGCAGGCCCATGAACTGGCCCATGGCCTGGAAGGTGGCCTGCTGCGCGCCCGTCGCGGTCTCGCCCGAGGCTTGTGTCAATCCGGCGGCCGTGAGCCCGCTATAGACCAGCGAGATGCCGCCGTTCGCATTGAACGAGCGGATGATGGCATTGCCGACACTCTGCTGATTGCCGCTCGGGCTGCCACCCGATGGCGGAACGAAGCTCAGCACCAGGTTGAGATAGGCGTGCGTGGCGTCGTAGCTCAGTGTGGTCTGGAGATTCGACGGCAGGTTGGTCTGGACGGCAGAACCGAACGTGCCGCTGACGCTGCCGGCGGTCAGGATGGTGTACTGCTTGGCGACGTAGCTGCCCGGCGCGAACACGGCATTGACGGTTGCGCCGCCCAGTGTCGCGCTACCTGTCACGTTGACGGAGGAGGCCGTCGCCGGATTGACCGCGACTAGATAGTAGGCGCCCGACTGGAACGCGAGATTGCCGGAGATCGCAAGCGATGTGCCGGCGGTGCCATTGCCGCCGAGCAGCGCGCCGCCGCTGTTGATCGCGGTGCCGCCGACCGTTCCCGTGCCCATCAGCGCGGCGCTCGCATCCACCGTCACGCCGATCGAGGATGCGATCGAGCCGTCCACGCGCAGGACGCCGCCGCCGACAGTCGTGGCGCCGGTATAGGTGTTGATGCCCGCCAGGGTCAGCGTGCCGGTGCCGACCTTGATCAGCGAGGCACCGGTGCCGCCGCCGGATCCGCCATCGGCGATCACGCCGGTGACGTTGGTCGACAGATTGTTGCTGCCGACCGTCAGCTCGTTGGCGCCGAGCTCGAATGTCCCTCCGCCGAGGAGTGAACCGGCGGTGAGCTTGTTATCGCCGTTCGGACCAGAGGTCATCGAGAGGTCGAAGACGGAGCCGACCGAGGCGTTGAACAATTGCGCGTTGCCGGGCGTGGAGTTGCCTTCGAACAGCGAGTGGCCGACGTTCATGATGAGGGCGCTGCCGGCCGTGGCGTTGGTGGACTGCACCCCTGAAGCGAGACACGATAATTTCAGTGACAGGCATTTCAAGGATGACCTGTGGCAGTACAAGGAAAGAACCGTCAGTTTCCGACGGCCTACAAAATAAAGGCGATCAAGCGGGTTGAGAGAGGCGACGGCGTTCTGCCGGTAGCCCGTGAACTCGGGATTTCTCGCAAGATTCTCCACGACTGGATCAAGGCGTGGAAGGCCGATGGGCCAGACGGGTTGAACCGCAAGCGCGGACCCAAGCCTGGCCCCCGCAAGCTGAAGCCGCTAGCGACGTACAACGACAAGCGCTCCGCCCTCGCGCTCGCCAAAGCGCGCATCGCCGAGCTCGAAGGGCTGGTGGGGCGCCAGCAGATGGATCTCGATTTTTTTCGACAAGCCTTGCGCGCCTTGGAGCGGCCGGCAGCGCAAGGCAAACCCGCATCCGCATCGTCGAAGTCATCCAAGCGATGACTTCGCAGGTAACAGACGCAAACGCCGACGTGCAGCGACTATGCCGCCTCGCGGGCCTGCCGCGCGCGACGTATTACCGCCATCTCGCCAAACGCAGCAGCGAGACAGCAGATTGCGAGCTGCGCGATGTGATCCAGCGCATCTGCCTCAAGCACGTCTTCTACGGCTATCGGCGGGTGACAGCTGCCCTCCGGCGCCAAGGTATGGCGGTGAATGCCAAGAAAGTTCAGCGGCTTATGCGCCAGGATAATCTGCTCGCGCAGCGCAAGACGCCGTTCCTGAAGCCGCCTGCGGAACGGCCATCGGGCGTTCTCGTCGTCCCCAATCTGGTCCGCGGCCTGGTGCCATCCGCACCCGATCAGATCTGGGTCGCCGACATCACCTATGTCCATCTCGCCAAGACCTTCGCCTATCTCGCCGTCATTCTGGATGCCTTCTCGCGCAAGGCTGTCGGATGGGCTTTTGAAGACACGCTCGATGCCTCACTCGCCATCGCTGCACTGGAGAAAGCCATCGCCACCAGGAAGCCGGCACCCGGCAGCCTGATCCATCACTCCGACCGCGGAGTGCAATATGCGTCCATCGCCTATCGCCAGCGACTGGCCGATCGCGACATCACCATCAGCATGAGCAGGCCGGGCAATCCCTTCGACAACGCCAAGGCCGAAAGCTTCATGAAGACGCTCAAGGCCGAGCAGGTCAACGGCCGGGCCTTTACTGACCTGGGCGACGCGCGCCGCCACATCAACAGCTTTATCGCAGAGGTCTACAACAAAGAGCGCCTCCATTCGGCGCTCGGATATCAGTCGCCTCTTGAATTCGAAACCGCGTTCGCCCAAAACAAAGCGCGATAACGCATCGTGACAACCCCGCTGTCACTGAAATTATCGTGTCTCACTTCAGGGGTGCAGTCCATTGGTGTCGAACGTCAGCTGGTTGTTGTTGGTAATGTTGGCGTTGCCGGCCGTTGACGAGGCGGTGAACAGCAGCTGTTGGTTGTTGGTGAGGGTAGCGCTGCCGGCCGTGGCGTTGGTGTCGAACGTCAACTGATGGTTGTTGGTGATAACAGCGCTGCCGGCCGTGGAGTTGGAGCTATAGACCAGTGTGGCGTTGTTCGTGATCAGCCTCGACGCAACGCTGTCAAGAATGGTCAGCGTGCCGGCGCTGACCGTGGTGGCGCCGGTGTAGGTATTGGCGCTCTGGAGGATGAGCGTGCCGGCACCGAGCTTTTCCAGCGTGCCGCTGCCGCTGATGACCCCGCCAAAGTTGACCGTGTCCGAGCGGTCGAAAATGAGCGCTGCGTTGTCGGTGATATCCCCGGCCACCGAACCGCTGGTGCCGCCATTGCCGAACTGCAACGTGCCACCATTGATCGTGGTGCCCCCGGTGTAGGTGTTCGCGCCGGACAGCGTCAGCGTGCCAGTGCCGATCTTCACCAGTGATCCGCCGGTCGCGCCCGCCGCGGAGCACGTCGGGCTCGTGCCGCAGTCGCTGATCACGCCGCTCACTTCCGTGCTCAGATTGTTGCCGCCGACGGTGAGCTCGCGTGCGCCCAGAAAGAAATTGCCGGCGCCCGCAATCGAGCCGGCGCTGAGCTTGCCGTCCCCCGCAGGCCCCGTCGACGCGGAAAAATCGACGGTGCCGGCCGTGTTGATGATGGCAGCGTTGCCCGCCGTGCTCGTGCCGGAGAAGCTCAGGTAGCTGTTGCTCGTGTTGTTTGTGATGGTCGCATTGCCGGCCGTGCTGGCGGCGGAAAAACCCACGGAACCGTTGTTGGCGATGGCGGCGCTGCCGGCCGTGCTCGTGTTCTTGAAATACACGAACATGTTGTTGGTGATGGTGGCGCTGCCGGCCGAGCTCGTGTCGTTGAAGAGCAGCCGTCCCCCATTTTCGCCGTTGTAATTGATGGTGATGGTGGCGCTGCCGGCCGTGCTGGAATTGTAGAAATTCACGTCACCATAGCTGGTGATGGTCGCGGACCCCGCCGTGCTGGTGTTGTAGAAATTCACGGCACTGTAGGGATTGTTGTTGTTGATGGTGGCGCCGCCGGCCGTGCTGGCGTTGAGGAAATTGACGCCGCCGTCGATGACGTTGATGGTGGCGCTGCCGCCGTTGATGACGATGCCCGCGCCGTTGAAATTCAGCAACTGGCCGCTGGTGAAGGTGTAATTTCCCGCCCCGGCATTGAACGTCCAGCCGCCGACGTTCGTCGTGTTGGCTTCGTCGTTGCCGGGAAGTGACAGGCTGGTGGTGTTCGAGGCGCCGAAGGAGGCGGTGCCCGTCGGCACCGTGCCGGTGCTCCAACTGGTGTCGAAGTCATAGCGATTGCTGTTGGGAGACGCGAGCCAGGTCGCGTCCTGCGCACGAGCCGGCGTCGCCGGCAGCGACCAGGCCAAGGCCAGCGCCGACGACGTCAGCAGCGCGGCCCGCAGCCGGCGGGGCGCTGTGAGGCGTTCTCGTCCCGGCCTTAGGGCTCCGCCCAGCGCGCGGACGTGCCGCCTACCACGCATAACGCACCGTGCCCTTGCCGGCGTAGGAGCGCGTTACGTTGGAGAACTCGCCCTCGAAGCTTGCCGCCGCCGACCAGCCGTTCAGCCATTTCATCTCAGCGGAGGCGGTGGTGAGGGCGGAGTCGCTGGCGGCCCGCGCGCCGTTGACGACGAAGCTTGCACCGGGGAGGGCCTGGAAGGTCGCGGCGACGGAGTGATCCGGATTGAAGTCGTGCGCCCAGGCTGCGCGGCCGCGCAGGGTGAGAACGCCATTCGCCATGGCAAACGATTTGTCGGTGCGGAGGCCGAGCTCGCTACGTGGATCGGTGACGCTCTTGGCGCCGTAGGCGAGGGCGAAGGCATTGCTGCCCGAGACGACGGACTCTGCATAGCCGGGCAGGTTGAACGTCGTGAACTGGCCCGCGGCATAGGGCGTCACGCCGATGCCGCCGATCCACGGCGCAACGAAGCGATAGCCGCCTTCGATACGGCCGCTCCACGCATTGGCATTGAACTCGGCGCGCAGGCGATCGACGCCGGCGAGCGTCACCGTGCGATCGGTGGTGACGTCCTGCCAGCCATAGGCCAGCGCGGCGGAGATGTAGCTCGGGCCGTTGGCGTGGCGGAGATAGGCGCCGGCCTGGAACAGGTCGGAGCGGCCGGTGCCGCCGCCCGTCACGGAGAAGCTGGTGCCGCCGCCGGCGAGCGCGAAGCCGGCCAGCGTCTGCGGTGAGAAAGCGTATTCTGCGCCGGCGGCGGTGCCGAACAGGCGGCTGGTCGTGCTGTTCGATCCCTGCGCGGTGCTGCCATCCGTTGTCTGCGATCCGGCGAAGCCGGAAGCCCACACGTTCCAGCGCTGCTCAAAGGTTGGCGCCTTGGCCAGCATCGCAAAGGCGTCGCGCGCAGCACCCGCCGGCGCGCTGTCCGCATAGGCCGGCGGAGCGGAGCCGCCGGTGTCGCGGCCCGCGCCGGAGGGATCGGTGAGCAGGCCCATGAACTGGCCCATCGCCTGGAACGTGGTCCCTTGCGACCCCGCCGCCGTCTCGCCGGAGGCCTGCGTCAGGCCGGCCGCGGTCAGCCCGCTATAGACCAGCGAGATGCCGCCGTTGGTATTGAACGAGTTGATGATGGCATTGCCGACACTTTGCTGGTTGCCGCTCAGCCCGCTGCCTGACGGCGCAACGAAGTTCAGAACGAGGTTCAGATAGGCATGCGTGCCGTCGTAGCTCACCGTACTGTGGAAGTTCGACGGCAGGTTGGTCTGGACGACCGAACCGAATGTGCCGTTGATGCTGCCAGCGGTCAGGATGGTGTATTGCTTGTTGACGTAGCTGCCATTGGCATAGACCGCCTGGAGCGTCGATCCGCCCAGCGTCGCCGTGCCCGAGACGTTGGCGTAGCTCGACGTCGCCGGATTGATCTGCACCATGTAGAAGGCACCGGATTGCAGCGCGAGGCTGCCCGCGACGGTCAGCGACGAGTTGGCGGTGCCGTTGCCGGCCAGGAGCGTGCCGCCGGCGTTGACGGTCGTGGTGCCCACGGTGCCGCCGCCGCCCAGGGTTGCGCCGCTGTTGACGGTGACGCTGCTCGACGCTGCGATCGATCCGTTCACGACGAGCGCACCGCCATCGACAATGGTCGCGCCGGTGTAGGTGTTGACGCCCGAGAGCGTCAGTGTGCCGGTACCGACCTTGATCAGCGACGTTCCGGTCGCACTCCCGTCGCCGGTGAGCACGCCGGTCACTTCAGTCGACAGATTGCTGCTGCCGACCGTCAGTTCAATGCTATTGAGGTCGAAGCGTCCGTTGCCGGCGATCGAGCCGGCGGTGAGTTTGCCGTCGCTGCTCGGGCCGGGGGTCCAAAAGTTGATCACGGCGGTGGACGCGGTGTTGATGAGCTGCGCGTTGTCTGGCGTCGAATTGCCGTCGAACAGCACATTGCCGCTGTTGATGATGATCGCGTTGCCGGCCGTGGAGTTGCCGTAGAACGCCAATTGCGCGTTGTTGGTGATGGTCGTGCTGCCGGCCGTGGTATCGAGGAACACCAGCTTGCCGTCGGCAATCGTCACGCCGGAAAATGTGTCTGCGCCGGTCAAGGTCAGCGTGCCGGCGCCGGACTTGGTCAACCCGCCGCCGCTGAGACCCTGGCTGACGGTGAAATTGTTGGCTGCATCCGCAATGTCGAACGTGCCGCCTGCGGCGCTCCAGTTGATGGTGCGTGCGGTGGTGTTGAAGGTCGTGCCCGTGATTTGCAAGGCGCCGCCCTTGAAGGTCAGACTGCCCGCGAGGTCGCCGAGATTGGCTTCGGACGCGACGCTGACAGTGCCGCCGGCGAAGGTGGTGCCGCCGGTATAGGTGTTGGTGCCCGTGAGCGTCAGCGTGCCGGTGCCGGTCTTCACCAGCGACCCGCCCGTGGCGCCGCTATAGCCGCCGTCGGCGATCACGCCGCTGACGGTGGTCGACAGATTGTTGCTGCCAACCGTCAGCTCGATGGCGCCGAGATAGAAGGTGCCGTCGCCGGCGATCGAGCCGGCGCTGAGCTTGTTGTCGCCGTTCGGGCCGGAGCTGCCGGAGAAATCGAAGAAGGTGTTGGCCCCGTTGTTGATCAACTGCGCATTGCCGGCGGTAGCATTGTCCCGGAACCAGGTCATTCCGTTGGGGTTGATGGGGCCGCCGGTATTGTTGGTGATGACGGCGTTGCCGGCGGTGCTGGTGCCGGTGAATGACAGATTGTAGGTGTTGTTGATGGTTGCGCTGCCGGCCGTGCTGGCGCTGTTGAACGACGCCGCAAAGTTGTTGGTGATGGTTGCGCTGGCCGCAGTGCTCGAGTTCCCGAAGTTCAAGCTGCCATTGTTGGTGATGGCAGCGCTTCCGGCCGTGCTGTTTTGACGGAAGTCGATTGAGTTGGTGCTGGTGATGACGGCATTGCCGGCGGTGCTCGACCCGCCGAAAGAAAGCGATCCGTCGTTGTTGATGGTTGCGGTGCCGGCTGTGCTGGTGTTGAGAAAATACGCGTAGCCCAAGTTGTTGACGGTGATGGTCGCGCTGCCAGCCGTGCTGGTGTTGCGGAAAGACAATTGGCCGTTGGCCGTGATGGTGGCGCTGCCGGCCGAACTCGCATCGTAGAAACCTATGAAAGTATAGCTGCTGCCGCCGCCGATGATGGCGTTCGCGGCCGTGCTCGAGTCCTGGAAGATGACCTGGCCGGTGCTGGAATTGGTGATGGTGGCACTGCCGGCCGAGCTCGTGCCGTAGAAGTATGTCAAGCCGTCGTTGTTGATGGTCGCGTGACCGGCCGTGCTGTTGTCGTAGAACGCCGTCGTTCTGTTGTTGGCGTTATTGATGGTTGCGCTCGCTGCCGTGCTGGCGTCGCGGAAATAGAACGTGCCGTAGATGTCGTTGCTGAGGTTCGCGGTTCCGGCCGAGCTTATGTTGTGAAAGGTCACGGCGTAGGTGGTATCGGTGGTACTGTTGATGATCGTGGCGCTTCCGGCCGTGCTCTGGTCGTAGAAGTCGATGGTGCCGTGTCCCGTGCTGGTGATCGTGGCGCTGCCGGCGCTGCTTGTGTTGCGGAAGATCACGGCCCCTTCGTTGGAGATGCTGGTGACGCCGCTGGTGTTGGCGTTGACGACGTCGAACGTGCCGCTGGCGCCAACGGTAACGGTCCCCAGAATCGTGCCGACGCTGGCGGCCGTGCCGAGCTGTAACGTGCCGCCATTGATCGTGGTGCCACCGGTGTAGGTGTTCGCGCCGGACAGCGTCAGCGTGCCGGTGCCGATCTTGACCAGCGAGCCGCCGGTGCCGGCGATGACGCCGCTCACCTCGGTCGAGGAATTGTTGGAGCCGACGGTCAGCTCATTGGCGCCGAGCAGGTACAAGCCCGCGCCCGCGATCGAGCCGGCGCTGATCTTGTTGTCGCCGTTGAGGCCCGCGGTCTGGCTGAAGTCGACCAAGGCGTTGGCATTGTTGACGATCGCCGCAGCGCCGGCCGTGCTGTTGTCCTGAAAGGTGACGCTACCATTGACGGTGATGGTTGCGGTGCCGGCCGTGCTGTAGTCCTGGAAGGTGATGCCGCCATTGTTGGTGATGGTGGCGCTGCCGGCGGTGCTGTAGTCATAGAAAAAGAGGAGGTTGGTGTTGGTGATGGCTGCGTTGCCCGCAGTGCTGTTGCCGTAAAAGATCGTCGTGCTGCCGTTGTTGTTTGTAATGGTTGCGTTGCCGGCCGTGCTGCTGTCGCCGAATTGAAGAAGGGAGCTGTTGTTGTTGATTGTCGCCCCGCCGGCCGTGCTGGTGTTCTGGAAAGCCAGCGAGGAGTTGTTCGTGATGGTGGCGCTGCCGCCGTTGATGGTGATGCCGGCGCCCGTGAAGTTCAGCGAGTTGCTGACGTTAAAGGTGTAGTTCGAGGCGCCGGCATTGAAGGTCCAGCCGCCGACGCTGGCGCTCGAAATCACCAGGCTGGTGGTATCAGAGGCGCCGAAGGTGGCCGTGCCCACCGGCACGAAGCCGCCGCTCCAGTTGGAGCCGGTGTTATAGTCGTTGCTGCTGGGAGAGGTGAGCCAGGTGCCATCCGACGCGCCGCGGGAGGGCGTGGCCGGCAGCATCCAGGCCAAAACCAGCGCCGACGACGTCAACAGCGCGGCCCGCAGCCGGCGGGTCGCTTTGAAACAATCTTTCCCCGTCTTCACCACATCCCCCAAACCGCACGAACCGCGAGTCCTCGACGGGATTCATCGCATTGGGGCCGCAGGGGTGTCCTGATAAGGGGGCGGTCAGTTTCTGAAAGTTTCTGATATTTCCGTTTCAGAGAAACTTTTCGGGCTTTTTCGACACAGTTCCTCTATATGAGCCGGCCAGAGAAAGGCTGGGGGGATCAATTGCTTCGTTTCGCCGGCTTCGGGCTGGATCAACAGCGCGGGGAGCTGCGGGGGCCGGATGGCGTTGCGATCAAGCTCCGGCCAAAGACCTTCGAGATGCTCCGCCTGTTCGCCACCAGCGGCGGCCGGGTGCTCAGCAAGCAGGAGCTGATGGAGGCGGTTTGGCCGAACGTCCATGTCGGCGAGGACAACCTCTTCCAATGCATCCGCGAGCTTCGCGGCGCGCTCGGCGACGAGCGGCGGCAGCTGATCAAGCTCGCCTCCGGCGGCGGCTATCTGCTGACGGCGGAGGTTGAGGCCGAGGCGGAGGTGACGGCGGAGGCCGAGGCGCCTCCATTCGCCCAGGCCGTGGACGCACGGCCTGCTGCGCCGGCCGAAGGTGTCCCGCTACAGGCGAGGTCGCACCGCTCCATCTTCGCCTTCAGCCGACGGGCCATGGTCGCCGCAGTTGCCGTGACAGGTGTGATCGCGGGGCTTGCAGTGGCCGCGCCGGTGCTGAAGCCGGACCTCCTGTTCCGGCGAACGCCGCCGCGCATCGCCGTGATGCCGATCGTTGACGCCAGCAACGATTCGCGCGGCCCGGCGATGGCGGAGGAGGTCACCGGCCGCCTCACGGACGGCTTTGCGAAGATCCAGAACATCAGCGTGGTTGCGCCACGATCGCCAGCGTTGGCGGGTGTCGAAAGCACCAGTGCGCGGGCTGCATCACCCGACTACGAGATACGCGGCGAGTTGCAGCATAGCGATCAGTCCTGGACGCTGCGGGCGCGCATGATCAAGACAGCCACCGGCGAGGTTCAGTCGGTGGTCGCGGCTTCGGCCAACGCGGATGAGGCGGACGCGCAGCTTGCGCAGTCCCGGCTTGTCGCGGGCGCCGGTCATGTGCTTGCGCGCCGCCTCAACGAAATGCTGGAGCCCAGCGCGTCTTCGCCCTCAAGCCGCGGGCAATCCGCGGGCGGCGACAGGGTCGCCGTCGAGCAGGCGCTCGCCTCGATCAACCAGACGACGCGCGAGCGTTTCGGCGCGGCGCAGACCATGCTGCAGAAGGCGCTTACCGACGATCCTGACAATGTCGATCTTGCCGTCGCGCTCGCCTCGTTGCAGATGCGCGGCATCCAGATGGTCTGGTTCAGCCCGGAGGAGGCTGTTACGGTCGAGGCGAAGGCCAATGCGACGCTCGAGCGCGCATTGCGGGCAAAGCCGAATTCCATTCCGGTGCTCGAGGCCTATTGCCGGTTTCTCAGCGCGACCAACCATTTCGTGGAAAGTCTCGTCACCTGCGCCAAGGCCTTGAGCTTCGATCCGTGGAACGGGTCTGCGCTCTATCTGATCGGCTTAGGCCAGATCTATCTCGGCCGCTTCGACGATGCGCTCACGACATTCCGGCAAGCCGATCGTTACGATACGCCGCCGGCCTCGCGCTGGACCTGGCTGCTCGGCGCAGGCATGGCGAATGTCTTGATGGGACGTGACGAGGAAGCGCTGCCGTGGCTGCAACGCTCGATCGCCATCACGCCGGCGACCGGCCGCTCGCACCTGCTGCTCGCGGCCGCGTACCAGAGATTGGGCCGGTTCGAGGAGGCAAAGGCGGCGATCGCGGAGGGACTGCGCTTGCGGCCCGGCACGACCAGGCTCAACGTCTCGCCGCCGATGAAGAACGCAAGTCCGGTGAATATCGCAGCCTGGGAGCGCGTCGTTCAGGCCGAGGTCGACGCAGGATTGCCGGAGCAGTGAGGGCGGCGGCGATCAGGCTCGCCGGGAGCGACGCCGCCTACCACGCATAACGCACGACGCCCTTGCCGGCGTAGGAGCGGGTGACGTTGGAGAATTCGCCTTCGAACGTCGTTGCGGCCGACCAGCCGTTCAGCCATTTCTTCTCGGCCGATGCCGTGACCAGTGCGGAGTCGCTGGCCAGTGCCGCACCGTTCACGACAAAGCTCGCGCCGGGCAGGCTCTGGAAGGTCGCGGTGGCCGCGCGGTCCGGATTGAAATCATGCGCCCAGGCGAGGCGGCCGCGCAGCGTGAAGATGCCGCCGTCGGCCGCGAATGCGCGGTCCGCGCGCAGGCCGAGCTCGCTGCGTGTATCGGTGACGCTCTTGCTCCCATAGGCGAGCGCGAATGTGTTGGCACCGGAGACGACCTGCTCCGCGTAGGCCGGAAGATCGAAGGTGGTGAACTGGCCGGCGGCGTAGGGCGTCAGGCCGACGCTTTGCGTGACGAAACGATAGCCGCCCTCGAGCCGGCCGCTCCAGGCATTGGCATTGAACTGGGCGCGCAGGTGATCGACACCGGCGATGGTGACGGTGCGATCGGTGGTGATGTCCTGCCAGCCATAGGCCAGCGCGGCCGAGATATAGGCAGGGCCAATGGTGTGGCGGACAAAGGCGCCGGCCTGGAACAGGTCCGAGCGGCCGTAGCCGAGCCCGTTTACGCTGAAATTGGTGCCGCCACCGGCGAGTGCAAAGCCCGCCACCGTGTTCGGCGAGAACCGATAGTCGGCGCCGACCGCGGTGCCGTAGAGGCTGCTGCTTGTGTTATTCGATCCCGCCGCGACATTACCACTGGTGGTTTGCGATCCGCCAAAGGCGGAGGCCCAGACGCTCCAGCGCTGTTCGAAGGAGGGCGCCACGGGCGCCTTAGCCGACATCGCGGCATAGGCGTCACGCTCGCTCCGGCTGCGGCCGCTCGAGGCATAGGCGATGCGCTCATCCGCGAAAGCCGACGGGCCTGTGCCGCCTGCCGGATCGCCGCGGCCGGCAAGAGACGGATCCATCATCGCGCCCATGAACTGGCTCATGGCGTTGAACGTGCCTTGCTGCGTCCCCGTCGCGCTCTCGCCTGTGGCCTGCGACAACGCTGTGGTGAGGCTGCTTCCGGTCAGTCCGAACAGGGACAAAAAGCTCGACGGCAGCGAGCCGCCATTGTTGAAGATCGTGTTGATCTGGTTGGCGACCGCCTGCTGGTTGGCGTTCAGATTGCTGCCGCCGCCGAGCGACGCGCTGACGGTCATGGAGACGGTGTACGGGCTGTAGCTCAGGGTTTCCGAGAAATTCGGATTGGTGCCGGTCACGCCGCTGAAGGTGCCGACGATGCTCCACGCCTGCAGAATCTCGTAGGTGGTCCTGGTGGTGTAGGTGCCGGATCCGAAGCTCGCGAGCACGGTGCCGCCCAGGGTCGCCGTGCCCTGCACATTGGCGATGCTCGCAGTCGTCGGGTTGATTGCAACCTGATAGGTCGAACCCGCTTGCATCACGAGATTGCCGCTGACGGTGAGCGTGCTGCCGGTTACGCCGGGCGTGCCGGGAGCGAGCACACCGCCGTTGGCGACGGTGACGTCGCCGACCGTGCCCGCGCCGGTCAGCGTGCCGCCGGTGACGGTGGTCGCACTCCCGGCGATCGAGCCCTCGACATCGAGAACGCCGCCGGCCACCGTCGTTGCTCCGGTATAGGCATTGAAGCCCGTCAGCACAGTGGTGCCGCTCAGATTGGTCAGCGAGCCGGCGCCGTAGATCGGCGTGGAGAACACATAGTTGTCCGAGGTGTGATTGAACACGATGCTGCCGTTGCCGTCACCGAACTGGATGAGGGACGCCGTGACATATCCCGGCGCGGTGGCTGCGCTGCCTGCGGCCGAACCGATGTTGATCGTACCGGTCGAGCCGGCATTGGTTGCGACATAGAGACCGCTATAGCCGTAACCCGCCATCACCGTGCCGCCATCGGACAAGGTCAGGACACCGGTGCCGGTCGAGCCGTAGGTGTTCGGATAGGTGCTTCCGATCGAGATGTTGCCGTCCGCCCTGAGCAGCGAGTTAGTGCCCGTTACGCTGACGGTGGCGGTGCCGTTGACGCCGATGAAGATCACGCCGCTGCCGTTCGAATCGCAGCACTGGTAATATTGAGCGTAGAACGTGCCGCCGTTCGAGATGTTCAGCGTCGTCACCGAACCGGCAGCAGCCGACAGGCTGACCTGGAAGCCGGTCGTGAACGTTGAGCCTGCCCCGTCCACGGTGATGGTCGTGGTGGTCCCGCTGGCTAACCCGGTATTCACGTTCGAGTAGGTCTGGATCGTGCCCCCGTTGGTCACCGAGATGACGGCGTTCGCGCCTGTGGCGGTCGCGACGTTGAGATCGTGGTAATACAAGTCGAAGATCGATCCGGAGCCGTCCACGGACAGGGTGCCGGTGTTCGACGCGGTCGTCGCGATGTAGCTGTAATTGCCGGAATAGACGAGGGCGCCGTTGGAGATGACCAGGCTGCCGTCGATCTGGACGCCGGAATAGTAAAATGGAGCTGTCGTCGGGTCTGAGACAGTGACGGTGGTCCCCGCCGGGATAACCGTTTGGGCGGCCGCAGGGGCGACAGCAAACATCGCGGCGGCAAGGACGGCGGCGCCGCCGAGCCTGGACAATCGTGAATTCAGAATGCGCATCGTCCCACTTCGCTTTCGGGCGAGGGGCCTGACCCACCGCTCGCGTCACCTCCGAAGGGACGCGTCGGCGCGCCACAATTGTGCGACGTCGATTCCCCTCCCGTCAGGCAGTCTCATGCCGTCGAACCGAAGTCCTGAAGGCGCGCTCGGAAGTTTCTGAAATTTTGCTGAAAGCTGCTGTTTGGGGTGGGTTTGGTGCGGAAAAGCCACATTTTGTCACGCCGCCGTTGTTTCAGAATGTTTCGCAGGGCAGGCCACGGCCACCCCGTGGGGCGGTTGGCGTCTACGCGTGTTGACGTCTCAAGCCGGGGAAGAAGCGGTATTCCCATGACATTGCGGAGTTATGCTGCTATCCGTCGTCCGGCTTGCCACCGCGCATAAGAAAATTGTCGTGTCGTGTTTCATTTTGCTGACTTTGAACTCGATCCGCAGCGCGCCGAGCTGCGTGGACGCAATGGCGAAACGATCAGGCTCCGGCCGAAATCATTCGACATGCTGGAGCTGCTTGCGACCAACGCCGGGCGGGTGCTGTCCAAGCAGGAGCTGATCGAGGCGCTCTGGCCCGACGTCCATGTCAGCGACGATAGCCTGTTTCAATGCATCCGCGAGATCCGTGCCGCCCTTGGCGATGAGAAGCGTGAGCTGATCCGACTGGTCTCGGGACGTGGCTATCTCTTCGATGTCGCAGTCTCGCGCGCTTCGGATGCCATTCCCGTCAGCGATCCCGTGGCGCCGGAGGCGCCGCCGCCGGCCATTGTGCCGGACGTTGCGGCTCAGCCCCCCACCATTCGGTCGCGCTTTGCCATGCGCGGTCCGGCGGCGTTCGCCGTCGCCGCCGCCCTGGTCACCCTTGTGGGGCTCGCCACCGCCGCGCCGATCCTCGCGCCCCGGTTCATCTTCACGCCAAAGCCTCCGGTCATCTCCGTGACGCCGATCGCTGCCGCCAGCGGCGACGCCGAGCAGGTCGCGATGGCGGCCGAAGTGACCGGCCGCCTCACCAACGGGCTCGCGAAGATCGATGGAATTCGCGTGGTGGCCCCGCAGTCAACCGCTCCGGCTGCACCGCAGGTGACGTCAGCCGTTTCCGCCGATCTGGTGGTGAGCGGCGAAGTGCAGAAGACGACCGGCGGATGGGAGGTGAGGGCGCGCATGATCGCCTCTGCCACGGGCGAAGTGCGCTGGGCAGGAACGGCGGTGGTCGCAGACGAGGGAGGGCCGGCGCTTCAGCAAATGCGGCTCGCAGCGGGCATCGGCCATCCCCTCGCGCTTCGCATCAACGCCCTCGTCAGTGGTGCCGCCCCGAGCGGCCGTGATGCCGAGCTTGCCGCCGGCCGCGCCAGGGTGGCGATCGAGCAGGCCAGCGCGGTGATCAACCAGACCTCGCACGAGCGCTTCAGCGCTGCGCAGGCGATGCTGGAGAAGGCGTTGGCGGCGGATCCCGACAATGTCGACATCGAGGTTGCGCTGGCGAGCCATCTGATGCGCGGCATTCAGTCGGTGTGGTACGACCCGGCGGATGTTGCTGCAACGGAGAGCCGCGCGCGTGCGATGCTCGAACACGCCCTGCGCGCGAAGGCCGGCTACGTGCCTGTGCTCGAAGCCTATTGCCGCTTCCTGACGGCGACCAACAGCCTCTCTGAAAGCCTTGTCGCCTGCGCGCGAGCGTTGAGCTTCGATCCCTGGCACGGAACGGCGCTGTATAATCTCGGTCTGACGCAAATGCTGCAGGGCCGCTTCGACGATGCTTTGTCGACCTTCAGGCAGGCCGACGACTACGGTACGCCGCAGGTCTCGCGATGGACCTGGCTGCTCGGCACGGGACTCGTCTACGCCCTGACGGAACGCTACGCCGAAGCATTGCCATGGCTTGAACGATCACTTGCGATCACAGCGGGTACCGGGCGCAGCCAGATGCTGCTGGCAGCGGTCTATTACAAGCTCGGCCGCTATGAAGAGGCGAAGGCGGAGATGGTGAGGGGACTGGCGCTGCGGCCCGGTTCGAGTACCGTCAACATCGCGCTGCCGACCAAGAATGCCAGCCAGGCCTTTATTGCCGGGATGGATAGGCTGCTCGGAATCCAGGTCGAGATCGGATTGCCGACGCGCTAAAGCCTGGATTGCTTCGCTTCGCTCGCAATGATGGAGAAGCTACCGCCACCGCCGGTGCAGCCAGAGCCACTGCTCCGGATATTCGCGGACCCAGCCTTCCACCACGTTCGTGATCGCCTGTGTCGTGCCCTGGACGTCGATCTTGCCGTCTGCATCGCGCACCGGCGCGATCTCCTCGGTCAGCTCGGCGCGGAAGCGATAGCCGGGCAGGCGGATGATGCGCACGCCGTGGATGGGGCATTCGACCTGGCGCAGGAGCCGCGCCAGCATCGGATTGGCGCGGGTCTTGCGGCCGAAGAAGGTGACCTCGACGCCGCCGGTCAGATACTGATCGACCAACATGGCGACGTGCTGGCCGTTCCTGAGCGCTTCGCCAAGCCGAAACGGCGCGTCGCGCCCTGCAGGGATCAGCGTGCCCATGTTGACCTGGCGCATCTCCTGGATGATGCGGTCGGCCGAGGCGATGTTCGGGCGGCGATAGAGGATCGCAGCGTCAAGGCCGTGAGCGACGGCGGCGAGCGCCGGTAGCTCCCACATGGCAAGATGTGAGGTGAAGATCAGCGCCGGCTTGCCATCATCCCTGATCTGGTCGAACAGCTCGATTGTCCGCGGCGGCAGCTCGATGCGGCTGTTCTCCGGGTGGGCGCGATCATAGTCCCAGACACGATCGATATGGGCGAACTCGGCGCCGTAGCGACCGAGACTGTCCCACACGCCCATCAGGATTGTTTCGATCTCCTCGGGCGATTTCTCCGGGAAAGCCGCCGACAGATTGGCGCGCGCGATCCTGTGCTCGCGCAGGCGAGGGCCGATCAGGCGGGTGACGCGGGAAAAGAAGTTCGAGGTCTTGAGCGGATCGAAATAGCGCGTGGTGCGCAGCATGCCGACGGTAGCGGCGCCGATCAGGCTCCCGCTGATCGATTTCGCAGCCTCCCGCGCCCGGGCCTTCGTGCTCGCAGGAAGCAGCGACATGCGTCCGGTCAGGCCGGTTCGCGGGTCAGGATCAGGGACGCGTTCTGGCCGCCGAAGCCGAACGAGTTCGACATCACCGCGGTGACGCGGGCATCGCGCGCGGTGTTGCCGACGACGTCGAACAGGATCGTGGGATCCGGCGTCTCGTAGTTGATCGTCGGCGGGATGCGCTGGTGCTCGAGCGTGAGCAGCGAGAAGATCGCTTCCACCGCGCCGGCGGCCGAGATGGTGTGGCCAACCATCGACTTGTTGGAGGTGACCGGAATCTTCTGCGCGAGCTCGCCGAATACGGCCGATGTCGTGTTGAATTCCATCTTGTCGTTTTCGGGCGTCGCGGTGCCGTGGGCGTTGATGTGGTCGATCTGGTCCGGCGTCATGCCGGCATCGGCCAGCGTCTTGTTCATGCAGCCGATGATCGGCTTCCCATCGGGCGAAGAGCGGGTGCGATGGAAGGAATCGGTGAGCTCGCCGCAGCCGGCGATCACGCCGAGGATTTTTGCGCCGCGCGCGGTCGCAGCCTCGTAGCTCTCCAGCACGAGGGCGCCTGCGCCTTCGGCCATGACGAAACCGTCGCGATTCTTCGAGAACGGCCGCGAAGCGGCCTGCGGCGGTTCGTTCTGCGTGGAGAGCGCGGAGAGCAGCGAGAAGCGCACCAGGGCTTCGGGATTCACGGTGCCGTCGGTTGCGACGCACAGCGCAGCATCGGTCTCGCCGCGGCGGATCGCCTCGACGCCGAGCTGGATCGAGGTCGCGCCCGAGGCGCAGGCCGTCGACAGCGAGATCGGCGAGCCCTTGGTGCCGAAGGTCTCGGCGAGATAGGCCGCGACCGAGCCGAACATGAAGCGGTGATGATAGGCGTTGTACTTGCCGCCGCCGGAGATGCGCAGCAGATCATCGTAGGTGAAGTCGGGCTTGCCGACGGCGCGGCCGAGCTCGCGGCGCTGCGGCCATTCGACCTCGACCGGCGCAACCGCCAGGAACAGCGGACCCGGGAAGTCGCCCTTGGCGCCGATGCCGGCCTGATCGAGCGCTTCCTCCGTGACCATCTCGGCCATCCGTTCGGAGAGGCCGGTGGAGGAGAACGGATCGACGCTGACGAAATCGACCGTGCCGGCCATCGTCGTCTTCAGCCCGTCGGTCGGAAAGCGCGTGATGGTGCGGATGCCGGATTGCCCGGCAACGAGCTTCGACCAGTTGTCGGCCTTGCCGGCGCCGAGCGAGGTCATGATGCCCATGCCGGTGACGACGACGACGGGCCGTCCGAATTTGTCGCGTGGTGCTGTCATGATTCCCCCGCTCGTCTCAATCGTCCCAAACAACCAGCCGAACGCGTGTTAGCTGACTGCTTCCACCAGCGCCATGCCTTCGCCGCGCCAGTGTCCGGCTCCCACCACCACAATCTGGGTCGGAGCCGACTGCATTTCAATCTCGAGGCCGGTCGAATCGTTCGGCGGGAACAGGGCTCCGCGCGAGAGCGACAGTGCGGCGAGCGCAATCCCGAGCGGGAACTGCGTCTCCATGGTGTGGCCGAACATGGTACCGGTGGCGCGAACCGGGAAGTCCGCATGGCTCTCGAGGAAGGCGCGCTCCTCGGCTGTCGCCGGCTCAGCGCCGGTTGCACCCGTAATGATCGCACCATTGCCCTCGCGCCTGGGGAGCTTCGACCACAGCTTCTGAAGCGTCGCGGTCAATTCGCCCGGCTGCTTGCGCCTGGCGAGATCGGCCACCACGCTCGTCAGCTTCGCGAACGGTTTTGCACCGCGCGCTTCCGCATGGGCCTTCGATTCCAGCACAAGGAACGCACCGGCCGAGCCGAGCGCGAAGCCGGCGTGGTCCTTGCGCGCCCAGACGGGGGCGAAATTGTCCTTGAGATTGAAGTCGCCGAACTCGTAGAGGACCATCAGGTCCTTGCGCTCGCCATTATGCGAGCCGCCGACCAGCGCAATGTCGCTCTCGCCAGAGGCGATCCGCGCCAGTGCGATGCGCGTGGCATCCGCGCCCGCCACCTCTTCACCCATGAAGGTGCGCGAGGTGCCGCCGAGACCGTGCACGATCGCGATGTTGCCGGCGAGCAGGTTGGAGAGCTGGGCCAGGAACAGCGTCGGCCGCAGATCGCTCATCAGCCGCTCGTTGAGGAAGCCGGGCGCATTGGCGCCCTTGGCCTCGGCCGTGAGCACGCCGGTATCGACGTTGAGATCGCGCTCGCCGCCGCCGGCCGCGACCACCATGTCGATCTTGGACAGAATGTCCTTGTTGCCTTTGATCCCGGCCGAATCGAGCGCCAGGCCCGCGGCATAGGTGCCGATGCGCTGCCAGGCTTCCATCTGGCGCTGGTCGCCCTTCTTCGGGATCTGGCTGTCGAAACTGACCGGCATCAGGGGATGCACGATGAAAGGGGCAAATCCCTTCTCGTCGACGTTGATGCGCCGCTCGCCGAGCGCGGCCCAGTTGGCGTCCAGCCCTTCGCCGAGCGAAGTGGCGAGCCCAATACCGGTGATCCAGACTTCCGTCTGGCCGGGCTTCGAAGCGGGAGTGTCAGTCATGGCGAAACGGCCTGTTGCGGAAAGCCGATGCGCTTGGCGAACGCGTCCATGTAGCTGCGCATATCCGCATTGGGGAAGGGAATCTGCGTGAAGGTGAGCGTCGAATTCGCGCGCAGCTTGCCGCCGACCCTGATCTTGGCTTCGGTCATGGCGTAGCCCGAGCCCTCATGGGCGAGGGTCGCCTCGATGCTCATGAGATCGCCGGGGAAGACCGAGCCGCGGACCTTGGCCTCCTTTACGGCGGCGAGGATCGGCATGCGCTCGAACTTCAACACGCCGAGCTGCAGCCAGCCCGAGGCCTGCGCCATCGATTCGATCAGGAGCACGCCGGGCATCAGGGGATAGCCCGGAAAGTGTCCCTCGAAGATGGTGCTTTCCTTCGGAACGAGCGCCTCGACGACGATCCGCTTCTCGTCGACGTTGAGGTCGACGATGCGATCGATCATGTGGAAGTATTCGAGTTGCATGGTCGCGCGATCAGGTGCTCGCGCCCTTGGCCGCCACCAGCTCGTCGATGCGCGCGCACAGGTTTTTCAGCACGAAATACTGCTCGGTGGTCGCCTTGCCGTCGTTGACCTCCTGGGTCCACTTCTCCAGTGGCAGCTTGATGCCGAACTGCTTGTCGATCGCGAACGCGATGTCCAGGAAATCGAGGCTGTCGATGCCCAGATCGTCGATGGCGTGGCTATCCGGCGTGATCGTGTCGCGCGGGATGTCGCAGGTTTCAGCGATGATCGTGGCGACCTGATCGAATGTAGAGGACATCACTAAGCCTTTGATATATTGCGGGTATTTGTCAGATGTTCCAGAGAGGCACGGTGGGCGGGCATCGCGCCCCGAGTGATGCCCTCAAACGCCCTCTGGCCGGGTCGAGTGCCCGTATATCGGACGGCCGGCCTGAGTTCAATGGAGCCGGGCAGGGCCTAAGGACAGGGCTGGGGATGCCGGTCGGAGCCCGGTGAATCGGGGCAGCTCCGGCCGGACTGCCTAGATATGCGGCGTCGTGATCTTCACGCAGTCGCGCCGGCCCATCAGCACGCAATCCTGGGTCCGCCTGAGGTCGGCAATGCTGACCGCGAGCCAGATCCCGATCGCGGTGAGCGCGATGGTGAAGGCGAGGGCTGCGATATTGGCGAGCATGCGGTGGCGGAAGTTGTCCGGCTCGTCGCGGGGCTGCTCGTAACGCGAGAGGTCGAGCGGTTCCGGCGCGGGCTGGGCCTGCAATGGCTGCACGGTCCCGTTCCCCCGCCGGGGCACGCCCTGGAGCTGGCTGCGCGGCCTGAACTGGAGCACCCGGTGCTCGTCGTCCGAGGTTATGGGCCGCTGGGTTTTCATGCCAAGGATCGGTCGCGGATCAGCTTTCAAAGCAGCGAAATTTAGATAGCACACGGCCGCGAGGCGTTGCAGAAAATCTTCGCAAATACAGCGTGCATCTGCGCATTCGGAATTATCCTTCGCCGGTCGTTTCCAGTGTTTGGTGGAACCTGCCGTAGTCGATGCGCAGCCGTCCATCGTCCTGCGTATCGAGGACGTCGGCATAGCGGCGGCCGAACCTGATATCGAGATGCTCGCAGGATTTGCGAGCATGCACCGTTTGCGCCGCACCATCCAGCCTGCTCGTCTCGTCCTGTTGATCAGTGTCGGCTTGCCCTCGTGCGGCGAGATCCCTGGATTTTGGGCGAACAACAGCCGCGCGCTCGGCCGCGAGAAGCGGGCGAAGATTAGCCCGGTCACAGCGACATCGAGAAGATGCCGGTGAATTCGACCGTCGCAATGAGGGGCCGTAATGGCTGTGCGGGTGCATGTCGCCATAGCCCGTGGTCGATAGCGTCTCGATCGATCTCTTCACGCCGTAGCGGCATTTGCCGTCCCGGCCGTCATGGCATAAATCGTACGGAGTTCAGGACGTTCTTTGCAACCTTTGAGGGGTTTTCGATCATGACCAACACGCGCGAGCCCAGAGTGCATCCGGTGCCGATCCTGTCGCTGAGGCCGACGCAGATGACGGTCGGCATGCGCGAGGTCAAGGAGAAGCGCAAGCGCTGGCGTGAGCAGGACAAGGAGAAGCAGGCGGACGCGCTGGGCAAGCACATGATCCCCGTGGTCTACGGGCCGGACCAGCGCTACTACGTCATCGACCATCATCATCTGGCCCGCGCACTGCATGACGAGGGCGTCAAGGACGTTCTGGTGACGATCGTTGGCGACCTCAGAATGGTCGAGCGGGAGGCCTTCTGGGGCGTGATGGACAACAAGCGCTGGGTCTACCCCTACGACACCAAGGGCGAGCGGCGGCATTTCAAGGACCTGCCGAAATCGGTTGCCGATCTCAAGGACGATCCGTTCCGCAGCCTCGCCGGCGAACTCCGCCGCATGGGCGGCTTCGCCAAGGACACCACGCCGTTCTCCGAATTCCTGTGGGCCGACTATTTGCGTCGAAAGCTGTCGCGCAAGGCGGTCGACGCCAATTTCGACAAGGCAATGGAGAAGGCGCTGGCTGCCGCAAAGATCAAGGACGCGATCTATCTGCCCGGTTGGTGCGGACCGGCATCGGAGGATTAGGCGCGACGCTCACATCAGTCGCGCTGGAAGATCTTGGCGCCGGGGTAGACGCGCCGGGCGTAAGTCACGACCAACTCGCGATCCTGGGTTTCCAGAAAAGGAGTTCGGATCTGACACGATCCGACGATCAGGTGCCACAGACCATTGAGCTTCTGAACGAAGACGTTCATTTGAGTGTTCCTCGACGAACCTGCATTCCAACAAGAGCTGCTTGTCACGGCAGTCTTGCGATTCACTATCGTGATCCCGAGCGCAAAATTCCCAACGTGCTTGCGCCCACTGTAAAACGACGGTAACTATTGTTGGTCGCGCCTTTCGAGAGTGAAGTTCGCGCCGTTCGTGTGTCGTTTTGGACTAGTCCTGAATATATGAACCTCTCAACGTCGTTCAATTGTACGACCCTATGCAGAGAGCATAAGAAGGAATGAGCGGGCTATACGAAGGTATTCCGTTGTTTGCCGGAGCGCCCTTGCGGGCCGGACCTCATCACAGTCTCTTGAGCGAAATCATTTTCCGGCCGCACGAAGAGATCCTGAAACAAAGCCGTCCCATCCTCGGGGGCAGTCGAGCCCACAAAGGAGGGAGGAATGCGTCGTCTGGTCTTCGCCGCCGCCTTGCTCGCGGTCGCCACAGTAGGGTTTCACACTTTCATCTCGGCCTCGCTTGCCGCAGCTCGCGAGGCCAAGGCAGCGACGTTTGCCGAACGCTTTGCCCCGGCGCTCGAGTTGATGGCGAAGCAAGCGCAGTAGCGCAGCAGCCGCCGCTGCAAGCAACGCAGCGGTGGTACGCCCGGACGTCAACGCCGGTGGCTCACGCTCCCGGCGGCGGGGATGGCGGCATCTTGGGGAAAGTCGGCAGGCCATCGTGCATCAGGTGCCAAGGCGGTGCTGACGACGTGTAGAGATGCAGGTCAGGCGTCAAGTCTGAATTGCTGTCGAGCGCGCCGAGCTTGATAGTCGCGAACGGCGCATGGGGAGGCAAGCTCCACAGCGGAGACCCGCACCCCGGACAAAAGGCGCGACCGACATCACCGCCGCTGTCGCCCTTGCAGACGTAAATCCGTGCCTCGCCCTTCGTGATTTCGAGGGCGGCCTTTGGCGCAAGCGCGACATAGTTCGGCCCGCCGCCCGAAGCCTTTTGACAGTCGGTGCAGTGGCAGACGCCGACGCCCATCAGCGGCGCGGAGATTTTGAACCGGATCGCGCCACACGCGCATCCGCCTGTACGGTCCGTCATGATCACCTCATCCTCGCTGTTCGGAAGCCACCGCAGGTCCTGGCGCGTGTATTGGCGGCGCCCAAGGAAGGCTTAAGCGAGCGCTGCTGCCAACGTGTTGTCAGCATGGCCGGCGGCCCTTGGAAGATGCGGCAGGTTTGCGTCGCACTGTTGCGATCTCCGCCGGACGTGTGCGGTCTTCAGCTCACGTCCTCGCCCCCGCGCGCGTCCGCATCATGCTGCTCCTCCCTGCCGCCGAGCGCGCGGTGCAGCCAGTGCTCGATGCGGTTACCGACGGTGAGGATCAGGAAAGCCAGGACGAACGCCGTGCCGACGATCGGCCACTCTCCGGCGCCGCAGGCAATCCCGAGGCAGGCAGCGAGGAAGGTGCAGGCGGCGCTGGTCAGGCCGCGCACGCGAAACCGGCGGCTCTCATGGACGATGACGCCGGCGCCGAGAAAGCCGATGCCGGTCAAAATGCCCTGGATCACGCGGCTCGCAGCATCGCTGATCTTGCCGGGCTCGGCGAACTGGACGGCGAGCAACACCACGGTCGCAGTCGACAGACCGACGATGCCGAGCGTCTTCAACCCGATCGGTTTGCCATGCAGGTCGCGGTTGAGGCCGATGGCGCAGCCTGCGAGCGTGGCGGTGCCAAGCCGCAGCACGATCTCCTGCCAGTCGAGCGAGGCGATCATTGCTTCGGCAGGCGTCCCATCAGGTAAAACTCGTCGTTCGGCCGCATGCCCGTGAAGTTCGCGAGCCGGTTCGACAGCGCGAAGAACGCCGATATCGCAGCGATATCCCAGATGTCGTCGTCGCTGAAGCCGTGTGGGGCAAGCGCCGCAAAATCCTCCTCGGAAATCCGCTGTGCGTCGGCCGAGACTTTCATCGCGAAATCGAGCATCGCTTTCTGCCGCGGCGTGATATCGGCCTTGCGGTAGTTCACCGCGACCTGGTCGGCGATCACTGGATTCTTGGCGCGGATGCGCAGGATCGCACCGTGCGCGATCACGCAATACTGGCACTGGTTGGCGGCCGAGGTCGCCACCACGATCATCTCGCGCTCGGCCTTGGTGAGGCCGGAATCCTTCTCCATCAGCGCGTCGTGATAGGCGAAGAAGGCGCGGAACTCGTCCGGCCGGTAGGCCAGCGTCAGGAACACGTTCGGCACGAAGCCGCTCTTCTCCTGCACGGCGAGGAGGCGCGTGCGGATGTCCTCTGGCAGCGTGTCGAGCGCGGGAGCGGGAAAGCGTTGCGTGGCGGGCTTTGTCATGGTCGTGGATTCCGGCTTGGGGCCGGCAAACATAGTCGATGCCGGCGGACGCCTCAATGTGCCACATACTCGCTGTCATCGCCCCACTTGATCGGGCGATCAGTATTCCAGAGACGGCGATGGGATATGGAGAGGCTGCGGCGTACTGGATGCCCCGGTCAAGCCGGGGCATGACAGCGGAATTTGGGGAAGCGGTATCCGCCCCTTACCGCAACGGCTTCTTCAACAGCGAGAAGCGATCGGGGTCGAGCCCCATCGCCGGCTGGAGCATCGGGGTCTCGAGGTTGGAGAGCGTCTTCGCGGGCGGCGCCGAGAACACTGGATCGTTCGGCGTATCGCGTTGCGAGGTCGCGCCGCGCCAGCGCTCCAGCACGGCGCCGACGAAATGCATGTCGTGACCGGCGGTGACCGAGGGAACGCTGCTGATGGTCGCCTCGCCGCGCGGCAATTGATGCGGCGGCACCTCCTTGAAGCGCAACCGCGTCGGCAGTGCCACGCCTTCGCCGAACGCCAGCACCTCACGGGTGCCGAGCGAGGGAACGAAGGAGAGCAGGTTCGCGGCCGCATCCGACACCGCGGCGCGGAGCAGCGCCTGGTCGCGGTCGTTGGCCAGGCGCATCGTGAACAGCGTGTTGCACTGGGAAATGATGGTGGCGTCGAGCTCGGCCGGACGCTGGGTGATGAGGCCGAGATAGACGCCGTATTTGCGACCTTCCTTGGCAATGCGTGACACCGCCTTGCGGGTCGGCCCGAAACCGATGTTGCGGTCGGCGGACGCATAGCGATGCGCCTCTTCGCAGACGAACAGCAGCGGCGAGACGCCGTCGCTCCACAGGCCGAAATCGAAGGCCATGCGGCACAGCACCGATACGACGGAGTCGATCACCTCGACCGGAAATCCGGCGAGTTGCATCACCGTCATCGGCTTGCCGTTGGCCGGCAGACGGAACAGGTGGCTGATCACCTCCGCCATGGTGTCGCCGCCGACATTGGCGTTGTCGAACATGAAGGTATAGCGAGGATCGTTGCGCACCGCCTCGATGCGCGAGATCAGCTTGTGATAGATGATGCGCGAGGAGCGGTTTTCGAGCTTGCCCATGCGCTCGTCGATCAGCGAGATCAGGTCGACGAGGCGGTAGGGCACCGGCGTGTCGACGGTGAAGCCGACCTGCTTGGGATCGATGCGCTTGAGGCCGAGGCGGTCGGAGTTCTGGTACTGGGTGTAGACCCCCTTCGCGATCGGAATGACCTCGGCGAGGATGTCGAGCTCTTCGGGCACGCCAGGGCGGCCCGCAAATAGCACGTCGACGATTTCCTCGAAATTGAACAGCCAGAACGGCAGCTTCAGGTTCCGCGGGTTGAGCACCAGGGAACGGTCGCCGAAACAGCGGCCATATTCGTTGTGGACGTCGAGCAGGAAGATGCGCAGGTTCGGGCGCGCCTTGAGGATCTCGTTGAGCAGCAGCGATACGCCGGTCGATTTGCCGACGCCGGTCGAGCCGAGCACCGCAAAATGCTTGGACAGCATTTCCTCGACGTCGACATAAGCAACGACCGAGCGGTCCTGTTGCAGGAAACCGACATTGATCTGGTCCGTGCCGGTCGGCGCGTAGATCGTGCGCAACTCCTGGCTGGTGATCAGGTCGACCGCATCGCCGATGGTCGGGTAGTTGGTGACACCGCGCTGGAACTTGGCCTTGTCGCTGGCATTGAGGATCTCGCCGAGCAGGTCGACGGAGGCGATGGCAATGTAGTTGTCGGCGCTCGAGAGGTTTTCGCAGGAGACCTCGGTGATCATGGCCACGATGATCGAGCTGCCGCAGCGGATGCTGACGAAGCGTCCGACGGTGGCGCGCACCTCCGCCATCGGCATCCGGCTTTCCGCCAAAAGCCCGACCCGGGCAAGCGATCCGCGTACCGAAATCACGCGTCCAAAGGATGTCACGATGATGAACCTGGAACAACAAAGGGCCTGTGCGTCACTATGCGCGCCGTCACTGCACAAACGGTTAAATGCGAAGCGCCGCCGCTTTGTTAAATCCGCGAGAATTCGGTCGGGAGATTTGTACCAAAGTGCATACTTGCCGCGAAAATCGGTAGGAGAATGCCGTTTTTCTGGGCCAGCCGAGCGGTCGGTGCGTAAGGAAGGATTTACCATTCGGAAAGCCGCCCGGCCTGGTCCGGACACGAAAGCGGCGCGGCCCGATGCGGGACGAGGGAGGCTTCTATTTGTTGACGAGACCTAATCATTTGTACATTAGTACAAATGAACCGGCGGCCGGCAGGGCTGCCCGCGCGCATGCAGGTCCCGCCGTTGCGTCCGCAAGCCCGCGTCGAAATTCCGGGATCCGTGGAAAGCGGATCGCCCGTCATGCCATGGAGGAAATGATGCAGCCTGAACCGATCCTCGATCTCGCCCATCTCGGCCATATGGAGCTGTTGACGCCGAAGCCCGACGAGAGCCTGAAATTCTTCGTCGACGTCATGGGCATGACCGTCAGCGGACGACAAGGCGAGTCGGTCTATTTGCGCGGCTGGGATGACTATGAACGCTATTCGCTAAAACTCACGTCGTCGAAAACCTCCGGCATGGGTCACATGGCGCTACGTGCGCGGAGCCAGCAGGCGCTGGAGCGGCGCGTCGCCGCGCTCAAGGGATCGGGCTTCGACATCGGCTGGATCGACGGCGACATGGGGCAGGGGCCGACCTTCCGCTGCCGCGATCCCGACGGCCACATCGTCGAGCTCTATTACGAGACCGAATGGTATCAGGCGCCGCCCGAGCTGAAGCCCGCGCTGAAGAACCAGGCCCAGCGCTTTCCCGCACGCGGCGTCAACGTCCGCCGCCTCGACCATCTCAACTGCCTCGCGGCCGATATCAAGGCGAACCGCCAGTTCTTCGAGAACTATCTCGGCTGCCGCCTCACCGAGCAGATCGTGCTCAACGACGGCCGGGAAGCCGCGATGTGGCTGACGATGTCGAACAAGAGCTACGATTTTGCTTATTCGCTCGACCACTCCGGCGTGCCTGGCCGCTTCCATCACGTCACCTACGCGCTCGACAGTCGCGAAGAGATTTTGCGCGCTGCCGACATCTTCCTGGAGAACGGCGTCTACATCGAGACCGGCCCGCACAAGCACGCGATCCAGCAGACCTTCTTCCTCTACGTTTATGAGCCCGGCGGCAACCGCGTCGAAGTCGCCAACGCCGGCGCGCGCCTTATCCTCGCGCCCGACTGGAAGCCGATCGTGTGGACGGAGGAGGAGCGCAAGAAGGGCCAGGCGTGGGGCCTGAAGACGATCGAGTCCTTCCACACCCACGGCACGCCGCCGGTGGAGATCAAGAAGCACGCCTGATCTAGTGCGTGGACGATCGCACGCGTGCGATCGTCTCGCTGATGCCAGTCCACGCCGGCTTGTCCGGCGCGAATTGTTTGCGCAGAAACGTGACGAGCTCCTCGACCTGCGCATCGCTCATGCTGTGCTTGAAGGCCGGCATGTAGCCGAGGTCGGTTGATGCGGGCTCGGTAATGCCGTGCAGGATGACCTGCACGAGATTGTCCGGCGCGTTGCTGTGCAGATTGCTGTTGAGCGCAAGCGAGGGCCGGCTGCCGAACAGCGGCAGGCCGCCGATCTCATGGCAGACGGCGCAGGCGCCTTGATAGAGCCGCGCGCCAGTTGATGAGGCAACGGTGACCCGCGTTGCGCTCTCGAGCCTGGCCGCGAGAGCGTCCTGCGCATGCTTGTCGATCGCGCTGTCGTTGAACGAGCCGAGATAAACCGCCATCGCGCGGATGTCGTGATCGGGCAGGGCCGCGAGATCCCGCACGATGGGCGCCATCGGGCCCGCCGCTACGCCGTGGAACCGCGAATGGCCGGTGCGCAAATAGGCGTAAAGTTCCTCCTCGCTCCAGGGGATCGGCGCCTGCGACAGCGACGTCAGCGCCGGCGCCTCCCAACCCTCGGCAAAGCCGCCGGCGAGATAGGCGCTCCGCCGCTCGGCGCCGAGCGCATTGCGCGGCGAATGGCAGGCGCTGCAATGGCCGAGGCTTTCGACGAGATAGGCGCCACGATTCCACTGCTCGGACTTGGTCGGATCCGGCTTGAGCACGTCGGTCTGATGGAATAGCGCGTTCCAGCCCGCCAACAATGGCCGAAGGTTGAACGGGAACGCGAGCGCATTGTTCGGTGCGGTCGCACGCACCGCGGGCTGCGCCATCAGGTACGCGTACAGCGCTTGCATGTCGGCGTCGCTTGTCTTCGCAAAATGCGTGTAGGGGAATGCGGGATAGAGCTGTCGCCCGTCGCGATGCAGTCCCTCGCGCATCGCGCGCTCGAACGCCGGATAGGACCAGGCGCCGATGCCTGTCTCGACGTCGGACGTGATGTTGGTGCTGTAGATCGTGCCGAACGGCGTTTCCAGCCCACGACCACCCGCGTTCAGCGCGCCGCCGACGGTCGTGTGGCACTCCGCGCAATTGCCGAGCGCGGCGAGCTCTGCGCCGCGCGCGATCGTCGCAGCGGAATAGACGGACGCATCGGGCCGTGCGATCGGCGCAATGGCGCGGCCCGGTAGCAAGGCGGCGCCGATGCCGACCGCGGCCGTACAGAGCGCGGCCATCGTTGCGAAGATGCCGGCGCGCTTCGCAAACGGGTTTGTCCAGGAGCTAGCCGGCGCGGCCGCCGGCGCAGGTAACGCCTGAGGCTCAGCCGGCACATCGCCGCGCAAGCCCCTGAGGATGCGCTCCGGCGTGAACGGCGGCTCGCGGAAACGCACGCCGGTTGCATCGAAGATCGCATTCGCGATCGCCGCAGCGCTCGGCACCGAGGCCGACTCGCCGACGCCGAGCGGCGGCTGGTCCTGACGCGGCAACATCAGCACGTCGATCTCAGGCACATCGGGGAACGGGATGATCGGGTAGGCGCCCCATTCGCGCGCCGCGACCGCTCCGCGCTCGAAGGAGACCTCCTCCATCAGCGCCCTGCTGGTCGACTGGATCACGTTGCCCTGGATCTGGTGGCGCACGCCGTCCGGATTGATCATCAATCCGGAATCCTGCCCTGCGACGACGCGGGTGACGCTGACATCGCCGGTCGTCTTGTTCACCGCGACGTCGGCGATCCAGGCCGACCACGCCGCGCCATAGCCGGGAAACTTGCTGTGGACATAGAGCGCGTAGGCGAAGCCGCGCCCATTCACCACCTCGCCGTCCTTGTCCTGCCGCACCGGCCGCGGTGTCCAGCCCGCGCGCTCGGCGACCGCATTGACGAGATCGACCGCGCGCGGGTCCTTCAGATAGCGCAGGCGATATTCGATCGGATCGACACCGGCTTCGCTCGCGAGCTCGTCGATATAGGACTCATGCGCAAAGGTGTTCGGCAGCGCCGAGACGCCGCGTAACCAGGAGGCGCGTACGATCGGCGGCATGTCGTGCGCGACGACGCGCATGTGATCGTAATCGTAGGGCGGAATCGCGGTGCGGTCGCCCATCTGAAGCACGTCGGGCTCGGGCGGGATCCGGCCGGTGAGAACCAGCGCAAGTGTCGGCGCGGCGTTCGACGGATAGCGTGTGGCGAGATCGTAACCGGCGACACCGCCGTCGGCGTTCAGCCCGCCATTGACGTCGATGAGCTGCGCGGTGCCCTTCGGCTCCCAGGCGTGCTCCTGCTCCCGCGACAACTGCACGCGCACGGGCCGGCCGACCGCGCGCGAGAGCAGCAGTGCGTCCGCGGTGACGTCATCGGCGCAGTTGCGGCCGTAGCAGCCGGCGGCCTCCAGCCGGATCACCTCGATCTCGGTCTCGGGCCGCTCGATCAGCAAGGCAAGGTCGGTGCGCAGGACGTGCGGGTTTTGCGTTCCGGACCAGACCCGGATGCGACCGTCCTGAAAATCGGCGACGGCGCAGGACGGCCCGATCGAAGCGTGCATCTGGTAGGGCCAGACGTAAGTGCGCTGCATTGGCTTGGCGGCGCCGGCGATTGCCGCGTTCACGTCGCCCTTGTCGATCAGCGTGCGCGGCGTCGATGGGTTGGCGCGTAGCGCAGTCTCGAGATCGGCGAGATCGGGCAGGGCGGGCGTCGGCTTCCAGATCACCTTGAGCCGGCTTGCGGCCAGAACCGCATTCTCCTCGCGCTCGGCGACGACGCCGACGAAGTCGCCGATGTGCACGACGGCGACGAGGCCAGGGATGTCCCGCACCGAGGACTCGTCCACCGCGATCAGGCTGGTACCGACGAACGGGCCGGCATCCACGCCGGCATAGGGCGGGCGCACGACGCGGCCGTGCAGCATGCCGGGCACACGGATGTCATGCACGAAGGTCAGCTCGCCCGTTGCCTTCGCCGGCAGGTCGACGCGCGGCACTGAGCGGCCGACGATGGCGTAGTCGCCGACGGGCTTCACGGCGACATCATCGGCAAGCTCGAGGCGGATGATCTCATCGCCGATCAGCTCACCAAAGCTGATGCTGCGGTTGTGGCCGCGAACCAGCCCATCCTGAATGCCGAGTTCCGCAGCCGGCAGCTCCAGCCGTTCGGCGGCGCGCGCGATCAGAAAATGCCGCGCTTGTGCGGCGGCCTTGCGCAGGGGAACGGCGGTGATCTGGATCGTCTCGCTCGCAATCGTCGCGCCCTGGTTCGGCACGACGGCCGTATCGCCGAGCACCACGACGACGCGGGCAAAGGACACGTCGAGCTCTTCGGCAACGATCTGGCCGAGCGCGGTGCGGATGCCGGTGCCGAGATCGACATGGCCGTTATAGGCGTTGACCGAGCCGTCCGCGGTGATCCGGACAAAGGTCTCGGACGTGCCGTCGTCCAGCGCGCGAGCGACGACGAGCGAACCGGAGCGCCGCTCAGTTTCATTCGACACGGGGGAGGTCATCAATCACCGGCCTCGGCAAGCTGGCCTGATGCGCGCATCACCGCGCGGAGGATTTCGACATGCGTGCAGCAACGGCAGAGATTGTAACGCAGCGTCGCCATTGCCTCCTGCTCGGTGGGCTGAGGGTTGATCGCAAGCAGCGCCTTGGTGGTCATGATCATGCCATTGAGGCAGTAGCCGCATTGCGCGGCTTGCTCGTCGATGAAGGCCTGCTGCACAGGGTCCGGTTCGTCGCGCGTGCCGAGCCCTTCAAGCGTCACGATGTCGCGCCCCACACAGCCGCCGATCGGAATGACGCACGAACGTGCCGCGAGCCCGTCGATCAGGACAGTGCAGGTGCCGCATTCGCCGAGGCCGCATCCATATTTCGGGCCGTTGAGTTCGAGGTCGTTGCGCAGCACATACAGTAGCGGCGTCTCCGGCGCGGCGGCGACGTCGTGGATCCCGCCATTCACGGTGAGGCGGATCGTGGTCTGCGTCATCTCTGGTCCCGGCAGTGCGGCTGCGCGTGTCAAATTGCGAAGCCCGACGATACCGTTTGTACACAAACGTGCAAGCGCCGCATGCCGCACTGCAGCGCGGTTGCCCGCTTTGTGGACAGTTCGGGCAGGCAGATGAGGTTTTATTCGGCAGCCTCATGGTTTTGCCGGTGGTGCCGCTTGACAGCTTCCGGCATCGCGCGCAACATCGTTCGTATACGAATGATAAGCCCCTGTGATCCGCTGGCTTTGACATGGTGACCGAAGCGACGAGCGCTGCCTCCGACAAAATCCGATGCGATGCCTGTCCGGTGATGTGCTACATCAAGCCGGGCGCGGCAGGAGCCTGCGACCGCTATGCCAATCACGACGGCAAGCTCGTCCGCGTCGATCCGCATATCATCCTCGAGCGCACGGTGTCGCATGGCGGCAAGCTGGTGCCGTTCAGCCGGTCAGAGGATTGGGACGGCAAGATCGTCCATGAACCCTCGACCTTCGTCACCGCGATCGGCGCGGGCACGACCTATCCCGACTACAAGCCGGCGCCGTTCATCGTCTCATCGGAAGTCGATGGCGTCGACATGGTCACCGTCGTGACTGAAGGCATCTTCTCCTATTGTGGCGTCAAGGTGAAGATCGACACCGACCGCTATCTCGGCCCGGAAAGCGCGGTCGTGCGCGCGCAGGGCGAGGCCGTCGGCCACGTCACGACCAGTGAATACGGCTCGCAGATGCTGTCGCTCGGCGGCGTGCATCATCTGACCGGCGGCTCCAAGAAGGAAGGCCGCGTCACCTGCGACACGCTGATGGATCTCTCCAACTGCAAGCCTGTCGAGTTCACGATCGACGATGGCGCGACGGTGGTGGTTCAGGCGGGAGAGCCGCCGATCGTCAACGGCGTGAAGGAAGAGCGCATGCGCGTCGGCTGCGGCTCGGCGACGATCGGCATGTTCGCCAAGCAGTGGCACGGCAAGGTCGATGAGGTCGTCGTGGTCGACGATCACATCACCGGCGTGCTCAGCGAGCACCAGGCCGGCAAGCTGCTCGACATCGCCGACACCGGTATCAAGATGAAGGGCCGGCGCTCGACGCCCGGCCGCTATTTCCAGGTCGCCGATCCCGGCACGGGCTGGGGCGGCACCAACATCTCCGATCCGCTGTCGATCCTCGGCCCCTTCAACGCCAAGGAAGCAAAACCCGGCTTGACCATGCTGATGGTCTCCACGACCGGCGAGCACGCGTCCTACTATGTGCTCGACGACGCCCTGAAGCCGGTCGAGACCGAGATGCCGGCGGACTTGCGATTCTCGGTCGAGCGCATCCAGGAGAATTGCGAGCCGGCGCTTTGCACGGTGCTGTTCATGGCGGGGGCCGGCGGCTCCTTGCGCGCCGGCGTCACCGATAATCCAGTGCGTCTGACACGCTCGGTGAAGGATGCGCTGACGCGCGTCACCAGCGGCGGTGCGCCGGTTTATGTCTGGCCTGGCGGCGGCATCACCTACATGGTCGATGTGACGCAGATGCCGGCCGGTGCGTTCGGCTATGTGCCGACGCCGGCCCTTGTCGCGCCGATCGAGTTCACCATGAGGCTGTCCGACTATGCCGCGCTCGGGGGGCACATGGACCATGTGCGTCCGCTGTCCGAGGTCCAGGAGAGCGATGATGTCCGCCAGGTGCCGTGGCAGAACCCGATCCCGGGGCGGCGCGCATGAGGAGGCTCCCGCAAATCGCATTGCTGTCTGATGGCCGGCGGCTGCATTTGCAGGATGGTCCGATTGATCTGATCGTGGAGGCGAGGGGAGCCGCACAGCATGTGCGCGCGGCCCATGAGGCGGCGGCGCGGCGGTTCACCGGACTGCTCGACGAGCTCTGCGAGGAATTGCCCGAGTTGCGCAAGGCAGCGCTGCCGACGCAGTGCTGTCTTAAAGGTGTCGTCGCGCGGCGTATGTCCGCGGCCGTCGCACCCTATGCCGCCGATTGCTTCATCACGCCGATGGCCGCGGTCGCCGGCAGCGTGGCTGAGGAGATTGTGGGCGCGATGCTCGGTGCCGCGCAGCTCGACCAGGCCTATGTCAACAATGGCGGCGATATTGCGCTTCATCTAGGTGAGGGCGAGCGCTTCACCGTTGGTCTCATGGATCGCCCCGACCGCGACGGCGTGATGCGGGCGATGACGATCGAGGCGGACGATCCGGTCCGCGGCATCGCGACCAGCGGGCGCCATGGCCGCAGTTTCTCGCTCGGCATCGCCGACGCGGTCACGGTGCTGGCCGCGACAGCCTCGCAAGCCGATGCGGCAGCGACCGTGATCGCCAATGCCGTCGATCTGCCCGGGCATCCGGCGGTCAAGCGCCGTCCGGCGAACGAGCTCCAGCCCGACAGTGATCTCGGCGCGCGTCTCGTCACCCGCGAGGTCGGCGCATTGTCGCGGACAGATATTCGTGAGGCTCTCGAATCTGGCGCAGAATGTGCACGGCGTTTGTTCGATCGCGGACTGATCGAGGGTGCCGTGCTCAGGCTTTGTGGTGATATGCTTGTCATCGGGACCAAGGATATTGAACGGCAGCGATTGCGCCCGTCTGTGTTGGAGAGCGCGGTCCATGCCTGATCAGGAAGCGAACTAAGGAAGCCGACATGAGCGTGATCATCCGCAAGATCGTCACCGTCGTCGAAGAGACGCAGAGGGAGATGGGACGGTCCGTGTCACCGCCGACCCGGCGCGCCGCGGCCATCGCAGTCATTGAGAATCCGTTCGCCGGAAAATATGTCGAAGATCTTTCATCGCTGATCGCGATCGGCGAGGAGCTCGGCGATCTCTTGTCAAAGCGCGCGGTGGCGGCGCTCGGCATCGAGGGCGCGAAGGTGCAGAGCTACGGCAAGGCTGCCGCCGTCGGAGAGAACGGCGAGCTGGAGCACGCGGCTGCGATCCTGCATCCCAAGATGGGCGCGCCGGTGCGCAAGGTCCTCGGCAAGGGCGCGGCCCTGATTCCGTCGTCGAAGAAGCGCAGCGGTCCTGGCACGACCCTCGACATTCCCTTGGGCCACAAGGACGCGGCTTTCGTGCGCAGCCATTTCGATGGCATGGAAGTGCAGATCAATGACGCGCCGCGCGCCAACGAGATCATGGTCGCGGTCGCCGTCACCGACAGCGGCCGTCCGCTGCCGCGGGTCGGTGGGCTGACGGTTGCGGAGATCAAGGGCGACGACGGCCTGCGTTAGAGCATGATCCGGAAAAGTGGAACCGGTTTTCCGATAAGATCATGCTCAAGAAATAGAGTTTTCAAAAAACTGGAGGTTGGGATGCGAGCAAGAAACTATTTTGTCGGTGCGGCCTTCGCGCTTCTGGCCGGCGGCATGGTTCATTCGGCCATGGCGCAGGAGATCAAGATCGGCGAGATCAACAGCTACTCGCTGTTGCCGGCGTTCACCGAGCCCTATCGCAAGGGCTGGCAGCTTGCCGTCGAGGAGATCAACGCGGCCGGCGGTATCAACGGCAAGAAGCTTGTCGTGATCTCCAAGGACGACGGCGGCAAGCCGGCCGATGCGCAGACCGCGGCCAATGAGCTCGTCTCGAGCGAAGGCGTCGCGATGCTCGCCGGCACGTTCCTGTCGAACATCGGCCTAGCCGTGAGCGACTTCGCCAACCAGAAGAAGGTGTTTTTCCTCGCCGCCGAACCGCTGACGGACGCCGTCACCTGGTCGAAGGGCAACAAGTACACGTTCCGCCTGCGTCCCTCTAACTACATGCAGGCCGCGATGCTGGTGGAAGCGGCAGCTAAGCTGCCGGCAAAACGCTGGGCGACGATCGCGCCGAACTACGAGTACGGCCAGTCGGCGGTTGCGGTGTTCAAGAAGCTGATGTCGGAGAAGCGTCCCGACATCCAGTGGGTCGACGAGCAGTGGCCGCCGCAGGGCAAGATCGATGCCGGCCCGGTGGTGCAGGCGGTTGCCCAAGCCAATCCGGAGGCGATCCTCAACGTCACCTTCGGCGCCGATCTCGTGAAGCTGGTGCGCGAAGGCAATACCCGCGGCCTGTTCAAGGATCGCGCCGTGGTCTCGTTCCTGACGGGCGAGCCGGAATATCTCGATCCACTCAAGGACGAGACGCCCGAGGGCTGGATCGTCACCGGATATCCCTGGTACTCGATCAAGACGCCCGAGCACGACGCGTTCCTGAAGGCCTATCAGGCCAAGTACAACGACTATCCGCGCCTCGGCTCGATCGTCGGCTACCAGACCATCAAGTCGGCGGCCGCGATCCTGGCAAAGGCCGGGTCGACCGATCCGGAAAAGCTGATCGCAGCGGCGGAAGGCCTCTCGGTGGGCTCGCCCTTCGGCGACATCACCTTCCGCAAGATCGACCACCAGTCGACGCTTGGGGCCTTCGTCGGCAAGACCGCGTTGAAGGACGGCAAGGGCGTGATGGTGGATTCGGCCTACAAGAAGGGCGCGGACTATCTGCCTGGTGACGCCGAAGTCGAGAAGCTGCGTCCGAAGGATTGATGTGATCGAAGCCGGGGCCTCATGGTTCGAGACGCGCGGCGTTGCCGCGCTCCTCACCATGAGGGTCCCGGACCTCATCCTGAGGAGGCGCGAAGCGCCGTCTCGAAGGATGAAGCCCGTCTGCTGAGACTATTGTGAACCCGGACCGCCGATGGCCTTTTACGTCGTACAGTTTCTGACCGGACTCGCCAGCGCAGCGTCGCTGTTCCTGGTGGCCTCGGGCCTGTCGATCATCTTCGGCGTGACGCGGATCGTGAACTTTGCGCACGGCGCCTTCTACATGGTCGGTGCCTACATCGCCTTCACGCTGACGGATCGCCTCTCCGGTGCGTTCGGCTTCTGGGGCGGCATCGTCGTCGCCGCGCTCACGGTGGCGCTGATCGGTGTCCTCGTCGAGATGGTGCTGCTTCGGCGCATCTATCACGCGCCCGAACTTTTCCAGTTGCTCGCGACCTTCGGCCTGACGCTGATGGTCGAGGATCTCGTCGTACTCATCTGGGGACCCGACGATCTGCTCGGCCGCCGCGCGCCGGGCTTCAAAGGGGCGGTCGATTTCTTCGGCCAGAACATCCCGAGCTACGACCTGTTCCTGATCGTGCTCGGTCCGGTCGTGCTCGGCATCCTTTGGCTGCTGTTCCAGCGCACCCGTTGGGGCGTGCTGGTGCGCGCGGCGACGCAGGACCGCGACATGGTCGCGGCGCTCGGCGTCAATCAGAAATGGCTGTTCACGAGCGTGTTCGCGGTCGGCGTCTTCCTCGCAGCGCTCGGCGGCGCGCTGCAAATCCCGCGCGATGCCGTGCATCACGCCATGGACCTGCGCATCATCGTCGAGGTCTTCGTCGTCGTCGTGATCGGCGGTCTCGGCAGCATCGTCGGCGCCTTCGTCGCGGCGGTGCTGGTCTCCGAGCTCAACGCCTTTGGCATCCTGATCTTCCCGAAGATTTCCATCATCCTGGTTTTCCTCGTGATGGCGGTGGTGCTGATCGTGCGGCCCTGGGGCCTGTTCGGAAAGGCCGAGGCGCCCGCGCGCCGGACACCGGGCCTCACCGTCAATCCCTGGCGTCCGCTGACGTCGAACGAGCGGCTGGCTGCGTTTGCCGCGCTCGTCGTCGCGGCGGCGCTACCGCTGTTCGCCGGCAATTATGCTCTGACAGTTGGCTCGGAGATCGCGATCTTCGTGATCTTCGCTGTCAGCCTGCATTTCCTGATGGCGGTCGGCGGCCTCGCATCCTTCGGACACGCGGCGTATTTCGGCCTCGGCGCCTACGGCGTCGCGTTCCTCGCCAAGATGGCGGGGCTGCCGATGATCGTCTGCCTGCTGCTGGGGCCGTTGCTCGGCTGCCTTGGTGCCGCCGTGTTCGGCTTCTTCGCGGTGCAGCTCTCCGGCGTCTATTTCGCGATGCTGACGCTCGCCTTCGCGCAGATCGTGTGGTCGATCGCGTTCCAGTGGGTCAGCGTCACCGGCGGCGACAACGGCATTCTGGGCGTCTGGCCTTCGAGCTGGGCGGCGAGCCCGTCGCATTTTTATTGGCTGGCGCTCGGCGTCGCCGCGCTGGTGACCATCGCCCTTCGCGTCGCCGTGTTCTCGCCGTTCGGCTACGCCCTGCGCGCCACGCGCGACTCAGCGCTGCGGAGTGAGGCGGTCGGCATCAACGTCAAGCGCATGCAGTGGACGGCCTTTGTCATCGCGGGAACGACGGCCGGCATCGGTGGTGCGCTGTTCGCGTACCTGAAGGGCAGCGTCTTCCCGGATAATCTCGGCATCTCGCTTTCGGTCGATGCGCTCGTCATGGTGCTGCTCGGCGGCGTCGAGACGGTGTCCGGCGCGGTGATTGGCGCGATCGTCTACAAGGCGCTCAACATCTGGCTCGTCAGCCAGACTGACCTGTCAAAGCTCGTGCTCGGCGCCTTCATCGTGCTGATCGTGGTCGTCTTTCCGAAGGGTATCGTGGGCATGCTGGAAATGCTTGCGCAGCGGCGCAAGGGATCCTCGCCGCCGGGCGCGACATTGCTCGCCAAACCGATCGGGCCTGCCGAATGAGCGTCGCCCCCACACTTCTCGCGGTCGAAGGCCTGACCAAATCCTATGGTGGCATCCACGCTGTGCGCGGCGTCTCGTTCGAACTGCGCGCCGGCGAGATCCTGGCGCTGATCGGCCCCAACGGCGCCGGCAAGAGCACCTGCTTCGACATGCTCAACGGTCAGAACACGCCGGACGCGGGGCGTATCCGGCTGCTCGGCGAGGATACGACGGGCAAGAGGCCGCGCGAGGTCTGGCGACTCGGGGTCGGTCGCACCTTCCAGATCACCGCGACGTTCGCAACCATGACGGTGCGCGAGAACGTGCAGATTGCGCTGATCTCGCACCAAAGGCAATTGTTCAATCTCTGGGGTTCGGGGCCGCGGTTCGACCGCGACGAGGCCGTGCGCTTGTTGGAATTGGTCGGCATGGGCGGCTATGCGGATCGTCCCTGCGGCGAGCTCGCCTATGGCGACCTCAAGCGGCTCGAGCTTGCGGTTGCGCTCGCCAATCAGCCAAAGCTCCTGCTGATGGACGAACCAACCGCCGGCATGGCGCCGCGCGAGCGCATCGACTTGATGCGGCTCACCGCGCGCATCGCGCGGGAGAAATCCATTGGCGTGCTGTTCACCGAGCACGATATGGACGTGGTGTTCGAGCATGCCGATCGCATCATCGTGCTCAACCGCGGCACGCTGATTGCTGAGGGTTCACCGACGGAAGTGCGGGGTAATCCGCAGGTGCAAGCGGTTTATCTCGGCGAGGGCCTCGTCTACGACGCCCGCCATCGCGAGGGGGCCTCAACATGAAGCTCACGGTCGAGGGGCTCAACAGCCATTACGGTCCGGCCCATATCCTGTTCGACATCGCCCTTGAGGTCGGCGAGGGCGAGGTGGTCGCCTTGCTCGGACGCAACGGTGCCGGAAAATCGACGACGTTCCGCTCCATCGTCGGCCTCGTGGCCCAACGCTCTGGGCGCATCGTGTTCGAAGGCAAAGACGTCTCGGCCCGGCCGACGCATGAGATCGTGCGTGGCGGGCTTGGCTATGTGCCTGAAGAGCGCCGCATCTTCACCGATCTCACGGTCGAGGAGAATCTCGAAGTCGGCCGTCAGCCGAAGCGGCTGAACGCGCCATACTGGACGCGCGAAAAGCTGTTCACGCTATTCCCGAATCTGAACGAGATGCGTAACCGGCCGGGTGGCCGCATGAGCGGCGGCGAGCAGCAGATGCTGACCATAGCCCGCACGCTGATGGGCAATCCGTCGCTGGTGCTGCTGGACGAGCCGTCGGAGGGGCTGTCGCCCAAGATCGTGGAGCAGATGGTCGATGCGATCCTGACCATGAAGAAGGAAGGCGTCAGCATCGTCGTTTCCGAGCAGAACCTGCATTTTGCAAAGCTGATCTCCGATCGCGCCTATATCATCGAGCGTGGCCGAATCTGTTTCGGTGGTACGATGGCCGAGCTCGATGCGCGCCCGGATATCCGCGACGCACATCTGTCATTGTGAAGGGCGGGGCGGGAATGGCGAGAGGCGTCGCAGCCAAGAAGAGCGTCAGGCAGGCCAAGCCGCCTTATGTGCTCGACGAGCAGGTCGGCTTCATCCTGCGCCAGGTCTGGCAGCGTCACAGCGCGATCTTTGCCCGCGACATCGGCACCAATCTAACGCCGACGCAATGGGCGGCGCTGTCGAAGCTCGCCGAGACCGGGCCTTGCTCACAGAACCAGCTTGGACGCCTGACCGCGATGGATGTCGCGACCATCAAGGGTGTGATCGACCGGCTCAGCGCACGCGGACTGACTGAGACGAGCCAGGATCCGGAAGACGGCCGGCGGCTGCTGGTCAGTCTGACACGCGCCGGTCAGCAACTGGCCGAAAAGGTCGCGCCGAGCGCGCTCGCGATCACCCGCGAAACACTGGCGCCGCTCGACGCCAGGGAGCGCGAGATGCTGATGGCGCTGTTGAACAAGCTGAGGTGACCGGCGACTAACCTCGGTGAAGGTTTTGTCGAGGTTTACCGGCATGAGAGCGGCGACGCGGTTTGCGATGGTTTTGAGTCTTGGTACGGCGCTCGCGGGCGGGTGCGCTCCTGCCTGGGCCGCGCAGCCTTACGAAGGGTTCTGGGCGTCGACCAAAGAAGACTGCCGCGACGAGGACAGTGCCAACCGCATGAGCATCGAAGGCGGCAATCGCCTCTACTGGTACGAGACGCGGTGCCGCGCCAGCGAGATCACCGCCGACGGGAAGCTCAGCTGGAAAATGCGGCTGGCCTGTGAAGGCGAGGGTGAGCAGTTTCGTTCCAATCCCCGGGTGTCAATCGCTGCGGATGGCAAGCTCTTGATGGACAACGGCCCGGTCGGGCGCGCCAAGCGCCAGACCTATGTGCGTTGTGAGGTGGCCAAGCCGCGCTGATTCCTGCGCTTACGTCTTTCCCGGCCATTTGGCCCGATAGCGGATTTCGCTGCCGTCGGCATTGGCTTGCCAAGGTCCGAGTTCAGAGGCATGCGGCGCCTTGGCCGATAGGCCGATGGGGTAGAGCCGGTCAGGCTGGCCCTTGATCTTGATCTCCAACTGCCGCTGCGCGGTACGGAAGGCGAGCTCGACGTCGCCGGCAATGATGGGCCTTTCGCCGTCGCGGCGGATCAGGTCGAGGCGTAGTTCGCCCGGCATGGTGTTGAGATCGGTCTGCAATTCGATCGCGATGTCGCCGACCGAGCTCGGCATTGTCGCTCCCGCGGGGAGCCGAACCTCGAACACCAGAAGCGGATTGGCGGCATTCGGGTTGAGCCAGGGCGTCGCCGTGTTGACCGCGTAGACACAATAAGCAGTGCCGGCGGCGGCGCAGAGCGCGACAACGACGGCGAATGCCTTCCGGCCGCTATGGAGACTTCCGGCGCTATTGTCTCCGCCGGGCAGCCGCTCGGCCAGCATCGCGCCGAGCACGAGGCCCGCGATCGCGCCGGCAGGCGCAAAGACGAATAGCATCAGCATGCCGGACATGATGGGATCAGCCCGGTTTCCAAGGCCAACCAGCTCGAGCGCCAGCGGCACGGTGACAAAGCCGGCGATCGCGCCTGCCACCCCGCAGGCAATCCGCAGCGAATTCTTCACGTATCCTCGATGATCTCAAAATGAGCAGGCTGCCGCCAGGACAGTCAGCTTTTGTCGGAGCTGGCCAGCCGTTCGTTCACCGCTTTCGAGGCATTACTGCAAGTTATATCGGGCGCGCGTGTCGCGCGCCCGCTTTGTCGGTATCAATGCCCGCTGACGATCAGCGGCACATTGCCCGCGGGCGGGGTGTTGCGGCTGCGCTGGGTGCGGACGATGCCGTCGATGATGGTCATGCCGATGCCGGGGAGGTCGCCGAGTTGCACGCTCTCCAGAATATTCTTGCCCGGCGAATGCTGCGCCTTGTCCATCAACACGAAGTCGGCGGATCGGCCCACTTCAATGAGGCCGCAATCGAGCTCGCGCATGCGCGCCGTGTTGCCGGTGGCCAGGCAAAACGCGATCTCGGCCGGGAGCTCGCCGAGCGAGGACAGCATCGAGACCATGCGCAAGATGCCGAGCGGCTGCACGCCGGAGCCGGCCGGCGCGTCGGTGCCGAGGATGACACGGTGCAAATCGCCCATCTCGCGCGCGGTGCGCAGCGTGAACAGGGCCGAGCGCTCATTGCCGTTGTGCACGAGCTCGAGGCCGCGCTTGCAGCCCTCGCAGATGCAGCGGATCTGGTCGTCGGGCAGTGCCGTGTGGCCGCCATTGATGTGGCCGACCACGTCGGTGTCGGCCTCCAGCACCACGTCCTTGTCGATCAGACCGGAGCCGGGGATCGAGGGGCCGCCGGTGTGGATCGTGCTCTGGATGCCGTATTTGCGCGCCCAGCCCACCATCTTGCGCGCGGTCGGGCCGTCCTTCACGCCGCCAAGGCCAACTTCGCCGAGCAGTTTGACGCCGGCGGCGGCCATCTCCTTGAAGTCCTCCTCGACCATCTCGCATTCGATCACCGGCGCGCCGGCGTGAACCTTCACGCCGCCCGGACGCAGCGTCCAGAACGCGCGCTGGGCAAAGATCGCCATGGCTTTCAGGCCGACGACGTCGCGGGGGCGGCCGGGCATGTGCACTTCGCCGGCCGAGATCATGGTGGTGACGCCGCCATGGAGGTAGCTGTCGATCCAGTTGATCTGGTTTTGCCGCGGCGTCCAGTCGCCGGCGACGGGGTGGACATGGCTGTCGATCAGGCCGGGTGCGACGGTGGTGCCGTTGGCGTCCACGATGGTCGTCGCACCTTCCGTGTTGACGTCCTTGAAGCGGCCGATCGCGGTGATCTTGCCGTTCTCGGCAACGATGGTATCGCCATCCAGGATCGGCTTCTCCAGGGCGCCCGACAGCATCAGGCCGATATTGCGGATCACGAGCTTCGAAGGCCCGGTGGCCTGGGGTGCGTCATGCGCCATGGAAAGGTTCCTCATTCCTAACTGCAACGCTCGCGATCTTGGGCAGCCTTGACCAAAAGAACAAGCTGGATTATTCATTTGTATACGAACGATCGTATACGAATGACGCATAGCTGACAATCGCCTGCGCACCGGCAAGGGAAGGGTGAGATGAGCAATTTCAACCAGGAAAGCGTCCTCAGCGTCCACCACTGGACCGACACGCTGTTCAGCTTCAAGACCACCCGCAGCCCGACTTTCCGCTTCCGCAACGGCGAGTTCACGATGATCGGGCTGAAGGTCGGCGAGAAGCCGCTGCTCCGCGCCTATAGCGTCGCCAGTGCCAATTACGAGGACACGCTCGAATTCTTCTCGATCAAGGTGCAGGACGGCCCGCTGACCTCGCGGCTTCAGCACCTGAAGGAAGGCGACGAGATCATCGTCAGCCGCAAGGCGACCGGCACGCTCGTGATCGACAATCTCGAAGAGGGCCGCAACCTCTACCTCATCGGCACCGGCACGGGTCTTGCGCCGTTCCTGAGCGTGATCAAGGATCCCGAAACCTATGAGCGGTTCGAGAAGGTGGTGCTCCTGCACGGCTGCCGGCACGTCAAAGAGCTCGCCTATGGCGAGGTGATCACCGAGACGCTGCCGAATGACGAGTTGCTCGGCGACTACATCCGCAACCAGCTCATCTATTACCCGACCGTTACCCGCGATCCCTTTCGCAACCGCGGCCGCATCACCGACCTCATCACCTCGGGCAAGCTGTTCAGCGACATCGGCCTGCCGCCGCTCGAAGCGGCCCACGACCGCGTGATGATCTGCGGCAGTCCGGCGCTGGTCACTGATACCCGCGTGCTCCTGACCGAGCGCGGCTTCGTCGAGGGCAATCACGGCGAGCCGGCGCAATTCGTGGTCGAAAAGGCCTTTGCCGAGCGCTGAATCGGATATTTATTTGGGGCATGATCCTCTCGGAAAACCGCCGCACACTTTTCCGGATCATGCCCACCGCGCAATAAAGCCGCATTTTCGCCGCTCGACGCCCGTTGCGGCGTCGATTCGGCAGGCGATATTATGGGAACGCCGAATCAGCGGAGTTTCTACATGGTTGCGGACAACGACAGCAACATCGCCTGGCACCGGGTTCAGGTGAAGAAGAACCGCGCCGAGTTGAAGGCGCTCGAGACCGCGCGATTTACGATGGGCGAGGTCGCATCATCCAAGCGCGACGGACAGACCCAGAAGGCGATCGTGGAACTCAAGCGCAAGATCGCGCAATCCGAACGCGCGATTGCCGACTACGAGAAGCGTACACGCCGCCCGCTCGCAACCGACCTGCAAAGCCTCAGCAATGGGAGCTGGAGCCATTGGGACGCCTACACCAACCAGCGCAAAGCGGGGCCACGGTCGCCCGGGCGCGGCTGATCGCCTTCTTTTGATCGACGTTCCGGCCTTGCGCCGGCGATTGTGCACACCATCTGGTGAGGCGCCATTAACAGGGGCGGTGACCCATGACACCGCGCATCGACTTCACTAGCGACGCCTTCTTTCGCGACCCGCCCAGGGGAATCGCGACGCTGCGCGCCTCCGGGCCCGTGGTCGCGACCCGTTTTCCGCTCATTGGCGACGTCTGGGTCACCACCACCCACGATGCCACGGCTGAAGTGCTCAAGGACGGCGCGACGTTCACGCTGCGCAAGGAGGACGGCAAGGTCGCTGGCTTGCGCTGGTGGATGCCGAAACTCGTCACGACCATCGCCAGCAACATGCTGACGATGGACGAGCCCGATCACACGCGGCTGCGCAGCATCGTGGACGAGGCCTTCCGCCGCCGCGCGATCGTCGCGATGGCGCCGCGCGTCCGCGCCATCGCGGACGGGCTCGCGGACGAGCTGTTCGCGGCGGGAAGCCCGGCCGATCTCGTCCAGCGCTACGCCCGGATCCTGCCGCTGTCGGTGATCTCCGAGCTGCTCGGCCTGCCGATGGCCGATCGCCCAAGATTCATTGCCTGGGCCAATGCGATGTCTTCGCTGACGAACGTCGTCAGCTTCTTCCGCCTGATGTTCGCGTTCCGCAAGATGCGCGCTTATCTCGAGGAGCAGTTGCGGATCGCACGCGCGCAGGGCGGCGAGGGCCTGATTGCCGAGCTGGTCCAGGTCGAGCGGGAGGGCGGCCGCATTTCGCCGAACGAGATGGTGTCGATGGTGTTCCTGTTGCTGGCCGCGGGCTCGGAGACAACCACGCATCTCATCAGCGGCTCCGTCTATGAGCTCCTCAAAAATCCGGGCTTGCGCGATTGGCTGGAAGAGGATTGGTCTCGCGCCGGCCTTGCCGTCGAGGAATTCCTGCGCTTCGTCTCGCCGGTGCAATTCTCAAAGCCACGCTACGTGCGGCGCGATCTCGAGCTCGAGGGCGTGCGCCTGAAGAAGGGCGACCGCGTCATGGTCATGCTCGCCGCAGCGAACATGGATCCTTCGGTGCATGATGCTCCCGAGCATCTCGATCTCGAACGCAAGCCCAACCGGCACATCTCCTTCGGCACGGGAATCCATTTTTGTCTCGGTCACCAACTCGCGCGGATCGAGGCGGCCTGTGCCCTTGAGGCCTTGTTCACGCGCTGGCCGCGGCTCGGTCTCGCCGTCGACGCGTCAGAGATCCGCTGGCGTCGGCGACCGGGCATCCGTGCGATCGAGAAGCTCCCGGTCGTTGCAGGGGCGCGTCAGCCCGTCGACTTGTCCGACGACGCGAGGTCGCGCTCCCAGCCGAACACGGATCGCCCACCGAGTTCGGGCGAGGCGGCGCGCTCGCCGGCCATATAAGCCTCGACCGATGGACCGCGCGCGGTGCGCTCCAACCGCCGCGCCTGGTCGTCGAGACGTTTGATCGCCTGCATTTCCTCCTCGCACCCGAGCCTTGCGTTCTCGATCGCGCCCTTGAGTACGCGAATGGTCTCGTCATAGACCTTGATCGGAACGGGGTAGGGGTGGCGGTCCTTGCCGCCATGGGCCAGCGAGAAACGCGCCGGATCCTTGAAGCGATAGGGCGCGCCGTGCACGACTTCGGCGACCATCGCGAGGGAGCGCACGGTGCGCGCGCCGACGCCGGGCGTCAGCAACAGCTCCGGAAAATCGACCGGACCGCGCTCGGCGGCCGCGGCCAGCGTGCCGTGCAGGCGACGCGCGAAGACGTCCTTCGGCCGCACGTCGTGATGCGCGGGCATGATGAGGTGCGGCAGCATGGCTTGTGCGGGTTCGACGCCGCTCAGACGTTCGAATTCGGACACGATGCGATCGGGGCCGAGATCGGAGAGCAGCTCGAGCTGCGCTGAGCGCGAGACGTCGGCGCGGTGGTCGGTGAGATTGACGATCTCGCCTTGCAAGGGGCCGTCGATCGCGCTGTGGGGCGCATCGACAAAGCTCTTCAGCGCCTCGGAGTGCCAGTGATAGCGCCGCGCCTGCCGCTTCTCGCCGTTCATGCCTTGCTGCACTACAGTCCATTTGCCTTCGGCAGTGACGAAGAAGCCATGCAGATAGAGGTCAAAGCCGTCCTGCACCGCGGCGCTGTCGACCTTCGCAACGAGGCGGCTCGCCCGGGTCAGCCTGACGCCATCGAAGCCGACGCGGTCGCCGAGCGTCTGGAGCTCATCCGGCGTCTTGCGCGAATGCTGGCCGCGGCCGCCGCAGACATAGATGCCGAGCTCGTTCTGGAGTGGGGCGAGCCCGCGCTTCAGCGCGCCGATCACGGAGGTGGTGATGCCGGACGAGTGCCAGTCCATTCCCATCACGGCGCCGAACGACTGGAACCAGAAGGGATGCGACAGCCGCTGCATGAACTCGTCGCGGCCGTAGTGATGGACGATCGCCTGGGTGACGATCGCTCCCAGCGAAGCCATGCGGCTTGCGAGCCACGGCGGAACCCGTCCGGTGTGGAGAGGAAGATCGGCGCTGCCGGTGCGTCGGGGCATGGCTGCTTTGATAGCCGGATTCTGCCGCAGTTGCACGACGGGAAATACTGCCTTCGCGCGCCGGGGCCAAGGCCGATCATCCTACTGCGCCCGGATGTTCGCAGCCTTCAGCACCGGCTCCCATTTGGTCGCCTCTGCATGCATGTAGGCATCGAACTCCTTCGACGACGAGCCGACCGGCGTCGCGCCGATCTTGTCGAGGGTCGACAGCACGCTCGGGTCTTGCAGCGCCGTCTTCAAATCGGCTTCGAGCTTTGCCACGATCTCCGGCGGCATTTTCGCCGGCGCCAAAAATCCCCACCAGACCGAGACGTCATAGCCAGCCACGCCGGCCTCGGCGACGGTCGGAACATCGGGCAGGGCCTTTGACCGCTGCGCCGAGGTCACGGCGAGCGCACGCACCGGGCCGCCTTCGAGCTGACCGATCGCTTCGGCAAGTGGGTTGAGGCTGAGGGGGATTTCGCCGGCGATCACGGCGGTCAGCGCCGGCGCGCCGCCCTTGTAGGGAATAGAGACGATCTTCACGCCGGCCATGTATTTCAACAGCTCGCCGGCAAGGTGCGCCGAGGTGCCGTTGCCCGACATGCCGTAGGAGAGCTTGTCCGGCTCCTTCTTCGCAGCGGCCAGGAGATCGCCGAGGCTCTTGTACGGGCTGTCCTTGGCGACGACGATGGCGAGCGGCGACGAGGCGACCTCGCTGATCGCGGTGAAATCCTTGAAGGTGTCGTAGGGTACGCTCGGATAGATGAACTGGTTGAGCGGATGGCCGCTCGCGACCAGGATCAGTGTGTAGCCGTCGGGCGGCGCCTGGGTCAGCGCCTGCGAGGCGATAATGCCGCCGGCGCCGGGGCGGTTGTCGATCACCGGCTGCTGGCCCCAACTCTTGGCCAGCGCCTGGCCGATCGTGCGGGCGAGCACGTCGACGGCGCCGCCGGCCGCATAGGGCACCAGAATGTGGACCGGCTTGCTCGGGAAATTGTCGGCCTGCGCGGCGCTCGCGGCCAGCAGCAGGCCCGCGCCCAGCAGTGAGCGTCCGATTTTCTTGTTCAAGCCCAGCATCTTCCAGCGCTCCTCGGGGCGAGTATCCGTCCGGGCGCTCGTCTTGCGACCGCCCTGGCGCTGCCCATCGTTTTTGTTGACGAGACCTTATCTTTTGTACGATAGTACAAATCACATGATACGCAAGCCCACCAGCAAAGAGACGGCCCGCAAGCCGAACATGCGCGAGGCGATCCTCGCCGCGGCCGAAGAGTTGTTCGCGACCAACGGCTTCAACGCCGTGTCGGTGCGTGACATCGCACAGGCCGCCGGGGCCAACCCCGGCAGCGTCACCTATCATTTCAAGACCAAGGACGGTCTGCTGCTCGAGATCTATCGCCGCCATTGCGGGCCGATGAATCTCCGCCGGTCCGAGCTGTTAGCTGCCGCCAAGCGCGTGCGCGATCTCCAGGACCGGCTGGAGGCGATCGTGCGCGCCTACGTCGTGCCGGCCTTCACTTCCGGCAGCGATCTCGCCGGCGGCGGGGCGCGGTTCACCCGGCTGCGCGCCGTGATGTCGGCCGAGGGGAACGAGGTGGCACGGCGCATCATCGCGCAGACCTTCGACGATACCAGCCACGCCTTCATCGACGCGATCCACGAGAGCCTGCCGCACGTGCCGCGCACCGAGATCGTCTGGCGCAGCCATTTCCTGCTTGGTGCCCTCTATTACTCGCTGGTGACGCCGGAGCGCGTCTCGCGCCTGTCGCGCGGCGAGGCCGACGGCAGCGATGCGGCCGCTGCGATCGAGCAGCTCGTTCAGGCGACAGTGGCCTCGTTCCAGGCGCCGGCACTCGACCAGGCCGCGCCGGCACGTCGGCGCGCAGCGGCAAGCAACAAGACGTAGACGACCGCCGACGGACGAGGAGCGTCAAGCTCGCGTTGTCCGCAACCGGCGGCATTTGACTGGGGATGCGGAATGAACAGGCGGGACTGCTTGCAACTCTTGACGGGCGTTTCGATGGCCGCCTCGGTTTCGAGCGCGCGCGGGCAGGCAGCCGAGCCGGCCAAAGCGATTCCGACCATCGACCCGCCGGACCCGAATCCCAAGACGCCGGCATTCAAGCTGCCGCCGAAATCCTGCGACGCTCACACGCACATCTTTGGGCCGGCCGCCCGCTATCCGTTCTCGGAACACCGTCCCTACAACACGGCCGATGCGCCACTGGAGGCCTTCCGCGCCGTGCACGAGAAGATCGGCGTCGATCGCTGTGTGATCGTCAACGCCACGGTGCATGGCACTGACAATCGCGTGGTGACCGACGCCATCGCGCAAAGCGAGGGCGCCTATAAGGGTATCGCCAACGTCAAGGACGAGATGTCCGATCACGAGCTCGAGGCGCTGGACAAGGGCGGTATCTGCGGCTGCCGCTTTGCCTTCCTGAAGCGGCTCGGCGGCGTCGGCGACATGAACAAGTTCCAGCGCATCGTGCATCGCGTCGCCGAACTCGGCTGGCACGTCGACGTCTATTTCGAGCCGGGCACGATCGCCGAATTCGCGCCGATCCTCACCGCGCTGCCGACGCGCTACGTCATCGACCACATGGGCACGGTGCAGGCGGGCAAGGGGCTCGACGATCCCGGCTTCACCGCGCTGCTCGATCTCCAGAAGAAAGATGAGAAGTGCTGGGTCAAGATCACCGGCCTAGAGCGTGCATCCGCCGCAGGCAAGCCGTTCCACGATGCCGTGCCGTTCGCAAAGAAGCTCATCGACAACGCGCCTGATCGGGTGATCTGGGGCACGGATTGGCCGCATCCCAACGTCAAGGTCATGCCCAATGATGGCGAGATCGTCGATCTGATCCCACTTTATGCGCCGGATGCCGCGATCCAGCAGAAGCTGCTGGTCGACAATCCCGCGCGCCTGTTCAAGTTCAGCTGAAGACACCAGATGTACACGCCGACCATTCCCCCGCCCGATCCGAACACGCGCACGCCGAAGTTCAAGCTGCCGCCGCTCGCTTGCGACGCGCATTGCCACATCTTTGGTCCGGGCTCGAAATATCCGTACGCGCCGGACCGTTCCTACACGCCGCCCGACGCGCCGCTGGAGGATTTTAGGGCGTTGCACGCCAGGCTCGGCGTCGGGCGCGCCGTCATCGTCAACGCCAGCGTGCACGGCACCGACAACGCCGTTGCGCTCGATGCGATCGCGCAAAGCAACGGCGCCTATCGCGCCGTGGCCAATATCGACGACACCATCACCGAGCGGGGCTTGCGCGTTCTGCATGAGGGTGGCTTCCGCGGCTGTCGCTTCAATTTCGTCCGCCATCTCGGCGGCGTCCCGGACAAGGGCGTATTCGACCGGGTGATCGCGATGGTCGCGCCGCTCGGCTGGCACATCGATCTGCATTTCGACGCGATCGACCTGCCGGAATATGCCGACATGCTGGCAAAGCTTCCGGTGCGCTACACCATCGATCACATGGGACGGGTGAAGGCGTCCGAGGGGCTCGACCAGCTTCCGTTCAAGATCCTGATCGAGCTGATGCAGCGCGACGAAAAATGCTGGGTCAAGATCTGCGGTTCGGAACGCGTCTCCTCCTCGGGCCCGCCCTTCACCGATGCCGTGCCGTTCGCGCGCAAGATCGTCGAGACCGCGGTCGACCGCGTCATCTGGGGCACGGATTGGCCGCATCCCAATGTCAAGGTGATGCCGAATGACGGCGACCTCGTCGACTTGATTCCGCTGTTTGCGCCGGAGGCGGAGTTCCAGCAGAAGATCCTGGTCGGCAATCCGGCCCGCCTGTTCGAGTTCGGAGAATGACGGCGCTCTCGATCGACAAGCCGCGCGGCCGCGCCTGGTGGAAGGAACTCTGGGTCCAGGTTCTCCTTGCCATGGCGGCCGGCATCGTGCTCGGCATCGTCAATCCCGAACTTGGCGCAAAAATGCAGCCGCTCGGCGACGCCTTCATCAAGGCGATCCGCATGCTGATCGCGCCGATCATCTTCTGCACGGTCGTGCACGGCATCGCGCACATGGCTGACATGGCCCGGGTCGGCCGCGTCGCCATCAAGGCGATCGTCTATTTCGAGATCATGACCACGATCGCGCTGGTGATCGGGCTTGTCGCGATCAATCTGCTGAAGCCCGGCGTCGGCATGAACATCGATGCCGCCAGCATCAACACCAGCGCGATCGAGCCCTACGTCAAGCAGACCGGGGCGATCGGCTTCGTGCCGTTCCTGATGAACATCCTTCCCGGCACCTTCGTCGGCGCATTTGCTGAAGGCAACATCCTCCAGGTGCTGTTCATCTCGGTGCTCTGTGGCTTTGCCCTGGTGCAGCTCGGCGAGCGCGGAGCGCCGCTGGTCAACCTGATCGACGTCGCTGCGAAGATGGTATTCGCGATCGTCGGCTTCGTGATGTGGGTGGCGCCGATCGGCGCCTTCGGCGCCATTGCGTTCACGGTCGGCAAGTTCGGTGTCGGCTCGCTGGCCTCGCTAGGCAAGCTGCTCGGTGGTTTCTATCTCACCTGCCTGGTATTCATCGTGATTGCGCTCGGCCCTGTCGCACGCTGGTGCGGTTTCAGCCTCGTCAAGCTGATCCGCTACATCTGGGAAGAGCTGTTGATCTGCATCGCCACGACATCGTCGGAAACCGTCTTGCCGCGCATGCTCTCGAAGCTCGAGAATGCCGGCTGCGAACGCAGCGTGGTCGGGCTCGTGATCCCGACCGGCTACTCCTTCAATCTCGACGGCACCTGCCTTTACCTCGCGGCGGCCTCTGTGTTCCTGGCGCAGGCGACCAACACGCCGCTTGGCCTCACCGAGCAGATCGAGCTGCTGCTGATCCTGCTCGTGACCTCCAAGGGGGCGGCGGGAATTGCGGGCGCCGCCTTCGTCGTGCTGGCGGCAACGCTGTCGGCGACCGGAACCATTCCGGTCGCGAGCGTCGCGCTGGTGCTTGGCATTCACAGGCTGATGTCGCAGGGGTTGACGCCGACCAATCTGATCGGGAACGCGGTGGCGACCATCGCGATTGCAAGATGGGAAGGCGCGCTCGACGCGGATCGGTTGAAGCGCGTGCTCGACGGCGAGGCCGTGCCGGCCGCAAGGGCGTGATGAATGGGCTGCTTGCGCTTCGCAAGGAGCAGCTCAAGCTTTGAAGAGATGAAAGGGGAGTTTGTCCCATGAAGACAGGTCTTGTGATTACCGCGCATCCCGGCGACTTCGTCTGGCGCGCGGGCGGCGCGATCGCGCTGCATGCCAGGAAGGGCTACCGGATGAAGATCGTCTGCATGTCCTTCGGCGAGCGCGGCGAGAGCCAGTTCGCCTGGAAGGAAAAGGGCGCGACGCTGGAGTCGGTGAAGGCCGGCCGCAAGGACGAGGCCGAGCGCGCCGCCAAACTCCTGGGCGCCGAGATCGAGTTCTTCGATTGCGGCGACTATCCGCTCAAGCTCAACGAAGCGCATTTCGACCGCATGGTCGATATCTACCGCGAGCTCAACCCGAGCTTCGTGCTGACCCATGCGCTAGAAGACCCTTACAATTTTGATCACCCGAATGCGGCCCATTTCGCGCAGGAGACTCGCGTGGTCGCGCAGGCCATGGGCCACAAGCCGGGCGCGCAGTACAAATATGCCGCGCCGCCGGTGTTCCTGTTCGAGCCGCACCAGCCCGAGATGTGCAATTTCAAGCCGAACCTGATCCTGAAGATCGACGAGGTCTGGAAGGAGAAGTACGAGGCGTTCCAGATCCTCGCCGCACAAAAGCATCTCTGGGGTTACTATGAGCGCGTCGCGCTCAACCGCGGCATCCAGGGCAGCCGCAACACCGGCGTGCCCATGACCTATGGCGAGGCCTATCAGCGCCTGTTCCCGACGGTTGAGGAGGTCCTGGCATGAAGCCCGTCGTCGTTTGCAACATCAAGCGCGCCGATCCCGCCGGCATGTCGGCCTATGGCGTGTCCACGGTGCACGAGGCTATGGGCCGTGTCGGCCTGATGAAGCCCTATATGCGCCCGATCTGGCCCGGCGCGCAGATCGCCGGTCCCGCGGTCACCGTGCTGGCGCAGCCCGGCGACAACTGGATGATCCATGTCGCGGTCGAGCAATGCAGGCCGGGCGACATCCTCGTGGTTGGTTGCACCACCGACAATACCGACGGCATGTTCGGCGAGCTGCTGGCAACGTCGCTTCGCGCGCGCGGCGTGCAGGGGCTCGTCATCGATGCCGGCTGCCGTGACGTGAAGGCGCTGCACGAGATGAAATTTCCGGTGTGGTCGCGCGCCGTCTCGGCCAAGGGAACGGTCAAGGCGACGCTGGGCTCGGTCAACGTTCCCGTGGTCTGCGCCGGCGTCAATGTCGAGCCCGGCGACATCGTGGTCGCCGATGACGACGGCGTCGTGGTGGTGCCGAAGCGGATCGCGGCGGAGGTCGCCGGGAAGGCCGGGAAGCGCAATGCGGACGAAGGCGGCAAGCGCAATCGCCTCGCCTCGGGCGAGCTTGGCCTCGACATGTACAACATGCGCGAGGCTCTGGCGAAGGCCGGACTCGTCTATGTCGACAATCCCGAGGACGTCTGAGCAGACGAGAAGCGGAGCGGGCTGATGGATCGTCTCAAGCTGCGGACCGTGCTCGGCAGTCATCCGCATGTGCAGGCATTGAAGAGCGGAGAACTCCGCTCCGACCGCTTCGATCTCGACTTCATCGAGTACACGCCGACCAACAGGGCGTTCAAGCCGATGGTGCGCGAGCAGGCCTTCGACGTCTGCGAGATGGCGATCGTCACCTATCTGATGGCGAAGGCCCACGGCAAGCCGCTGGTGCTGTTGCCGGCGACCATGCTCGGCCGCTTCCAGCATGGTTACGCGCTGTACAACCCCGAGCGAGGCACGCTCCGCCCGTCCGATCTGGAAGGCAAGCGCGTGGGTATTCGATCGTTCACGACCACGACGGGTGCCTGGATCAGGGGAATTTTGGCCAACGACTACGGCGTCAACCTCGACAAGATTGGTTGGATTACCTTTGAGGACCCTCACGTCGCCGAATATGTCGACACCACCGAGCGCGCGCCGAAGGACAAGAAGATCCTGCAAATGCTGCTCGACGGTGAACTCGACGCCGTGCTCGGCGAGACCTCGAATGATCCGCGCCTCAAGCCGCTGTTTCCCGATCCGGCCGCGGAGGCCGCGGCCTGGTACGCCCGGCGTGGCGTGGTGCCGGTCAACCATCTCGTGGTCGTAACCGAGGCTCTGGCAACATCGCGCCCTGACATCGTCGCCGGCGTGTACGATCTTCTGAGGGCCGGCAAAGCGAAGGCAGGCGTGGCCGCGTCGCCCGATCTCCTGCCGTTCGGGATCGATGCCAACCGCAAGCCGCTGGAGCTGATCATCGACTACGCCTATCAGCAGGCGCTGATCCCGCGCCGCTTTGCGCTCGAGGAGCTCTTTGACGACACCACGCGAAGGATGAACTGATGTCAGGCGATCCCAGGCGGTGGCAGATAGGACTGATCGGCTATGGCGAGGTCGGCAAGATCCTTGCGGAGGACCTGCGCCAGCAGGACATCAAGGTCGCGGCCTTCGACCTCAAGCTCGGGAGCGAGCAGGGCGCGGCCTTGCGTGATCACGCCACGAGGCACGGCGTTACGTTAGCTGCCTCGCATGCTGATCTGACCGCAAAATCCGACTTCATCGTCTCCGCGGTCACCGCAAGCCAGGCCGTCTCGGTGGCGCAAGCCTGCGCGGCTGCGATCAACCAGGGCACCTGGTTTCTCGACTTCAACTCGGCCTCGCCCGGCGCCAAGCAGTGCGCCGGGAAGCTGATCGAGGACGCGGGCGGACGCTATGTCGAGGGCGCGGTGATGACGTCGGTGCCGCCTTATCGCATCAAGGTGCCGCTACTGCTCGGTGGCCCCGGCGCACGCGAAGTCGAGCCGCTTCTCAACGCGATCGGCTTTGCCGCCAAGGTCGCGAGCGACCAGCTTGGCGTCTCCTCGGCGGTAAAGATGTGCCGGAGCATCATGATCAAGGGCCTGGAAGCCATGGTCATCGAGAGCTTCACCACGGCGCGCGCTTATGGCGTCGAGGATGCCGTGCTTGCCTCGCTCGCAGAAACCTTTCCCGGCATAAACTGGGAGAAGCAGGGCGCCTATTTCTTCCAGCGCGTGATCGAGCACGGCCGCCGCCGCGCTGAGGAGGTACGCGAGGTTGCCGAGACCGTGCGCGAGGCAGGGCTGACGCCATGGTCGGCACAAGGCACCGCCGAGCGACAGGCCTGGGTCGCCGATCTTGCCGACCAGGGTCTGTTCGGCGCAAAGGGCACCAAAGAGTTTGCCCGCAGCGCCGACTGGCGCACCGAGGCCGACCGCATCCTGGCAAAGATCAAGCGTGAGGGATGACGGCGCGCGGTTTGCCCGAATCTGAGGGCGGAAACAGGACGGCTTGTTGCCGTTCAAAGACCGGCCGGCCGTTCTTGAAGCCCATCATGGCGTCCGGCAGTTCGGCGATCGCAAAACGGCCGTCGCGTGTATCGAGCACGACGAGATCGGCCGGGTTGCCGATCTTGAGGCCGTAATTCTTCAGGTTCATCAGCCGCGCGGGCAAATCGGTGACGAGATCGAGGCAGGTGTCGAACTCGCCGACCGATGCATGCGCGACATTGGCGTAGAAATTCGCCATTCGCAGCAGCGAGGCATCGCCGAAGGGCGTGAAGGGATTGAGCACATTGTTGGTCGCAACGGAGCATAGCACGCCGCTTGCGGCGAGCTTGTGGGCCATCGTGATGCCGCGCGGCACGTTGTGCGTGGCATCGCGGCCCATCAGATAGAGATCGGTCGCGGGCAGCACCGTGACGGCGACACCGGTTTTTGCGAGACGCTCGACCACGGGTCTCAGGCGCTCCGGCGGTAGCGCGGAGAGCTTTGTGACATGGCCGATCGCGACGCGTCCCTGATAGCCGCGCTGTTCGGTCTGCCGGCACACTTCGTCGAGATGCGACCAGGACGTATCGAGATCGAAGTCGAGATGGAGATCGACATCGACATCGAATTCCTGGGCGAGGTCGAAGATGCGCTTAAGATGCGCGTTCGGATCGGTGTCGGTATAGGGACAGCCGCCGATCACATCGCCGCCGTCGCGCAGCGCATGGATCAAGAGCTCCTCAGCTCCGGGATCGTTGGTCAGCCCCTCCTGCGGAAAGACGCAGAGCGACAGATCGAGCGCCCAGGCATAGTCGCGCTTCAGGGCCTTGACGGCCTCGAAGCCGCGCAGGCCGATCCGCGGATCAATCTCGACATGGGTTCGCATCCGCGTCGTGCCGTGCACGATTGCACGTTCCAGCACCCTGGCGCCGCGGGCATAGACGTCCTCGACCGTGAAATCGCGCTTCATCGCCGAGACGGCGCGGATGGCGTCGCTGAGACTGCCGTGGTCGTGCCCGCAGCGGCCGAGCAGGCAGGCCTTGTCGAGGTGGACGTGGGTGTCGACGAAGCCGGGCAGCACGAGCCGCCCTTCGAGGTCGATCTCGACGGCATCGGCCTGAAGGCGCGGCTCGATCGCGGCGATCTTGCCTTGGGAAATGCCGATATCCGCAGGAGCGGTGACGCCGCGCATCAGTGCGTTGCGGAAGATCAGGTCGAAGGTGGTTCGGCTTGTCATGGCACCAGCACTTTGCGGCGTAAGCGTACAGGAGCGTGCCCTGCGGGGCACCTCCAGATTCCCGGCAATCGAGCGCGGGAATGTTCAAAATATATGCATGCAATCCAGCAGCCCAGGGTTAGTATCCCGCATCTTTCGGAGAAGTGCCATGTCCGTTGTCGCAAAAGCCCCAAGCAAAACCATGTCCGACGCCGAGATCGTCGAAGCCTATCTGACGGCGTCGATGATCCCCGACCCGGAGGCCGCGGCGGTCTACATGGCGCCCGGCACGGTGATCACCTTCACCGGCGGGCGCGAATTCGACCATCCGCGTGGGCCGACCGGATTCAACGCAAAGCGCTATCGCTGGGTCAAGAAGAAGATGGACCGGTTCGACGTCTGCCCGGGCGAGGGGGAGACCGTGGTCTACAGCGTCGGCACGCTCTACGGCGAATGGCACGATGGCACGTCCTTCGAAGGCAATCGCTACGTCGATCGTTTCGTGGTGCGGGGTGGCAAGATCACCAAGATGGACGTCTGGAACGACAGCGCCGAGCGCATCCTGGTTCAACGCGGCATCGAGGCATAGCGTCCAATCCTCGAGTCCGGCGGCGGCGCCGTCGTGCGCGGCGTCATCTCGGATTAGGGTGGCCGTCGAGGCGAAGCTGATAAACAAAATAGGTGGGGGTGCAGAACCCAAGCTTGCGGCTTTTCAGGATACTGAGGGTCTGCGGGCTGACGCCGAACTTCGCGCCAGTCAGGAAATCCGGCATCGCCTGGCAGATATAATCTTCCCGGCAAAATCGCGACGGCGAACATACGTTCAAGAGCCCGCGGCCGACGCCGGCTGCAAAGGCGGCGCTGTCGAAATAGCCCTTGGCCATCTGTTCAAAGCCCTTGCCGCCGACGACAGCGCAGATCTCGTCCGGCGTGCTGCCAGGCTGAACGGTCGCCAGTTTCGACTCTTCGGGTTTGCACGGGCGGGTGATGCGGCCGAGCGGCACGCCGATTTTTGTCGGCCGGCAATTGTAGTCATAGCCGCTCAATTTGCCCTCAGGCACGCGATAGACCAATTCATCCGTGTTCACGCGATCGGTGAAAGAGCGCAAACTGAAGCTCAACAGATCCTTCGCATTGTTCTTCGCCGTCGTGTCCTCGATGGCGTTCGAGCGGCAAGCGAGGCCTGCGTAGATGTTCTGCTGGGCCGGCAGACATTGGCCGAGATGGGAAGAGGCCGTCGCATTCGTCACCACGGCCTGGCAGGCGAGATGTCGCGCAGCGTTGCAGCTCCACTTCGCGCCATCGGCGAGATCGGTGTTCAGGGGACACGGCATGTTGTCGCCGGCGGCTGAATAAGCCGGGCTCGCGTTCTGCCAGGCTGCTGCGGGCGCAGACGGATGCGGACGGAACGTGTCAGGGGCCTCGCCCCGCGAAAGGCTTTCAACGTAGCTCTTCCGGCGGGTAAGCTCCGCATAGACGTGCGGCGAGAACGGAAGCTGCAGACTGTTGCCGTCGAGTGCGTCCTTGATTGCCCCGCCGTCGCTGCCGAAATCGACCCGGTCGACGCCGAGGAAGTGAAATCCCGCCGTCGACGAGGATTGATGGCAGCCCATGCAGGACGATGTGTTCAGCCGTTCGAGCAGACCGGCGCCGGATCGCGCGAACTTGGCGGACTTCGCGGTCTTTTCCAGCGCCGCGACGATCTGCCCCGCCTGCTCTTTGCTGACCAGCAGATCGAATGGCCGGTTGGCCACACGCGCGCTTCCCGCCGTGGAAAAACTCAGAGCGATATCGGCCTCCAGGCTCTCCGGCAGATTGAACACGCCGTTGTCGATCGCGTCCGCGTGGCCCGCGAGGTAGTCCTGCAATTGCTTCTGCTTGGAGGGATCCTTCAGGATCGCCTGCACGTCGGGTGTGTTCTCCAGCTTGATGGGCTGAAAGTTTTCGCCCTTCAAGGCGAATATCCGCATCCAGTAGATCGCCTGGCCGGCGAATTTCCGGCCCTCCATGTTTTCGAGATCGGAGGGAAAGCGCACGACCTGGGCGTTGACTTCCATCTGCTTGAAGGTCAGCCTTGAGAAATCCAGCGGGCCCTGCAGAAGGCGCTGCGCAATCAGTTGCGGGTCGCCGCCGTCGATGCCATCGATGCGCCAGAGCGCAGCCACATCCTGGCAGCGCTTGCCGTCGTCACGATAGCTGAAGACCATGTTCACGGTGAGCGGCATGCGCGAGGCGTAGGTCTTGCCGTTCATCCGGACTTCGTATCCAAGCCGGTAGATGAAGCGAAGTTCGCCGTAGTTGATAGGATCGAAGTCGCGGCGATCGATGCGATTGACCACGCCGGCCAGGATGAACAGCCCATCGTTCGACCCGAGCCATTTTTCGTTGAAGACGCGAGCGACGTTACCGTTCTGCCGCAAGGTCTTTCCGGCCTCCGTCTTGGCCGACTTTGGGTCGTAGGTCTTGAGAATTTCCTTTTCCCAGTCGATCCCAAGGCCCGAAATGATTCGCGTCATGTCCGCGGACATGACGGCCGCAAATTGTCCGTAGGTCTCGCCAAAGCGCAGCAAGTCGCTGGCGCGCGTGGGGCCCGGCGCCGGGGCCGGCGACGGGAGCCTTTCCGCCGCGTGGATTTTCTGAAGAAGCGTGATCAGCGACAGCGCGGATGAATTGTCATGATCGAGTAAGGCGAGCACGGCTGCCTGGTCGATCAGGACCGTGACCGGCGTGGAAGGCTGCGGCGACTGGGCGAAGCAAAGCGAAATTGAGAAGATCAACCAACAGATGATCGAGATGATGCGCATCTGCGATTTGTAACGCGGCAAAGAGCATTTTACAATTCAGAGACGAGCCACACTTTCATCCTTGGCGGCGCAGAAAGCCGGTGATCGTGACTTTCTCCCAGATGTCGGCCGCGGCGAAGGGGTCGGCGCGATTGAAGGCCTCGACCTCGGCCCGTCCCGGCGACTCGATCAGGAACAGGCTGCCGATCATCTTCTCGCCATCGTCGGAGACGAGCGGGCCGGACATGACGATTTTGACTTCGAAGCGCGAGGTGTCGCTCAGGAACGCCTTGTGCGCGTCGTAATGGGCGAGCCGGGTCGGCAGCGCACCGGCGCGGTCGAGGGCGTGAATGGCAAACAGCATGATGTCTCCGGACGATGTCTCCGAACGATGTCTTGGGACGGCCATATTGAACGGCCGTCCCGATTTTTAGAAGGACAAGCCTACTTCGTGCCGAGCTTTTGCGCCTCTTCCCAGGTGGGGCAGGCCCGCTGCTCAAGCGGCACGTCGAAAGGCCCGAAATTGTCCTTGGTGATAACGGTGGGCTTCAGCACGATCTCGGCGACGACGGGTTGTTCGCGCAGGTTGCGGATCGCCATCATGGTGCCGAGGCAGCCCTGCGCAAAGCCGTTATAGTCGCCGCTTGCGAGCAGCTTGCCGGACTTGATGGCGTCGATCGCTTCCTTGGTGCCGTTGATGCCGATCACCTGCGCTTTGCGATTGGCGCCATCCAGCGCCTCGATCGCGCCGACTGCCATGGCGTCGTTGGCGGCCAGCACGCCGTCGATCTGCGAGTTCGACTGCATCAGGTTTTCCATCACCTGGAGCGCCTGGAGTCGCTGGTAGTTGCCGGGCTGCGAGGCGAGCAGCTTCGCGCCCGGAGTTTCTTTCAGCGCGTCGTTGAAGCCTCTGACACGATCGACATTGGTCAGCGAGCCCTTGACGCCTTCGATGATGACGATGTTGCCCTTGCCGCCGAGCGTCTTCAGCAGGTAGCGCGCGGTTTCGAGCCCAAGGCTGTAGTCGTCGGCGCCGACGAAGGAGACGAACTTGCCGCCGGCGGAGCGGTCGGTGATGTTGACCACCGGGATCTTGGCGTCGTTGATCTTCTCGACCCCCGGTACCATCGCCTTGTAGTCGACGGGGATGAAGACGATAGCACTCGGCTTCTTCACCACGACGTCCTCGATCTGGCTGAGCTGTTCGGGGATCGAGTCCGGCTTGGTCGGGATATATTGCAACGTCTTGGCGTTCAGCGCCTTGGCCGCGACATCCGCTCCGACCCGCACGGTCTGGAAATAGGGATTGGTCTGGTTTTTGGTGAACACGGCGATGGTCTGGCCGTCGGCGCGCGCCTGCGTCGTGAACGCGGCGGCCGTTAGCAGCGGCAGTGCAAGGTAGCCCAATCTCAGTTTCATATGATCTCCATCCCTCTTTTGGTTTGCTGGATTTTTGCGAAAGAACTCATTGCGTGCGGCGGCGGGTCTTCATGTCGAGCCAGACGGCGAGAATAACGATGATCCCCGTGACGAGCGGCTGCCAGTTGGCGCTGACCGACAGGAGGTTCATGCCGTTGAGAACCAGCGTCAGGATCAGCGCGCCGACGAAGGTGCCGAACACCGTGCCGACGCCGCCGAACAGCGAAGTGCCGCCGATCAGCACGGCCGCGATCGCGGGTAGCGTCAGGCTTTCGCCGATATCTGCCTCGGCCGAATTGAGCCGCGACAGGAAGATGATCGACGCAAGGCCCGCCATGGTGCCGGAGACGGCGTAGACCAGCAGCAGGCGGCGTACGACCGGAATGCCGGACAGCCGTGCCGCCACCGGGTTGGCCCCGATCGCATAGATCTCCTGGCCCCAGATCGTCCGCTGCGCGAATAGCGTGCCGATCGCGAGAAAGACGACGAGCAGATAGACCGGGATCGGCAGGCCGAACAGATAGCCGCTGCCGATCTGGCGGAAGCCCGCTGGGAAGCCGTGAATGGTGTCGCCGGCCATGTACCAATAGGTGAGGCCATTCAGCACCCAGAGCATGCCGTAGGTGGCGATGAAGGAGGGGATGCGCAGTGCCGTCACCATGACGCCGTTGAGGAGGCCAACGATGCCACCGGCCACTAGCGCGGTGACAACGCCCAGCACCGGAGAGCCCGTCTGATGGATCACCGTGCCGGCGAGGCAGGCTGAGAGAGCGACATTGGCGCCGACGGAGAGATCGAGCCCGGCGGTCAGCACCACCAGTGTCAGGCCCGAGGCGATGAAGAAGGTCAGGCTCGCCTGCCGCAGCACGTTGAGGATGTTGCCGAGGCTCAGGAAGGAGTCGCTGAGGACTGCGAGCACGGCGCAGATCAGCAGTGCTGCGAGCAAGCGGTAGAACACCTGGATCGCATCCTGCGACAGGAAGGAGCGGGGCGGCGAGATGGCCTCCTTGGTGATGTCGGTCATGTGCGGCTCCTGATGCCGTCCAGGAACAGCGCGACTATGACGAGGACGCCGACGCTTGCGACCTGAACCGAGGACGGCAGCGAGATCAGATTGAGCCCGTTGCGGAGCACGCCGACGGCGATGACACCGAGCACGGTGCCGAGCAACCAGCCATTGCCGCGCTCAAAGGACGTGCCGCCAACCGCAACCGCCGCGATCGCATCGAATTCGAGGCCGAGACCGGCGGTCGGGTGGCCGGAATTCATGCGCGCGGTCATCAAGAGGCCGGCGACGCCGGCCATGGTGCCGCCGAGCGCGTAAACTGCGATCAGGAGGCGGTTCGGCGAGAGACCGGCATATCTCAGCGCCTCGCGGTTGCCGCCGAGCGCGAAGATGTAGGTGCCGAAACGCGTGTGATAGAGCAGGGCATGAAAGAACGCGTAAGTCACGAGCGCCATCACGATCGGCACGGGTACGCCGAGCAGGGTGGACGAGTAGATATCACGCACGCTGTGGGGGATGCCGACCACGCTCTGTCCGTCAGAGACGATCAGCGACAGGCCCTGCGCCATGCCGAGCGTGCCGAGCGTCGCAACGAAGGGCGGGATTCCCAGGATCGCGACCAGCCATCCATTGATGGTGCCGAAGCCGGCGCCGACCAGCACGCCTGCGGCGAGGCCAAGCAGCATCGATTTGGTTGCCAGCGACACGATCGCGACGCAGAGCGAGGTCAGCGTCAGCACCGCGCCCATCGAGAGGTCCAGGCCTTCGGTCATGATGATCAACGTCATCGGCAGCGCGAGCATGGTCAGGATCGTCGATTGCACCAGCACGTTGGAGAGGTTGGCGATCGACAGGAAGCCGGGCGCGATCGTCCCGAACAGCGCGATCAGGAGCACCAGCACGATGGCGACGCCGGGAATGCGCTGGAGCGGATTTGGTTGTGAAACGACCGCGGCCTCACGCATGGTGCATCCCCAATCGCACGATGTTCTCCTCGGTCAGCTCATTGCGCGACAGGTGTCCGGCGATGCGGCCCTCGCGCATCACATAGGCGCGGTCGCAGACATGGCAGATCTCGACCTGCTCGGACGAGATCATCAGGGCGGCAGCGCCTTCAGCGACGAGCCGGTCGATCAGGGCAAAGATCTCGGATTTGGCGCCGATGTCGATGCCGCGCGTCGGCTCGTCGAAGATGAAGAGTTTTGCGCCGGCAGCCAGCCACTTGCCGATCACGACCTTCTGCTGGTTGCCGCCGGAGAGCAGGCCGACGGTCTGCCGCGCGCTCGGGGTCGCGATCCTGAGCTGCCGGATCAGGCTGTCCGACGTGCGCTGCGCGCTACGCTGATCGAACAGGCCGCTCGGGAACAGCTTTCGCAGCGCTGACACCACGAGATTGTCGCCGACCGAGCGCAACAGTGCGAGCCCCTCACTCTTGCGGCTCTCCGGGATCAGCGCGATGCCACGGCGGGCGGCGACATCAGGTTCGCCTGAGATCGTCTTGCCGTCGAAGACGATCTCGCCGCTTGTCACGGGATCCGCGCCGAAGATCGCGCGCGCAACCTCGCTGCGGCCGGAGCCGACCAGGCCGCAGAGGCCGACGATCTCGCCCTGGCGTACCTCGATGTCGATGTCGGAAATGCCGGTCGGCGAGGCCAGGCCCTTGACGCTGAGCAGCACCGCGCCGGGCTTGTCGGCAAAATTGCGCGGATAGGTCATGTCGACGGTGCGGCCGACCATCATACGGACGAGCTGGTCCGGGGTGACGTCGGCGGGACGGACGCCGTCGATGCGGCGGCCGTCGCGCAGGACCGTGATGCGATCTCCGAGCGCGAACACCTCGGCCATGCGGTGTGAGATGTAGACGATAGAAACGCCATCGGCCTTCAGCCGCGCGATCAGCGCAAACAGGAGCTCTGTCTCGCGGTCGGACAGCGCCGCGGTCGGCTCGTCCATGACCAGGATGCGCGCATTCTGGCTGATCGCTTTCGCAATCTCGACCATCTGCTGCTGGGCGACGCCGAGCTTGTCGACCGTGATGGAGGGATCGATGTCGAAGCCGATGGTGTCGAGCACGCGCTTGGCATCGGCCAGGATCCTTCGGCGGTCGATCGTGCCGGGGATGCGGCCTTTCGGCTCGCGGCCGAGGAAGATGTTTTGCGCGATATCGAGGTGGGGGACGAGCGAGAATTCCTGGAAGATGACGGCGATGCCGAGCTTCTGCGCGTCTGTGGTCGAACTGATCGCGACCTTCTCGCCCTTGTGGTAGAACTCGCCGGCATCGGCGCGGTAGGCGCCGCACAGCACCTTCATCAGGCTCGATTTGCCGGCGCCGTTCTCGCCGAGCAGCATATGGACCTCGCCGGGAAACACGGCAAAGGACACGTCGTCCAGCGCCTTGACGCCCGGAAACTCCTTGCTGATGCCGCGCAACTCGAGCAGCGGTGTGTCAGCCTCCTCCATTTGTCCGTCCTCTCCAAAAAAGCGGCTTGCGGGACTCTTGTCGGTCCATTCGCCGTGATCCGGCTTAAGCAGCTCTCGCGCTGCTCGCAACCTGCTTCAGGCCGAAATCGTAGTTGAGATGGAAATAGTCGCTGTCCACCATACGACCATCCGGCGCACGGCCGGGCGGGCAGCGGACGAATTCGCGGATCAGGCTGTCCTTGACGCCGAACACCACGTCGCTGTCGAGGTATTGATCGCCGGCGACGAACACATGCGTCACGAGCTGTTCGAAGCCTGGCGCGGAGATCATGAAATGCACGTGCGCCGGACGCCAGGGATGGCGGCCCTGCGCCTCCAGCATCTCGCCGACCGGACCGTCATGCGGAATCGGGTAGGCGGCGGGCTTGATCGACCAGAAATGGAAGCGGCCGTTCTGGTCGGTGTGGAAGCGCGCGCGCATCGCGAGATCGCCGATTTTGTCGAGCTGCTGCACGTCGTAATAGCCGTCGTCGTCGGAATGCCAGACGTCGACCACGGCGCCCGCGAGCGGCCGGCCGTCCACGGCCGAGACGGTACCTGTGACCAGCATCGGATCGCCTTCCATGGTGCCGGAGATATCCTCGCCGTTGGTCTTCTCCGGTGCGGCTTGCACGAAGAACGGGCCGAGCACCGTGGTCTCGGTCGCGCCTTCCGGCACCGGGTGGTTGATGGCGTCCACCAGCATGGAGACGCCGAACGTGTCCGAAAGCAGGATGAACTCCTGGCGCTTGTCGTCGCACATGTGGCCGGTGCGGGTGAGGAAGTCGATGCCATACTCCCATTCCTTCTGGGTCGGCCGCACCTCGCGCACGAAGGCATGAAGATGGCGCACCAGCGCCTCGCTCACTTGCTTGACGCGCGGATCGGTCGCGCCCTTGATCCGCTCCAGCACGGCCTCGGTGATGGTGTTCTCGTTGAAGTTACGCAACGTTGCCTCCGCTAGTCAGAGTTTTGGCTCGCCGAGCCCGGACAGCCGTTCCAGATGCTTGACGGTCGCGATGAAGTCGGTCTCGCCGTCGCCTTGCGCAACCAGCGAGCCATAGGTCTCACGCACCTGGGCCGCAAGCTGCAAGGGCACGCCGACGGCATGACCGGCACCGAGGATGAGATCGAGGTCTTTCGCCATCTGCTTGCAGGAGAAGGTCGACTCGAAGTCGCGAGTCCTGAGCGGCGCGGTCTTGTACTTCACCATGGGAGAGGCAACCGCGCTGTCGTCGAGCATCTTCAGAATGTCCTGCCAGGCGATGCCGCCCTTCCGAGCGAGCGCAAGGCTCTCGGCCATCATGGCGGCCGACACCGCGATCATCAGATTGACCGCGAGCTTTGCGTAGCGTGCTTCTTCGCCGGGCCCGAGATAGGTCTGCGCGCGGGTGAAGGTTGCAAACAGCGGCTTTGCGCTTTCGAAAGCGTCCTTCGGCCCCGACACGAAGCAGGTCAGCGCGCCTGTGTGGACGATGCTGGCGTTGCCGGAGACCGGTGCACGCAGATAGGCGACACCGCGCGCCTGTGCGGCGGCATCGACCTCGGCGGAGGCCTCGATGCTCACGGTGCTGGTGTCGATCAGCAACGATCCTTGGGCCATCGTTGCGATGAGGCCGGTTGGGCCGAGCGTCACAGCGCGCAGCGCAGCATCGTCGGGCAAGGAGGTGACTACGGCTGCCCGGCCGCTGACCGCGTCGGCCGGTGACGCCGCAACGGCGATGCCCTGCTCACGTGCGGCAGCGATACGAGCCGCACTTGGATCGAAGGCGGTCACGGAATAGGCCTTGGCGACGAGAGCCGACATCGGCAAGCCCATCTTGCCGATGCCGATGAAAGCGATGTTGTTCGAAGCGTCTGCCATTCTTGTTGTCCGTTGGCGCCTTCAGGCGGCGCGTCCCTGTCGTTCGATGTCCTGCACCAGCCGCCGCCCGGATTGCGCGAGCAGCTCCTTCTTCGGCTCAAGCCCGTCAACCAGCAGCCTGCCGTTCCGCTTCTTCCAGACGCCGCCGATCATCACCGCCTCGATATTGGCAAGGCTCGTCTGCATCACGACGGTGGCGACGGGATCGTGGACCGGAAAGAGATTGAGGTCGGAGGCATTGATGATCACAAGGTCGGCGAGCTTGCCGGGCGTGAGCGAACCGATCTGGCTGTCGCGGCCAAGCATGCGGGCGCCCTCCAATGTGATCCAGCGCAGCGCCTCGCGTGCCGGAATCGTCGTCGTCGCCGGAATGCTTCCGCTGGTCTTACGTGCCTCGGCATTGTCGAGCGCCCTCTGCATCGACAGCGCGACACGCGCGGCGGAGAAGAGATCGCCGGCCAGCACGGATTCCAGATCGATGCCGATCGTCGGCCGGACGCTGCGCTTCAGGAGCCGTCCCGTGATCGGAAAGCCGTGGCCCTGGATCATTTCGTTCTCAGGCGTCACCGAGAACGATACGCCGAGATCGACCAGGCGGTCGAGGAGATCGTCGGGCAGATCGTTGCCGTGGACGATGTTGACGCCTGCGCCGACGAGGCCGGCCTCGATCAGCTTTTCCCAGCCACCCGGCGTCTTGGCCGGACCGCCGCCCTGGTGCATCGAGGCGATCAGGTTAAGCTCCCGCGCCATGCGGAAATCATGCATGGCGACATCGAGCGTCGAATAGTGCGGGCCCAGGATGGCAAGTCCGAGCGTGACGAGGCCGTTACGATCGGCGAGGGGACCTGCCAGCAACCGCTCGACCTCGCGGCGCGGATGCGGGATCTCCGAGAAATGCGGCTCGCCGGGTTTCGGCTCCGGCTTAGGCGAGCCGTGAAAGAAGGCCGCGCGGATGCCGCTCTCGATCAGTCCGCGCACCGCGGCATCGGTATGGTCAGGCGTCGGATTGTTGTGGCACCAGTCGACCAGCGTCGTGGTGCCCTGATTGATCTGGTTCAGCGCGCCGACGAGGGTCGCGATGTAGATGTCGTCGGGCCGGAACACGGTTGCCAGCCCCGCATGCATGCGGCGGAAATATTCGAGTAGCGTCCAGTTCGCGGCAAATCCGCGCAAGCCCGTCTGCCAGGTGTGCATATGGGCGTTGATCAGCCCAGGGATGACGATGCGCCCGGTGCCGTCGACGATCTCGGTCTCGGCCTCACCGCTGCCAAGCTCGATGCCGGGGCGCACGTCGACGATCCGGTTGCCTTCGACCAGCACATCGCCGGCACGGAGATCGCCAAGCGCGTCATCCATGCTGATGATGGTCGCCGATTTGATCAGCGTGCGCCGCATCGCTTCAAGCCGCCGCTTCGGTTGCGGCCGGCGGCTCGCCCGCCCAGGCGCGCGCGATCAGGTCGCGAATGGCGTTGCGCTCGAGAGGGCGCGGATTCCAGTAGGCGTTGGTGACTGCGAGATCCGCCGCCTTGCCGATGCCGCCCTCGGGCATGCCGATGTCGCGCAGCGCCAGCTTTGCATTCAGCCGCTTCGCGAGATCGTACAGCCCCCGCGATGCATCGGCCGCGCCGATCGCGCGCGAGATGCGTACGACGGCTTCGGGCACGGCGGGGGCGTTATAGGCCAGTGCATGCGGCAGCACGATGGTGTGGGTCTCGGCGTGCGGCAGGTCGAACGTGCCGCCGAGTGTGTGGCAGAGCTTGTGATGCAAGGCCATGCCGACGGTGCCGAGACAAACGCCGCAGAGCCAGGCGCCATAGAGCGCCTCGGTGCGGGCCTCGCGGTCGTCGCTCTTCGCGGCAATGGCAGGGAGAGCACGGGCGAGGGCACGGATGCCTTCTTCCGCCATCAGCGAGGTCACGGGATTGGCGTCGCGCGCGTAAAGCGCCTCCACGGCATGCGCAATCGCATTGATGCCGGAGGTCGCTGCCAGGCCGACCGGCAGCGTCAAGGTCAGGTCGACATCGTAGATCACGGTCTCCGGCAGCACGGCCGCATCGCGCACCGTGGTCTTGAGGCCATTCTCGGTCTGGCCGACGATCGGTGTCATCTCCGAGCCGGCATAGGTGGTGGGGATGCAGAGCTGGTTGACCCCGGTGCGCAACGCCAGCGCCTTGCCAAGCCCCGTGGTCGAGCCGCCACCGAGCGAGACGACGCAGTCGGCTTCGCAAGCCTTCATCGCCGCGAGCGCCTGCGCGGTGACCTCGACCGGGGTGTGCATGGTGGCGCCGGCAAAGAGGCCGGCATAGAGCGGGCCGAGTGCAGTGCCGAGGTTTTTGCCTTGCGCCTCCTGCTGCGGCGTCGTCAGCACCAGCGCGCGCTTGCCGCCCAGCCGCTCGACCTCGGCCTTGGCCGCCGCAAGCGTTCCGCTGCCGAACACGACACGGCAGGGGAGGTTTTCAAAGGTGAACGAACCGATCATGCGCCGGTCTCTTTGATGGGATAATCGACCTGGAAGCGGCCGATCCGCAAGTCGCCGAGCTCCTCGCGCACGCGCAGGTGCTCCGGATGCGTTGCATAGGCCTGAAGCGCTGCCCGGTCGGCGAATTCGGAGAACAGCACGACGTCGCAGGCGTAATCGACATCGCTGACGTCGAGGCCGACCTCGATATGGGTGAGGCCGTCGATCCGGCCCTTCAGGCCCTCGAACAGGGTTTTGACTTTGAGCCGGGCCGCGGAGCGCTCCGCAGGCGTCTCCCCGCGCAGCCGCCACATCACGATGTGCCTGATCGGGCCCGACATTTTCCTGATTTCCTCGCCGCTCGTCTTGCTTGTTGGAGGGTATTTTGCCTTGCAGAAATCGGAAATAAAGGTCTAAAATCGTAAGTCTCTTTTCCGATTTATGCAAAAATGGACCGCCTTCTCCAACTCGAGGTCTTCGCCAAAACGGCCGAGCTCGGCAGCCTTTCCAAGGCGGCCGAAACGTTACGGATGTCGAATGCGGCGGCAAGCCGGCATCTCAGCGCGCTGGAGGAGCGGCTCGCGGTCCGGCTGATCGAGCGGAACACGCGCCGGCAATGGCTGACGGAAGCAGGGCAGGAGCTCCTGCAGCGTTGCAGCACGCTCTTGAACGAGCTCGCCGAGGCCGAGGACGCCGTCTCGGACCGCGCGCTGTCGCCGAAGGGCATGCTGCGCGTCACGAGCTCGCTTTCGTTCGCGATGATCTATCTGGCACCGATGCTGCCCGCGTTCCGCGCGCTCTATCCAAAACTGAGCGTGCAGATCATCAGCGCCAACCGCTATCCCGATTTCATCGAAGCCGGCATCGACGTCGCGATCCGCACGAGGGAGCATGAGCCCGACTCCAACATCGTCGTCCGGCGCATCGGCCAGATGCGACGCGTGCTGGCGGCGGCCCCCTCGTATCTCGCAAGGCAGGGATGGCCGGAGCACCCCGCAGATCTCGCCCGCCACGACATGCTGATCTACAACCTCGCCAACGATCCCTATTCGCTGCGGCTCAGCAAGGGCAATGCGGCTCAGACCATCCGCATCGCGCCGACGCTCGACAGCAATGACGGCCAGGTGATCCGCGGCGCCGCGCTCGCAGGCCTCGGCATCCTCATCCAGCCGCTCTATATCGTGCAGGGCGATATTTCCTCAGGAAAGCTCGTGCCGCTATTGATGGATTGGGAGCTGCCCTTGCTCACGATGAACATCGCCTACCAGAACCGCGTCAGGCTGCCCGCCAAGATCAGGGTGTTTTCCGACTTCCTGGTCAACCACATCCGCGAACATTCGCAGCCGGGGATCTGGATCGACGCGAAGGAGCGCGTCCCCGATTCGTCAGGCGCAATGTAAAAACACGATAAGCTGCGCGTCCGATCTGTGCTCGCTCGCGCGCTTGCCGCAAGCAAGTGGCGCCGGTTAGGCGCCACTCCCTGTCGACGGCATCCGCCGTTCAGAACGAGCAGCCAAGGGATGTGAGCGAGGCCTTCGTCGCATCCATGGTTTGCTTGCAAGTCGTCTCCATGGTCGCCTTCGTCGACGGATTCTTGGACAGGTCGATCCACGTCTTGCGCATCTGGTCGATCTGCGCCTTGTACGTTGCGCGCTGTTCCGCAGGGACTTTGGCGGCAACGCAGCTGTCGTATTTGGTCAGGAACTCGTCGCAGGTGGCGATACCGGTGCTCTCCGCGTGGGCCGCCGTGACGCCCGCGAGCAAGGCGAGGCCTGCGATGCCTGGGAATATCCGTCGCCAGTTCGCGCTCGAACCCGCCGCGGCCTTCGATGTTGCTTGACGCATTTCTCTAACTTCCTTGTCACAACTGAATAGCTTCGAATGTCGGCGTGCTCCCGGCTTCGCCTCATCTCCCTGATCGATGCGCCAGACATCTCGCAACAAATGGTCGGCGTTGCGTTCGTAGAGCAGCTTGAGCGACGAGTAGTCAGAGGCGAGACCGGGCACGATCGCGCCGGCGCCGAACGAATGTTCGGTCAATCCGGCGAGATTGTGGGTGATGACGCGATGACAACTGCGCGGGGCGCGACATCGTGTGGCGAGCCGCGACAACGCGGTGTCGCAGCGAAAGAGCCGGCGCACTACGGGGGCATTGGGCAGGGGCTAGCGCGCTCGCGGGAACGGCAGCAACTGACCAGCCAGTGCCGCGCCGATCGCCGCGATGGCTGCCATCGCAAGCGCCCAGACGACAAAGAGCCGATGACCGATCAGCACGCCGCTCAGGAGCGGCGCGGTGATGTTGGCGCCCGACATCAGCGACTGGTTGAGGCCCATGATCATGCCTTGGCGGTTGATCGCGGTGCTGCGCGACAGCTCCGCCGTCAGCGTGCTGCGGGCGAACATCGTGCCGATGATGATCATCGTCAGGAAGATGGCGAGCAGGCTGTTGCTGTTTCCGATCGCGAGGCCGGAAAATCCGAGCGCCATGCACGCGAACGCCAGCAGCACGATGCCGCGGTCGGATGCAAAGCGGTTCGCGCGCGTGATCAGCAGGCCTTGAACGACCATGTTGATGAAGCCCGCATAGGCGAACACCCAGCCGAGCTCGCGTGCGCCGAAGGGATGCCCGTCCCAGGTGAACCGCGCCGACAGGAACAGGCCGATCTGCGATAGGAACATCGAGTTGGCGAAGAAGAACACGATCAGGAGACCGAGCACCCGCCACGCATGGCGCATGCCGACGATCGCACGCGTCACCTCCGCTTGGGGAACACGGTGATGATAGAGCGGCTCGGAGGCGGGATGGCGGGTGGCAGCAGGGCGACGGTCGCCAAAATGCTAACGAGCGATAGTGCCGCGGCGGCCCACACCGGCGCGGTGTCACCGTAGTGGACGAGAAAGCCGGAGAGCGCTGGTCCCAACAGCAGTCCCGTTCCGATCGCTCCGCTGGTCATCCCGAGCGCCTGCTTGCGCGTCGATGGCCCGCTGTGTTCGGCCGCATAGGCATGCGCCACCGAGATATTGCCCGAGGTCAGACCGTCGATGATCCGGGCGAGAAAGACCAGGATCAGGTTGGTTGCAAGCGCGAGAAGAACGAATCCGACGAACGTACCGATCTGGCTGACGAGCAGGATCTTGCGGCGGCCATAGCGGTCCGAGAGCATGCCCACCACCGGTCCGGCTATGAGCTGGCAGACGGCGTAGGCCGAGATCAGCATGCCAAGCACGAACGGTGTTGCGCCGAGCCGTTGCGAGTAGAACGGGAGCAGGGGCAGGATGATCCCCAATCCCGTGGCATCCACGGCCACCACGACAAAGGTCGGTACGAGCGACAGGCTGCTGTCGCCGCGCAGCGCCTGGCCTGCTTCTGTCGTGGAACCCGCGCCCATGGTGCGTCGGTCTCGCTCGCTTTCGCGTGATCGGTCGAGATATCCCGGCCTATATAGTTGTCACCTAATAGTTCGTGTCCTATCTAATTTGCATGGCTCCGTCGCGGTCCCAAATCCACGCCGAGATCGGTCGGCTGATTGCGCGCCTTGGCCGGATCTGGCGCCGCGAGTCGGACCAAGCGCTGTCCGATCACGGCCTGTCCTATGCGACGGCATTTCCGCTCCTGGTGCTGTCGCGGCAGGGAACTTCAGTGCGCCAGGGCGTGCTCGCCGACGAATTGGGAATCGAGGGACCTTCGCTGGTGCGGCTGATCGATCTGCTCGAGGCCGAGGGGCTCGTAGAGCGCCGCGAGGATCCGACCGACCGGCGTGCCAAAACGCTACATCTCACAGCAACGGGTGACGCCAAGGTCGAGGAGATCAACCGTGTGCTGCGGCGGGTGCGGGCGAGCCTGTTCAAGGATATCGGAGCCGAGGAACTTGCGATAACCTTCGCGACGCTCCAGCGCATCGAGCAGCGTGCCAGTCGGCTGCATGACGCGAAGACTGGTTCAGAGGCGAAATAGCCATGCGCGCTGATGAGCCTTTCCTGGTCCGCCACGCGGACCTCATCTTTGCCTTGAAGACGTTTGCCGCGTCGATGCTGGCGCTCGTCTTCGCGCTATGGATCGACCTGCCGCGGCCCTATTGGGCGATGGCGACCGTCTACATCACCTCGCAGCCGCTCGCCGGCGCGACCAGTTCGAAGGCATTCTTCCGTGTGATGGGGACGCTCGTCGGAGCCACGGCGACGGTGGCCATGGTGCCCAATCTCGTCGACGCGCCGGAACTGCTATGCCTCGCAATCGCGCTTTGGGTCGGCCTTTGCCTTTATGTCTCGTTGCTCGACGGCACGCCGCGCAGCTATCTCTTCATGCTGGCCGGCTACACGGTTGCGCTGATTGGCTTTCCCTCTGTCTCCGACCCCGGAAACATCTTCGACATCGCGATTGCGCGCGTGGAGGAGATCTCGCTCGGCATCATCTGTGCGAGCCTGGTCTCGACCGTCGTGTTTCCCCGCAGCGTCGCCCCGGCCGTCGCTGCGCGGGTCGACAACTGGCTCAGGGACGCGCGCCGCCTCAGCCACGACACCTTGCTCGGTCGCGACACCGTCGAGGCGCGCCGCGCGCTCCGCCTGCGCCTTGCAACCGACACCGTCGAGATCGACACGCTTGCGATCCATCTCGGTTATGACCGCCTGGCGGACACCGAGGCCGTCACCGGCCTGCGTGAAATCCGGTTGCGCATGCTGATGCTTTTGCCGGCGATCGCCTCGATCGAGGATCGGCTGGCTGCACTTGGCGAACGGGGCCTTCAGGCGCAGCCCGACTTGAACCGCCTGCTCGGGGATGTCGGCACATGGGTCTCGGAGGACGCGCGGCGGCCGGCCGGGCCGATCCGCGCCACGATCGAGGCGCGGCAGGCGGCGCTCGACGGCAACGCCTCGTGGGAGCGGATCATTACGACCAGCCTCCTGTCGCGGCTGCGCGAGCTCGTCGATCTCTCCAGTGACTGCCGCGCGCTGAGCGAGGCGATTGCCGCCGGCCGCAAGATTTCTACGGTCGATCTCGTATTCCATCCCGAGTCTGGTGCTGCGGCCGTACGTCACCGCGACCGCGGCCTCGCGCTCTGGTCGGCGGCCGGTGCCGTCATCGCCATCCTGATCTGCTGCGCCTTCTGGATCGGGACCGGCTGGCCGGACGGCGCTTCGGCGCCGATGATGGCGGCGGTCGCCTGTTGCTTCTTCGCCGCCCAGGACGATCCCGCGCGCTTCATCCGCAGCTTTGGCCTGTGGTCGCTGGTCGCGATCGTCGTGGTCGCGATCTACCTGTTCGCGCTGGTGCCCGCCATCTCCCATATCGAGGTCCTGATCGTCGCGCTGGCGCCGACCTTCCTGCTCTATGGCCTCCTGATCGCGCGGCCCGCGACGACCGGCACCGGCATGGCGCTCGCCGCCAACACCGCGACGCTGCTCGCGCTGCAATCGACCTACAGCGCGGATTTTGCCACCTATGCTAATTCCGCGCTCGCATTTTTCGTCGGTGTCATCATCGCCGAGCTCGTGACCCGGATCGCGCGCGGGGTGGGGGCCGAATGGGTCGCCAAGCGCCTGGTGCTGTCGAGCTGGAAGACGCTGGCGGTCGCCGCCGAGCGCCGCGGCAAGCACGACCGCGCGGAATTCGCAGGTCTGATGCTGCACCGGCTCGGACTGCTCGTGCAGCGTATCGCCTTCGTCTCGGAGGCCGACCGTCGCGACACCGAGAGCCTGGCGCAGCTCCGCATCGGGCTCAACATCATACACCTTCGGCGGGCTCGCTATGGCCTCGCCGCATCCACGCTCTTCGTCCTCGACGACATGCTCGACCAGCTCGCCGTCGCGTTCCGCCGCTATGCCGGCGGCGGCATGCCGACGGAGCTGCTCGCGCGCATCGACGCTGCGCTCGCCGCAGCCGTCGAGGATCCCAACCCGCAGGCGCGGGAGGACGCGCTGCTCGGGCTCGTCGGCATCCGGCGCGGGCTGTTTCCGGGTGCGCCGGCCTATCGTCCGCAGCGAGGGGAGAGCTTTGCGGCATGAGGTACGAGATCGACATTTACGGCGTGCTCGTCCCGGCGTTGCTGCTGTGGCTGATCGTGGCCTTTGCGCTCAGTGCTCTCTTGCGCAGGCTGATGCAGCGCTTCGGCCTCTACCGGCTCGTCTGGCATCGCGCGCTGTTCAATTTCGCGCTGTTCGTCTGCATTCTCGGCGGTGTCGTGTATCTTTCGGAGTTTCTGCCATGAAAGGGAGTTTTGGCTGGCTCGGTCGCGTGGCTCTGACCGTGCTGGTCGTCGTCGCGGCGCTCGCCGTCGGCCGCGGGCTTTGGGCCTATTACATGGAGTCGCCCTGGACGCGCGACGGGCGCGTCCGCGCCGACGTGGTCCAGGTTGCGCCCGACGTGTCGGGTTTCGTCACGGAGGTTCTGGTCAAGGACAACCAGAAGATCCATCGCGGCGACGTCCTGTTCCGTATCGATCGTGAGCGCTTTGCGTTGGCGCTGCAACAGGCCGACGCCGCGCTTGCCGGCCACCGCGCCACGCTCGACCAGGCCAATGCCGACCTGAAGCGCTACAGCGCGCTCACCACCGACGCGGTCTCGCAGCAAAAGCAGGAACAGGTGCTGGCCACGCAGTTGCAGGCCAAGGCGGCCTACGATCAGGTGGTCGCCGACCGGGCGGTGGCCCAGCTCAATCTCGATCGCAGCGACGTCCGGGCCTCGGTGAACGGCGTCATCACCAACATGGACTTGCGGCCGGGCGCGTATGTGACGGCCGGGAAGGGCGTGATGGCGCTCGTCGACACCGACACGCTGCATGTCGAAGGCTATTTCGAGGAGACCAAGCTCGCGCGCATCCGCGTTGGCGACAAGGTGCAGGTCCGCCTGATGGGTGAGCCTGCCAGGCTCACCGGCCATGTCGAAAGCATCGCGGCGGGGATCGAGGATCGCGACCGCGCCGCGGGTGCGAATTTGCTCGCCAACGTCAACCCGACCTTCAGCTGGGTGCGTCTGGCGCAGCGCGTTCCCGTACGGATCGCGCTCGACGAGATTCCGGACAATATCGCACTGGTCGCCGGCCGCTCGGCGACCGTGGAGGTGCTGAACTAGCTACCAGGTCGCGGTGAAGGCCTTCTGAAGCTCGGCAGGCGCCGTGACGCCGCTCGCGATCAGGAGCTGGGCGAGGACGCGCGCCTTCTGCGGGTTCAGATCCTCGGACACGACGAAGCCGTTCTTGTCGTCGTCGACCTCGACATTGCGCGTGACGAAGCCCGAGCGGACCCGCGTGGCGCGGACGATGATGATGCCCTTCTTCGCGGCCGCCTCGAGCGCCTCGAGCGCCGACTTCGATGTGTTGCCATCGCCGACGCCCGCGAGCACGATGCCCTTGGCGCCGTGCGAAATCGCGTCCTCGATCGGCACGGCGTCCATGTTGGCGTGGGAGTAGACGATCTCGACGCGCGGCAACGGGTCGCTTGCCGGCAGCGCGTAGGTCGCGCGCTTCGCACCCGCCTGAGCCAGGAAACGAACACCGCCGGCGGTATCGACATAGCCGATCGGCCCGTCGTTGGGCGACATGAACGTCTCGACGCTCGTGGTGTTGGTCTTGGTCACCGAGCGCGCGCTCTGGATCTTGTCGTTCAACACGGCCATGACACCCCGCCCGCGCGAGCGCGGATCGGCGGCGACCTGGAAGGCTTCATAGAGATTGCCGGGACCATCCGCGCTGACCGCTGTGGCCGGACGCATCGAGCCCACGATGACGACCGGCTTGTCGCCTTTGACCACGTTGTCGAGGAAGAACGCGGTCTCCTCCAGCGTATCCGTGCCGTGGGTGATGACGACCGCATCGGCCTCGTTTTTGTCGAACGCCTGCTGGATGCGACCGGCCAGTGCAAACCAGACCTTGTCGTTCATGTCCTGCGAGCCGATCGACGAAATCTGTTCGGCATTCACGCTCGCGAGCTTGTCGAGGCCCGGGACGGAGGCGACCAATTGCTCACCGGTGATCTGGCCGGATTTGTAGGCGCCTGCTGCCCGTGGATCGGCTTGACCCGCGATGGTTCCGCCGGTTGCGAGCACGAGGATGCGCGGCAGATTGCCAGCGTCTGCGGCATGTGCCGCCACATTGATCAGGAATGACGAGGCCGCCAGCGCAATCAGCGGAGCAGAGGCCATCGATATCAGGCGTTGCCGACGGCATGATGATTGGACGGTGTCGTTCGTCATCGAAGTGACCTCCCGTGTCCTCAAGGCATCGATGCCTGAGATGTCGCCGCCAGCGCCGATCAATGTCGTCCAACATGCGACATCTTGTCAATCCGCCAAGCCTCGCTCAGGCTGCCGCTGTCGTTGGCCGCGACGGAGTCCAGACACCAGCCGGCGAGGGCAAAGACGGAATCAACTGTGCGCCGGCGGCACCCGCTATCTGCGTTGTGATCTCACAGATTTCCTGCACCGAGCGGCGCATCGAGAAGCGCGGATAGGCCTCGGCCATTGTCGTCGCGGTCGCCGCCTGCGCGGCCGCGGGATCGTCGAGCACCGCCTCAACGGCGGCCGCGACGCTGTCGGCGTCCTGGCCAAAGCTGAAGCGGGAGAGGCGCGGCAGATGCTGCTTCGAAAAGCCGTTGGCGTCGAAGATCGGTACGGTGCCGGCGCCGAGCGCGAAGAACACGCGGTCATGCACCGACAGGTCGACATTGGGGTTGAGGGAGGCTGCGCCGAGATAGGTCCCTAGATTTTCGCGCAATGCGTCGAACGGCATCGCACCGAGGAAGCGTGCGCGGCGGCTCGAGGCCGCGAAGTCGTCCCAGCCGCCGCCGATGAAATCCACCGGATAGTTCGCAAGCACCGCGCCGACCTCGCGGGTGCGCACCGCCCGGGTATAATTGTCGAGCCGCGTGAGGATCGCATTGAAGACGTCGCCGCCGGGCGTCAGATAGACGAGATGTTCGGCGGCTACCGTGCAGATGATCTCCGGGAATGCCGAGCAGTTCTTGCCGCGTGCGGCTGCGATGGCATCGAACAGGATTGCGAACAGCCTCGGCGGCAACGTCTCGCGCCACGAGCGCTCGAGCTTCGCGGGATTCCAGTCGGACTTGGCGAAAACGATCCGGCCGTTGCGCTTCTCGGCCGGCGGGCCGCCGAAGAAGCCGGGATCGGGAATGCCGATATGGGTCGCAAACGCCGCGCCATTGGTGTGCAGGTGGTCGCGGCTGAAGACGGCGTGATCCGGAAAGACATAGCCATGGACGACGTAGCGGCTCTCCAGCCGATGGCGGCGGATGAAATAGGACGGATGGTCGCAATTCCAGTTGAACAGCGGGATCCTGGACATGTCCCAGAACAGCTTTTGGTCCTTGGTATAGAGCTCGAGGCCGATGCCTGACATGCAGATCATGATCGTCTCGTCGCGGCGTGGCAGCAGGGCATCGAGCCGCGCGGGCAGGTCCGGCGCCTCCAGATCGAGGACCTTGACCTCGTGCCCGAGGCGATCGAGCTCGGCGGCGGCTATCAAAAGGATGCCGCGAACCGAATGATAGGCGCTGTTGTTTGCTGTCAGGATGCAGACGACGGACATCGCGGACCCTCTCCAAAACGGAGGCGCCGACGGACTTGCGGATCGCGCCGTCATCTTGCCCCCGACTGTTGAACGGTCGAGGCGGCTTTCCCAGGCTCGCAAATCTTCCACGCCGGCAATTTTCCGCCTGAACTTGCCAGGCGTCGCGTTGAAACCCCGTCGGGCGACCGGTCGGGGGGACCGCGTTTGCGACCGACGCGCATTGGCGGGGGACTACATGCAGCTCGGTGACTTCGATGTCGTTGTCGTGGGGGCAGGGTTCTTCGGCGCAACCATTGCGGAGCGGGTCGCAAGCCAGCTCGGAGGGAAGGTCTGCGTTCTCGACCGGCGGCCCCATATCGGTGGCAATGCGTATTCGGAGGTCGATCCCGACAGCGGCATCGAGGTGCACCGCTACGGCACGCATATCTTCCACACCAATTCGGAAGCCGTCTGGAGCTATCTCCATCGCTTCACCGAGTTCACCGGCTACCGCCACCGCGTATTCACGGTGGCGCAAGGCCGGCTCTATTCGATGCCGATCAACCTTGCGACCATCTCGGCCGCATTTGGCCGGGTGATGACGCCGCAGGAGGCGCAGGCCGCGATCGCGAAGGAGGCGGACGCGCATGGCGCTACCGCGGCGCAGAACCTGGAGGACAAGGCGATCGCCTCCGTCGGCCGCACGCTCTATGACCTGCTGATCCGCGGCTATACGCGGAAGCAGTGGCAGACCGAGCCCAGGGAGCTCTCGGCCGAGATCATCGGCCGATTGCCGGTCAGGCTCACCTTCGATGACCGCTATTTCGCCGATCGCTACGAGGGCATGCCGGCCGACGGCTATACGGCGATCTTCCGCCGGATGCTCGCCGATCCGAACATCGCGCTTCACCTCGGCGTCGACTATTTCGACGTCGCCGACCAGATCCGGCCCGATCAGCTCGTCGTCTACACCGGACCGATCGACCGCTTCTTCCGCTATCGTTGCGGCGAGCTCGGCTGGCGCACCGTCGACTTCGCGCGCGAAGTGCACGACGTCGCCGACTTCCAGGGCGCGGCGGTAATCAACTATGCCGACGCCGAGGTGCCTTTCACCCGCGTCCACGAGTTCAGGCATCTTCACCCCGAGCGCGACTATTCGCAGCCGAAAACGACCATCTACCGCGAATACTCCCGCTTTGCGGGGCGCGACGACGAGCCCTATTACCCCATCAATACCGCGGCCGACCGGGCGATCCTGCACGGCTATCGCAGCATGATGGCAAAACATCCGAACCTCGTCTTCGGCGGTCGGCTAGGCTCTTACAAATATCTCGATATGCACCAGGCGATCGGCGCGGCGCTCAAGACGTTCGAGAACGAGATCACGGCCTTCCTTGCGGAACGCAAGATGCCCGCGGCCGCGGCGATGGCGGGCTGAAGGCTTGGCATTGAAGGCTTGGCATTGAAGGCTTGGGCCGGCCGTCGGCGCGAGCCCCAGGGTGCGCGGGCTGCGTCCGCCTCGTCCCCACCGCGGGGCGCGAGGTTCTATCCTGCGCGGGAGCTTTTGAACTTCTCGCGCAGCGCCGCCTTCAGCACCTTGCCGGTGCCGCCCTTCTTACGCACGACGAGCAGCCGCGGTCGTTCCTGCCATCCGCAAAACCGCGCGCACGTTGCGCATTCCGGCTTTTGTGGCTAACTGGCGCAAGTTGTCGAAAGAGCAACGTCGCCACGGAGGAAACGTTGATGTCAGCGGAAAAACACAAGACCGGCGCAGCCGGCTCATCCAGCATCGATATCGATGGCTTGCGTGCGCGCTATCGCGACGAGCGCGACCGGCGTCTGCGCGCAGAGGGCAAGGCGCAATATGTCGAGGTGACCGGCGAATTCGGCCACTATCTCGACGACCCCTGGGCCGATCCCGGCTTCACGCGGCAGGCGATCAGCGAGGAGACGGAGGTCGTCGTCGTCGGAGGCGGCTTCGGTGGCCTGTTGTGTGGTGCGCGCTTGCGCGAAGCCGGCATCGACGATTTCCGTATCGTGGAGAAGGCCGCGGATTTCGGCGGCACCTGGTACTGGAATCGCTATCCAGGCGCCGCCTGCGACACCGAGAGCTACATCTATCTGCCGCTGCTGGAAGAGACCGGATACATACCCGTGCGCAAATATGCGCGCGCGCCCGAGATCTATGAGCACTCGCGCCGGATCGGCCGCCATTTTGGCCTCTACGAGCGTGCACTGTTTCAGACCGTCATCTCGCGGATGGAATGGCGGGAAGAGGAGGCGCGCTGGCTGGTCGAGACCGATCGCGGCGACAGGATCCGCGCGCGCTTCGTTATTCTCGCCGGTGGCCCGCTGAGCCGGCCGAAGCTGCCGGGCATTCCCGGCATCGAGACGTTTGCGGGACACAGCTTTCACACCAGCCGCTGGGACTATGCCTACACCGGCGGCGGCGCGCAGGGCGGGCTGACGGGACTGGCGGACAAGCGCGTCGGCATCATCGGCACCGGCGCGACCGCCGTGCAATGCGTGCCGCATCTCGGCCGCGCGGCCAAGGAACTCTACGTCTTCCAGCGCACACCCTCCGCCATCGGCGTGCGCGACGACCGGCCAACCGACGATGACTGGGCGAACGGCTTGAAGCCCGGCTGGCAGCGCGAGCGCATGGACAACTTTACCGCGGTGATCTCCGGCGAGCCGTTCGAGAAGGATCTCGTGCAGGACGGCTGGACCGGTCTGCTCGGCGAAATCCTGCTCGCGCCGCGCCGTCAGCCCGAACCGGTCACCTCGCTCGAGCAGGCGCTCAAGGTGATGGAGCAGGCCGACTACCGGAAGATGGAGGAGATCCGCGCGCGCGTCGATGCCGTGGTGAAGGACCCCGCGACGGCTGAAGCCCTAAAGCCCTGGTACAAGGCGTTCTGCAAGCGGCCGTGTTTCCACGACGAATATCTCGACACCTTCAATCGCCCCAACGTGCATTTGGTCGACACCAAGGGCCACGGCGTCGAGCGGATCACCGAAAATGCCGTCGTCGTCGACGGCAAGGCTTATGAGATCGACTGCCTGATCTACGCCAGCGGTTTTGAGGTCGGCACCGATTATGCCCGCCGCATGGGGTTTGAGCTCTATGGCCGCGGCGGCGTCAGCCTGACCGAGCGCTGGCGCGAGGGCGTGAAGACGATGCACGGCTTTTACAGCCGCGGCTTTCCCAACTGCTTCCTGATCGTGACCGTGCAGGCCGGGCAGAGCGCCAACTTCCAGCACATCATCGACGAGCAGTCGCGCCACATCGCCTACGTGATCAACGAGGCGCAAAAGCGCGGCGCGAGAACGCTGGAGCCGACGCTCGCAGCCGAAAACGCCTGGGTCGAGGAGGTCGTCAAGGCCGCGATCGGCCGGCAGACTTATCTCGCCGAATGTACGCCCGGCTATTACAACAACGAAGGCGTGTTCGATCCGATCGCCGCGCGCAACAGCCAGTATTGGCGCGGCCCGGTGGCTTTCCTGCGGCTGCTCGAGAAGTGGCGCAAGGCGGGCGATCTCGAGGGACTTGAATTGACCTATGCGACCGCTGCCGAGACCGGCAGCACTCCGGTGCCGGCTTGAGCGCCGTGCCCCCGACGCTCAGCGGCGCGACGCGGCTCCATGTCATCGTCGGCGATCCCATCGCCCAGGTGCGCTCGCCCGCAGGGCTCACGGCCGCCTTCGCCGCACGTGGTCATGACGGCATCCTCGTCCCCGTCCAGGTCGCGCCAGCCGATCTGCCCGACTTCCTCGCTGTCGCCTCGCGGCTGAAGAATCTCGACGGCATCGTCGCAACCATTCCGCACAAGTTCGCCTGCTACCAGGCCTGCGCCAGCGCCACCGACCGCGCGCATTTCCTGCGTACAGTGAACTTGATGCGCCGCCGCGCGGACGGCGCCTGGCATGGCGATATGGTGGACGGACTCGGATTCGTCGGTGCTGCCCGTGCCAAGGGGATTGACCCTGAGGGGATGCGCGCACTGCTGGTCGGTGCCGGTGGCGCGGGCTCGGCGATTGCGCTCGCGCTGATCGAGGCCGGCGTCCGCGAGATCGCCATTCATGACACCGTGCCGGAGCGGCGTGACGTGTTGATCGAGCAGTTGAACAAGCTTGGCAAGGGTCGCGCTTCGGCTGGGTCGATCGATCCCTCCGGCTACGATTTCGTAGCCAACGCCACGCCCGCCGGCATGCGGGAAGGCGACTCGCTGCCGGTCGACGTCGCAAAACTGGCGTCGTCGACCTATTGCGGCTGTGTCATCACCAAGCCGGAGGTCTCGCCCTTCATCGCAGCCGCGCGAAAGATCGGCTGCGTCACGGCGACCGGCACCGACATGTATCAGCAGCACCAGAGCATCATGGTGGATTTCCTGCTCGGCGGATGACCGTTCATCCGATGTCAAGCGTCGTGCCGCGCAATGATTGCGGTCGGCAGGGCTTGAGCGATCGGCACTGACGTACGATCATGCCGCACGGCAGACGAATCCAGGCATCGATTGGTTGCGAGCAGGGCGCATGCCCCGAAGAAAGGAACGCGGAATGACCAGGGGCAAAATCGCAGCATTGGCCGTTCTCGGCACCGTGGCGCTGCTCGCGGGTCTTGGCGCCGCCGACGCCGCGCAATGCGGCAACGGGCCCGGCGGCTTCGAGGGCTGGAAGCGCGCGTTCGGCGAGGAGGCCCGTGGCAAGGGCATCGGCGCGACCGGCATTGGCGCATTGATGCAGGCCAATTACGCCAGCGCGACCATTGCGGCCGATCGCAGCCAGCACAGTTTTTCGCTTTCGCTCGACCAGTTCCTGGCCAAGCGCGGCGCCTCGACCATCGTGGCGCGCGGGCGCTCGCTGAAGCAGTCGCAGGGCGCTTTGTTCGCCTCGATCCAGCAGCGCTATGGCGTGCCGCCGGGGCCGCTGATTGCGATCTGGGGCATGGAAACCGGCTTTGGCAGCCAGCGCGGCAATCAGAACATGCTGTCGTCGATCGCGACGCTCGCCTATGACTGCCGCCGGCCGGAGTTCTTCACCGACCAGCTCTATGCCGCCCTGAAGCTGATTGATCGTGGCTCAATGTCGCCCGGCCAGCGCGGGTCCATGCATGGCGAGGTCGGCCAGACCCAGTTCATGCCCAAGAACATCCTGGCCTATGGCACCGGCAATCTCGACGTTGCCGCCAATGCGCTGAATTCGACGGCGAATTTCCTGAAAGCCCATGGCTGGCGCGCCGGCGCCGGCTACCAGCCGGGCGAGCCAAATTTTGCGGCCATCGAAGCCTGGAACGCCGCCGGCGTCTACCAGAAGGCGATCGCGCTGATGGGGCGGCAGATCGATGGCGAGGGGGCGCGTTAGCGCCCCGTCTCAGTAGTGCGAGGTGCGGTAGGCGTCGAGCGCGTGCGCTGCAAAAACGCCGATGCTGCAAAGGGCGAGGAAGGCGGAGATCAGCTCGATCATAGCTCATCCTCCCGCAGCGGCATGGCGACGAGGTATTGGCCGCAGGAATAGTCCCAGATCAGCTCGAGGAAGAATTGCATGGTGGCCGTCCCTGTATGATTTTGGGGATCAGCATAGGGGGCGGTCTGTTTCAGGGGTGTTTCGTGGGTTTGGGGAAAGGGTTTCGTCGGAACCGCCGCAGGCGTTGCGCCTTCAGGCCCGTTAACCACGCTATCCCAGATTGTGCTGCCCGTTGGGGTGGCGACGCTCTTGCGGCTCTCCAACGGAGATGGTCAGCTCGTTCCGGGGAAACGGCTGGGAGGACAATATGAGGAAATTGCTTTTCACGATCGCGCTGCTCGCGGGATTTTCGGCCACGCCTGTGCTCGCGCAGCAATCCAAGGTGGGCGATTGGACGATCGAGAAGCGCTCGCAGGACACCCATTGCAATGCAAGCCGCGGCTACAAGGACAAGGAGGACGAGAACCGCGATTACGTGATCGTGCTGTCCTACTCCGACAAGGCCATCGTCATCGTGATGATCTACGACGGCTGGGAATGGGACAAGGTCGGCGAGGTCTTGAAGGCCGACTTCGGCACCGACGACGCCGACATCATGAAGGGCGCCAAGTGGGAGGTCATGGACAAGACCACCGTGCGCGGCATCTTCGAGTTCAACCAGTCGATCCTTGACAGGCTGTCGAAGGCGAAGCGCCTCACGGTCGATTTCGAGGATGATGACGACGACAGCATCGAGATGCAGATCCCCCGCGCCGGCGAGGTGCTGGGCGCGCTGAAGTTCTGTGAGGAGAACAGGAAGTAAGGGCGAGGGCGGCTTCGTCGCGTGATGCCATCGCCTGACCTCACGGCGCCGTCAGCGTGAACTCCATCTCGGCGACCTTCTGCTCGCCCACCCAGGTCTGCAGGACCCACGTGCCGGGAACGGCTTCCCAATCCTCGTCGAGGCTGTAGCCGTGCAGCACGGTGCTGCCGATCGCCCAGCGCTCGGTGACATCGCTGCGCGAGAACACCTCGCCCGTGCGCGGGTTGCGTATGCCGCCGGGTGGGAAGATGGTGATGCTCCGCACCGGCACTAGCGCTCCGTTGGGGGCGCCGGCGAGCCGATATTCATAGCCGAAGCGAATGCCCTTGCGCGCCGGGACCGTCGTCGTCTCTGACGTGAACGTATGGATGACCCGCATGATCGTTCCGGTCGGTGTACCGCTCGACGTCTCGGAGTTGAGGACCTTGCCCTCGTAGATCCCGAACCGCGGAATGTCGGCGCCCGTGACGCTCGGCGTTTCGGCGGAGGCCACCTGCGAAACGAAAGCGAGCATAAGGACTGCCGGCCACCACGAAAGTGCCTTTGCTCGAAATTGGCGCATCAATGCCGCCCCAGGATCACGTCGCAACGCGAAGGACTTGAATGCGTCACGGCGCACGAGCCAGTCGCGAAATCGACAAGACTTGCCCGCTGGTCGCTGGAACAAGCTTGTTGGCGACCAGGCCGGCGTCGCTTTCAGGCTCCAGCAACGCGACGGCCAGGCCCGACAAGGACTGATTGAACGGAACGAAGACATCGTCCGGCGTCAAAACGATATCGGCCTTCTCCAGCGCAAAAGTCCCCTTGATGATCGCTCCGGCACCTGTGTCGTCGCCGCGCACATCTTCCTTCGCTCCCGAGGTAACATCGGCTACCCGATAGTGATCGCCGGGGATCACCGCCGCTTTTGCAACGAGCTGAAAGGTCAGGCCAGCCCGCTTGATCGCGTCGATGGCCTGGGTGTTGTCACGGCTGATGAGATAGCCGGCGGGTCGGGGGCGAGTCAGCGCCGGGTCGATCTTCAGTGCCGAGACCCAGGCTACCGTGGCGGGTTTGTCCGCACCGGTCTTGGGATCGACGAAGACCATCTCACGCGACTCGGGATGTCCATGCGCGACGATGACGACGGGTTGGTCGGACGTGCTGGCCTCGATTGAAGCCTGCTTCGACAACTGCATGAATGCACCGGGATTCTTGGCCGCTAGCTGCAGGATGGCTTCGGCCGCAACGACATGCGTCTCGACCCGCCGCGCCAGATGCGCGCGCCCAAGCCCCACCCCGCGGGTTTCCAGCAGGAAACTGACGGCATTGCGCAAGCCGGCGACGTTGCGGCCGGTATCGGGCCCGATCCCGCCCATCGCGACGGGCGAGTCACGACGACTGCCGTCGGTCGTGTGATACCAGTCATGCGTCAGACCATGCGTATCGAAGGCCTGCAAGATCGCCGGAAGGAAAAGCTGGGATTCGGCCTTCTCCAGGCTCGGCGGAAGATTGGGGACCGTGGCGTATTGGATCATCGCGTCGACGCGTTGGAGGCCACCGACCTTCTCGATCCAGCGGCCGCCCACGGTGAATTCATGGCAATCCAGCACGAGTTGCGGATGAAACCGGTTGAACAGGGCGCCGATCGTCCGGGTTTCCGGTGTTCGCAGCAGCGTGTGATCCCGGTTGGCGTCCATGCCGTTCGCCAGTCCGCGGACAAACGCTTCGGCACCATCCGGATTGGCGCGCGGGACAATGATGACGTCGATGGCGGAGAGGAGATCGGCGAGATCGCCGGCGCCGAGGCGCTGCGCCAGAACCAGGGCCGCTTCACCACCGGCAGGTTCGTTGCCGTGCTGCTGGCCGATGATGAGAACCACCGGCTTCGCTCCATTGCCGAGCGCGTTCTGATCGCGGGAGAAGAACAGAACGGGTAGCACGCGTCCTTGCTGGGAGCGGGCGCCAATCTCCATGCGCATGGCCGGCGCCTTATCCGAGAGCGCCTCCAGGAAGGCCATCAACTCGCTATGCGAAGTGAAATCCTGCTTTCCGGGCGCAAAGGCCGGCGTGCTGTAGTGCACCTCCGCATCTGGGTAGCGGGCTGCGACCTCCGGAGCCTCCTGATAGACGGATGCGGGATTGAAGCCCGCAAGAGACATGGCGGAGGAGGCCAGAAGGACCGCGGCGGCGAACGTGCCGCGGAAATGGCGCCGATAAGACATTGCTGATCACCCCCCCCCGATAGACATCGTAACTCTAAAGCAAATTGCCGCAGCAGGGTGCCAGGTGATGCCAAAGACATCATCGGCAGCATCGCTAAATAAATTGAAGAATTTTGATGGCTGGGGAACCTGGATTCGAACCAAGACAAACAGAGTCAGAGTCTGTTGTGCTACCGTTACACCATTCCCCAACGGAATTGCCTAACAAATTCAATAATTTATTGAACTGTCGGGCGGCGACCGGAGGCGCACGCGGCGCAAATCACGGCTCAGGCGTGGTGGGTTTCTACCCGCTCGTCTCCAGGCTTGCAAGCGCCGCTGTGGAGGGGATTTTCGCGCCGCTCCAAGGGCGCGAAACCAAGTGATCAAAATCGCGGCCGGTGCGCGCAGCGGTTGGCGCCGCGGCGAGCGGCAGATGCTCGCGGTCGGCCGCCTGCATCGCGAGGGCCCGACCATCCTGCTTGCCGAGCAGTCGATCGAGCTCGCCCTCGAGGTCTCCGATTTCGCGACGTGTTGCAGGTGGGCAGAAGCGTCTTGTCCTGCACCGCGACGGCGCTGGCGAACGATCCGCAGGTGCGGAAGGCTTATCTCGGGCAGGGTGAGACGGATGCGGCTCGTTACTTGATCTTGTCGTAGGCGGCAGCAAAGTCATTCAACGGCATCGGAATGTTGATGGTCTCCTTGGACATGTTCTGGAAGGAGACCTTCAACTGCTTGCCGGATTTCAGCGCCGCGAGCAGATCCGCGGAAATCGGCGTCGAGACGTAGCAGCCGCGATTTTCGCAGGTCTGGATCGGCAGGTCGACGGTCTTGCCCTCGTCGATCTGGAGCTTGGCGCCGACGGGGATGTTGAGGCCGAGCGGCAGCTGGATCAGCGCCGTGGGCACGCGGGTGTCGGCAGGCACGCGGATGTTGATCAGCACGATGAGCTGTCCTGTCTTGGTCAGCACCGCGTTCTGCTCGATCGCGCATTCCAGCGGCGCCTCGCGGCTCGCGCTGGTGCAGCGTGCGGCCCAGCCTGCTTGCGGGGCCGGCGCAACATCGGCCTGCGGCTGCGCGGCAGGAGCCGTGGGCTGTGCGGAGGGGGGCGGAGCAGCCTTGGACTTGGTGCCCTGGGCGTGTGCGGATCCGCTCCACAGCAAGGCAACCGAGAGGAGGGCGGCAAGATTGGAGCGCATGGGCATGAAATATCGCTTTGGCTTGAAAGGAGGGAAATGTGCCGGCATTGGAATCGCGACGCTGGCTTACTCGGCCGCTTCCTTGACCGTGCCGTGTTCGGTCGTCTCGTGTTCGCTCTCCTTGGAACGGCCCCAGCCGGAGAACCAGTTGGAGAGCTCGTCGAGATAGAGATAGACCACGGGTGTCGTGAACAGTGTCAGGGCCTGGCTGACGATCAAGCCGCCGACCATGGCATAGCCAAGCGGCTGGCGGATTTCGGCACCGGTGCCGTGCCCGAGCATCAACGGCACGCCGCCGAGAAGGGCGGCCATCGTCGTCATCATGATCGGGCGGAAGCGGAGCAGCGCGGCCTGGCGGATCGATTCCGCCGGCGTCTTGTGCTCGTCGCGCTCCGCCGCGATCGCGAAGTCGACCATCATGATGCCGTTCTTCTTCACGATGCCGATCAGCAGGATGATGCCGATCAGCGCGATCAGGCTGAAGTCGAACCCGGCCGCCATCAGGATCGCGAGCGCGCCGACGCCGGCCGAAGGCAGGGTCGAGAGAATCGTGATCGGATGGATGTAGCTCTCATAGAGAATGCCGAGGATCAGATAGACCACGACGAGGGCTGCGAGGATCAGCAGCGGCACAGTGCCGAGCGACTGCTGGAAAGCCTGCGCGGTGCCCTGGAAACTCGAATTCAGCGTCGCCGGCGCGCCGAGATCGGCCATCGCCTTCTGCACGGCTTCCGTGGCCTGTCCCAGCGCCACGCCCTGTGCGAGGTTGAAGCTGATCGTGATCGCCGGGAATTGGCCCTGATGGCTGATCGAGAGCGGGCGCACCGGATCGGTCGTCCAGGTCGCAAACGTCGACAGCGGCACCTGGTCGCCCGTTAGAGGCGATTTCAGGTACAGCTTGTTCAGGCTGTCGAGATTACCCTGCATCTCCGGCAGGATCTCGAGGATCACGTGATAGCTGTTGAGCTGCGTGAAGTACTGCGTGACCTGCCGCTGGCCGAACGCATCATAGAGGGTATCGTCGATCAGCTGCGGCTGGATGCCGTAGCGCGAGGCGGTATCGCGGTTGATCTTGAGCTGAACCGTGGTGCCCTGGGTCTGCTGGTCGGTCGCGACGTCGCGTAGTTCCGGCAGCGTCTGCATCTTGGCGAGGATCTTGGGCGCCCAGTCGTTGAGCTCGCCGAGATCTGCGTCCTGCAACGTGAACTCGAATTGGGTACGCGTCGGCCGGCCGCCGAGCCGAACGTCCTGGGCGGCCTGCATATAGAGGCGGGCGCCTTCGACCTTCTCGAGTTTCGGACGCAGCCGCGCGATGATCTGCTGCGCCGATGCCTCGCGATCGCTGCGCGGCTTCAGAGTGATGAACATGTTGCCGTTGTTGCCGGCCCGGCCGCTACCGCCGATGTTCATCGCGATGGAGGCAACGTCAGGATCGGCCATCACGATCTTGCCGAGTTCCACCTGCCGCTTTTGCATCTCGGCAAACGAGATGTCCTGAGATGCTTCGGATGTCGCGGTGATCAGGCCGACGTCCTGCTGCGGGAAGAAACCCTTCGGGATCAGGACGAACAGGTAGACCGACAGGCCGAGCGTGGCAAAGAAGATGGTGAGCGTGGTGCGGCGCCAGCTCAGCGCGTGGTCGAGGATGTATTCATAGCCGCGCAGCATCGCATCGAAGGCGCGTTCGCTCCAAACATAGAACTTGCCGTGCTTCACCTCGCCATGGGCGCGCAGGAAACGCGAGGCCATCATCGGGGTCAGCGTCAGCGACACGAACATCGAGACGAAGATCGTCATCGCGAGCACGACGGCGAATTCGCGGAACAGGCGCCCGATGATGCCGCCCATCAGCAGAAGCGGGATCAGCACCGCAACGAGCGAGATACTGATCGACACGATGGTGAAGCCGATCTCCTTGGCGCCCTTGTAGGCGGCGGCGAGGGGCGAATCGCCGTTTTCGATGTAGCGCGTGATGTTCTCGAGCATCACGATGGCATCGTCGACGACGAAGCCGACCGCGATCGTGAGCGCCATCAGCGACAGATTGTCGAGCGAGTAGCCGAACACCCACATCAGGGCGCACGCACCGAGCAGCGCCAGCGGAACCGTGACGGTGGGGATGACGGTCGCCCAGAAGCTGCGCAGGAAGACGAAGATGACCATGACCACCAGGATGATGGTCAAAAGCAGCGTGAACTGGACGTCCTCGACCGCGGCGCGAATGGTCGTGGTGCGGTCGCTGATGACCTCGATCTTGATCGCCGGCGGGATCGCCGCCACCAGCCGGGGCAGGGTTGCCTTGATCCGGTCGACGGTCTCGATGACGTTGGCGCCGGGCTGCTTGAACACCACCAGGAACACGCCGCGCTTGCCGTTGGCCCAGGCGGCCTGCTTGGCGTCCTCGGGCCCGGTGACGGCCTGGCCGATATCGCGGATTCGCAATGGGCCGCCGTTGCGGTAGGCGATGATGACGTCGTTCCAGTCCTTGGACTGGAGCAACTGGTCGTTGGCGTAGATGGTGTAGGCGCGTTTCTCGCCGTCGATATTGCCCTTGGGGCTGTCGACCGTCGTGATCGCGATAGCGCTGCGGACGTCCTCCAGCGACAGGCCCTTGGCGACCAGTTTCGCCGGATCGATCTGTACGCGGACCGACGGCTTCTGCTGGCCGCCGATGAAGACCTGTGCGACGCCCGAGATCTGGCTGATCTGCTGGGCGAGCTGGGCGTCGATCGCGTCGCTGACGGTCGTCAGCGGCAGCGTCTCGGATGTCGCGGATAACAGCAGGATCGGCGAGTCCGCCGGGTTGACCTTGCGATAGGTCGGCGGCGAGGGCAGGTTTTTCGGCAACTGGCCGCTGGCCGCGTTGATGGCGCCCTGCACGTCGTTGGCCGCGCCGTCGATGCTGCGATTGAGGTCGAACTGGATCGTGATCGAGGCCGTGCCCAGATAGCTCGTCGACGTCATCTGGGCGATGCCGGGGATCTGCGCGAATTGGCGCTCCAGCGGCTGGGCGACCGAGGAGGCCATCGTCTCCGGGCTGCCGCCGGGCAGGTTCGCGGTGATCTGGATGGTCGGGAAGTCAACCTGCGGCAGCGGCGCGACCGGCAGCAGGGGGTAGGCGACGAGGCCGACAAAGAGAATGCCGGCCATCAGCAGCGAGGTGCCGATGGGATAACGGATAAAAGGTGCCGAAATCCCGCCGTCGTTCATTCCTGTCGAACCTTGTTCTGGCCCGGAGTCGAACTCGCGACCGCCGTAGAGACGAGGCTTCCAGGCTGTACCTTGAACTGACCGCCGGTGATCACTTGTTGTCCCGGGCTAAGTCCTTCATCGATCACCGAGCGTCCATCGATGGAGTAGCTGACCTTGAGCTTGCGCAGTTCAGCCTTGTTCTCCTGATTGACGGTATAGGCGTAGAGACCGTTGGTCGAATGCTGGACCGCGTCGTCGGGCACCACCGTGGCGTCCTTCAGCGTCCGAACCAGAAGACGCGTCGAGACCGATTGGCCCGGCCACAGCGTGTGGTCCTTGTTGTCGAACACCGCCTTCAGCCGAATAGTCCCGCTGGTCGTGTCGACCTGATTGTTGATGACGGCGAGCTTGCCTGCGGCGAGCGCCTTCTTGCCGTCGGTCGTCAGCGCGATCACCTTGAGCGCGCCGGCCTTCTGGCCCTCATTGATGTAGGGCAGCTGGTCCTCGGGCGCGGTGAAGATCACCGTGATCGGCTCGATCTGGGCGATGGAGACGATTGCCGTCTGGCTGGAGGCATTGACGATGTTGCCGATATCGACCTGGCGCAGACCCGCGACGCCCGTGATCGGCGACTTGACCTGGGTGTAGTCGAGCTGGGTCTGGGCATTGGAAATCGCGGCCTCGTCGGCGGCGATCTGTGCGGTGAGTTGGGCGACGGTGGAGCGTTGCGTGTCGGTCTGCTGCCGGGTCGCGAATTCACCGAGCTTGGTATAGCGCTGGAGGTCGAGATTGGCGTTGGCGAGGTTCGCCTCATCCTGCGCCTTCTTCGCCTTGGCCTGGTCGAGCGCGGCCTGGAAGGGGCGGGGATCGATCTCGACCAGAAGGTCGCCCTGGTTGACGATCTGGCCCTCGGTGAAGGCGACCTTGTCGATCTGGCCGTCGACCCGGGTCCGAACCTGCACGGTATTGAAGCCCTGAACCGTGCCGAGCCCGGTCAGATAGACCGGGAAATCGGCCTGCTGCACCGGTGCGATGGTGACAGGAACTGCGACCGGCCGCGGCGGGCCTTTTTGCGCGGTCTGGGTCTTGGCGGCGTCCGGACCGTAGAAGCGTTGCCAGCCGAAGTAGCCTGTCACGGCCACGGCTGCGATGAGGGAAAACCACAGAATCGGCCGCGACTTTTTCATTTCAGCTTCGTATCGGCTCGTTTGCCCAAAGGTTGAATTATGGGTCTTCGAAAGGGTTCCGGCGGCAGCCTGTATAATACACGCCAAGTTCCAGTGTAAACAACACTGTCGCTTGAGAATCCTAAACAATTGGAAAGCTTTGCATCCGATCCGGGCGACGTGCGCGTATCGTGAACAACCGTTCTCCGAACGCCGAAGTATCGATCAACGTGCAAAAGCTTCGCGACACGCGCGCCGAGTGCGCGAATCCTTGCGCTGAAGCTCACGCCGCCCGCGCCAGAACGGTTCTAAATTGATCGCGCGCTGTTTCCGTTGTCAGCCCATGCGACGTCGTCCATATCAGCCGCCGCACAACGGGAGCGCATGATGGACGAGCTGAACGGCAAGCTGATCGCGTGTCAGATTCTGATCACGGGCCTGATCGCGCGTGTCGCCAACGAACAGGGCGATCCCTTGCGCTTCCTCACCGACTTTCGCGACGAGATCAAAGCCGTCGTGAAGGGTGTCAACATCGCGGGCATGGACAATACTGATCGCGTTCGCTCCGTCGCGCAGCAAACGGTCGACGAATTGTTCTCACTGATGAAGCCGCCGAGCAGCGATTGATGCTGTAAATTGCGAGATGGCGAGGCGCAGTTTTTCAGCTTTTTAGAACGTTTACAAACTAGCTCCTTAGAACGATTTAAAACTCCAGATTAGAATCGTTTTGATCTGGAATTATTCAAGCGTTCTCGCAAGCCTGCTCGCATTGACCGCATATTTCGCGGCCGATACCAACGCCTCAACGTTCATCGCGAATGACGCGCATGAGCGATCAGGAAAATGGGGCGTGTGGTAATGGGGCAGGTGGTTGCACCGAAGTCGCTGCGATCGTTCGCGGCAATTGATTTCATCGACGAGAGATTCGAAGGCGGCTCTGGCAAGGCGGCGTCAGCCGTTGCCGGATTGATCGCGGTGGCATCGTTCTCGGGCGCCGCTGAGGCGCAGCAGTCGAATCTTCCGCCGGTCAGCGTCGACGCGCCGGTCGAGCGCCCGCGCCCTGCCGCCTCGAAGCCGTCGCCGGAGCAGATTCGTGCGCGCAATGCGCTTCGCCGCGCGGCGCAGCGCCAGCAGGCGCAACAGGCCGCAGCCGCGCCGTCCCAGAGCGCAGGCGCGCCGGACCGCGATCCCTATGCCGATCCGGCAGCTCCCTACAAGGTCGATCACGTGCAGGCCTCGGGCAAGTTTCCCGAGCCGCTGTTGAACACGCCGAAGACCATCACCGTTCTCAGCAAGGAAGTGCTTGAGGACAAGAACGCCACGACGCTGAAGGAGATCGGTCGTTCGACCGCCGGCGTGACGCTGGGCTCCGGCGAGGGCGGCAACGCCTTCGGCGACCGCTTCTTCATCCGCGGCTTCGATGCGCGCAACGACGTCTTCATCGACGGCATCCGCGATCCCGCGGTCTCCATCCGCGAGAACTTCTTTACCGAGCAGCTCGAGATCCTGCGGGGACCGGCTTCGTCCTATGCCGGACGTGGCACCGCGGGCGGTGCCATCAACATCGTCACCAAGCAGGCGGGCGACCAGAACTTCACCAACGCCGAGACCACCTTCGGCACCGACATGACCAAGCGTGTCACGCTGGACGTCAACCAGGTCATCAACCCGACCTTCTCGGTGCGCGCCGGCGGCCTTTTCCAGGATGCCAACGTCGCCGGTCGCAACTATGTGACCGACAATCGCTGGGGCACCTTCATCTCGACCAAGTACACACCGACCAACGACATCAAGATCACGACGAACTACGTGCACACCGATCTGAGCGGTCTGCCGGATTTCGGCGTGCCCTACTACAAGCAGGGCAACGTGCCGGTGACCGAGGCCGGCATCCCGCGCCAGAACTGGTACGGCCTCATCAATCGCGACTGGCAGACCGCGCGGCAGGACTTCGGCACGCTGACGGGTGAGTACAAGCCCACCGACAACATCACGCTGACCAGCCGGACCCGTATGGAGCAGTCCATGCTGGCCTATATCGGCACGCTGCCGCAGTCGCCCGTGACGACCAACCCGGATCCGACGAAGTGGACGTTCACTGCGAGCGCGCAGAGCCGCAACCAGTGGGTCGACGTCGTGGCAAACCAGGAAGACGCGACGTTCAAGTTCAACACGGGATCGGTCAAGCACACGGCAGTGACCGGCCTCGAGGTCGCCAACGAACGTATCGGAATCGGCCGCTATACCGGGCTTTCGTCGGAGGTGAACGGTAGTGGGTTTACAAGCACCGGCGCGTTGCCGGGCCAGTCGATCTATGCACCTGGCTACACCTTCAGCTCCGGGCCGTTCAACCCTGTGCTGGGCGGCGATCCGATCCACTACAATGTCGACAGCGGCGCCCTCTACGTGCTCGATACCGCGAACTGGGAAGACCGGATCATCGTGAACGGAGGCGTTCGGTGGGACAACTATGCTTTGAGATCGTCGACCGCCGCGGCAGCGGCCAGGGTTGACTCGGACTTCGTCAACTACAACGGCGGCATCGTCTTCAAGCCCATTCCGATCGGAAGCCTCTACGCGGCCTACGCGACCTCGACCAACCCGTTCGGCTCCGAGCTCGACGCCACCGGCACGGATTATGGCTCGGCGCCGCCGACCAGCACCACGATCCTCGGGCCCGAGCGCAACAAGGCTGCGGAAGTCGGCACCAAGTGGGAGCTGTTCGACCGTCACCTCCTGGTGAGCGGCGCACTGTTCCAGACCACCAAGGATAATGCGCGTGAGACCGTCGGCACGACGCTGACGTCGGGTGCGGCGTACCAGATCCAGGGTATCGACATCGAGGCCAGCGGCAAGCTCACCGACCGCTGGAGCATCTTCGGCGGCATCGTGCTGATGGAGTCGAAGGTGACTAAGAGCAACATCGCCAGCAATGTCGGCTTGCCGCTCGCCAACGTCGCCCACCAGTCGTTCAGCCTGCTCAGCAAGTACAAGTTCGACGGCGACTGGGAAGTCGGTGGGCAGGCGGTGTTCCGTTCCAAGGTCTACGGCGGCACCTTCGGCGCCAACACCGGCACGCTGATCCCGAGCTACTGGCGCTTCGACGCGTTCGTCGAGAAGAAGATCGACCAGCACTGGACCATGAAGCTCTACGCGCAGAACCTGACCAACAAGCTCTACTACGATACGCTCTACCGTAGTGCGACGCCGTTCGTGGCGGTCGCGCCGGGCCGGGCGTTCTACGTCGTGACTTCGGCCAAGTTCTGATCATGCTGGCCTGCATACCCGGTGTCCTGAGCAAGGATGATGTGGCGGATTTCCGCCGCATCATGGATGCGAGCGAGTGGGAGGACGGCCGCTCCACGGCGGGTGCGCAGTCGGCGATGGTCAAACGCAACGAGCAATTGCCGCCGGACAGCGAGGTCGCGCGCAAGCTCGGCAACCGCATCATCTCGGCGCTGACGTCGAACCCGCGTTTCCTGGCGGCCGCAATTCCGCTCCAGATCTTCCCGCCGCTGTTCAACCGCTATGCGGCCAGCGGCGGACACCATTTCGGTCTGCACGTCGACAACGCGATCCGCGGTGATCGCCTGACCGGCCTTCGCATCCGCACCGACCTGTCGGTCACGCTGTTCCTCGCCGAGCCGGAGGAATACGACGGTGGCGAACTCGTGATCGAGGACACCTACGGTTCGCACGAAGTTAAGTTGCCGGCCGGCGACTGCGTGCTGTATCCCTCGACCAGCCTGCATCTCGTCACGCCGGTGACGCGGGGGGCGCGGGTGGCGTCTTTTTTCTGGCTGCAGAGCATGGTACGGGATGACCAAGCCCGCAGCCTGATCTTTGACCTCGATACTGCCGTTCAGGCGCTGGTGCAGCGGCTTGGACGCGACGACCCCGAAACGGTCAACTTGACGGGTATCTATCACAACCTAATTCGCTACTGGGCCGAAGTATGAAGACCACATTTTTCCGGACAAGCTTTGCCGTAACCGTGATGATTGCGGCCGTCGGGCTCGCGATCCCCGTTTCGGCGCAGCAGCCGGCGGCATCTCAGGCGGCCAATCCGGCGCCGGCAGCAGCGCCCGTGACTGCTACGCCCGCGGTCGCTGCTCCGGCTCCTGTGGCTGCCGTCCCAGCAGCGCCAGCCCCTGCGGCAGCTTCGCCCACGGTGGCTGCACCCGATGCGGCCTCGGCCGATGCCGGCCGAGCGCCGAAATCGACCGCGCCTTTGATGAAGGAGCTGTCGCCCTGGGTGATGTTCATGTCGGCGGACATCATCGTGAAGGCGGTGATGATCGGGCTCGCTTTCGCCTCGCTCGTCACCTGGACCATCTTCATCGCGAAATCGATCGAGCTGACGCTGGTGCAGGGCAGGGTGCGCGCGGCTCTGAAGAAGATCGCCGACGCACGCTCGCTGGCAGAGGCCCAGTTTGCGCTCGGTGCCAAGGAAGGCATCTTGCCGTCATTCCTTGCGGCTGCGCTGCGCGAGGCGCGGGCATCCGCAGGCATCTCCAGCGATGCCGGCATCAAGGAACGCGCCGCCTCGAGCTTTGCCGAGATCGCCCGCGCGGAGTCGCGGCGGATCCGGATCGGCATGGGCGTGCTTGCGACCATCGGCGCGACGTCGCCCTTCGTCGGCCTGTTCGGCACCGTCTGGGGCATCATGAACAGCTTCATCGGCATCTCGAAATCGCAGACGACGAACCTTGCGGTCGTCGCGCCCGGCATCGCCGAAGCGCTGCTTGCGACCGCGATCGGCCTCGTCGCGGCGATCCCGGCCGTCATCATCTACAATCATTTCGCGCGCATGACGAAGGGCTATCTCGAGCTCGTCAGCCGCGCCTCGGGTGCCGCGGCGCGGCTGCTTTCGCGCGACCTCGACCGCAGCCACGGCAGCGTTCATGCGCGCGCAGCGGCGGAGTAGGCAATGGGCGCTTCGCTCGCAGACAATGATCTCGACGACGATGCGGACTTCTCCGAGACGCATGAGATCAACGTCACGCCGTTCATCGACGTCATGCTGGTGCTGCTGATCATCTTCATGGTTGCAGCGCCCCTGTCGACGGTTGATCTGCCTGTCGATCTGCCGACCTCCACTGCCACACCGCAGAAGAAGCCGGACAAGCCGACCTACGTCAGCATCAAGTCCGATCTGACGCTTGCCATCGGGGAGAACCCGGTCACGCGCACCAACCTGGCTGCCTCGCTCGACGGCCTCGCGGACATGGGCAAGGACAAATACGTCTTCCTCCGCGCCGATCGCTCGGTGCCTTATGGCGAGCTGATGGGCGTGATGGAGCTGTTGCGTTCGGGTGGCTACTCCAAGGTGAAGCTGGTGACGCTGGAAGGTGTCCCGGTCTCTCCGGGGGCGCCCGCGGCAGACCCTGCGAAGCCCTAGAGGCTGCTCTTATGTCCGGTCTCGAGATCGAACCAAAACCATCCCGGCGGCTGTGGGTTTTGGCCGCAGTAGCGGCGCTCGCGCTCCATCTGGGAGGCGCAGCGCTGGCGCTCGCGCATCTGCGGACGGATGGTGGCGACGACGGTCTGGGTGCGGCCGGTGCGGAATTCGCCGTCGAGATGGCTTCGCCCGATGCTCCCGAGTCCGAACTTCCGCCCGGACCTGACAGCGAGGCTATGCAGGAACAGCGGGCGATGCCCGAACAAAAGGCGGAGGTGAAGGAGACGGAGCTTCCAAAGGATCAGCACCAGGACGTCGACGATGCCGACCGGGTCGTCACCGACAACAACGCGAAAAAGCCGGACGACGAGAGCCAGAAGGTAGCGGCCATCGAGACTCCGGCTACCGAGGCATCGCCGCAGTCGGTCGCCACGGCGCGACAGAAGCTCGACGAGGCCGCGCGCGAGGCCGAAAAGGCCATGGCGCCGGTGCTCGGGATCGGCAAGGACATCCTGAAGCTGACTGCCGACTGGAACCGCAAGATCAGCGCGCATTTCAAGCTGCACCAGGTCTATCCGGAGGGCAAGGAACCCAAGTCCCAGAAGGTCAAGGTGACCCTCGTCCTCAACCGCAAAGGCAACGTGCTTTCGGTCGACGTGGTGGAGTCCTCGGGAGAGGAGGCCTTCGATTCGGCCGCGGTCTCGATGATCCGTCGCTCGGATCCCGTGCCGCAACCGCCGGCCGGACTGACGGATGAAAAGTTCGAGCGCACGCTCGACGTGACCTTCCCGCCGCGCGAGACGAAGAAGAAGTCGGCTCAGCGCCAGTAATAGCGGATCGCGACGTAGACCACGACCAGGCAGGCGAAGATCAGTGCCACCGGCAGCGGCCGCTTCTCGGTTCCGCCGAACGCCGCCACCCGGAACGTGCCGGCCTTCTTCGGCTTGGGCGCGGGGCGTCGGAAGGCGGTAACATTGTCCTTCACAGGCTCGCTGGCCCGGGGGCGAACGTCGGGCGGAGTTCCCCCGCCGCCCATTTCGGCGTAGTAGGCCTTGTAGACCGATGTGATGGTCGCCTCTGTGGCCTCGTCCTCGCTCGTCTGCTCCAAGAGCTTCTTGTAGCTTGCAAGGAACTCCTGGGCCTCCGAAGGCAGCGCGGACAACCCGTTGAGCTTGGCCATCATCTTCCAGGTGGCGAAATCGGCGCGGGCACGGGTGTCGGCTCGTCGCGCGATCAGCATGTCGGCAGCTTTGACCAAGTTGGCCTCGGGCCCTTCGGGTTCTCTGGGTTTGTCCTGGTTCAACTACGCATTGCCGGTCAGGAAGAGAACGGCCTTAATCACATATCCGGTCAACGTTCGCAGTATTGCCGAGATAACATCAAGATTTAGACCGAACTGCGAACCCGCAAGGGGGAGCAGGATCAGGATGGCAATCAGGATCAGCATCCCGAACGGCTCGAGCCGGGCCAGCGGCAGGGCGAGCGGCCGCGGCAGGAGCCCGACCGCGACCCGCCCGCCATCGAGCGGCGGTATCGGCATCATGTTGAACACCGCCAGCACCACGTTGATCAACAGCGAATTCTTCAGGTTGTCGAAGATCCATTGTCCCGAATTTGCCGGTGCGAGGGGGAGGGCGTGGAATGCGAGGGCCGCCAGCAGCGCCAGCAGGATGTTGGTCACGGGGCCGGCCAGCGCCACCCAGACCATGTCGAGCTTCGGGTTGTTGAGCTTGCGGAAATTGACCGGCACCGGCTTGGCATAGCCGAACAGGAAGGGCGAATGCGCAAACAGCAGCATCGCCGGCAGGATCAGGGTGCCGAACGGATCGATATGCCGGAGCGGGTTGAAGCTGACGCGGCCGAGCTGCCAGGCGGTATCGTCGCCGAGACGGTGCGCCACGAAGCCATGCGCGGCCTCGTGGAAGGTGATGGCGATCACCAGCGGCAGCACCCAGACGGAGAGGTCGTAGAGGGAGACGTTCAAGCGGAGGTGTTCCAGTTCGTAACCTGAAGGGTCCGAACTATCACGATTCAGCGCCGTGGCGAACCGTTAGCTCTGCTCCCGCAACGCGGGCTGGACGTCGCACGCCTTGGCGCGGGGCTGCATCGTAGCGATCCAGATGCCGGCGAACACGGTGACGATCCCGGCCACAACGTGCCAGCGCACGGGCTCGCCGAGCAAGGCGCTGCCGACGAGCGAGGCCGCGATCGGATTGACGGTAACCGAGATCGCGACGCGCGTTGGCGTGGTGCGCTCCAGCGCGAAGGCCCAGAGCCAGAAGGTCAGCGCGCTGCCGATGGCACCGAGATAGATCGCGCTGAACCATTGCGGCGCGCCGAAGTGCGCAACCGGTGCAAAGCTGCCGCAGGTGAGCGCTGCCACGATCAGGACGGCCGCGCCGGCCGCCATCGCGAGTGTCGTGAAGGGGACGGCGCCGGAGCGGCAGATCAGGGGTCTCGACCAGATGCTGTAGAGCGCCATGCAGAGCGCGGCGGCGACCATCAGGAGGTCGCCGCGCCATGCGCCCGGCGGCGCCGCGGCAAGACCTGCCATGAGGGCCATGGACACGCCTGATATCGTGACCAGGACGCCGATGGTTTTGCGCGCCGTCAGCGGCTCGCTTCCGAGCGCTGCGCCGACCAGCATAGTCAGCAAAGGCAGCGTCGAGAGCGCGAGCGCCCCGCGCGCGGCCGTCGTGAAGATCAGCGACGCGTTGAACAGGATGGGAAACGCCGCAAAGAACAGGAGGCCAAGGCCCAGGGCCGCCGGCCAGTCCCGCCGTGGCGGCCACTGCATCGCCTGGGTGAGGGCGATGGGCAGCAACAGCAGAAAGCCGATGCCGAACCGGAACGAGCCGATCGCGAGCGGGTCGATAGCGCTAACCAGAAACCGCGTCGCGCCAATCGACGTGCCTCCGATTGCGCTCGACAACACCGCAGCCAGGACGCCCCAGACCTCAGCCATGCCTTGCATCTCCCACGACCCGCTTGCGCCCACGCTAAGGCCTGGGCGATAATCAAGGAATGGAATTTATGTGATAGAAGAAATCGCATTTTGTGATGGACCCCGATCTGCTCCAGGCCTTCGTCGCGGTGGCGGACCACCGGTCCTTCACCCGCGCCGCCATTGCACTGAACCGCACACAATCCGCTGTGAGCATGCAGGTGAAGCGGCTGGAGGAGCAGCTTCAGGCCGAGCTGTTTCACCGTACCAAGGCCAACGTCGAATTGAGTCCCGCAGGCGAAGGACTGCTCGGCTACGCGCGCCGCATCCTCAACCTGAACGAAGAGGCCGTGGGTCGGGTTCGCACGCACCGGCTGGAGGGCCGCGTCCGCCTCGGCGTGATGGACGACTACGGGACGCTGATCGTGCCGCCGCTGCTCGCGGGCTTTGCTGCGCAGTATCCGCTGATCCACATCGAGATGGAGACGGGATTGACGTCCTCGATGACCGATCGGCTCGGAGAGGCCTACGACCTCGTCATCGCCATGCATCCGGAAGGGCGCGGCGAGGGCGAGCTGTTGCGGCGCGAGCAGGCGGTATGGGCTGCGAGCGCCGATCATCGTGTGGAGGAGTTCGACCCGCTGCCCGTCGCGCTTTATCCGCAGGGGTGTCTGTTCCGGAGCTGGGCGATGCAGGCACTGGATGCTGCGAACCGCCGCTGGCGGCTCGCCTTCGTCAGCCACAGCCTCGGCGCCGTGGAAGCGATCGCCGCGCAGGGCCTTGCGGTGACTGTGGTGAAGGCCGGGACGTTTCCCGCAAAGCTTCGCCGCTTGTCCGAGCGCGACGGCTTGCCGACGCTGCCGCGGGCGGACATACGGCTGCACCGCGCGCAAAACCTGTCGCGTGGCGCATCACTGCTTGCCGATCATCTGGCGGCGGGTGTTGGTGCGAGGCGACGTGCCTAGCTAGGACGGGATTGTCGCCGGATATTGCGGCAGGCCGTCGTCGAGCTTCAGCCACGTCATCTTTTCCGAGACCCAGATATGCTCGGTCGGCGCGAAGCCGTTGCGGTCGTCGAACGTCGCGAGCGCGACGCCGACGGCGGTGCCGTTGCGCCGCCAGGCGAAGAGACGCGTGCCGCAGCGCTTGCAAAAGACGCGATCGATGTTTTCCGATGACGGGTAGCGGCCGGTGTCGCCCTCGACCGTCAGCGCCTCCGGGACAAACTGCGCGCGGGCGAAGAAGGGCGAGCCCATCGCCTTTTGGCAGATGCGGCAATGGCAGACCCGGACGTTGAGCGGCTCGCCCTCCGCCTTGAACCGCACTGCGCCACACAGGCAGCCGCCCTCCCGGATCATGACACCCTCAATAGGTCGCCCGCCCGCCGGAGATATCGAACACCGCGCCGGTCGAAAACCCGCAGTCTTCGGAGGCAAGCCAGGCGACCATCGCGGCGAGCTCCTCCACCAGCACGAAGCGGCCTTTCGGGATCTTCGACAGCATGAAATCGATGTGCTGCTGCGTGAGCTGGTCGAATATCGCGGTCTTCGCGGCCGCCGGCGTCACGGCGTTCACCAGGATGTCGTGCGCGGCAAGCTCCTTGCCGAGCGACTTCGTCAGCGCGATCAGGCCGGCCTTGGATGCCGAGTAGTGCGCCGCGTTCGGATTGCCCTCCTTGCCGGCGATCGAGGCGATGTTCACGATCCGCCCGTATTTCTGCTTGAGCATCGTGGGCACGATCGCCTTGCAGCAGATGAAGGGGCCGTCGAGGTTGATGCGCAGCACCTTGCGCCATTCCTCGAGATCGGTCTCCCAGACCGTCTTGTTGATGCCGGCGATGCCGGCATTGTTGACGAGGATGTCGATCCTGCCGAAGGCGGCGAGGGTCGCATCGCGGGCTTGGTCGACTGCGGCCGTGTCGGCGACATCGACCTTGAAGACGCGAGCGTCGCCGCCGATCTCCTTGGCCGTCTTCTCGGCGAGGGCCGCGTCGAAATCCCAGATCGCGACCTTGGCGCCGGAGGCGACGAAGCGTTCGGCGATGGCGCGGCCAAAGCCCTGCGCGCCGCCGGTGACGATGGCGCAGCGGCCGTTGAGGTCGATCTTGTTCATGCAGGAACTCCTTCCTCTCACCCTCATGGTGAGGAGCGCGCCCTTGGCGCGCACCCCGGGATGAGGATTGATCAGAGCATGAAGCCGCCGTCGACGACGAGGTCAACGCCGGTGGTGAACGCGCTTTCGTCACTGCCGAGATAGACCGCCATGGCCGCGATTTCCTCTGCGGTGCCGAGCCGGCCCATCTTCTGGCGGGCGATGAACATCTCCTTGCCCTGCGGGCCGACGGCGGCGGCGCGGTCGAGCATCGAGGGTGTCTCGACGGTGCCCGGGCAGATGCTGTTGCAGCGGATTCCCTGCGTGATGAAGTCGAGCGCAACCGCGCGCGTGAGCAGCGAAACCGCAGCCTTCGACGCGCTGTAGACGTAACGGTTGGCTGGCGGCCTCAGCGCCGCGCAAGACGAGATGTTGACGATGCTGCCGCCTCCGCCCGCGATCATTGCCGGCAGAAACGCCTTGATGGTCCGGTGCATGGACTTGACGTTGAGGTCGAACGAGAAGTCCCAGTCCTCTTCCGAACAGTCCAAAATGGTCCCGTTGTGCACGAAACCCGCGGCATTGAGCAGGATGTCGATCTTGCCGATGCGCTTGGCGAAGGCGTTGACGTCGGCGGTGTTGCGAACGTCGAGCTTTGCCGTCTCGGCGATGCCGTCCTTGCTTAAGCTCGAGATGCCGCCTTCATTGATGTCGGTGGCGATGACGGTCGCGCCTTCACGCGCGAATGCGATGGCGCATGCGCGGCCGATGCCTGCCGCAGCAGCCGTGACGACGGCGCGCTTTCCCTTGAGGCGGTCTGCCATTTTCTTGTTCTCCTCACCTAAGATTTGTCCGTTCGCTCGTCATTGCGAGCGAAGCGAAGCAATCCAGAATCTCGCCGCGGAGACAGTCTGGATTGGCTTCGTCGCTTCGCTCCTCGCAATGACGAGTTGTTAGTGGTTGTCCCGCGCCACGCCGAACGTGCCGGCGACGTTCTGGTAGCGTGTGGCGAGCTCCATGCAGGCGCCGGTCGATTGCTGGCCGACGGTGTTGCGATAGATCTCCTGCCAGGGCGTCTGGTTCGGCGGATGCTTGAAGCCGCCATTGGCCTTGAGCTCGGCGTGGCGCTTCTTCACTTCCTCATCCGAAATCAGGATGTTGGCGCTGCCCTTGTTGAGGTCGATGCGCACCTTGTCGCCGGTCCTGAGGATCGCAAGGCCGCCGTCGGCGGCCGCCTCGGGCGAAGCGTTGAGGATCGAGGGCGATCCCGACGTGCCGGACTGCCGGCCGTCGCCGATGCAGGGCAGGGAGTGGATGCCGCGTTTGATCAGCGCCGCCGGCGGCTGCATGTTCACGACTTCCGCGCCGCCGGGATAGCCGATCGGTCCGGTGCCACGGATGAACAACACGCAGCGCTCGTCGATGTCGAGCGAGGCATCGTCGATCCGCTCGTGATAATCTTCCGGTCCCTCGAACACGACCGCGCGTCCCTCGAACGCGTTCAGGTCCTTCGGGTTGCTGAGGTAGCGGTCGCGGAATTCCTTGGAGATCACGCTGGTCTTCATGATCGCGGAATCGAAAAGATTGCCGCGCAGCACCAGGAAGCCGGCATCCTTCACCATCGGCTTGTCGTAAGCCCAGATCACATCCTGATCGGGCTTGGGCGCGTTCGCGCAGTTCTCGCCGATGCCACGGCCGTTGACGGTGAGCGCGTCCTCGTGGATGCGCTTGTGCTTCATGAGTTCGCGTATCACGGTGGGCACGCCGCCGGAGCGATGGAATTCCTCGCCGAGATAGAAGCCGGCCGGCTGGACGTTCACCAGCAACGGCACGTCATGACCGTACTTCTGCCAGTCGTCGATCGAAAGCTCGACGCCGATGTGGCGCGCGAGCGCGTTGATGTGGATCGGCGCATTGGTCGAGCCGCCGATCGCCGAATTCACCACGATGCAGTTCTCGAACGCCTTGCGGGTCAGGAAGTCTGAGGGTTTCAGATCCTCCCAGACCATCTCGACGATGCGCTTGCCCGTCTCGTAAGCGATCTGGCCGCGTTCGCGATAGGGCGCCGGGATCGCTGCGCAGCCCGGCAGCGAAAAGCCGAGCGCCTCGGCCAGTGAGTTCATGGTCGAGGCCGTGCCCATGGTGTTGCAATGGCCGACCGAGGGCGCGGACGAGGCCACGATCTCCATGAACTCTTCGTAGTCGATCTCGCCCGCGGCGAGCCGCTCACGCGACTTCCAGACGATGGTGCCCGAGCCGGTGCGTTCGCCGTCATGCCAGCCGTTCAGCATCGGGCCGCCCGACAGCACGATCGCCGGCAGGTTGACGGTCGCCGCCGCCATCATACAGGCAGGCGTCGTCTTGTCGCAGCCGGTGGTCAGAACCACGCCGTCGAGGGGGTAGCCGAACAGCACCTCGACGAGACCGAGATAGGCGAGGTTGCGGTCGAGCGCCGCGGTCGGCCGCTTGCCGGTTTCCTGGATCGGATGGGTCGGAAACTCCAGTGCGATGCCGCCAGCCATGCGGATGCCTTCGCGGACGCGGTGCGCGAGCTCGATGTGGTGGCGGTTGCAGGGGGAAAGGTCGTTGCCGGTCTGGGCGATGCCGATGATCGGCTTGCCGGACTGGAGTTCCTCGCGGGTGAGGCCGAAGTTCAGATAGCGCTCCATATAGAGCGCGGTCATGCCGGGGTTATGCGGGTTGTCGAACCATTCCTGGGAGCGAAGGCGCCGGCGGCTGCCATTGGTTGAGGGCGCATGCCCGTTGGTTGGCTTTTTTGTCATTGGTATCTCCTAGAATGCGAACGCACAGGCGTCGGTCTGTCGTGTCGGCTTGTGCGATGCCCAACAGCGCAAGCCTGCATTCCGCAGCTCGCCTGATGGCGGTCGTTCCTCACAAGTGCGATACTAGTCATGGGTGGTTGGTAACGCTATCATTTTGTTCTGCCCGCCACCATTCCCGAAAGCGCGGGCTGGCTGTCGGCGCGCTGCGCCAACGAGCTTTGCCGCTCGACCACCTTGAAGCCGAGATCGAGCACCGGCTGTTCCGGGCGTCGGCCTTCGATGGCCTCGATCAGCATGGTGGCGGCGGCCCGGCCCATCTCGTAACGGTTGGTGCGCACGCTGGTGAGCGTCGGGACCGCGCTCGCCATGAATTCGAGGTCGTTGAAGCCGACGATGGCGATCTGATCGGGGACCGTGATCTCCCGGCGTCGGCATTCGAAGAGCACGCCGAGGGCAAGGTCGTCGTTGGCGCAAAACACCGCATCGATACTCGGCTCCCGCGCGAGCAGGTCGGCGAACAGCGTTCCCCCCAGCGTCACCGAGGTCGGCGTCGCCGTCGTGACGACCTGGCGTTGGTCGAACAGGCCGGCGTCCTTCATGGCCGAGACATAGCCGTCCAGCCGCCGCTGCACCCGCGGGTCCATCCGTGCACCGACGAAGCCGACCCTGCGGCAGCCTTGCGCGAACAGGTGCGCAATTGCCGCGCGCGCTGCCTCAAAGTGCGAAAAGCCGATCATCATGTCGACGGGGGCGGGCCCGAGCTCCATGATCTGCACGATCGGGCAATCGGCTGCCTCCAGCATCGCGCGCGATTCGGTCGTCTGGTCGATGCCGGTGACGATCAGCCCTGCCGGCTTCTGCGCCAGGAACAGGCGGAGAAGCTTCTCTTCCTGGAGGATGCTGTAGCGGGTATTGGAGAGCTGGATCGAGTAGCGGCTGCCTTCGGACGCATCATAGATGCCGCGCAGCACGTCGGAGAACACGTTGTTGGTGAGGGAGGGGATCAGGACGGCGATCACTTCCGTGCGCTGCGAGGCCAATGCACGCGCCGCGAGATTCGGCACATAGCCGAGCTCGCGTGCCGCGCTTTCGACTCGCGCCCGCTTGGCGACCGATAGCGCCTCGGGATTCCTGAAAAAGCGGGACGCGGTGATAGGGCTCACTCCGGCGAGCTCGGCGACCTCCGCCAGCCGGATCTTGCCCGATTTGGTGCGTTTTCGTCCCATTTGTTGCTCATAGCACAGCCGTTCCTGCAAACAAAGGAACGTTGACAGCGCTACCAGCTCAGACTAACCAAAGACAAATTGCCAAAACCGCGCAAACTGCGGACAATGCTGCCTGTATGATGGGGCCTCGTTGGATGGAGCCTCAGAAGAAAAGGCGGTAGCGGTGCCCGATTGAGCGCTGCGGACCAGTGAGGAGGGAGCTAGATGTCGTCTGTGCATATCCGCGACGTGCGGAAATCGTTCGGCAATTTTGAAGTCCTGCACGGCGTGACGATTCCGATCGAGGACGGTCAGTTCGTCGTTCTCGTTGGCCCATCCGGCTGCGGCAAGTCGACGCTGCTGCGCATGCTCGCAGGGCTCGAGAACATCACCTCGGGTACGATCTCGATCGGCGAGCGCGTCGTCAACAATGTCCAGCCCAAGGAGCGGGACATTGCGATGGTGTTCCAGAATTACGCGCTCTATCCGCACATGACGGTCGCCGACAACATGGGCTTCTCGCTCAAGCTGCGCAGCGCGGGCTCCGACGAGATCAACAAGCGCGTCAAGCGCGCCGCCGAGATCCTCGCGCTCACGCCGCTGCTCGATCGCTATCCGCGCCAGCTCTCCGGCGGCCAGCGCCAGCGCGTCGCCATGGGCCGCGCCATCGTCCGCGATCCGCAGGTATTCCTGTTCGACGAGCCCTTGTCGAACCTCGACGCCAAGCTGCGCGTCGCCATGCGCACCGAGATCAAGGAGCTGCACCAGCGGCTCAAGACCACGACCGTCTACGTCACCCACGACCAGATCGAGGCCATGACCATGGCCGACAAGATCGTGGTCATGCATGACGGCATCGTCGAGCAGATGGGCACCCCGCTCGAGCTCTACGACAAGCCCGAAAACCAGTTCGTCGCGGGCTTCATCGGCTCACCGGCGATGAACTTCCTGAAAGGCCATGTGCGCTCGAACGGGGTGGCGACCTTCGAGGGCCCGAACGGCGTCAAGCTTCCGCTCAAGACCGCGCCGACCGCGTCCGACGGACAGCCCGCGGTCTATGGTGTGCGGCCCGAGCATTTCACGATCGCCGACGACGGGGCGGAAGCCGAGATCGTCGTGGTCGAACCGACCGGTTCGGAGACGCAGGTGTTCGCAAAGCTCGGCGGCGAGCAGGTTGTCGCCGTGTTCCGCGAGCGGCACCAGTTCAATCCCGGCGACAAGGTCCGGTTGAAGCCGGATCCGTCGCTGGTTCACTTGTTCGATGAGGGGACGGGAAAACGACTGAACGCATAAGACAGATTTCAACAAACTAAAAAAAGCATCATTGGGAGGAACGACATGCATGACTTCACCCGCCGGGCATTGCTTCAAGGCGGAACGGCGCTGGCTGCAACCGGCGCACTGACTGGGCCTGCACTGTTCGAATTCGCGAAAGCCTGGGCGGCGGATTCGCCGTGGAAGGCCGAGCCGGGCGCCAAGCTGACCGTGATGCGCTGGAAGCGCTTCGTGCCGGCGGAAGACGATGCGTTCAATGCGATGGTCGCGGCGTTCAAGACGGCGACCGGCACCGAAATGAACGTGTTCAGCGAGTCCTTTGAGGACGTGCAGCCGAAGGCATCCGTTGCGGCCAATACCGGCTCCGGGCTCGACCTCGCATGGGGTCTGCATACGCTGCCGCAGCTCTTCCCGACCAAAGTGCTGAAGATGAACGACGTTGCCGATTATCTCGGCAAGAAATACGGCGGCTGGACGGATGCGGCGGCCAAGACCTGCAAGCTTGGCGACGACTGGCTGGGCATTCCGGTCGCGACCAATGGCGGTTACATGACCTACCGCAAGTCGGCGACCGACAAGGCGGGCTTCAAGGAGTTTCCGAAAGACTTTCCTGGCTTCCTCGAGATGTGCAAGGCACTCAAGGCGAACAACACGCCTGCAGGTTTTGCTCTTGGGCATGCCAGCGGCGACGCCAATGCCTGGCTGCACTGGGTGCTGTGGGGGCACGGCGCCTACACGGTCGACCAGAACGACAAGATCATCATCAATTCGCCCGAAACCGTGAAGGCGCTGGAGTACTGCAAGGCGCTTTCGGAAACCTTCATCCCCGGCACTCCATCCTGGAACGACTCCTCCAACAACAAGGCGTATCTGGCCGGCGAGCTCTATTGTACCCTCAACGGCATTTCGATCTATGTCGCGGCCAAGACGGACCCCACCAAGAAGGAACTCGCCGAAGATACCTATCACGCGCTGCACCCGATCGGGCCCGTCGGCAAGCCGACTGAATTGCAGCTGGCATTTCCGATTCTCGCCTTTAACTTCACCAAATATCCGAACGCAGCAAAGGCGTTCATCGCCTTCATGCTGGAGAAGGAAAACTACGAGAAGTGGATGGATGGTGCACAGGGTTACCTGACACAGACCCTGAATGCGTATGAAACCGCGCCGGTCTGGACGGCCGATCCAAAGAACGCCGTGTTCGCGCAGGCATCCAAGCGCACCCTGCCGGCGTCCGGCATCGGTACGGTGGGCGAGAAGGCGGCAACCGCAATCGCAGACTTCATCGTCGTTGACATGTTTGCCAACTATTGCACCGGCACGAAGGACGCAAAGGGTGCGGTTGCGGAAGCCGAACGGCAATTGAAGCGCATCTATCGCTGATGATATCGAGCGGGCGGCTGTCTGGCCGCCCGCTCATTCGCACTCTGATCGGGGATATCGGGCATGGCTGATGTCGTAGTTGCTTCTCAAGCCAAGCCTCAGTTTCGAGAGGCAAGCGCCTGGGACCACCTCAGGTACAACCGCAACTGGCTCGGCTTCTGGTTCATGCTGCCGGCCATGGCCTTCCTGATCTTCTTCCTGGCCTATCCGCTGGGGCTCGGCATCTGGCTGTCCTTCACCGACACCCGCATCGGCCGGGTCGGCCAGTTCATCGGCACCGAGAATTATCAATGGCTGTGGGACGACTCCATCTTCTGGCTGTCGGTGTTCAACACGCTGCTCTACACTTTCGTCGCCAGCGCTCTCAAATTCGCGATCGGGCTCTATCTCGCGCTGCTCTTGAACGAGAACATGCCGTTCAAGGCGATGCTGCGTGCGATGGTCCTGATCCCCTTCATCGTGCCGACGGTGCTCTCGGCGCTGGCGTTCTGGTGGATCTTCGATTCCCAGTTCTCGATCATCTCGTGGTCGCTGAAGCATCTCGGTCTGATCAGCCAGAACATCAATTTCCTCGGCGACACGACCTGGGCACGCATTTGCGTGATCTTCGCCAACATCTGGCGCGGCGTGCCGTTCGTGGCGATCACGCTGCTCGCCGGCCTGCAGACGGTGTCGCCCTCGCTCTATGAAGCCGCGACGCTGGACGGCGCCACGCGCTGGCAGAATTTCCGGTACATCACCTATCCGCTGCTGACGCCGATCATCGCGGTCGTGATGACCTTCTCGGTGCTATTCACCTTCACCGACTTCCAGCTGATCTGGGCGATGACCCGCGGCGGCCCGGTCAATGCCACCCATCTGATGGCGACGCTGTCCTATCAGCGCGCGATCATCGCGGGGCAGCTCGGCGAGGGCGCGGCGATCTCCAGTGCGATGATCCCGTTCCTGCTCGCCGCGATCATGGTTTCATGGTTCGGGTTGCAGCGCCGGAAGTGGCAACAGGGAGAGAACAATGACTGATCTTCCTGCCTCGAAAGTCGATCTCAAGACCGTCCTCGCGACGCCTGCGCGCGTCGATAACAGCGAAGGCATGAGCTACCTGCAGTCGGTGCCGCGCCGGATCGTGACGCTGTACCTGCCGCTCGCGATCATCGTCGTGATCCTCTTGTTCCCGTTCTACTGGATGGCGCTGACCTCGGTGAAGCCGGACGAGCAGTTGCTCGATCTCGACAAGTACAACCCGTTCTGGACCTGGAATCCGACCTTCAAGCATTTCCACAAGCTGCTGTTCGAGAGCTACTATCCGCACTGGCTCTGGAACACGATGTATGTGGCGGTCTGCGCCACGGTGCTCTCGATCATCGCATCGGTGCTGGCGGCCTATGCCATCGTGCGCTTGCGCTACAAGGGGGCAAATCTCGTCGGCGGGCTGATTTTCCTCGCCTACCTGGTGCCGCCGTCGATCCTGTTCATCCCGCTCGCCACCGTCGTGTTCCAGTACGGCCTATTCGACTCGCCGATGGCGCTGATCCTGACCTATCCGACCATCCTGATCCCGTTCTCGACCTGGCTGTTGATGGGCTATTTCAAGACCATTCCGTTCGAGCTCGAGGAATGCGCGCTGATCGATGGAGCAAGCCGCTGGCAGATCCTGGTCAAGATCGTGTTGCCGCTGGCAATCCCCGGCTTGATCTCGGCCTTCATCTTCTGCTTCACGCTGTGCTGGAACGAGTTCATCTACGCGTTGACCTTCCTGCAATCGACCAGCAACAAGACGGTGCCGGTCGCGATCGTCAACGAGTTCGTGGACGGCGACATCTACCGCTGGGGCTCGTTGATGGCGGGGGCGCTGGCGGGGTCGCTGCCGCTGGTTATCCTTTACGCCTTCTTCGTGGAGCATTATGTGTCGGCGATGACCGGCGCCGTGAAGGAATGATTGCGGGCCCGTCGTAAGTGCGCGTCCGAATGGGCGCGTTCAAGATCAATAAGAAGGAGTAGGCTCTTGCACATTCTGGTTCTCGGCGCTGCCGGCATGGTCGGCCGCAAATTGTGCGAACGGCTGCTACGCGATGGCCGGCTCGGCAAGAGCGACGTCACCAAGCTGACCATGCATGACGTGGTCGAGCCGAAGAAGCCCGAGAAGGCCGGCTTTGCCGTCGAGACGGTGTCCGGCGATTTTGCCGTTCCCGGAGCCGCCGAAAAGCTGATCGCGGGCCGCCCGGACGTGATCTTCCATCTGGCCGCCATCGTCTCCGGCGAGGCCGAGCTCGATTTCGACAAGGGCTATCGCATCAATCTCGACGGCACGCGGATGCTGCTCGATGCCGTCCGCCTCGCTGGCGGTGGCTACAAGCCGCGCGTGGTCTTCACCTCCTCGATCGCGGTGTTCGGCGCTCCGTTCCCGGATGCGATCGGCGACGAGTTCTTCCACACGCCGCTGCTCAGCTACGGCACCCAGAAGGCGATCGGCGAACTGCTGCTCGCCGACTATTCCCGCCGCGGCTTCCTCGACGGCATCGGCATCCGCCTGCCGACAATCTGCATCCGGCCCGGCCTGCCCAACAAAGCGGCATCCGGCTTCTTCTCCAACATTTTGCGCGAGCCGCTGGCTGGCAAGGACGCGATCCTGCCGGTCTCCGAAGACGTCCGCCACTGGCATGCGACGCCGCGCTCCGCGGTGGGCTTCCTGCTCCACGCCGGCACCATGGACCTCGCCGCGGTCGGTCCGCGCCGCAATCTCACCATGCCTGGCCTGTCGGCGACGGTCGGCGAGCAGATCGCCGCCCTGAAGCGGGTCGCGGGCGAGAAGGTCGCCGCCCGCATCAAGCGGGAGCCGGATCCCTTCATCGTCGGCATCGTCAGTGGCTGGCCGCGCAATTTCGATGCGCGTCGCTCGCGCGAGCTCGGCTTCACCACCGCCGAGAAGAGCTTCGATGATATCATCCGCATTCACATCGAAGACGAGCTGGGCGGCAATTTCGTCGCCTGACGTAACCGGTGAACAGTGTGGGTGGAGTGATGGTGAGCGTTGCTTGCATCGGTGAATGCATGGTCGAGCTCCGGCAGGCCCAAGGAGGCGGGCAGTCCGGCGGCCAGGGGCAGGGCGGCGGGCTCTACTCGCGCGGCTTCGGCGGCGACACGCTCAACACGGCCGTCTATCTCGCGCGGCTCGAGGTCAAGGTCGACTATCTCACCGCGCTCGGCGACGACGGCTTGAGCGATGAGATGGTGACGGCCTGGACGGCGGAGGGCGTCGGCACCAGGCGTGTCGTGCGTCTGCCCGGCAAGCTGCCCGGCCTCTACATGATCCAGCTCGATGCGAAGGGCGAGCGGCAGTTCTTTCACTGGCGCGACAGCGCAGCTGCGCGCCGGCTGATGGATCTGCCGGAGACGGACGAGCTCCTCAACTCCTTGATGAGCTACGACATCGTCTATCTCTCCGCCATCACCCTCTCGATCTACGATCAGGCCGGGCGGGAGCGCCTGTTCGCGGCGATCAAGCGCGCGCGCCTGCTCGGCACCCGCTTCGTGTTCGACACCAATTTTCGCGCCCGCGGCTGGCCCGATCGCGACGTTGCCCGCGAGGTGTTTGCCGCGGCCTTCGAGGCCGCCGACATCGTGCTGACCTCGACCGAGGATCTGCTTGCGCTGTACCCCGGTGAAAGCCATGCCGATTTGATGGCGCGCATCACCACTCCCGAGCTGGTATTCCGTCTCGCCGAGCCGGTCAGCCTGTTGCGCTTTCCGGGCGGCACCAGCGAGGTGCGTGCCGAGCCGCTGACCAAGCCGGTGGTCGACACCACCGCGGCCGGCGACAGCTTTGCCGCGGCCTATATCGCAGCCCGGCTTGCCGGCTCCGATCCGGTCGAGGCCGCGCAGGCCGGGCATCGCCTTGCGAGCCTCGTGATCTGCTATCCCGGTGCCATCATTCCGGCCTATGCCATGCCGCCGAAGAAGCGGCTCCGGCCGGCAACCTCACGCCAAGCGACAAAGTGAAAATCGAGACGCCATGACCACGACTGCCAAACAGGAAAAGCTCGCGGCGCTGTTCAAGGCCGCGACCGTCATCCCCGTCCTCACCATCGAGCGTCTCGAGGACGCCGTGCCGCTGGCGCGCGCCCTCGTTGCCGGTGGCGTCAAGACGCTGGAGGTGACGCTGCGCACCTCCGTGGCGATCGAGGCGGCAAAGGCGATGATATCGGAGGTGCCGGAGGCGATCGTCGGCATCGGCACCATTCTCAACCCGGCCGACCTTGCGCGTGCCGAGAAGCTCGGCGTCAAGTTCGGCATCAGCCCGGGCGGCACGCCCGATCTGTTGAAGGCCGCCGCCGACAGCGCCTTGCCCTTTGCCCCGGGCATTGCGACTGCGTCCGAGCTGATGCAGGCGTTGGCATTCGGCTTCGATCTGGCAAAGTTCTTCCCGGCGGAGCAGGCCGGCGGCATCAAGGGCCTGCGGGCGCTGGGCGGTCCGTTCCCCAATGTGCGCTTTTGCCCCACCGGCGGCGTCGGCGAGGCCAATGCGGCGACCTGGCTCGCCGAGCCGAACGTGCTGGCGGTCGGCGGTTCCTGGCTATGCCCGGCTGCGGAGATCAGGGCGGGGAACTGGGCCGGCATAACTGCCATCTGCCAGCGCACCCTGAAAGGCCTCAAAGCCACGTGAAGTCTTGGGCCTGATGGGCTAAGAATCGGGCAGGGGGAGACGAGGGAAGATCTGAGGAGAGTGACCATGACCGCCAGCATCGTCGGATGGGCGCACACGCCGTTCGGCAAGTTCGACACCGAGATCGTCGAAAGCCTCGTCACGCGCGTTGCCAATGAGGCGCTCGCCGATGCCGGCATCTCGGCTGGCGATGTCGACGAGATCGTGCTCGGTCATTTCAACGCCGGCTTCTCGCCGCAGGATTTTACCGCCTCGCTGGTGCTCCAGGCCGATCCGCATTTGCGCTTCAAGCCGGCGACCCGTGTCGAGAACGCCTGCGCCACCGGCTCGGCCGCCGTGCATCAGGGCCTGCGCGCGATCGCGGCCGGCGCTGCCAAAATCGTGCTGGTCGTCGGCGTCGAGCAGATGACGCGCACGCCGGGTCCGGAGATCGGCAAGAACCTCCTGAAGGCGTCCTATCTGCCGGAAGACGGCGACACCGTTGGCGGCTTCGCCGGCGTGTTCGGCAAGATCGCCAGCGCCTATTTCCAGAAATACGGCGACCAGTCCGACGCGCTGGCGCTGATCGCGGCCAAGAACCACAAGAACGGCGTTGCCAACCCCTTCGCCCAGATGCGCAAGGATTTTGGCTTCGAGTTCTGCCGCTCCGAAAGCGAGAAGAATCCTTACGTCGCCGGTCCCCTGAAGCGCACCGACTGCTCGCTCGTCTCCGACGGCGCTGCGGCACTGGTGCTGGCCGACGCCGAGACCGCCAAGGGCATGAGCAAGTCGATCGGCTTCCGCGCCACCGCGCATGCCCAGGACTTCCTGCCGATGAGCAAGCGCGACATCCTCCAGTTCGAAGGCTGCACGGTTGCCTGGCAGCGCGCGCTTGAGAAGGCCGGCGTGTCGCTCGCCGACCTCTCCTTCGTCGAGACCCACGACTGCTTCACGGTCGCCGAGCTGATCGAATATGAAGCGATGGGCCTGACGCCGAGGGGGCAGGGCGCCCGTGCCATCAAGGAGGGCTGGACGCTGAAGGACGGCAAGCTGCCGGTCAATCCGTCCGGCGGGCTCAAGTCGAAGGGCCATCCGATCGGCGCCACCGGCGTCTCCATGCATGTGATGACCGCAATGCAGCTTGCAGGCCA